>NZ_JBAYPG010000009.1:0-82848 GCF_041677825.1 Castellaniella sp.
GATGACGGCGTCTTCGAGGGCGAGGAGCAGTTCACGCTCGAGGGCGCGCTCACGGGCACGGTCAATGGGGTTGAGTTTGGCCAGGCGGGCGCCGAGATCGAGGCCACGGGCACGGGCGGCATCATTGACAATGACTCGCTGCCCGTTCTCACGCCGGGTGAGACCCGTGTATCCGAAGAAGGGCTCGAACACGGCCTGCCTGATGACGACGGCGTAGATGACACGACCGACTCACCCACCAGTGATGGGTCAATCGGCATCACGCATCCGCATCCGGTCACCGTCACGCTGGGGATCCCGGCTGCCGATGCCCTGCATATAGGTGAGGAATCGGTCGACTGGGCCCTGTCCGGAAATGACCAGATCCTCACGGGTACCGTCAATGGCGAGCCGGTGATCACGGTGACCATCGACAATACCGGCCATTACGAAGTGGAACTGCATCGTTCGGTGGATCATCCCGATCCGACCCAGGAGGACGTGGTCGACTTCGAGGTGCCCGTATCCGTGCGCGATGCCTTCGGCAACGCAAGCGATACCACGCTGAAGATTTTCATCGAAGATGATGCGCCGGAGGCCGTTGATCACAGCCACGTGATCGAGGTGCCCATCAGTGACGTCGTCGTCACGGGTCTGGAGGCGGGTTTCACCAACGTCAAATTCAAGGCGGGTGAGACGCAGGGTACGACAAAGGACAACGACTCCGATGCCTATCTCGAGGAAATCCGCTGGGGCAAGCCGCATGCGTCGGGCAATGGGAAACCGTCCGGCTATGACTATTACGACAATGAGGACTACCGCAGCAATTCGGACAACCTGATCGGGTCCACATTCAAGCTCGGCACGTTCACCCATTTCAACAATGCCGTCAATTCGGGTTCCGGTGTCCTGGTATCCACCGATCTGGTCGTCAAGTTCAGCGTCACGATCGATGGGCAGCCGCATGAAATCGAGCACACCATCAAGCTCAAGCATACGGAAACCCCGAATGCGAACACCCCGGGGTCGGCCGAAGCGGATCGTGACATCGTGGAAATCGATGCCTCGACCCTGAGTTCGACCTTCACGGTGGGTGATCGTACCTTCGAGTTCACGATTGACGGGTTCAAGAACGACGAGTACGGGGACCCTGTCTCCACGGTGTACACCTGGGAAAACGCAGACAATGTGTTTGACCTGTATGCCACCATCTCGGCAGTGGATGACATGCCGACCATCACCGGCGAGCTCGAGGATGCCATCCGCATTGGTGCCGACGGGCCTGCCAGTGACGGCTTCATCACCTGGGAAGGTGCCACGGACAATGGTGATGGCTCATACAGCCTGACCAACGCCTTTGGCACATTTACGGGCTATGACGACGGCACGTACAAGTTCGAAATGAGCCGGTCAGGCCGCGACGGCATGGCCGTAGGCCAGGAAGAGGAAATGCGTTTCGGCTACACCATCACCGACAGGGACGGTGACCATGACTCGGCCGAGATCATCATCACCCTGAAAGGGGAACCCAACCAGCCCGATGGCGTATTTGCACAGATTCGTGTGGATGAAACTGCGGTCCTGGAAGGCGATGATCTGCACTACACGGTGTACCTGGTCGATCGCAATGGCGATCCGGTCGAGGTCCCTGCAGGCAAGAATGTCAGGGTGGATCTGGCCTGGGACGGCGAAGCGGCCAACAACAGCGACACCACCGGCCGGCCACCCAGCGTCACCATTGCGGGTGGCCAGAGTCAGGCGGGTTTCACGGTCCGCACGGTGGACGATGCCAACCCCGAGCCCCAGGAAAACCTGACGGTGAGCATCACCGGGGTGGTGGGCGCGGCCGATGTACGCCCGGCCGGCGGCATGATTGGCGAGGACAGCGCCGTCACTTCGGTTGTGTACGATGATGACCTGAACACCTTCGTGCCCCAGCCAGAGGTCACCAATGTCGGGCTCAAGGTCAGCACCTGGCAGTATGTCGGGCCGCCCAGCGCAGGACGTGACAACCGCAGTGCAGAGCAGAAGGCGATCGACAGTCTGCTCGATGGCCTGCGTGCGGGGCCTGGCAGGCCCAATGGCAGCAATGGCGACGGGGCCAGCACGGCCTTGCTTGAAAGCACGGTCAAGCAGCTGGATCAGTATGCGCCCAACGGTACCTATCAGGAGACGTCGAGGGAGGGGCGCAAGCACGGTTATGGTGGCGCGACGGGCGAGCAGATCCTGGATAGCCTCATCGCCCTGAACCCCAGGGCCGGTGGCGACACCGACAAGCAGAAGAATGTGGCGGTGGATACGGCGGTGCACGCCCACGGGGTCATCTATCTGCAGGCGGGTGAAACCTATACCGTCAAGGCGCAAGGTGATGACAGCCTGCGGGTGGTCCTGGGTGATCGCGAGAGTGGCGGCCAGCAGGTGGATCTGCGCTGGGGCACCGACAAGAGCACGTTCAAGGATTTCGACTTCACGGCAACCGAATCGGGGCTGTATACCTTCGACATGTATATGCACAACCAGAAGGGTGCGGGCATGTACAACGTGTCGGTCGTCAACAAGGCGTCGCCCGGTACGCCCATCGAATTCTTCCCGGATTTCGAGACGGCACAGACCCAGTTGCAGGACCAGAACGCGGGCTTTACCCTGGGCAGCCTGATCGGCACTGAAGACCACGGTCACTATCGCATCTATGGCTACAACGAAGGTGAACAGGGCCAGGAGATTGCGCTTACGCAGATCCTGCCGGAGCACTGGTCAACGGACAGTGCTGCCGTGAGCCTGCAGGGTCTGCCTGAAGGCGCGGTACTGCAGGATGGCCAGGGACACGTCTTCGTGGCCAGCCCGGGTCATGGCAGCGTCGATCTCTCGGGCTGGGACACCGAAAGCCTGGTTCTGCTGTCCAACGTACCCGGCAGCCATGCGCTCACGGTGACGGTCAGTGATTCGGGCCTCGAAGGCATGGAGCGTACGCACGAGTTTCAGGTGCGCATCGATCCATCCGCGCTGGCTGATGGCGTCACGACCATTTCCGATGGTTCGACGGACACCTTGCTTGGCGCAGAGGGCACTGATGTGCTGATTGGCGGCGACGGTGATGACGTTCTGATCGGCGGCCAGGGCAGCGACTTCCTGGTCGGCGGTGCCGGCGATGATGTGTTCAGGTGGGAGTTCGGTGACGCAGGTTCGGTTGCGCAACCGGCCTCGGACACGATACTGGACTTCGGTACCGGCGGCGCTGACCCGCACGGTGCCGATCGTCTGGATCTGACCGGCTTGCTGGATGGCGATGCAGGCGGCTCACTGGATGAATACTTCCTGATCGAGGAATCCGGTGCCGATACGGTCATCAAGGTCGATACCGGCGGCCAGGTGGGCAGCGGGCATTTCGATCAGGAAATCATCCTGAAGGGTGTGTCGTTCGAGGATCTTGGCCTGGATGCAGGTTCATCGCAGAACGATATGATCAACAAGCTGATCGATGACGGCAAGCTGGACAACCCGATGGGTTGACGCATCGTGCGCCCTGTATGGCTTCAGGGCGCCATGAAGGGCGATCGCTCCGCCGCATGGTGGGGCGATCGTGCGCTCAGCATGGGAGAACCGTGATCCCGAGATCATCTGCCGTTTCCTGGATGGCGGTCAACAGGTACCGGGCTGCCGGATTGGCAGAGGCATCGCGCTGCAATCGGGTCGAGAGCCTGATGTAGGCGGGTTGCAGTTCCTTCAGATCCAGCAAGGCTTCGACCTGTTCATCCAGTCGCCGCAGGGCGATGGCCACGCCCTGGGTCCGAACGGCGCGCGCAAATGCCATGGTTTCCTTCGGACAGGCGTCGAGCCCGAAGGCATCCAGTTCAGTGATCAGGCGCTCGCATATGGCCGGCTGTTCGTCTGCCAGGATGGCGAGGCAACGCGACAGGAATCCTTCCTCCAGCAAGGACGCCAGGGAAATGCGCAGTACCAGCGCCTGGGGATGCTCGCGAAGCCATGCCAGGGCCAATGACAGGCCATTGAGATCGTAGGCGCCCGACAGGCCGGTGCGGGCCGCTGCCGGCAGAAATTCGAAACCTGATATGGGGCCAGCATGCGCTGGGTCGTGCAGCATCTGCCATGCCAGCATGCGACTTTCCGGCTCTGGACACCCTGGGTCTGGTTCCGTGTGCAGGTGGATGCGCTGTTCTTGCAGTGCCTGCTCCAGCAGTTGGCGCCATTGCTGTTCGGCGGCATTGATCGACTGGGTTGTATTCTCGTCATCAGCGCTGGGCAGATATTCGATGTGCTGATGCCGCGAGCTTTCGGCACGCATCAGGGCGGTGTCCAGGCGGGCCAGGATGTCCGAGCCGGTTTCTCCAGACCGGTAATTGGTCACGGCGGCGGCAAACCCGCATGTGTCGGCATGGTCGGTGTGCAGGCGCAACGCCATCAGGCGGCTGTGCAGGCGGTGTGCCATCTGGATTGCCTCGGGCCCCTCGAGGTTGGGCAACAGGCAGACGAAATCCGATCCGTTGAGCCGCGCCAGCCAAGCCTGGGCGCCCACGAGTTGCTGCAGCACCGCTTCGATCTCGCGACCTGTGTCACGCAGCCAGTGATCCACCCGCTCACGGCCGATGCGCTGATTCAGCCGCTGCAGGTGGCAATGCCGGTACAGGAAGATGTGGCCGTGCGCTGGCTGGCCAGGTTCAGGTTGCTCCGTAGCCTGGCGCAGTGCATGAATGAAGAACTTGCGGTTGGCCAGCCCCGTGGTGGGGTCACGGTTGAGATCGAGTTCGAGTTGCTGGATTTTTTCTTCGCGTTCTGCCGCCGTGGCCTGGACCTGCTCGTAGACCCAATCGATACTCTGGGTCACGCCCTGAAGTTCAGTCAGGGCGCCATGGCGTATCGGTGGCAGGCCAGTGTCGATGTCGCCTCTTGCGAGTGCCTCGATGCGTATCTGCACATCGTCCTGCAGCGCACGGCGCAACCAGCGGATCAGGAACCATGCGAACAGCGCCCAGGCCAGGCCGGCCGCAAGCGTGATGCCAATGATTTGCAAGGTGCTGCGCCACAGCGATGCACGGGCAAATTCGTCGTTGGCGGTGAGCCGCACGACGCCCAACTCGCGCCAGCCGTCGGATACCGCCTGCTGCGCTTCGTGACGCTCCAGGGGCAGCCAGCGATCGAACCAGGCCGGTACATGGGACAGGGCTGTACGGCGCACCAGGGTGGCATCGTGTGGCTGGTCGAGCAGCAGTTCGGTCTGCCCTGCCATGTTCACGAAGGAAATGTCTTGAAAATTTCCAGTGTCGAACAGAACGGTCAGGAGCAGTTCACGGATCACGGGGTCCTGATTCGGTTCCTGCGACAGGGTCAGCGCCATCGTCGTGGCTGCGGATTCACTCTGGGCCTGCAGTTGCAGGTTGAGATAATGACGCGCCGCATCGATGCTGAAGGCCGTTGCCCCGATCAGCACGACGGCCATTGCCAGGGTGACGCTTGTTATCAATTGTTTCAGCAGTGACATGACATGGCCTCATGGGTGGCGGCGATAGCCTTCGGTGTTCATTCGATCCAGCAGGCCGCGCCAGCGGCCAATGTGTTCAACGGGCGCGCGCCTGCTGCCCTGGGCGTAGATGCCCTGGCCGTTGAAACTGAAAACAGGTGTCAGGTCAGCCCGTTTCCGTGCCGGCAGGATGTCGTCCAGCAGGCTGTCCAGCACCAGCGGCTCATCACCAGGATTCGGGTAATAGCCCAGAACCATATGCGCAATACGGGTTCCGCCAACGTTGGCACGGACATAGATCAGCCGCAGCTTTTCCGGGCTCACCCCGAGATCCAGCAAGGAAAAATACTTGCCGATGACGAAATCCTCGCAATCCCCGGCGCCTTTGGCCAGGGACTCGATGGGAGTGGCCCAGTAATCGGCCTGGTTCCAGATCGTACGATCATCGGCCTGGCGCAGGCTGTGATTCCAGAATGCGTTGATGCGCCGCAGTTGTTCGGGCTCGGCTTGCCCTTGCGCCTGCGAAAGGGCCTGCTGCCACGCCTCGACGGCACGGCCTGCCCGGGCACCATGATGCTGGCGCGCATGGGCAACCAGTTCGGTGGCCTGTTCGGCCAGTACGGGCCAGCCGTACCCGCCGGCGGCCATGGCCATGCACAGCGCCAGTGCGCACATTTGCGATATCGATGTGCGCGGTGCCACGGGTGCTGCAGGGATGGGCATTGACATGCCCAGATTGTGCCTGAATCAACGTGCACATGGTGAGGCTGAAACAACATGCCCCACGAATATCGTGGGGCATGTGCGAGTGCCCTGTGCCCTGATGGCCGGATCAGTCCCAGGAGCCTGCAGCAGGTTGTGCGCCGCTTTTGTCGAGTATGGGCGGGTTGGTACCCGAGCGGTATTTGACCTCGACCGGCTCGAATGAGCCCGGACTCGGGAGCGGGGTCAGGCAGGCCTGCAGCATTTCATCCGGGAAATTCAGGTCTGCCGCTTCCTTGGGGCTGTCGGCGTACGGGTCGCCCAGGCCGATCGTCGGCAACAGCCGGTGCGCCATGCCCAGCCAGCGATATTCGGCAATCTGCAGATCATGCTGGCCATTGTTGAGGGCCTGGCGTGCATCGAACAGTTCGTTTTCTGAATCGAGCAAATCGAGCAGGCTGCGTTCGCCAATCTTGAATTGCTGCATGTAGGCGACCCGCACCTTGGATGATTCGAGCACGTGCTTCTCGAGGAAAGGAATCTGCTGGCGCAGGCGCATCACCTCGTTCCAGGCAATGGCCAGTTCCTGTTCCACGTTGCGGCAGGTGTAGTTGCGAATATCCTGGGCCGCGTAGGCACGGGCGGCCGTCTGCCGTACGCGCGCCGAATCGGCACCGCCGCGGTACAGGTTGAAGTTGGCCACCACCTGAATACGGCTGTTCTGGGCGTTGCGATCGGGGTAGCCGGGCGGCTGATCCTGGCTGCGCCCGGTGTCGGCCACCAGTTCGATGGTCGGCGCAAAGCGGCCCCTGGCCGAGGCCTTGCCGCGTTCGGCCGCCTGCACCAGTGCCTGTTTGGCCAGAATGGCCGGGTTGTTGCGGATGGCATCGTTGAAATCCTGTGCGGCTGCCGGGATTTCATGACCCACGTTCTGCGTATCCGACAGGTTGTCGGCGGGGGCTTTGCCCACGATGCGCTGGTAGCGCTGGGTCACATCGTTCAGATTGCCCGTCGCGACCATCACATTGCTCTGGGCCAGGGCCAGCCGTGCGTTGGCCTGGGTGACGTCGACACCGCGACCCACCCCGGATTCACTGCGCTCGGAGAGCAGGCCCAGGGTTCTGCGATGGGTTTCGTAGTTGTCGTTGGCCAGGCGCACCTGCTCGCGAAACCGCTGGACATCCAGGTAGGCCCGGGTCGCCTCGATGGCGACACTGTCGATGGTGGCCTTCAGGCTGTAGTATTCGGCCAGTTTCTCGAAGCCGGCTTCACGGACCCGGTTGAGGGTTGAAAAGCCGTCGAACAGCAGTTGGCTCAGGCTCAGGTTGTAGCCCGAGCCATTCCAGTTCGAGGCGTAGCCGCCGTCTGAATGGCTGCGCCAGTTGCGGCCGGTCCAGCCGGTTACATCCACCTGGGGGCGCAGCGCGCCCCGTTCGATGGCCTGGTCTTCCAGGGTCGACTGGAATAGCTGAAACTGCGCGCCAATTTCCGGGTTGGTCAGGATTGCCAATTCGACAGCCTGGGGCAGGCTCGCATTTTCTGCTGCTGCGGGGGTTGCCATGAAGCCACATGCAACCAGCGAACCCACGATGAGGGTTCGGGGTAGGTAAGAAGCCATGAAAATCTCGTTAACGGTTTTACTGAATACGTTCGCAACGCCTGTCGGGTGAACCCTGGGCCGGCATGTTCAGGCCAATGCGCGCATCACGACACGGGACTTGGCCATGCCATTGATGTACAGGCCGGTGCCCGATGGGGCGCGCATGACTTTCGGAAGAGAAACCGTCCGGGTTACCGGGCCAGAGGGTGGCACTGCGGAACGCGTTGAATAATCACTGTTAAGCAAGCCGGAGCCACTGGATACCTGACCAGTGTTCTTGAAGCATGAGATTGCGTTTTTGTGATTGGACAGCCCAAGAATTCTATAAGGAAAAACAGCTTGTTGCAAGCGTATCACAGGTGAAGAATGGGGCGATCCCTGCGGCTGTTGTATAGGGGATACAGTTCCGATGTCAGGCTGGGTGTGGCGGGTGCCCGAACGCACGCCGCAGATGCGGGCCTGGAATTCTGGTGTGAACCCTGATTGGTTCAGGCACGTCCAGTTGTTAACATGGAGCAGGAATTGCTCCGGGTCGGTCGCGCCACGTTCACCGGCCTGTACAACCAACACCCTTTCGGGAGGCACCTCATCATGAAACGTTATTTCGCTGGCCCCTTGCTGGCCGCTTCGCTGGCCCTGTCCGGTTTCGGTCCTGCCCAGGCAGCAACCGAACTGACCATCGCGCACAACCTGTCACCGTCATCCCATTACTCTGCGGGTGCCAAGGCCATGGCCGCAGACCTGGCCGAGCGCTCGGGGGGCAAGTTCAAGCTGGTGGAATCCTATGGCGGCAGCCTGGGTGGCGAGCGCGAACTCACCGAAGGCACCCAGATCGGCACCATCGACCTGGTCATCACCTCGACGGGCCCTATCGGCAACTTCGTGCCCGATACGCTGATTCTCGACATTCCCTTCCTGTTTTCCAGCTACGATCAGGCCCATGCGGTACTCGATGGGCCAATCGGGCAGGCGCTGCTCGAAAAGTTTCCCGAGCATGGCCTGAAGGCCCTCGCCTGGACCGAAAACGGCTTTCGCAACCTCACCAACAACGTGCGCCCGGTCAAGGAACCGGCTGATGTGGTTGGCCTGAAAGTGCGCACGATGGAAAACGACATCCACATGGAAGCCTTCCGTACCCTGGGCATGCTGCCCACGCCCATGGCGTTCACGGAACTCTTCACCGCGCTCGAGCAGGGCACCGTCGATGGCCAGGAAAACCCCATCGGTGTGATCCTGTCGGCCAATTTCGCCGATGTCCAGAAGTACCTGTCGCTCACGCAGCACGTCTACTCGCCTGCCATCATCCTGATCTCCCCGGCGGTCTGGAATGATCTTTCCGAAGAAGAACAGGGCTGGTTCGTCGAGTCGGCCAAGGTGGGCTCGGCGGCCGTGCGCAAGAAAGTCCGCGAAGACGCCGACAATGGCGTGGCCATTTTGCGCGACAAGGGCATGCAGGTGGTCGATCAGGTGGATACCGCCGCATTCCAGGAAGCCCTCAAGCCCGCGTTTGACAAATTCTCCGAGCAGTTCGGCAAAGAGAACATCGAAGCCATCCGTGATTACAAGCCCTGAACCATCAGCAGCGGGTGAAACAAGGACACGGCATGGTCACTTTCTTCAAGACCCTGGACAGATATCTGATCAGGGGGGCCATGGCTGCCGCCATCAGTTTGCTGGTCCTGATGACGGCCGTGTCCTTTTTCCAGGTCATCACCCGCTTCGTGTTCGAACAGCCCTCCACCTGGTCCGAGGTCACCTCCAGAACCCTGAACATCTGGATGATCTACCTTGGGCTGATCGTGGCCTGCCGCTATGGCCTGCTCATGGCTGTCGACACATTGATTTCCCACTTGCACGGGCGCGCGCGCGTGGTGTTGCTGGCGGTCATTTCCATCTTTTCCATTGCGCTGCTGCTGGTCGTGACCTGGTACGGCTATGAAATGGCCTTGCGCGTCAGATTCCAGGCACTGGCTGGTCTGCGCAGCCCCTTCAGCGGCAAGAATATTTCGATTTCCTGGATGTATGCGGCCCTGCCCGTCGGCGCGCTGCTGTCGTCGGTGGCCGTGCTGGCCCATCTGGTCGAGGAAATTGCACGTTTCCGGTCTGGCGCCGAAGCCATGGTCCATTCCGACCGGGTCGACCACATCGTCTAGGAGCAGGCACCCATGAGTGCATTCATGATCATTCTCATGGTGCTGCTGTTTGCGCTGAGCATCCCGATTGCCATCGCCATTCTGGGGTCTGCCCTGGGGGGCGTGGTGTTCTTCACCAAGCTGAACCCCCTGGTGATCGCCCAGCGGCTGGTTACCACGCTCGACAGCTTTCCTTTGCTGGCCATCCCGTTTTTCATTCTGGCAGGCAATCTCATGGAGGCCAGCGGCATTTCGCAGCGCCTGGTCGAGTTCGCCAAGGCGCTGGTGGGCCGGCTCCAGGGGGGCCTGGCAGCCTCCTGCGTGATCACCTGCATGATTTTCGCGTCGGTGTCGGGGTCTTCGATCGCCACCACGTTCGCCATCGGCGCCATCATCATTCCGGCCATGGTCAAGCATGGGTATCCCGTGCGTTTCTCTGCGGCCCTGCAGGCCACGTCGGCCGAACTGGGGGTGATCATTCCGCCCTCCATTCCCATGATCATCTACGGCGTGAGCGCCGAAGTGTCCATTGGCGAACTGTTCATCGCCGGTATCGGGCCCGGCATCCTCATCAGCCTGGCCCTGATCGGCTTCGTGCTCATCATGTGCCGCCGCAATGGCTGGGGCCACCAGGATGGCGATGGCAGCATGCGCCTGCTGCCGGCCATCGTGCAGGCGGCGTGGGGTCTGGGCATGCCGGTCATCATTCTGGGCGGCATATACCAGGGGGTGTTCACCCCCACCGAAGCGGCGGCCGTGGCGGTGGTGTATTCCTTCATGGTCGGGGTGTTCGTATACCGGACCCTCAATGCCAGAAGTCTGTACATTGCGCTGCGCAAGTCGGTGATCTCGTCGGCGGTCATCATGTTCATCATCGCGGCGGCAGGTACCTTCAGTTTCCTGCTGACACGGGCAGGGGTTCCGGCGGCCATCGGCAACTGGCTGGTCGAGATCTTCCATGGACAGGTTGCGTTCCTGCTGGCGGTGAACGTGGTGCTGTTCTTCGTGGGCATGTTCATCGAGACGTCTGCAGCCATCATTGTGCTGGCCCCCATATTGGCCCCGGTGGCGGCCCAGTTCGGCGTGGATCCGATCCACTTCGGGCTCATCATGATCGTCAACCTGGCCATGGGGATGATCACACCACCCTTTGGCGTCAACCTGTTCGCCGCCTGCGAGGTCGCCCGGATCCCCATCGACCAGATCATCTCGCGGTTGGTGCCGTTCGTGCTGGTGATCGCGTGCTGCCTGATGATCATCACCTTCGTACCCGAAATCTCGTTGCTGTTCAGGCAGCTCCGGTAGCTGGCGGGCCTCTTCGGTCGCCGAACGGACCAGGGGGAGTAGGGGATCGGCACGGGGTGTGCACTCGCCCCATTCGGGGCGCACGCACCGGGGATTTCAATTTCAGCAGGAGCCTTCCATATGATCCAGGAAAACCAGGGTGCAGATATCCAGTCTGCCGATCCAGTCGTGCAGGTCGAGGTTCTGCTGGTGGACATCCCGGCCAAGTTTCCCCGCCAGGATGCCATCCAGCCGTTCCTCAAGCAGGAAACGCCCATGATTCGCCTCACGACCCGCGCCGGGGTGGTGGGTGTGGGCTATACCTATACCCTTGGCACAGGCGGGACAGCGATCTTCCGCCTTCTGGCCGATACCCTGGGGCCCCAGCTGCCCGGGGCGGATGCGCGCGCCGTGGAGGCACTGTGGTGGCGCCTGAATCGCTCCATCAATTCCATTTCACCGGGCATTACCGCCAGTCTGGCGCTGGCCGCAGTCGATATCGCCCTGTGGGATATCCGTTGCCAGCAGGCGGGTCTGCCGCTGCATCTCCTGGCGGGCGGGGCACACGCGCGCCTGCCCATGTACGATACCGAGGGTGGTTGGCTCAATATCGATGACGACGCACTGGTGGCCAATGCCGTCTCGGCCCGTGATCGCGGCTTTCACGGGTTCAAGGTCAAGGTCGGGCGCAGTCTGGCCGAAGACCTCCGGCGCCTGCGCAAGGTGCGCGACGTCCTGCCCGATACCATGCAGATGATGATCGATGCCAACCAGATTTTCACCCAGGGCGAGGCGATCCATCGTGCTGCGGCCTATGCGGCGGCCGGGGCGGCGTGGTTCGAAGAGCCCATGCCGGCCTCGGATCTGCGCGGCCACAGGCTGCTGCGGGCATCCACGGCCATGCCTGTTGCCGTAGGCGAGACCCTGCAGAATCCGCACGTCTTTCGCGAATACCTGCAGCAGGATGCCTGCTCCATCGTTCAGGTCGATGCGGCGCGGGTGGGTGGCATTACGCCCTGGCTCAAGGTCGCGCACATGGCCGAAGCCTTCAATTTGCCAGTGGCGCCGCATTACCTGATGGAATTGCACGTTTCACTGGCCTGTGCAGTGCCCAATGCCACCTTGATCGAGCACATCCCGCAACTCGATGTACTGCTGTCCGCACCGTTGGTCATGAGCCCCGATGGCTATGTCACGCCGCCCGGCGTGCCCGGGGTGGGCATCGACTGGTGCTGGCGTACGATCGAGAAACTGCAGCATGCCCGCGAGGTGATCCACTGACCCGTCACCCAGGCATGAGCCCGCCGGCAATCGGATCGAAAAGATGCATGCACCCAGCCAGCAGCCCGATCGAATCAAGAACCGAGCGTAACGACAGCCCTCGGAAATCGAGCGCGAACACGGCCATCAGAAATCGAGCGCGAACACGGCCTTGAGCTCATCGATCTGCGCCTGGTTCAACGGGCGTGTTTCGGCAGCGTGCAGCAGCAGGAAGATCCGCGCGGTTTCTTCCAGTTCTTCGGTGGCATTCAGGGCCGCCTCGAGAGACGGCCCTGAAACCAGCGGGCCATGGTTGGCCAGCAGCAGGGCAGGGTGGCGTGCAGCCAGATCGCCCACGGCGCGGGCGAGTTCGGGGGCCCCTGGCCGATAGTACGGAACCAGGGGCAGGCGCCCGATCTTCATCACGAAATAAGCCGTCAGGGGCGGGATGCAGTCGTGTGGATCCAGCCCCTTCATGCAGGATACGGCGGCTGAGTGGGTGGAATGCAGGTGCACGATGGCCTTGGCGGCTGGCCGGTTTGCATAGACCGCCTGATGCAGAAACGCTTCTTTCGAGGGGGGATCGCCCTGGACCAGGCGGCCTTGCATATCCAGGCGCGAGAGCCGGGTGGGATCCAGCCGGCCCAGGCTGCTGTTGGTGGGCGTGATCAGCCAGCCATCATCCAGGCGTACGCTCAGGTTGCCGCTGCTGCCCGCGGTCAGCCCCCGCTCGAATATCGATCTGCCCAGCATGACCATCTGCTCGCGCAGTGCCTGCTCGTCTGCCTGGCTGCCGTGCGCTTTCATGCAGGATCACCTGGCAACTGGATGCCGGCATAATTGCGGATGACGGCGCTGTCGTCCTGGCTACCGTAGCCTGCATTGCTGGCGTTCACGAACAGGCTGTGGGCCAGCGCCGCGATCGGCGTGGGAAATTTCAGCGCCTGGCTGGTGTCGAGCACCAGGCCGAGATCCTTCACGAAGATGTCCACGCTGGAATGCGGCGTGTAATCGCCACGCAGCACATGTGGCATGCGGTTCTCGAACATCCAGGAGTTGCCGGCGGCGCTGGTGACCACGTCATAGAGCGTCTGCAGGGGGATCTCGGCCCGGCTGGCCAGAGCCATGGCTTCGGCGGCCACGGCTATATGCACCCCGGCGAGCAGTTGATGAATGATCTTGACCGTGGCGCCCTGGCCGATGTCCGGGCCAATTTCGAATACCCTGGCTGCGATGGCCTCGAGCAGCGGGCGCAACTGGGCGAAGGTGCTGGCTGCGCCCGAGGCCATCACGGTCATGCGGCCTTCGGCCGCGCGAGCCGAACCACCCGATACGGGCGCATCCAGCATGGGCAGGCCGAGCGCTTGCAGTGAGCGGTCCAGATCACAGGCATCGGCTGCGGACATGGTCGCCGACACCATGACGGGCGTACCGGGCCTGAGATGCGCGGCGATGCCCCGTGGGCCGAACAGGGCCTCGCGGCATTGGGTGGCGTTCACGGGCAGCAGGAGCACCGCGTCCAGCTGGCTGGCAAAGGCCAGCCCGTCGGTGCCCACCGCGATCGCACCCGCTTGTTCGAGCGCATCGAGTGCCGCCTGACGTACGTCGATGCCGTAGGTGGCAAGACCTGCGCGCACGCAGGACCGGGCCGCGCCCATGCCCATGGAGCCCAGGCCGATGACGGCCACATGAAAGGGGCCCGAGGTGTGTGTCGTGTTCATGTTGACATGGCCCTGAGGGCTTTTTCGTGGAAATCGATTGATCCGAAGTTGCCGCTCTTGAGCGCGAGCCGAAGCGCGACAGGGGCTTCACTGGCCAGTACCGGAACCCCGGGGTCGATTTCCGGGCCTACGCGCAGCGCCTGCAGCCCCAGCGCGGTGACAACCGCCCCCGACGTTTCGCCGCCGCCGACGGCGAGCCGTCGTACGCCCGCATCGACGAGTTGTTTGGCCAGCGTGCCGAAAAAACACTCGATGCGGGATGCCAGTGCGTCTCGGCCATGGCGGCCCTGTGCTGCCGCCACCTGTTCCGGCTGTGCCGTGGAGTACACGATGGGCTCGAGCGCCAGGTGGGCCAGGACGAAGTCGAGCGCGTGCGCGGGCGAGAGCTCGCCGCGCATCAGCGCATCGGCGTCGAGTTGCAAGCCCGGATGCGATGCGAGGTGGTGTTCGACCTGTGCCCGGGAAGCCCCGGAACAGGACCCTGACAGCACCACCCCCGGGCCGTCGACCCCTGCAATGCCAACCTGCCTGTTGGAGAGCAAGCCCGCCTGGCGGAAGTTTTCGGGCAGGCCCCGGGCGATGCCCGAGGCGCCCGTCACCAATCGGTGATCGGCAACGGCCCGGCCCAGCACGCGCAGGTCGTCAGCCGACACGGCATCGGCCACGACCAGGGGGCGCCCGGCCCTGGCCTCGGCCTGCATCAGGGCGGCGACCGCTTCGGGGCCCTGCCGGACAGTCGAACAGGGCACCAGACCCACCCCCAGGCGCGTCTGGTGCCCCAGCCAGCGAACGATGTCCGGATCTGTCATGGGGGTGAGCGGGTGCTGCGCCATGCCCGATTCGCTGAGCAGGCGGCCATTGACGAACAGATGCCCAAGAAACAGCACCCGGCCGGTTTCAGGGAAGGCCGGGCAGACGATTGCGCAGGCTGCACCCGTGGCTTCGATGAGCGCTTCGGCCACTGGCCCTATATTGCCGTCTGTGGTGGAATCGAAGGTGGAACAATACTTGAAGAAGAATTGCCGGCAGCCCTGTTCGCGCAGCCACTGCAGGGCCTGCAAGGACTGCTGCACGGCCTGGGCGGCGGGGATGGAGCGTGTCTTCAGGGCGACTACGCCCGCTTCGCAATCGGTTGCTGCATTGGCCGGGGGCACCCCTGAAAACTGGGTGGTCGCCATCCCGCCCCTGGCCAGGGTATTGGCCAGATCGCTCGCCCCGGTGAAGTCATCGGCAATGCAACCCAGCAGCATGTTCAGGCTCCGATTGTGCCACCGAGCTCGTCGTCGATGTGATTGCGGATGATCTCATCGAACGAGGCATCCGCCCTGAAGCCCAGCGCGAGTGCACGCTGCGGGTCGAAGTTGCGCGGCCAGCCCGCCACGATGCGCATGATGGTTTCATCGGGCTGCGCATGGATGCGCCGTGCTGCCTGCTCGCCGGCGACCCGCTTCAGGGCTTCGATTTCTTCGGCCACCGTGGCGCTCAGCCCAGGCATGTTCAGGCTGCGTCGCGCGCCAAGCGCCGTGAGATCCATGGCGCCGGCGTGCAACAGAAAGCCCACGGCTGCGCGTGGGCTGGCAAACCAGTGGCGCACATCGGGCGAGACCGGCAGTATGGCATCCTGGCCCGCCAGGGGTTCGCGCAGAATGTTCGAAAAGAAACCGGATGCCGCCAGATTGGGCTTGCCTGGCCGGATGCATATCGTGGGCAGGCGGATGCCGATGCCATCGAGAAACCCCTTGCGGGTGTAGTCCGACAGCAGCAGTTCGCCCACGGCCTTCTGGGTGCCGTAGCTGGTCAGGGGGGCCGTGAGGAACTGATCGTCGATGGCCTCGGGAAACGGTGCGCCGAATGCAGCAATGGATGAGGTGAAGACCAGGCGGGGACGGTAGGCGTCCTGTGCATGCGCCAGACGGATGGCTTCGAGCAGGTGGCGTGTACCATCCAGATTGATGGCATAGCCTTTCTCGAAGTCGGCCTCGGCTTCGCCGGACACGATGGCGGCCAGATGGAAAATCACGTCGGGCCGCCCGGCCACCAGCTGCGTGGCCGTATCCGGGTGGGCGAGATCGACGGCCATGCAGTCTGCCTTGCCATTGAAGCGCTGGGGCACGGTCGGGGCCACGATGTCGGCCAGGGTCAGGCGCTCGATGCCCGCCTGGCCCAGGCGCCCATGGCCAAGCAGCTGCGCCGCCAGCTTGCGGCCTATCATGCCGGCCGCGCCGATGATCAGGATGTGCATGGAAGGCTCCTTGGTCGGTGACGGGCTTCAGGCAGCCCGGGGTCTGGCCCTGGGCATGCTTTGACTGCCCGCGGCGGTGTCATCACATGATACCGCCAACCGGCCAGGCATGGCTGTGCGCCCGCCGCATTCAGCCTGCCGCCGACGCACGCCCCAGCGCGATGTAGCGCTGCAGATGGAAATCGGCATCGCCCAGTTGATGGTCGATCATGATCAGCCGCTTGGCGTAATGCGACAGGGGCAGTTCCCAGGTCATGCCAATGCCACCGTGCAACTGGATGGCTTCTTCGGCCACCAGGCAGCCCGCCTGGCCTATGGTGTATTTCGCCATGGATAGCGCCTGCTCGCGCACCTGGGCATTGTCGTTGTCCAGTTCGGCTGCCGCACGGATCACCGCCGAGCGTGCCTGTTCGATTTCCAGCAGCAGTTCGACCATGCGGTGCTGCAGCGCCTGGAAGGCCCCCAGCGGCTGCCCGAATTGCCGGCGTTCCTGCAGATACTGCAGAGTCATCTGACGCGCGGCATCCATGGCGCCCAGCGCCTCGGCGCACAGGGCCACGATGCCGGCCCCCAGTGCGCGTTCGATGGCTGGCCACGCGCCGCCTTCGGGGCCGATCAGGGCGTCGGCTTCGAGCTGGACCTGATCGAGTTCGAGTTCGGCCCCGCGACCCCCGTCAATCAGCGGGTAGCCGCGCAGGGACAGGCCGGCGGCATCCGCGGGTACCAGAAACAGCGACAGGCCCTCGGTGTCAGTGGGGTCGCCGGCGGTGCGGGCGCTGATGACCAGGGCCGAGGCCGCTTCAGCCTGCCAGACTACGGCCTTCTGCCCGGTGAGGATCCAGTGCGGGCCGCTTCGCGTAGCCCGCGTGCAGACGTGCAGGGCGTCCAGCGGCGCCTGCGGTTCACCGTGGGCGAAGGCGACGATGTCCTGCCCTGTGATGACCCGCTCGGCCAGGGCCTGGGCAGCGCGGGAACCGGCCTCGCCGGCAGCGGCCAGCAGGCGCCCGGCCAGCACCGTCTGCAGGAAGGGCTCGACCACCAGCGCGCGCCCCAGTTCTTCGAAGACGACGGCCAGATCGAAGCCCTTGCCGCCATAGCCGCCATGGGCTTCGGAGAACAGGGCGCCAATGATGCCCAGATCGGCGAGCGCCTGCCAGTGCGTGCTGCTGTAGCCTTGCGCCGATTCGGCAATCTGCCTGCGCGTATCGAACGTGTATTGCTCCCGGAGGTAGCGGCTCAGGGAATCGGCCAGCATGCGACGGTCTTCGGTGAGTTCGAAATTCATGATCCGGATGTCCTTTACAGGCCCAGCGCCATCTTGGCGATGATGTTGCGCTGGATTTCATTGGACCCCCCGTAGATGGAGAGTTTTCGGTTGTTGAAGTACTGTGCCGATACAGGCGCGGCCTCGACGGGCCCCACCGGGGTGGCGGGGCCATCGGATTGCAGCGCATCCGCAATGAACGGCTGGGCGTAGGGGCCCATTGCCCGGCGCATGAGTGAGGTGATCTCCTGGCGGATGCGTGTACCGCAGATCTTCAGGATCGAACTTTCCATGCCGGGAGCCCCGCCGCCGGCAACGGCCGCGATGACACGCAGATTGGTGAGTTTCATGTTTTCGAGGTCGATTGCGACACGCGCCATGCGCGCTGAAAACAGGGGATCCTGGTCCAGTGGCCGGCCATTCTTGACCGCCCTGGCTGCATAGTTGCGCAGGCGCTCGAAGGCCGCCATCGAGTAGCCCGTCCCGGCGATATTCGTGCGTTCGTAGGTGAGCAGGTATTTTGCGTAGGTCCAGCCGCGGTTCTCCTCGCCCACCAGGTTTTCGGCGGGTACGCGCACATCGGTGAAAAAGACCTCATTGACCTCGTGGGCCCCATCCAGCGTGATGATGGGCCGTACCTCGACGCCGGGCGAGTTCATGTCGATCAACAGGAAGCTGATGCCCGCCTGCTTTTTGGCGGCCGGATCGGTGCGCACCAGACAGAAGATCATGTTGGCGTACTGGCCCAGCGTGGTCCAGGTCTTCTGGCCATTGACCACGTAATGGGCGCCGTCGCGCACGGCGCGACATTGCAGGGCTGCCAGATCCGAGCCTGCCCCCGGTTCCGAATAGCCCTGGCACCACCAGTCTGCCCCGTTGAGGATGCGTGGCAGCCAGTGGCGCTTTTGCGCTTCGGTGCCGTAGCGGATGAGCACGGGCCCGAGCATGTTGACCCCGAAGGGGATGGTGCGCGGCGCATTGGCCAGGGCGCATTCATTTTCGAAAATGAAACGTTCGATGGGGTTCCAGCCCGTGCCGCCGTATTCGACCGGCCAATGGCTGGCGAGCCACCCGCGGGCGTTCAGGATGTCGTGCCAGGACTGCAGGTCCTGCTTGCCCAGGTGCTTGCCGCTGGCCACCCTGGCCGACAGGGAGGCCGGCAGTTCGGCTGCGAGGAAGGCCCGTACCTGGTCGCGGAATTGTTCTTCCTCGGGGGTGAAATTCAGATCCATGAGGTCCTCGATGATCAGTGCGTCTTTTGGGACGGCGTTGGGTTCAGGGGCGTTTCGTTCAGTTCGGCGAAGGTGCCGCCGCGTTGTGCGAGATCGACCAGCAGGGGGGCCGGCTTCCAGAACGCCGGATCATCCGCTGCACAGGCCTGGACATCCGCCAGGATCCTGGCCACACCTGTCTGGTCCGCGTAATGCATGGGGCCGCCCCGCCAGCGTGGAAACCCGTAACCCAGCAGCAGCACGACATCGATGTCGAGCGGGCGCAATGCGATACCCTCGCTGAGGATATGCGCGCTTTCGTTCACCATGGCCGCCAGATAGCGGCGCATGATATCCTGCTCGCTGTACGTGCGCGCCGGCCACCCCGCCTTGCGGCGTTCTTGCTCGACGATGGCCAGCACGTCCGGATCTTCCGAGCCCGTGCGGTTGCCCTCGGCATAGCGGTACCAGCCGCGGCCTGTCTTCTGCCCGAACCAGCCGTTCTCGCAGAGCCGGTCTGCAATGGGCACGTAGCGCAGTTGCGGGTCCCGGCTGGCAGCCAGCCGTTTGCGGGTGGCCCAGCCGATATCGCCGCCTGCCAGGTCGGACATCCGGAAGGGGCCCATGGGATAGCCAAAGCGATATACGGCGCCATCGATCTCGTAGGGGGACGCACCATCGGCCAGAAGATAGTCAGCGGCCTGGCGGCAGGCACGCAGGATCCGGTTGCCGATGAAGCCGTCACAGACCCCGGCGCGTACCGGCGTCTTGCCCAGCCGGCGAGCCAGTGCGAACGCAGTGGCGACAACGTCGGCGGCGGTTCCGGAGGGCACCACGACCTCGAGCAGCTTCATGACGTGGGCGGGCGAGAAGAAATGCAGGCCCACCACATCGCCAGGCCTGGAAACGCTGGCGGCCAGCTGGTCGAGATCGAGGTACGAGGTATTGCTGGCGAGTATGGCGCCCGGACGGCAGACTGCATCGAGTGCGGCGAAAACGGCCTGCTTGGCACCCATGTCTTCGTACACCGCCTCGATGACCAGATCGACTTCGGCCAGTGCCTCGTAGGTGGTGGCGGTTTCGAGCCGCCGCAGCAGCTCGTCGCGCTTCTCGCCGGTGAGGCGTTGTCTGGAGACCTGGGCGCCCAGAATGTCGCGCACTCTGGCGTGACCGCGTGCGAGACTGTCGCTGTCCTGCTCGATCAGGGTGACGGCCAGGCCCGCGCTCAGCAGGGCTACGGTAATGCCTGAACCCATGGTGCCGCCGCCGATCACGCCGACGTGTTCGATGCGCCTGGGCGCAACGTCTTTCAGACCCGGCAGGCGGGCTGCCTTTCTTTCGGCAAAGAAGGCATGGACCAGGGCCTTGCGCTGTGGCGTCTCGAGGCACTCGAGAAAATACGCCCGTTCTTTTTTTGCCCCGGCCTCGAATGGCAGTTCGGCGCTGGCGCGAATGGCATCGATGATGCGGGCGGGCGAGTGCAGGCCGCGGAATTTGCCGGCCAGCTGCGCGCTGGCGCTGGCCAGCGCCTGCCGGGTTTCTTCGGGTGGGGTCTGGACCGTGAGCGTGCGGGTTCTGCGCAATGGCGCGGCCGCTTCGAGCAGGGCCTGTGCATAGTCGATGCCCGCCTGGCGCATGTCGCCCGCCGTACTGAGGCGATCGACCAGACCCGCGGCCAGCGCCTGCCTGGCCAGCATGGGTTTGCCTGAAAGGATCAGCTCCAGTGCGGCAGGGGCGCCGATGAGGCGCGGCGCGCGCTGGGTACCGCCTGCCCCTGGAAGCAGGCCCAGGTTGACTTCGGGCAGGCCCAGGCGAGCCCCTTCGTGGGCTATTCTGTAATGCGCCGCCATGGCGACTTCGAGCCCACCCCCCAGGGCAACCCCCTCGATGGCCGCCACGACGAGCTTGCTGCAGGATTCGATGCGCAGGCAGACATCGGGCAGGGCCGGGGGCCGCGCGGGCCGGCCGAACTCCTGGATGTCGGCGCCAGCGATGAAGTTCTTGCCGGCTCCCACCAGCAGCAGCGCCTGAATGTCCGGCCGGACTTCGGCGGCGTCGACCGCCGCGAGCAGGCCGCTGCGCACTGCGGCATTCAGGGCGTTGACAGGCGGATTGTTCAGGGTCGCCACCAGAATGGCACCTTCGGCGTGCCAGGTGACGGGATCGGGGGACTGTTCTGATGCGTGCATTTTTCAGTGGTCTTTATCCTGGGGGCAGATGCGGGGCATTCTGCATGGTATTTATTTTGTCAGTGTGGTTGAAGTTTTACAATCACAGCTATAATTGACAGACTGTCAAATGATACTTGACGCAGAACGACAGGTTCAATTGGACGCTCAGGCACTCATCTTCCTGGTTGAAATCCTCGATGCGGGCAGCCTCAGTGCTGCCGCGCGCCGCCTGAACATGACCCGCGCCAACGTGAGCTACCACCTCAAGCGCATGGAGCAGGCATTGGGCCAGCAGCTCGTGCGCCGTACCACGCGCAGTTTCGAAGCCACTGAAGTGGGCATGCGGCTGTACGAACACGGCTGCAATATTCGCAATGAGGTCGCGGGCGCGCGCGAGTCCGTGTGTGAACTGGGTCAGTTGCTGCGCGGCCGGGTGCGCCTCAGTGTCCCAAGCGGCTTTGGCCAGGATGTCCTGGGCAGCTGGCTGATCGATTTCAAACGGCAGTATCCCGGCATCGTGCTCGACGTGGTGTTCGAGAACCTGATTTCCGACATGCTGCGCGAAGAGATCGATGTCTCCATCCGCGTGATCTCGAACCCGCCCGAAAACCTGGTGGCCCGGTTCATCGCCCCGGTACGCTATGTCGCCTGTGCGTCGATCGAATACGCCCGGGCGCATGGCATGCCGGCCAGCCTGGGCGACCTGCAGGCCTGTCCGCTGGTCACGGCCAACGTATCTGGCCGGCAGTTGCGTCTGTCTGCCTATCAGGACGATGAGCGCAAGGTGATCGTCCTCGAGCCCACCCTGGTGTCGCAGAATTTCCAGTTTCTGCACCAGGCCGTACGCGCCGGCCTGGGGGTGGGTATCGTGCCGGATTACGTGATTGACGATGACGTCCGGCAAGGCAGGGCGGTGACGGCGCTGGACGACTGGCAGCTGAGCATCTTCGGCACACGGATCTATATGTTATATATGCCCAACCGCTATCACACGCGCTCGATCTCCACCCTGATCGAATTCATGCTCGAACGGGCGCGCGTCATGTACCGGGCGCCGAGGCGGCTGGCTGAATCTGCCATTGATTAGAAAAGGACCTGAACACATGGCCAGACCCGTCGGAGTCAGTGGTTCCGATACGCGACAAGCAATCCGCAAGGCAGCAATCCAGCGAATCTATCGCTATGGCTACGAGGCCATGAGCCTGCGGGCGCTGGCGGCCGATGTCGGGCTGCGGGTGGGCTCGCTGCACAACTATATCCCCCAGAAGCAGGAATTCCTCGGCGCGCTGCTCGATGAGATCATGACCGCGCTGCTGCTCGACTTCGACACGCATATGTATGGGATCACGGACACCCGCGAAGCCTTGCTGCAGTTTGTGCGCTTTCACATCGAGTGGCACACGGCGCGCCGGGAAGAAGTATTCATTGGCAACATGGAACTGCGCAGCCTTTCAAAAGAGCAATATGTCCGCGTGACATCGAAGCGGCGCCAATACGAACGCCAGCTGCACGCCATTCTCGTGCGCGGCAAGAAAGAGGGTCTTTGGAAAATCGAAAACCCGGCCATCACCACCAAGGCCATATTGGCGCTGCTCACGGGCGTCTGCAACTGGTACCGCCCCGATGGCGGGGTGACACCGAAGCGCCTGACCTATCTGTATCAGCGCATGGTCGAGCGCATGCTTCAGCCAGACTGACCGGGCTCGTTCAGCTGCTCTTCAAGCAGTTTTTTCTGGACCTTGCCGGTGCTGCTGCGCGGCAGCGCGTCGTTCGATACGATGCGGATGTCCTTCGGGATCTTGTAGCCTGCCAGGTGCTCGCGGCACAGGGCCACCAGGTCTGCGGCCCGGACGTCGGGGTGGCTTACGGCAACCAGCGCGACGGGGACTTCACCCCATTGGTCATCTTTCTTGCGCACCACCACGGCCTCGAGAACCCTGGGGTGCGCCAGCAGCACCCGCTCGATCTCTGCCGGGTAGATATTTTCGCCACCCGACTTGATGAGATATTTGCTGCGATCGACGAATTCGAGCGAGCCGTCGGCCTGGCGCACGAACATGTCACCCATGTTGAACCACCCGCTGGCCAGGTCCGAGGCGTCGATGCGCCCGTCGACCCAGTAACCCGAAAAGAGGCCCGGCCCGCGTACAAGCATGTCGCCCGGCACACCGGGGGCGACATCCTGCCCGTGGCTGTCCACCAGGCGGATCAGACACCACCCCGACTCGCGTTTGGGCAGGGATTCGGGCGCCTGTCCGACGCCTATCAGTGCGGCCGATGCCGGGGCGAGCCCGGTCTCGGTCGACCCAAACGTGTTGACATAGGGCGCTGACAGCAGGCGCGTCAGTTCGGCCAGCTGGTGCCGCGGCACCAGATCGGCCATGGCACCCACCATGCGCAGCTCGCGCGGTGCAGCGCCCGATGCCCGCAGCGTGGCGATCATGGGTTCGATGACGCCCGGCATCAGCAGGAGCCATCCGATGCGTTCACGATTGAGTACCGCGTGGATGTCGGGGGCCGAGAAGCCATCCTGGATGGTGACGTGGCCACCCAGCAGCAGGGTGGCCAGGGCGTGGTCGGTGGCCGCCATGTGGAACAGGGGTGACCACGCGATGAAGCCATCGGCATGGGTCATGCCGTAGTCGGCCGCAAATGCCACGGCGCGCGCGATGCTGGCGCGCTGACTGATGACGGCCCCTTTGGGCAGGCCCGTCGTTCCGCTCGTGTACAGGATGAGCAAGCCGCTTTCGGGGTTGGGTGCTGCCACGCTTTCATGCGTGCAGCCCGTCTCGAATTCAAGTGCGGTATCCAGATCGAGGATCCTGGGCACGCCGTGGTCCAGTGCGGTCAGCGCCTGCCGGTACCGGCCCGACACAATGGCCAGCGCGGGTCGAACGAGACGGATGCAGTGCTGCTGCTCACTGCCGTGCAGGCGCCAGTTCAGGCAGGCCAGCAAGAGGCCCAGACGGGCACAGGCCAGCTGGATCTGAACGTATTCAACGCGATTTTCCGACCAGATCGCAATCCGGTCGCCATGGCGCAGCCCGTACCGATGCAGGCGCTCGGCCCACTGCCGCACACGCTCATCCAGGGCCCTATAGCTGAGGGTATCGGCCTGCTGGCTCAGGGCAGGCGCGTCGGGGTGCATGTGCACCCGCTTGCGGAACAGCCCGATCAGGTCCATTTGCGTGCAAGGGGGCAGCGTACTCATGGCACCGTCCTTTTATCGAAACTTCTCCAGACTGCCGCTGTGCATGATCTTGCCATCGAGCCGGCGGCCCATGATGCGCTCGGCCAGCCGGGCGGCTTCGATCAGGGGCTCGAGCGCCACACCGGTCTCGATACCCAGTTCGTGGCACAGAAAGACCAGGTCTTCAGTACAGATGTTGCCCGCCGCCCCGCCTTGCGCATGTCCGCTGAACGGGCAGCCACCCAGCCCGGCCACTGACGCATCGAACAGGTCGACCTGTTCCTGCAGGGCTGCGTAGGCATTGGCCATCCCGATGCCACGGGTATCGTGCAGGTGCAGCCCGATACGGGCGCTCGGGAAGATCTCGCGTGCCAGACCGACCCGTTCCTTGATGGCATTCGGATTGGCCCAGCCCACGGTGTCGGCGAGATAGACTTCTTCGAGCGTGATGCCGGTTTCATCGCGCAGGGCTGCAATGCCGTCCAGTGCCTTGCGCAACTGCGCCAGTGAAATCTCACCCTCGAAATTGCAGCCGAACGCAGTCATCAGATAGGCCTTGCGCACGTCCAGGTCAAAATCGCGATACAGCTGCACCCATTGGCCCTGGGCGCGGGCATGGGCCTGTGCGGAGCTGTTGTTGTTGCGTTGGCAGAAGGCGTCGGAGGCGTAAAAATACAGGACGCCTTCGAGGTCGACCTCGGGTACCGAGGCCGCACGCCGGAATCCCTTTTCGTTCAGCCACAGAGCGGTATAGCGTACCCCGGGCCGCTTGCGCAGGGTCTGGAACAGTTCGGCCGCATCGGCCATCTGGGGGACTTTGACCGGGTTCACGAACGAGGCCACCTGGATTTGTGCAAGACCTGTTTCGGCCAGCGCCTCGATCAGTTCGGCGCGCTGCTGCAGGCTGTATCCCGGTTTTTCGATCTGGAACCCTTCCCTGGGGCCTTCTTCATGGATTTCAATGCGGTTTGGCAGGCTCATGTCCTGGTCTCCCTGTCAAATGGTGTCTGCGACGCGAAACAATGCCTGGTTGCGTTCGACCTTGGTACCCGGGGTGCAGCCGATCCATTCGATCGTGCCATCGACGGCGGCCTGAATGGGCATTTCCATTTTCATGGACTCGAGCGTCGCCAGGCGCTCACCCGCTGCCACAGACTGGCCGACCTGCACGTGCACGCCGATCAGCGTACCCATGATGGGGGCCGCCACGGTACCGGCCCCCTGCGCGCTGGCTCTGGCGCGTGCCGAATGCAGTGGACTGATATCCAGAGCGAGCGAGCGGTCTGGCGTGTCCGCCCATGCACGGTCGGCGCAGCAGGATGCTTGCATGCGCAGCGTCGTGTCGCCGCAGGAAATCAGGCAATGGCCATCATCGTACATTTCATCCAGATGGACAATGAAAAGTTCATCATCCACGCGCACCGGCCAGCCGCCTGCCAGCGTTGTGGGCCCAAAGCCGACCCGCCATTTGCGGGCGGCTGATGCAACCTGATACCTGTGGGCGATCGATTCCGCTGCCGGCGTGTCCGGCGCGCGCTGCAGGCGCCAGCCGGTCAGCCCATCATCCTGCCAGGCGCCCGTGCCGTCCGCATCCCGCGCCGCCTGACGCATGTGGTGGCGCCATACGGCCATCAGCCCGGCTACGCCCTGTGCGGGGGTGTCCGGGGCCGATCTGGATGCGATCCACTGGTCTATGGTCTCGGTGTGGATGTCGTTGTCCCTGACGGCCTGCAGGTCGAGCAATTCGAGCAGAAAGGCCCGGTTGCTGGTCACGCCCAGGACCGTGGTCGCATACAGCGCATCGCGCAGGCGTTGCAGTGCCTGCCTGCGTGACCCGTCATGGGCGATCAGCTTGGCAATCATCGGGTCATAGTGCGGGCTGATCACGGAGCCCGACGCGATGCCACTGTCGACCCGTACCCCAGGGCCTGCATGAAACACCCGCACGGTCCCGGTGGACGGCATGAAGCCCTGTTCTGCGTCTTCGGCATACAGGCGCACCTGTACCGCATGACCATTGGGCACGGGTACGTCGTCCTGGGTGATCGCCAGCCTGCCGCTGGCCACGGCCCGTATCTGCAGCTCGATGAGATCCAGGCCGAGTATTCCTTCAGTCACGGGGTGTTCGACCTGCAGGCGGGGGTTGACCTCGAGAAATATCGCCGCATCCTGTGTCACTGCAAATTCGACCGTGCCCAGCCCCCGGTATCTGACTTCCCTGCCCAGCGCGACGGCATGGTCCCAGAGCTGTGCGCGGACGGCGTCGACGAGGCTGCAGACGGGCGCCTCTTCCAGGACCTTCTGGTGGCGGCGTTGCAGGGAACACTCGCGATCATACAGGTGTATGACGTTGCCCTCGCCGTCGCCCAGTATCTGTACTTCGATGTGGCGCGGCTGGCTCAGGTAGCGTTCAATGATGACGCGTCCGTCTGCAAAGGACGAGCGGCCTTCCCGAATGGCGGCCTCGATCGCATTCTGGGCGGCGTCCATATGATGGATCACGCGCATGCCCTTGCCGCCGCCGCCCGCCACGGCCTTGACCACGCAGGGCAGGGGGATGTCCTTCATGCTGCGCATGACCTGCGCGACATCGTCGGAAGCGTCCAGCACGCCTGCCGCGATGGGGATGCCCAGGCGCTGGGCCAGGGCCTTGGATGCCGCCTTGTCACCGAACAGTTCGAGCGTCTCCGCGGTCGGGCCGATGAAGGCAATGCCCAGTTCGCCGCATCGGGCAGCCAGCCCCGGATTTTCCGACAGGAAGCCGAAGCCGGGGTGGATGGCATCGGCCCCTGTGGTCCGGGCGGCCTTCAGGATGGCTTCGATGTTCAGGTAGCTGTCGCGAGCGGCGCCATCACCGATCCATATGGATTCGCCGATGTCCTGAACGTGCAGGGCCTGTGCATCATCGGTGGAGTGCACGGTCGCGGCGGCAATGCCCATGCGGCGCAGGGTGCGTGCGATACGGCAGGCCACTTCGCCCCGGTTGGCAATCAGAATTTTCTTGTACATGTTTTTCATTACATCCGAAACACGCCGAACCGGGTCGGCTCAGAGGGTACGCGGGCGGCCAGGTCGAGCAGCAGGGTCAATGTCTGCCTGGTTTCCGCCGGGTCGAGAATCCCGTCGATCCACAGATGCCGGGCAAAGTTGCGCGCGGCCGCAAACGTTTCGTATTGCTCCCGGATCGGCGCCTTGAACGCGTCTTCTTCTTCTGCGCTCCAGTTCTGGCCCTGGGCTTCGATATTGTGCCGCTTGACCATGGCCAGCGTGGTCGCGGCCTGATCCGGCCCCATGATCGCCGAGCGTCCATTTGGCCACATGAACATGGCATTGGGGCGGAATGCCCGGCCGCACATGGCCAGGTACCCGGCGCCGTAGGAGCCGCCCGTGATGAGGGTGAATTTGGGTACGCGCGCTGAACTCATCGCGGTAATGAAGCGCGCCCCGGCTTTTGCGATCCCGCCTTCTTCGGCATTGCGTCCGACCATGAAGCCGGCCACGTCCGCCAGAAACAAAAGTGGAATGTCCCGTTTGCAGCACAGGTCGATGAAGTGCGTTGCCTTGACCGCGCTTTCCGTGAACAGCACGCCCGCATTGGCCAGGACGCCAACCCGCCAGCCGCCGATACGGGCGAATCCAGTGATCAGTGTGTCGCCGAATTCGCTCTTGAATTCGGTCATTTCGCCGCCATCCAGCAGGCATCGGAGGACTTCGCGCGTCGGGGTGGGTATCTTGGTGTTCGGGCTGATCAGCCGGTAGATGTCCGTGGCGGGCCGCGCGGGCGGCCGGACCGCGGCGCGGTCGCGCAACGGCGCAGCCATGGGCGGCAGTTCGTGCACCAGTTGCCGGGCGATGGCAATGGCGTGGCCATCGTCTTCCGCAAGGTGGTCGGTGACGCCACTCAGGCGGCTGTGCATCTCCGCCCCGCCCAGAAGTTCCGCGTCGACGACCTCGCCCGTGGCGGCCTGCACCAGCTGGGGGCCACCCAGATACATGAACCCCTTGCCGCGCACGATCACGATTTCGTCACACAGTGCCGGAATGTAGGCGCCGCCAGCCGTACAGGCGCCCAGCACCACGGCAATTTGCGCGATGCCCTGCGAGGACATCTCGACCTGATAGCGAAAAATGGCACCGAAGAGGCCATCGTCCGGGAAAATGTTGGCCTGGTCGGGCAGGAATGCGCCGCCACTGTCGACCAGGGTGATGCATGGCAGGCGATGCTGCAAGGCAAATTGCTGCGCCCGTACATGCTTCCTGCAGGTCATGCCGAAGTATGTGCCGCCCTTGACGGTGGGGTCGTTGGCGATGATCATGCAGGCTCGGTCCTGCACCAGCCCGACACCCGTGACCAGGCCGGCGCCGGGCCCCACGCCCTTGTACATGCCTTCGCCCGCGAGTTCACCCAATTCGAGAAATGGAGAGCCCTCATCCAGCAGCAATTCGATGCGATCACGCACCAGAATGCGCTCGCGCTTCAGGTGCTTCTTGCGCGCCGTCTCATTGCCGCCCAGCCAGGCTGCATGCCGGGCCTCGAAAAGCCCATCGAGCAGATGGCGGTAAGCGCGTTCATTGACTTCGTGTTCTTCGGCTTGCATAATTCTTCCTGATGAATGCGTACGGTCGACCGTCCGTTTAAAATGATAACATACGGTCGACCGTACGGTTATGCTACCATTTCTCAAAAGTCAAATGAACCTCGACATGACTGACAGCGTACTGATTTCATATCCCGTGGACGGGGTGGGGGTGCTCACCCTTTCCCGTGTCCACAAGCACAATGCCATCGATCCGGCGACCAGCGAACAGATGGCCAGGAGCCTGGCGCTGCTGGAGAGCGACGACCAGATTCGCTGCATCATCCTGACCGGTGCCGGCGACAAGGCATTTTGTGCGGGTGCGGATATCGTTGAACTGCTCCCCGAACTGCGCAGCAGCGTGGCGCAAGGCCGCCATGATCCGCAATTCTGTGGCCTGACACACCGCTGCGTGACCACCAAGCCATTGCTGGCGGCTGTCAATGGTGTCGCACTGGGTGGTGGGCTCGAACTGGCGCTGGCCTGCGACTTGCGCATTGCTTCGACTCGTGCGCGGTTCGGCCTGCCGGAAATCACGGTGGGCGTGCTGGCCGGTGGCGGAGGGTGCACGCGTCTGCCGCGCACCATCCCCTCGGCCCTTGCGGCAGAGATGATACTGACGGGGCGCAGCATCGATGCCGAACGGGCCTTGCAGGTCGGGCTGATCAGCGAGATCACCGCGCCCGAGGCTTTGCTTGGGCGCGCCCTGGAGATCGCCCAACTCATCGCTGCCCGGGCGCCCAGGGCCGTGCGCGCCTGCACGCGCCTTCTGCGCCATGCGCGCTACACCGAACTGGCTGGCGCCCTGGCCCTGGAAAGCCAGGAGTTCCAGGGGCTCTTGAAGACGCAGGATGCCGATGAAGGCATGCGGGCGTTTGCCGAAAAGCGTGCGCCCGTCTATGCAGATCATTGAGTTGAATGAGCCAATCGGGCGGAACAGCCCATGATGAATGATTCAGACAGGAGACTACCCATGAAACATACTTTGCTTGCATCGCTGCTCGGCGCAGCGGGCCTGTTGGCCACGGCGTCGGCCGGTGCCGCGTTATCCGACAATGTCGTCAGGATTGGCGTGATGAACGACATGTCGGGGCCTTATGTCGAAATCGCCGGCCCGGGATCGGTTCTGGCAGCGGAGATGGCCGTGGCGGATTATCTCGCCGCCACAGGGTCCGACCTGAAGGTCGAGGTCATTTCCGCAGACCACCAGAACAAGCCCGATGTGGGTGCCAGCATCGCACGCAAATGGTTCGACCTCGACGGCGTGGACATGATCATCGATGTGCCCGTGTCTTCTGTCGCGCTGGCCATCAACCAATTGGCCCGGGAAAAGAACAAGACCTACATCAATACCGGTGCAGGCTCGCCGAATCTCACCGGCAAGGACTGCTCGCCCAACACCGTGCACTGGTTGTTCGATACCTGGATGCTGGCCAACAGCACGGGGCGCGCCATCGTGGATACCGGGGGCGACAGCTGGTTCTTCCTGACGGCGGATTATGCCTTTGGCCATGCGCTCGAAAAAGACACCGGAGAGGTCGTGAAGAATGCCGGTGGGTCCGTGCTGGGCAGTGTGCGTATTCCCATGAATACGCAGGATTTCTCCTCGTTCCTGATCCAGGCGCAGGCATCGGGCGCCAAGATCATCGGCCTGGCCAACGCCGGGTCCGATACCACCAACTCGATCAAGCAGGCCGCCGAATTCGGCATCGTCAAAGGTGGGCAGAAACTGGCCGGGCTGCTGGTCTTCCTGCCCGATGTGCATGGCCTGGGCGTGGAAAAAGCCCAGGGGCTGAACATCACCGAGCCCTTTTACTGGGACCTGAACGATGGCACGCGTGCCTGGAGCCAGCGGTTCGCGGCGCAGAATGGCGGGACTTACCCGTCGTCGGATCATGCGGGTGTCTATGCGGGCGTGTTGCACTATCTCAAGGCGGTGGATGCCGCCGGGACCGATGATGGCGCGGCCGTGGTGGCCAAGATGAAAGAATTGCCGACCGACGATCCTTTGTTCGGCAAGGGAGAAATCCGTGCGGATGGCCGCAAGATCCATCCCGTGTATCTGTTCGAGGTCAAGAGCCCCGAAGAATCCAGCGGGCCTTATGACTATTACACGCTGAAGAAGACCATCCCGGCCGAAGAGGCCTTCCGCCCTCTGGATCAGGGTGGTTGTTCCCTGGTGGATTGAAAGGAGTATCCAGTGCGCACGTCCGGCAAGATCGACATCATGGAGTTGCGTCAGGCGGTCAGGGATTTTGCCGTGGCCGAGATCGCGCCACTGGCGCGTCGGGTCGACCAGGAAAACTGGTTTCTCCGGCATCTCTGGCCTCAATTGGGGGCGCTGGGGGTTCTGGGGCCGACCGTACCCGAGGAGTTCGGCGGGGCGGGGCTGGGCTACCGTGAACACGCGGTGATTTCGGAAGAGATTTCCAGGGTATCGGGTTCGGTGGGCATCTCTTATGTGGCCCATTCGAACCTGTGCGTGAACCAGATCCAGCTGCACGGCACCGAGACCCAGAAGCAGAAATACCTGCCAGCGCTGCTCAGTGGTGAAGCGCTGGGCGCATTGGCCATGAGTGAGGCCGATGCGGGTTCGGATGTGGTGTCCATGCGCCTGAAAGCCGAGCGCGATGGCGACGACTTCGTTCTCACGGGCGCCAAGATGTGGACCACCAATGGCTGGCATGCCGACACGTTCGTGGTCTATGCAAAAACCGAACCCGATGCCGGCAAGAACGGCATCACGGCATTCATCGTCGAGCGCGGCTTTCCGGGGTTCGACACCCGCCAGCATCTGGACAAGCTGGGCATGCGCGGCTCGGGCACATGCGAACTGGTGTTCGATCGCTGTCGCGTGCCGGCAGCCAATGTGCTGGGGGCGCTCAACGGCGGGGTCCGGGTGCTCATGCGCGGGCTCGATCATGAGCGCCTGATCGCCTCTTCGGCCTGCATCGGGCTGATGCAGGCCGCACTGGACATTACCTTGCCTTATGTGATCGAGCGTCGGCAGTTCGGCCAGCGCATCGGTGAATTCCAGCTGATCCAGGCCAGGCTGGCCGATATGTATACCCGCCTGGGCGCCAGCCGCTCGTATCTCGAAGTGATGGCCGAGCGGGCCGACCGGGGCGAGGCACTGCGCAAGGAATCCGCCAGTGTGATCCTCTTTGCCGCGGAAGCGGCGACGCGCTCGGCGCTGGATGCGATCCAGTGCCTGGGCGGCAACGGCTACACGACCGAGTACGATGCAGGACGGCTCCTGCGCGATGCCAAACTGTACGAGATCGGGGCGGGTACGTCGGAAATCCGTCGGATGCTCATCGGGCGCGAACTGGTCCGTGATCAGCTCTGATGCACTCATGAGAACGCAGGGGTCATGCACATGACAGGCAACACGCATATTCTCGAATGCCGCGGCGTCGAGCGGCGCTTTGGAGGCCTGGTTGCCGTCAGCGGGGTCGATCTGCAGATCGATCGGGGTGAGATCTTTGGCCTGATCGGCCCCAATGGCAGCGGCAAGACCACCATGACCAATGCCATCACGGGCTTCTATCCGCCGCAGAAAGGGCATATCTTCCTCAGGGGTGAGGACATCACGGGTTTTGCGCCCTATCAGGTGGCCCGGCGTGGCGTGGCCCGTACCTTCCAGAATCTGGCCCTGTTCAACGGCATGACCGTACTGGAGAACATCCTGCTGGGGCGCCATGTTCACATGCGCCCCGGCGTCCTGCGCACCTTTCTGTATCCATGGCTGGCCAGGCCCGAAGAGGTCCGCAACCGCGCGCTGGTTGAAGACATCATCGATTTCATGCAGTTGCAGAGCGTACGCCATACGCCAGTGGAGTCTCTGCCCCTGGGGCTGAAAAAACGCGTGGAACTGGCCCGGGCCCTGGCGGCAGAGCCTTCCTTCCTGATCCTGGACGAGCCCATGGCCGGAATGAACCAGGAAGAAAAAGAGTACATGGCACGGTTCATTCTGGATGCGCGCGATGAACAGGGCGTGACGGTGCTCATCATCGAGCATCACATGGACATCATCACCGGCATCTGCGACCGGATCCTGGTGCTGAGCTATGGGGAAGTGATCAGCTCGGGCATGCCGCGCGATGTGATGTCCGACCCACGCGTCGTTCAGGCGTACCTCGGAGGTGCCCATGCAGCGGCCTGAATTCGAATGGCAGGCGGATGGTACGAGCCTGATCCGCCTGCTTGCGGCCAATGCGGGCTCGCACCCCGAAGACATCGCGTTTCGAGAGAAAGACAGGGGCATCTGGCACCAGACTTCCTGGCGCGCTGCCTTCGATACCGTACTGCAGTGTGCGGCCGGGCTGCACGAGGCCGGCCTGCAGGCCGACGAGCCCGTGCTGGTACTGGGCGACAACCGTCCGAACCTGTACATGGGCATGGTGGCGGTCGGGGCCCTGAGGGCTCTGGCCATGCCACTGTATCCGAACGCATCGGTCGACGAGATCATGCTCATCCATGAGGGCGCGCCGTTTCGTTTCGTGTTTGCCGAAGATCAGGAGCAGGTCGACAAGGCGCTCGAACTGCGTGAACGGGGTGCACGGATCGATCACATCATCTACGACAATCCCCGAGGGCTGTCGGGCTATACGCCCCCCGGGCTGCTGCCCTGGAGCACCCTGCTGGCCGGCGGGAAGCACCGCCTGGCGGCTGATGGGGCATTGAAGCAGGCTTTGCTGCAGGGTTCCGGGGCACAGGATGCAGCGGTTTTCATTCATTCATCGGGCACGACCGGCAGGCCCAAGGGGCTCATCCTGTCGCATCGCAATGTCCTGTCAGCCGTGCGCAGCGCCTATCGGGGCGGGGCATTCGAGTTCAATGAATCCGTACTGGCCTACCTGCCGATGGCCTGGGTGGGTGATTTCGTGCTCACGCTGTGCGCCGGGCTGGCCCTGCGCTTCACCATCAATGTGCCCGAAGATGCCGATACGGTGCTTCAGGACCTGCGCGAAATTGCCCCCAGCTTCTATCTGGCGGCGCCGCGCAGCTGGGATGGCATGCTGACCGGCATTCAGGTCCGCATGGAGGATTCCACCTGGCTGAAGCGACGGCTCTACCGGTATTTCATGGATTCAGCCATTGCCGCCGAGCACAGGAAGCTGGCGGGACAGGCGCCGTCCCTGCTCGACAGGGTCCGGCGCCAGGTCGGCGAATGGCTGGTGATGGGGCCGATCAAGGATCAGCTTGGCATGACGCGGCTGCGCAATGCCTTCACGGGTGGCGAGGCGATCGGCGAAGACACTTTTGTCTTTTATCGCGCGCTGGGTATCAATTTGCGGCAACTCTATGGCCAGACTGAAAGCAGTGCGCTGGTGGCCATGCAGGCGGTCGACGAGGTACGGCTGCACACGGTAGGCCGGCCCTTGCCCGGGATTGCGGTGCAGATCGACGATCACGGCGAGATCCTGCTGCAGGCCGACAGCATATTCTCGGCCTACCACGACAACCCTGAGGCCACCCGGGAAACGCTCGAGCACGGCTGGCTGCATACCGGAGATGCGGGCTACGTCGAGCCTGATGGCCACCTGGTGGTGCTGGGCCGGATCTCCGAAGTGGTGCACACGGCGCAGGGTGAGCGGTATATCCCGAACTATATCGAGAATCAGCTGAAATTCAGCCCATACATCAAGGATGTGGCGGTGCTGGGCCGTGACCGGCCGGCACTCGCGGCGCTCGTGTGCATCGATCTCGAGACCGTAGGGCATTGGGCCGAGATCCATGGGATTGCCTACATCTCCTATGCCGATCTGTCGCAGAAGCCTCCGGTGATCGAATTGATCAAGTCGGCCGTGCAGCGGGTCAATGCAAAACTGCCCGAGGCGCTTCGGGTGCGCCGCATCGTCAACCTGCCCAAGGAATTCGACGCCGACGACGGTGAAGTCACGCGCAACCGGAAGCTGCGCCGCAACGTGGTCGAAGAACGTTACGCCGCAGTGATCGATGCCATCTATGATGCCCGGCCGCAGATCGATATCCGCATCCCGGTCGTCTATGAGACGGGTGAAACCGGATTCATCGAGCGTTCGCTGCTCATCGAGGATATTCCATGGATCTGATCTATTATCTCGAGCTGGCCGTCAACGGCGCCATGGGCGGCCTGATGTATTCTCTGGTGGCCATGGGGATCGTGCTCATCTACAAGTCCTCGTCGGTGCCCAACCTTGCGCAGGGTGCCCTGACCATGGTGGCGGCCTACATGGTGCTTGCCTTTGCCGATGCCCTGGGCATTGCCCCACTCGTGGCCATGCCTTTGGCCGCGGCCACCATGTTCCTGTGCGGCATGCTGATCGAGAAGGTGGCATTGCGTCGGCTGGCGGGCTGGCCCATCGTGATGGTGCTCATGATGACCCTGGGCCTGGATATCTTCATGCGCGCGGTCACCCTGACCTTCTGGGGCGGCAGTGCCCGGACCCTGGATCTCGGCATCCCCGATACGCCGCTGTTCATCGGCCCCTTGCTGATCAACCGGGCCTACGTGGTCGGGGCCATCGTGGCCCTGGTTTTCTTCGTCATCTTTCGTCTGTTCTTTCGCACCCGGCGCGGCATTCTGCTGCGTGCGATTGCCGATGACTACGTGGCGTCCTGGTCGGTGGGCATTTCGGTCGAGCACGGCGTTGCGCTGTCCTGGGCCCTTTCTGCCGTGACGGCCACGGCAGCGGGTGCCTTGTGGGGTTCGGTGCAGACCGTGGATCAGGGCCTGTCCCTGCTCCTGCTCAAGGGTCTGACGGTTGCCGTGCTCGGTGGGCTCGATTCGATCGGCGGTGCCATTCTGGCCGGCCTGCTGCTCGGCATTCTGGAAAACATCATGGCTGGATACCTGGACCCATTGCTGGGCGGTGGTACGCGCGAACTGGTGGTCGCACTCGTACTGATCCTGACCATCATGATCCGGCCCTTCGGCCTGTTCGGCAAGCACGATATCGAGAGGATCTAGAAGATGTTCTACCGTCAGGCTGGTGTTTTCCACACCGACTACGCATCCGATTCGTCGCTGTTTCCCATACGCTTCGAGCGCCGGGTCATGCTGATCCTCCTGCTGCTGGCCCTGGCCGCACCGTATCTACTGGATTCGCTGGTGCTGGTCAGTTATGTCCAGCCCTGGCTGATCTGGACCTCCGCGGTGCTGGGCCTGAATCTGATCCTGGGCTGGGCGGGGCAGTTCCATTTCGGCTACGCGGCGATCATGGGCATTGGGGCCTATGCGAGCGTGCACGCCACCCGCCACGGCGTGCCCTGGGAACTGGCCGTGCTGCTGGGGGGCATGGCCGCCAGCGTCATCGGGATGGTGTTTGCGTTTGCGGCGCTGCGCGTCAAGGGGCTGTATCTGGCCTTGTCCACCCTGGCCATGCAATTCGTGATGGACTGGGTGATCTCGCATGTCCCGGCTGTCAGCGGGGGCGTGTCCGCCACCCTGCAGGCACCACCGCCCAGTTTGCTGGGGCTGGTCATCACATCGGAGGCCGGGGTGTACTACATCGTCCTGGCCTGGGTCGTTCTGGTGACGCTGTTCATGCTGAACCTGCGCCGCAGCGCTTTGGGCCGCGCATTCATCGCCGTGCGTGAAAAAGACTTTGCCGCGGCGGTGATCGGGGTGCAGAGCTTCTATTACAAATTGGTGGCCTTTGCCGTTTCGGCCTTCATCGGCGGGATCAGTGGCGCCATCCTGGTGTTTTGTTTCTACAGGGCCGTCACGGCCGAGCAGTTTTCCATCGAGGTCTCGATCCAGCTTCTGGCCATGACCATCATCGGCGGGCTGGGGAGCATCATCGGCAGTTTCTTCGGTGCGGCATTCATTCTGCTGCTGCCGGGCCAGATCAACAATCTGGTCACCTCGCTGGCGCAGTCCATGAGCCTGCCGCTGGGGCCAGAGACGCTGGCTCATATTCCCCACGTGGTGTATGGCGCGGCCATCATCCTGGTGCTGCTGGTCGAGCCCATGGGCCTGGGGAAGATATACCGGAACATACGCGACTACCTGATGGTCTGGCCGTATGGCTATCTGCGCAAATGAGTGTGGCATGAGCGAAATCATCGAACCCATCCTGGACGTGGAAAATATCGAGGTCATCTACGATCGCATCGCGCTGGCCATCAAGGGGGTATCGCTCCAGGTCCCGAACGGCGGCATGGTCGCTTTGCTGGGTGCCAACGGGGCGGGCAAGAGCACTGCGCTGAAAGCCATCAGCGGGCTGCTCAAGCCCGAACGGGGTGAAGTCACGCGCGGTACCCTGCAGTTCGATGGCCAGGACATCTCGACGCTGTCACCGCAGCAGAGGGTCCGCCTGGGCATCGTGCAGGTGCTTGAAGGCCGGCGCGTCTTCGAGCACCTGAGCGCGGACGAGAACCTGATTGCCGCCTCTGCCGTCGCCCGGACCAGCCGCAGCGATACCGCCCGCAACCGCGATATGGTCTATGGCTATTTTCCCCGCCTGCACCAGAGGCGCACGGCGCTGGCGGGGCTGCTGTCGGGAGGCGAGCAGCAGATGCTGGCGATCGGGCGCGCACTGATGACCAATCCCAGGCTGTTGATGCTCGATGAGCCCAGCCTGGGGCTCGCGCCCCTGCTGGTTGCCGAAATCTTCGGCATCGTGCAGGACATCAACGCCCGGGAGGGGCTTTCGGTGCTGCTGGTCGAGCAGAACGCGATTGCGGCGCTCGAGGTCGTGTCGCACGGCTACCTGATCGAGAACGGCCGTATCGTCATGCACGACAGTGCACAGGCCATGAAAAACAATCCTGATATTCAGGAATTCTATCTTGGAGGATCGGACAACAAGGATTTCGGGGCAATCAAGCATTATCGCCGGCGCAAGCGCTGGCTCAATTGAAGAACATTGGCGACATATATCTTGTCATACAGGAGACATGGAATGAAAATGACCAGAGTACACACGATGATTGCAGCGTCCGTTCTGGCGTGTGTGTCCGGCGGCGTTCAGGCGCAGACGGGCGACACGATCAAATTCGGCCTCTGCTATGATCTCAGCAAGGCCTATACCTTTGCCGTGCCGCAAATGGCCCAGGCAGCGAAAGACTACGCCACGCTGCTGAACCAGGAAGGGGGCATCGAGGGCAAGAAGATCGAGATCATCGTACAGGACACCGGCAACGAGCCCCAGCGTGGCATCGAGTGCTATGAAAAGCTCAAGCGCGACGGCGTGATGATATTCGACTACATGTCCACGCCCGTGTCGCGGGCGGTGCTGCCCAGGCACATGGAAGACGGCAACATCATGCTGCAATCATTCGTGGGCCGTGGCGATGCGGTCAACGGCGAGGTATTCAAGTGGATATTTCCGGTGGGTCCCACATACTGGGGCCAGGTGGCCAATGATATCCAGTACATCAAGACCCTCAAGGATGGCGACCTGAAAGGGGTCAAGATTGCGTTCATCTATCCGGATTACGCCTTTGGCCAGGAGCCCATTCCGGTTCTGAAGACGCTGGCCGAAAAAGAGGGTTTCGACCTGCAATTGTTCCCGAATCCCTTGCCCGGGCGCGATCAGGCTTCGGTCTGGACGCAGATCCGGCGTTTCAACCCGGATTACGTGATTTCCTGGAACCTGTCGGCCATGCACGTCGTGGCGGCCCGTGAAATGAAGCGCAACGGGATTCCGATGGACAAGCTGATCACGGTCAACTGGCTCAATGAGGTCGATATCAACAATATCGGCGCTGAAGAAGCCAAGGGCCTGCGCCGCGGCACCAACGTCGTGGGCGGTCGGGATCACCCGATGATGCAGCGCATCCAGAAAGAGGTCTACGATGCGGGCAAGGGCAATGGCGATCCGAAGACGCTGGATGACATCTACTACAACAATGGCTTGTCGACCTATGCCGTGGCCTTCGAAGGTGTACGCCAGGCCATTCTCAACGAAGGCTGGCCGCTGACGCCCGAGAAGATCAAGCTCGGATTGGAAAGCCTGAAGGATTTCGATGCGAACGGCTTCATTGCACCGGTGACCGTGACCGCCAAGGATCACGGCGGTGGCGGCAAGACGCGCGTCGATATGTGGGATGGCAGCAAGTGGGTGCCGCAGTCCGACTGGTTTGCGGCCTATACCGACGTGGTCGATGAACTGGTTCAGGAGCAGTCGGCCGAATTTGCCAGATCCGGCAAGTAAACGTACGCGTGGCCGGGCAGGCCTGTCCGGCCACAGGGTTCAGGAATGCAGCAAGGTGGATGGAGGAACGATGGCTTACGAGACGATTGCACTGGAAACGGATGCGCGGGGCATTGCAACGCTGACGCTCAACCGGCCCGAGGTGCACAACGCCATGAATGGCCTGATGTGGGAAGAGGGCCTGGAGGCCACCCAGCGTCTTGCGGCTGATGATGCGGTGCGGGCGGTCGTCCTGGCGGGTGCCGGGAAAAGCTTTTGTTCAGGCGCGGATCTCAAGTACCAGCTGGCACAGCGTGAAGCCGGCACGGCAGAGAAGGCGGCCGAGGCAGACAAGTTCGTGCGCTGGCTGCAGGCGCTCGACACCTTGCCCAAGCTGCTCATCGGCCGCATCCAGGGGCCGGCCTACGCCGGTGCGCTGGGGCTCATCTCGGTCTGTGACCTGGCCATAGGCGTCGATTCATTGGTCTTTGCCATTACCGAGGCCCGCCTGGGCCTGATGCCGGCCATGATTTCGCCGTACGTGATGCGGCGCCTGGGCGGGGCGGCGAAGGCCAGGCGCTACTTTCTCAATGGCCGGCGTTTCGATGCCCAGGAGGCCCTTTCGGTGGGGCTGCTCGATCGTGTGGTTGCCCCACAGGAACTGGACCGCGCCATCGAAGAGGAAATCGGCTTGCTGCTGCAGTGCGGGCCCCAGGCTGTGGGCAAGATCAAGCAGTTGATTGCGCACGTTGCCCATCTGGGCTTTGAACAGGCGCTGTCCTATACGCCAGGCCAGGTCATTGGCATGTGGGACTCCGCAGAAGCAGCAGAAGGCATGGCAAGCTTTCTCGAGAAACGCAAGCCGGCCTGGGTTGCGGCGGTGCGGCACGAAAACGGAGGGTCCGAAGATGGCCAATGAAGGTGATCTGTTGTGGACACCCGACCCCGGTTGGGCCGAGGGCACGCGAATGGCCGATTACATGCGCTGGCTGGCCGCCGAGCGCGGGCTCGAATTCAACGACTATGAGTCGCTGCGTCGCTGGTCGGTCGAGGACCTGAACGGGTTCTGGCAATCCCTCTGGGACTATTTCTCCATCGCGTCGGATTCAGTGCCCGAGCAGGTGCTGGATACCCTGGCCATGCCCGGGGGGCGCTGGTTCGAAGGCTCGCGCGTCAACTATGCCGAACACATACTGCGCTCCGCCAGGCATGCGCCGCCCGGAAAGGTCGCGATTCACTACGCTTCCGAGCAGTCGGGCCTGGCGACGCTGACCTGGCAGGAACTCGAGCGGCAGGTGATGGTTCTGGCCACGCGGCTGCGCGCCATGGGCTTGCAGCCGGGTGATCGGGTCGTCGCCTATCTGCCGAACATTCCCGAAACCGTGGTGGCGGCGCTCGCCTGTATGGCGGTGGGCGCAGTGTGGTCCACCGCCTCTCCGGAATTCGGGGTGGAAACCGTAGTGGATCGCTTCGGGCAGATCGAGCCCAAACTGTTTTTCACCTGCGATGGCTACCAGTTCAATGGCAAGGCCTGGTCGCGTGAAAGCCACGTCCGGGATATCGTGCACCGGCTGCCGACACTTGGGCACGTCGTGTGCATCCCGGTCCTGGATCCGGCGCGCAAGGATGCCATCGTACCGGCGGGCATCCTTTGGAATTCGCTCTTCGATGGCCCCCCTGTTGTGCGCGATCGGTTCGAATACGCGCGGGTGCCGTCCGACCATCCGCTCTGGGTCCTGTTTTCGTCGGGGACCACGGGCCTGCCCAAGGCCATCGTGCACAACCATGTGGGGATGGTGCTCGAGCATTACAAGCTGATCTGCCTGCACATGAATCTGGGCCCTGACTCGGTGATGTTCTTTTACTCGTCCACGGGGTGGATGGTGTGGAATCTCACGGTGGCGGCGCTGTTGGGTGGCGGGGCGATCGTGCTTTATGACGGCAGCCCGACCTTTCCGGACGCCGATCGCATCTGGCAACTCGCGCAGGACGCGGGCGTCACCTATCTGGGATCCAGTGCAGCCTATATGCAGCTGATGCGCAAGACCGGGGTGGTGCCCAAGGATCGCTTCAACCTGAAGATCGAGGCGACGATCATTGCCGGCTCACCGGTGGGGCCCGAAATCTACGCCTGGTTCTATGACAATGTGGCACCGGATTGCTGGTTCAGTTCGCAATCGGGGGGCACTGAAACCTGCAGCTGCCTAGTGACATCGGTCCCGCTGCTGCCCGTGCATGCCGGCGAGATACAGGCCCGGGCATTGGGCATCGATCTGCAGGCCTGGGACGACGATGGCCACGAGGTGGTCGACGAGGTGGGTGAGCTGGTCATCAGGAAACCGTTCCCATCCATGCCATTGTGCTTCTGGAATGATGCCGATGGCCAGCGCTACCACGAGGCCTACTTCGATGTGTATCCCGGCGTGTGGCGGCACGGGGATTTCATCAAGATCAACGATCGCGGCGGCTGCTGCATCTATGGCCGCTCGGATTCCACCCTGAACCGCCATGGGGTCCGTATCGGCACGGCAGAGATCTATCAGATCGTGGAGAAAATGCCCGAAATCGCCGACAGCCTCGTCGTCTGTTGCGCGCTGCCCGGCGGGCGCTTCATCATGCCGCTGTTTGTCGTGCCCAAGCCGGACGTGGTGCTCGATGAGGGCCTGAAGCAGCGCATCAGGGCCAAGCTGCGCGACGAAGGCAGCCCGCGGCACGTGCCCGACGAGATTCATTCGATACCGGCGGTGCCGTATACGCTCACCGGCAAGAAAATGGAGGTGCCCGTACGCAAGCTGCTCACGGGGGCGGCCCCCGAAACAGTGGTGAACCTCGATGCCATGAGCAATCCAGGGGCAATCGACTATTTTGTCCGTTTCACGTTCGGTGATTCTCTGGCGCCTGCCGGCAACACGAGTCAGGGAGCCGGCGCATGACTTCATTTTTCGATGCGCACGAGACCGAAACGCCAGAAGAGCGCGAAAAGCGCTTGTTCAAGGCGCTTCGTGAGCTGATCGGCCACGCGAAGGCAGCCAGCCCGCGTTGGGCTGGCGTGCTCGAGGGCATAGACCCTGCAGATGTGACGGACCGCGCGGCCCTGGCGCGCCTGCCGGTGGTCCGCAAAGCGCAGTTGCTGCAATGGCAGCAAGAGGCCCGCGGGCAGGGGGGCGATGCATTTGGCGGTTTTGCGACGGCACATTATGGTCCGGTGCTGGCGCGCGTGTTCGCCAGCCCCGGGCCCATCTACGAACCCCAGGGGCGCAGTGCGGATTATTGGCGCATGGCCCGGGCGCTGTTCGCCGCAGGCTTTCGGGCCGGCGATCTCGTGCACAATGCCCTCAACTACCATATGACACCGGGTGCATTCATCATGGAGGGCGGTGCGGCCGAATTGGGTTGCACGGTCTTCCCGGCCGGTGTGGGGCAAACCGAACTGCAGCTGCAGGCCATCGCCGATCTGCGGCCCAGTGGCTATATCGGTACGCCCAGCCACTTGCGCCTGCTGGTCGAACAGGCCATCGCAGGCCGGGCGGATATCGCCAGCCTGACCAAGGCCATGGTCGGCGGCGAAGCCTTTCCGGCGAGTCTGCGCGAATGGCTGGCTGCGCATGGCGTCGATGCATACCAGTGCTACGCAACAGCCGAATCGGGTCTGATCGCCTACGAAACCCGCTCGCGTGAGGGGATGGTCGTTGATGAGCAGGTCATTCTGGAGATCGTGCATCCGGATACGCTGCAGCCCGTGCCCGATGGCGAGATCGGTGAGGTGGTGGTGAGCGTCCTGAATCCGGTGTATCCGCTGATCCGTTTCGGCACGGGCGACCTGTCGGCGATCCTGCCGGGCCGCTGTCCGACCGGGCGCACCAATGTGCGCATTCGGGGGTGGCTGGGGCGTGCGGATCAGGCCACCAAAGTGCGTGGGCTGTTCATCCGGCCAGAGCAGGTTCGCGAGGCCCTGGCACGGTTTCCCGAGATCGAGCGGGCCACGCTGGTGATCACGGGTGAAATCGGCAAGGACCACATGGTGCTCAAGGTGCAGGTCCGCAATCCGGCTGAAGGCCTGCAGGGCCAGCTGGCCAGCGCGATGCGCGAATTTACCCGGTTGCGTTGCGAAGTGGAGATTGCAGGCGACGAAGAATGGCCAGCCGATGTCGCCCTGATCGACGACCGGCGCACGGTACACTGAGGCAAGGCAGGCTGTTCTGTTCCAGGGTGGTGGTCCATGCGTCGCATGCGGTTTTCAAGGTTCTGGCCGTTTCTTGCCATGCTGTGCGCGTGGCTGCTGGCACTGGGTACGGCATCGGCCGCGGATGCCGATATCGTCTTTCCCCGGCAGGTGCAGCAGGGGGCGATGGTGGTCGGCAAGGTCCCTTCTGGCAGCCAGGTGATGTATGGCGATCGGCCACTCGACGTCACCGGCTACGGCACGGTCGTATTCGGCGTGGCACGCGATGCCAGCGGGCCCGCCCGGCTGACGGTGAGCGCGCCGGGTGCCGCACCCCGCACGGCGGAGATCGCCATCGTGCCACGCGACTGGCCCGTCGAGCGGGTCAATGGGGTGCCACCGAAAACCGTGTCTCCACCCCCCACGATTGCCGCCCGCATTCGGCGCGAACAGCAACGCGTGGCGGCGGCCAGGGCAACCAGCAGCCACGATACCGGTTTCGCCCAGGCATTCATCTGGCCGGTCCAGGGGCGGGTGTCGGGGCGGTTCGGCAACCAGCGCATCTATAACGGCACGCCAGGTGCCGCCCATTCGGGCATGGACATCGCCGTGCCCACCGGCACGGCGGTGAAAGCCCCGGCAAGCGGCCGGGTCGTGTTTGCCGACCCGGATCTCTATCTGACGGGGGGCACGATCCTGATCGATCACGGCTACGGCATCGGGTCCAATTTCCTGCATCTGTCGAAACTGGCCGTGGCCGTTGGCGACACGGTGGTTCAGGGCCAGGTGATTGGTCGCGCCGGGGCCACCGGGCGGGCAACCGGCCCGCATCTGCACTGGGGCATGACCTGGTTCGATGTGCGCATCGATCCCTTGCTGGTGCTCGAGCGGACCCGCTGAGCACGGCATCGGGGCTGCGCCGGCGATCCGGGTCGGGAACAGGATCCGGGTGCAGGTCTGCTGTCCGTGAGCGGGTTATCACCGATAAGCATTTGGTGAAGCGCTGCTTAAGAAAAAGAAAATTGACGCAGGCAGCCGCTGATTTCTACGATAATGAAAGATGGCCGGACACCGGCATGGGTCAGGGCTGACATTCGGCCACGCTCTTGTTCCCCGTCACGGGTGTGTCGGCCTGGTCATGGCGGTGGTCAAGGCCGTCAGGGGCTTTACTGAACAGGTCGATCCATTATGGATCGAATTCAAATCATGGTCTTTCCCGGGCTGTATGCACGGCCCGGTACGGATCCTCACAGGAGTACATGCATGTCCGGAAATCAACTCAGCGGCAAGGTCGCCATTGTCACGGGCGCCGGTGGCGGTTTTGGCGAAGGCATTGCGCAGATGTTCGCCGAGGAAGGCGCTCAGGTCGTGGTGGCCGACATCAACCAGCAGGGTGCCGAGCGCGTGGCTTCGGCCATTGGTCCGCAGGCGCTGGCCGTCAAGGTCGACATCACGTCTGCGGCCGAAGTGGCCGACATGGTCACGCGCACGATCGAAAAATTCGGTCGCATCGACATCATCGTCAACAATGCGGGTACGACGCACAAGAACCAGCCCATGCTGGATGTGGATGAAGAAACCTTCGACCGCGTCTTCAATGTCAACGTCAAGTCGATCTATCTGATCTCCAGGGCCATCGTGCCGGTCATGCGCAAGCAGGGCGGCGGCGTGATCCTCAATGTGGGCTCCACCGCCGGGATTCGGCCGCGCCCGGGGCTTACCTGGTACAACGCATCCAAGGGGGCGGTCAATCTGCTGTCGCGCTCGATGGCCATCGAGTTGGCGCCCGACCGGATCCGGGTCAATGCAATCTGCCCGGTCATGGGGGTCACAGGCCTGTTCGAGGCCTTCATGGGGCTGCCCGACACCCCCGAGAACCGGGCCAAGTTCGTGTCCACCATTCCGCTGGGGCGTTTCAGCAAACCCTCTGATATCGCGGCGGTCGCCACTTTTCTGGCCAGCGACGCGGCCGAATTCATCACGGGTGTCGAATTCCCGGTCGATGGGGGGCGCACGATCTGATTCGTGTGCGGAAATGGGTGTCAGTGCCGGCTGGAGAAGCAAACCTCCGCCGGCCTGACCGCGCTATCAGTCTTACAGAACAGGAGTCAGGCATGAAGATTCGTGCAGCCGTGTTGCGCCAGATGGGGTTGGCAGCCCCGTATGCGCAGAGCCGTCCCATAAAGATCGAAGAAGTCGAACTGGATCCGCCGGGGCCGGGCGAAGTACTGCTCAAGATCAAGGTGGCCGGGCTGTGCCATTCCGATCTCTCGGTCATCAACGGCGACCGGCCGCGTGGCATGCCCATGGTACTGGGGCACGAATCATCTGCCGAAGTGGTGGAACTCGGTGCGGGGGTGCCGGATCTCAAGGTGGGTGATCATGTCGTGACAGACTTCGTGCCCACATGTGGCCATTGCGTGCCCTGCAGCCAGGGGCGTCCCGCGCTGTGCGAACCCGGTGCCCAGGCAAACGCCCAGGGTACGCTGCTCAGTGGTGAACGCAGGCTGCATGAGCAGGGCGGGGATCTGAACCACCACGTCGGGGTGTCGTGCTTTGCCGATTATGCAGTGGTGTCGCGCCATTCCTGCATCAAGGTATTGCGCGAGATTTCGCACCGCGAGGCCGCCCTGTTCGGCTGTGCCGTGCTCACGGGCGCGGGGGCCGTGATCAACCGGGCGCACATCAAGGCCGGGCAGACGGCAGCGGTCGTTGGCCTGGGGGGTGTGGGTCTCAGTGCCCTGCTGGCGGCGGTTGCAGCCGGGGCACGGCGGGTCGTGGCGGTCGACCTCAGCGACGAAAAACTCGCCCTGGCCAAAACCCTGGGCGCGACGCACGTCATCAACCCCCGGGTCGTCACCACCGAAGCCGATCGCCTCGAAGCGGCCGGTGGGCCGGTGGATTTCGGCTTCGATATGGCAGGTGCCGTAGCCGCCTTTGAGGCCGCATATCGGCTGACCCGCCGTGGCGGCACCACCATCACTTCGGGGTTGCCACATCCGAAATCAACTTTTTCGCTGCCGCTGGCCCAGCTGGTTGGTGAAGAACGCGACATCCGGGGCAGTTATCTGGGCTCCGGGGTGCCGGCCATCGATATCACGCACTATATCGATCTGTACCTGGGTGGAAAACTGCCCGTGAACAAATTGCTGGGCCAGGTATTCACGCTTGATCAGGTGAACGAGGGTTTCGATCACCTGGCCTCGGGTTCGGGTCTGCGCGATTGCATCATGCTTGAAGCCTGAATCATGCCTGAAACCTGAAGTCGATATTCAAACTGGCGCGATCGGGAGTTTCTTTCAATCAGGGGTTTCTTCCATTATATCCCGGGTTGGGCTTTCTGTTTTTGGAAGCGGGTCTTTTGAATATCGAATGATGGGTCTGCAATATAGCGGGAAAACACGCATTGAGTTGTTTTTTTCATATTGCTAGAGTTTGCCTTTCTGAATTTTATCGTTCGACTGGATATTTGCGGGTTAATGGCTATGCATGAAATTCCGTGCTGTTCGACTGCTCCGATGTCAATGAATCGCATCATGGGGGGCGTCTCGTGAGTCCGGCAAAAAAATCGGCGCAATCAGGCACCTTGAAAAGAAAGGCCATCAAGCTTGATCAACAGGCGATTGTCTTTCTGCTTTTCGTGCTGGTGTTCATCGTATTCACGATCGCACTGCCGGGGTTCTCGTCGCTTGGCAATCTGGTGGCGATGCTGCGCTCCATTTCAGTTCTGGGCATATTGGGTCTTGGCATGGCAATCGTCGTGATCGGGCGCGGGATCGATCTGTCCATGGTCGCCACCATGGCGGTGCCCACGGCGCTGATCATGACGCTCGCGGGCTCAGGTGTGGGGCTTTGGCCGGCGCTGCTGATCGGGCTGCTGTTTGCCGCACTCGTGGGCGTACTCAATGGCATTTTTGTGGCCTATGCCGAAATTCCCGCATTGTTCGTCACGCTGGCCATGGGGCTCGGGCTGGCTGGCCTGGGGCAGGTGGGCATACTGAAATCCGACATGGTGCCCTGGCCCGACCAGATGAACGCCCTTCTGTGGCTGGGAGGGGCGGATATTGCCGGCATCCCCAGCAGCATCGTCATCGTGACGCTGGTGGCGGTCGGGGTCTGGCTGTTTCTGAAGCATACCAAAGTGGGCCTGTTCATCTACGCGATCGGAGACAACCCCAATGGCGCACGAACCACGGGCATGCCGGTGCGGCCCATCATGGTCTTCCAGTATGTGCTGGCTGCCCTGATCGCGGTGCTGGCCGGCCTGGTCATGGCGTCGTCCAACAGCCTCATGGACACGCGCATCTACAACCTGTCGTTGATCTACGACATCATCCTGGTCGTCGTGCTCGGTGGGGTGGGCCTCTCGGGTGGGCGTGGGGGGGTGCTCAGTGTCGTGGTCGGCACCTTGCTGGTAGGAACCATCATCAACGGCATGACCATCCTCAACCTCACGCTGGATGTCCAGAACCTGTTCAAGGGCATCGTGCTGCTGATCGCCATTGCGCTCGACAGCATCCTGAATCCCCGCAACGAGGAGACGGCGCAGCAAGGCGATATCTGATTCTCCCGGCCTGAAACAGATGTCCCGATCCACTGGGCCCGGGGCCTGTCATTTCCATCCACAAGGCCAGAAACACGATTTCAATTCACAAAGGCCAGTTCAACAGTTTGGTTCACTTCAGGAGACATTCATGAATCAATTCCGTGCATCACCCGCCCGCCCCTGGGGGCGACTGCTGGCATCAGCTGCGCTGGGGCTTTCCGTGGCCGCGTTGTCGGTCATGGCGCCGGGGGCGGCGTTCGCCCAGAGTACAGGGGCCATCAAGGATCCTGAACGGGCCCGATACTATGAGACCTACAAAGACAAGCGCGTGGTTTTCGTGCCCGTGTTCATGGGGCTCGACCTGACCGAAGGCTGGTCCGAGGTCATGAGCCAGCAGGCCAAGCGCCTGGGCTACGACTACGAAGTGCGCAATGCGAATTTCGATACTTCAGCCGGGGTGCAGATCCTGACGCAGTTGCTCAACGAAAACCCCAAACCCAACGTGGTGGTGATCCAGAACCCCGATGTCACCTCATATGCCAAGATCGAGAAAAAACTCGAAGAAGCCGGCATTTATGTCATCCAGTTGAACATGAAGAGCCTGCACATGACCACGGGTTTTGCCGGGGCCGACGCCACGGTGATTGGTGAAACCCAGGCCGAATGGGTGGTCAACCAGTGTGGCCCCGACACGTCGCAGAAGATCATGATCCTGAACGGCCCGACCACGGCCCCCTGGACGGTCTATATGCAGGAAGGCTACAACAACGTGCTCGACAAGCATCCTGACATCAAGGTCGTGGCGCGTCAGTCCATAGGCAACTACGAGTCGTCCAAGGCCAAGTCGATCACCGAAGTCACGCTCAAGCAGCATCCCGATCTGTGTGCGGTCATGGGTGTCTGGGATATCCCCGATCTGGCGACGGCTGCAGCCATCAAGGACGCCGGTCGCACTGGCAAGACGCTGGTGTCCACCAGCGGTGGCGGTGGCGAGGTCGCCTGCAAGGGGTTGAAATCCGGCGGCTTTGACCATTATGTCAGCTACGACGTGCCGGGTCAGAGTCGCGATGTGAACGACCTCATCCAGATGGCACTGCAGAGCCCCGAGAAGCCCGGTGAACTCAAGGTGGCGCTGTATACGCCGCTGTTCGTCTACACCCAGGAAGACGCCGACAGCCATGAGTGCTGGTCGGTCGATACGCTGCATCAATAATTGGAATCAAGGAAATCCGTCATGAACACGACTTCTCGCATGCAATTCCGCGGCTGGCTCCCGGGCCGATCCCTGGCTGCTCTCGGTGCCATGATGCTGGCACTCTGCCTGGCCGGCCAGGCCTGGGCACAGAGCTCAGGGGCCATCAAGGACCCCGAGCGCGCGCGGTATTACGATCTGTACAAGGGCAAGCGGGTCGTGTTCGTGCCGGTCTTCATGGGGCTCGACCTGACCGAGGCGTGGTCCAGAATCATGCAGTTGCAGGCTGAACGCCTCGGCTATGACTACGAAGTGCGCAATGCCAATTTCGATACCTCGGCGGGCGTGCAGATCCTGACGCAGCTGCTCACCGAAGATCCCAGGCCCGACGTGGTGGTGATCCAGAATCCCGATGTCACCTCATACGCCAAGATGGAAAAGAAGCTCGAAGAAGCCGGCATCCAGGTGGTCCAGATGAACATGAAGAGCCTGCACATGACCACGGGCTTTGCCGGGGGCGATGCCACCATCATCGGCGAGATGCAGGCCCAGTCGGTGGTCGATCATTGCGGGCCGGACACGTCCCGCAAGGTGCTGATCCTGAACGGGCCCACCACGGCCCCGTGGACGGTGTACCTGCAAGAGGGCTACAACAACGTCTTTGCGCAGCACCCCGAAATGCAGATCGTGGCGCGGCAATCGGTGGGCAATTACGAATCTTCCAAGGCCAAGTCCATCACCGAGGTCACGCTCAAGCAGCATCCCGATCTCTGCGCCGTGATCGGCGTCTGGGACATCCCCGACATGGGTACGGCGGCTGCGATCGCCCAGGAAGGCAAGACCGGCCAGGTGTTCCTGTCGACCAACGGCGGCTTCAGCGATTATGCCTGCAAGGCCATACAGGAAGACAAGTTCAACAATTACATCAGCTTCAACGTGCCGGGGCAGGGGCGCGATGTCAACAACCTCATTCAAATGGCCCTGCAAAGCCCATACAAGGCGGGTGAACTCAAGGTTGCCCTGTATTCCCCGCTGATGGACATCGGCAAGGATGATCTGAAGGACAAGCGCTGCTGGTCCCTCGAAACCGTACACCAGTAATCAACAGGTCACCGGGCGCCCTGTCGATGGGGCGCTCCATCTGAACAACCGCATGTGAGACGCATGGATACGATAAAGAAACTTCGCTATCGCTACTGGCCGGATCGGGCCATTGGCGAACTGCTGGCGAAGCAATGGATGGAGACGGCGGTTCCGCTGCTCGTTCTGGTGGTGGTCGTCGCGGCCTTTGCCTCGGTGGTCGACAATTTCCTTGCCTTCAGCTCCATTTCCGTGTTGTTGCGCGAAGCCAGCGAGATCGGCTTCATCGTATTCGGCATGGCGTTGGTGCTCATTGTGGGCGGGATCGATCTGAGCGTGGGGTCCATGTATGCCATCTGCAATGTCGTGGTCCTGTACCTCATCCACGTGCAGGAATGGGCTGCCCTGCCGGCCATGGGGGCCACTCTGCTATGTGGGGCGCTGATGGGGGCCGTCAATGGCGTGCTCATCGGCTACCTGAAGCTGCGCGCCTTTCTCACCACCCTGGTCACGCTGATCGTGTTCAGGGCGATATTCAATCTGATCCAGTTCAACTGGGCGGTCGAGATCGCCTCCACGATCCCCGATTCCGATCTCTGGGATGAACTGGGCAACGATACTTTCCTGGCCTTGCCCATTTCCACGTGGATTTTCATCGTGGTTGCCATCCTGTTCCATATTTTCCTTACGCGAATGCGCGGTGGCTGGCACATCATGGCCGTCGGCGGGTCGCGCCGTTCCGCCTATAACTCGGGCCTGCCCGTCAACCGGATCGCGGCCTCCGCCTATGTGGCGTCGGGGGTATTCACGGCCGTTGCGGCCATCCTGTTTGCTGCGCGGGTCGACAGCAGCAGTGCCGATACCGGGATGGGCATCGAAATCGTGGTGCTCGCCGCAGCCCTGCTGGGCGGCATCCGGCTGGGCGGAGGCAAGGGGTCGGTGGCGAAGGCCGTGCTGGGCACGCTCATCGTGCTCATCGTCACCAACAGCCTGCGCGGCCTGTCGGTTCCGGCCGGCTACATCCGCATGACGCTTGCATTCATCATGATCGCCGCCGTCACGCTCGATATCCGCTGGTTCAAGAACCGCGGCAAGGCGTTGCGCGAACTCTACGTCAGTCCGGGCTACCTGCCCCTGCCTGGCGCACCGGCAACCAGCAAGGCATCGGGCTCGCCGTATGCGGTCAACAACAAGCTCGGGCAGACCGAACTGATCGGCCTGGGCATGGTCGAGTCCCCCGAAGACGTGATTCTGGACGAGCACGACCACCTCTATTGTGGCACGCGGCACGGGGACATCATGCGGTTTTTTGCGCCGGATTATCAGCGCATGGAACTCTACGCACACATCGGCGGCCAGCCTCTGGGCATGGCGTTCAACAAGGTCGGCGATCTGTATGTCTGTGTGGGCGGCATGGGCCTGTACTGTATCCGGCGCAAGGATCGCGCCGTTGAAAAGGCAACCGACGAAACGGGCCGTTCCCTGTTGTCCGTCGTCGATGACAGTCGCCTGCGGCTGGCTGATGACCTCGATATCGCACCGGATGGCCGGATCTTCTTCTCCGAAGCCACCGTGCGCTACGAGATGCATGAATGGCCGATCGACAGTCTCGAGGGGCGGGGCAACGGGCGCATCATCTGCTATGACCCGGCCACTGGGCGTACCCATACCGCCCTCAAGAATCTGGTGTTTCCCAACGGGATCTGCATGGCTTCCGACGGCCAGTCGCTGCTGTTCGCAGAAAGCTGGGCATGTCGCATCAGCCGCTACTGGTTCGACGGGCCGCGCAAGGGGCAGGTCGAAGTCGTCATCCCCGATCTGCCGGGCTACCCCGACAACATCAACCGGGCGTCCGACGGCAATTACTGGATCGCCATCATGGGCATGCGCAGCCCGTCATTTGATCTGGCCATGCGCAGTCCGGCCTTTCGCCGCCGTATGGTCAAGCGCCTGGGGCAGGATGAATGGCTGGCGCCCAACATCAATGTCGGCTGCGTGATCAAGTGCGATGAGTCCGGCCGCGTGCTCGAATCCTACTGGGACCGCAGCGGCGAAAACCACCCGATGATCACGTCCATGCGCGAACATCGGGGCTATCTCTATCTGGGGGGTATTTCCAACAATCGCATCGGCCGGTACAGGCTGGATCATGCCGATCCAGGCTTCATGCAGCATCCCATAGAACAGGTCTGATCCCATGCTCAAGACACTCAAGCGCGCACGCGACCGTTTCTTCGGCACAGGTGAGGCCGATACCTCGGTGCCCGTCCTGGATGGCGCACTCAAGCCAAACAATCTGCTCGAGACCGCCGAAGTTTTTTTCGAACGCCCGGGCCTCGAAGACCTGGCCATCGATGCCCATGGGCAGCTGTATGTGGCGGCGGGTCCCGAAGTCCTGCTGATCGGGGCTGATGGCCGCGTGCAGGATACGATCGGTCTGCAGGCGCGCGCCCAGGCACTGGCGGTCTGCCATGGCAACCTGGTGGCGGCGACATCGCAGGGCCTGCAGTTCCTGGCCGGGCCTCAGGTGGGCCGGCATGTGCAGTCATTCGGTGGTCATCCGATCCAGTGCATCAATGCCCTGTCCGAAGGGCCGGATGGCACCCTGCTGCTCAGCGAAGGCTCGCATGCCGTGCCCTGCGATGAATGGACGGCTGATCTCCTCACGCATGGCCGCAGTGGGCGTGTGCTGGCGTACGATCCACGCGATGATTCATGTCGGGTTCTGGCTCAGGGGCTGGCGTACTGCTTTGGCGTCTGCATGCACGAGGATGGGGTGCTGGCTTCGGAAAGCTGGGCACACAGGGTGCAGGTCCTGCGCGACGGCCGGATGCAGGCGGGGCTCAGCGAGATCCCGGGCTATCCCGGGCGCATTGCCCCGGCATCGGGGGGCGGCTATTGGCTCAGCATTTTTGCACCGCGCAGTCAGTTGCTCGAATTCGTCCTGCGCGAAGACGTCTTTCGCAAAGAGATGATGAGCACGGTCGAACCCCGCTACTGGATCGCGCCGGCATTCAGTTCAGGGCAGGATTTTCTCGAGCCCCTGCAGCAGGGCAGTGTGCGCCAGATGGGCATCCTGAAGCCATGGGCACCGCCCAGGTCCTATGGATTGGTGCTGCGCCTGTCGGCCGACCTGGCGCCGCTGTTTTCGATGCACAGCCGTGTCGGTGGTGTGCATCACGGCATCGTGGCCGCACAAGAATACGCGGGGTCCTTGCTGGCCCTGTCCAAGGGGTCGGGGCGCCTGTTGCGCCTGCCGCTTTTCGAACAGAATCCTCAGGCTTGACACCATGACAGCAATACTCGAACTGCACCAGGCCACCAAGCGGTACGGCGGGGTCCCGGCCATAGACTCGGTCGATTTCTCGCTTGAAAAAGGTGAGATCCACGCTCTGTGCGGCGAAAACGGTGCCGGAAAATCCACGCTCACCAAGGTGATGGCGGGCGTGGTTGAATTGAGCTCGGGCGAGATGCGCATCGACGGCAAGCCGGTGTCATTTCGCAACCCCGTCGAAGCGCTGTCGGCGGGGGTGGCCATGGTGTTTCAGGAAACCAGCCTGGTGCCAACCATGACGGTGGGCCAGAACCTGTTCCTGGGCAAGGAAAAATTCGTCAATCGCCTGCGGGCCATCTATATTGCGGCGCAGCAATTACTGCAGTCGCTGAACTTCAACGTGGATCCGACCCACATGGTATCCAACCTGGGGGCTGCCCAGAAGCAGATGGTCGAAATCGCACGAGCGGTGCTGCATGATGCGCGTGTCATCATTTTCGATGAGCCCACGGCAACGCTGACGCCCGAAGAGAAACGGTACTTCTTCGATCTGATGCGCAACCTCAAGGCGCGCGGGGTGTCCATCATCTTCATTTCGCACGCGCTCGAAGAGGCGCTTGAACTCGCCGATCGCATCACTGTGATGCGCGATGGCAAGCATGTGGTGACCGACGCAAGAGACAATCTGGATCGCGACAGCATCGTGCGCGCCATGGTGGGGCGTGATCTCACCAGCACGCTGTATGGGCAGAAGACAACGTTGCGCCCTGCGGGCAAGCGGGTGCTGAGTGTACAGAATCTGCGCATGGGCACCCTGGTGCGCAATACGTCCTTTTCGGTGTTTGCCGGGCAGATCACCGGGGTCTTCGGGCTGATCGGCTCGGGCCGCACCGAAACCTTCAAGGTGGTGGCGGGCGTGCTCAAGCGTGATTACACACACGGCGGCAAAGTGGTGTTCAATGATCAGGCGGTGCGCTATCGGGTGCCGGCTCCGGCCATCAAGGCGGGTATTGCCTATATCACCGAAGACCGCAAGGTCGATGGCTTCTTCGAGACCATGACAAGCGCGCGCAATATCTATGCCGGCAAGCTCGCCAAGCTGGGGGGGCGGCAGCAGCTGGTCTACCGGTCCGAAGAAAAATCCGCCGGGGCAGAATGGAAAAGCAAGCTGAATGTACGTGCGGTCACTGAATCGGCCAAGGTGATCGAGCTCTCGGGCGGCAATCAGCAGAAAGTGGTGATCGCGAAGTCACTCATCCAGGGCCCGGAACTCATCATCTTCGATGAGCCGACCCGTGGGGTGGACGTCGGGGCCGTGGCGGAAATCCACGAGATCATCCGCGGCCTGGCCGATCAGGGCCTGGCCGTGGTGGTGATTTCGTCGTACCTGCCCGAGATCATGATGCTGTCGGATCGTATCCTGGTGTCGCGTCAGGGGCGCATTGTCGAAGAGTTCGACAACACGGACGTGACCACGGAAGAGATCATGTACGCCTCGATTCACTGAGGCCCGACGGTGGCCCGATGCGTCGGGCGCACCGACCCGGTACGTCGGGCGTCGCATGGCTTCGGCTTCAGAATCCGATTTCACCCTGGTGCGCCAGGGTGCCGTCCTGCGCGGCCCACAGGTGGGCCTTGCCATCATCCAGCAGACGGCCACCGACCTCGAACGCGCTCGGTGCGATCAGCGGCCGCAAGCCCTGATAGGACAGGCTGCGTATGGTTGTGTCGGGGTTGGCCTGCTTGAATGCGCGCACCATCAGGGTGGCAATCAGGGGGCCGTGCACGACCAGGCCCGGATAGCCCTCGACGTCGCGGGCATAGGGCAGGTCATAGTGGATGCGGTGGCCATTGAAGGTGACGGCCGAATACCGGAACAGCATGACGGGATCGGGTTGTATCGTCTGCCTCCAGGCGCTTTCGGGGGCAGGCTGCGTACCCTGGAGCCGGGCTGCGGCGGGCGCCCGGTATACGATGTCCTGTTCTTCGCGGATGCAGACCAGGCCGTCCTGGCGGTATTCATGCTGCGCCGTCACGAAAGTCAGGGTGCCTGTGCGCCCCTGTTTTTCGGTGACCGAGGTGATCAAGGATGCCCGCTCGGCGGGTACCCCGATGCGCAGCGGCGCATGAAACTGCACACGGCCTCCGGCCCACATGCGGCGCCGGTTTTCCGCCGTCGGGGGCAGGGGGCCCCCTTGAACGGGATGGCCGTCGTGCCCCAGCAGGTCGTAGGGCTGGCCTGATACAAAAAACGCCCAGTGCCACAGCAGGGGCAGGCGCGGACCCAACTGCGCGGGGTCATCGCCTATGCTGAGTGCCACCCGGGCGGCATGCAATGCATCCAGGCTGTCGGTACAGGTGTCGGTATGGCCGATCCACGAAGTCAGGTCATTGTCGCGCATCACGTATTCTCCAGAATCAGGGTAGGTATAGGGGCCAGCCGGGGGGAGGGGGTCGAGAATCCGGATCAGCCGGGCACGGGCCGGGCCCTGCCGTCGGGACCCAGCCCCAGTTCGTTCAGGATGGCCTGGGTGTGCTCGCCCAGTGCCGGGATCGGGCCTATGTTGGCATCTGCTGCGGTACGGGCCCCGGGCGGCAACAAGGCCGGGAGATCGCCCGCCGGGCTGGTGACGGTCGTCCAGCGGCCACGGGCCTGCAACTGGGGATGATGCCACACCTGACGCATGTCGTTCACGTGCGCATTGGCAATGCCAGCGGCTTCGAGCCGCAGGATGACCTCATCGGCCGTGAGACTGGCGAAGGCTTCGATGATGAGTGCGCGCAGTTCGAGGCGTGCGGCGGAGCGCTTGAAGTTGTTGTCGAAGCGCGGATCGCTGGCCAGTGCGGGTTGCAACAGAACCTGATCGCAGAATGCGCGCCATTCACGTTCGTTCTGCAGGCCGAGCATGACGGTCTGGCCATCGCCGGCCGGGAAAGGGCCGTAGGGGTAGATGGTGGCATGTGCGGCCCCGCTGCGCGCCGGGGGCGGCGCGCCATCGTGGCTGTAGTAGAGTGGATAGGACATCCATTCGACCATGGCCTCGAGCATCGAGATTTCGATGTGTCGGCCCCGCCCCGTTTTGCCCCGTTCGATGAGGGCAGCCAGAATATTGCTGTAGGCATACATGCCCGCGGCAATGTCGGCAATCGAGCAGCCTGCCTTGGAGGGTTCGTCGGCGGTTCCGGTGACCGACAGAAAGCCCGATTCGCTCTGGATGAGCAGGTCGTATGCCTTGCGGTCGCGATAGGGGCCGTCGTTGCCATAGCCCGAGATGTCGCAGACGATCAGCCGCGGAAAGCGCTCATGCAGCGCCTCGTACGACAGCCCGAGGCGGGCTGCGGCGCCGGGGGCGAGGTTCTGTACCAGTACATCGGCCTTGTGCAGCAGGCGCTCGAGCACCGTGGGGGCGTGATCGGCTTTCAGATCGAGGGCCAGGCTTTCCTTGGCGCGGTTGACCCAGACGAAATGGGAGGACAGGCCCTTCACCCGCTGGTCGTAGCCGCGTGCAAAGTCGCCCGCCCCGGGGCGTTCGACCTTGATGACCCGCGCCCCCAGATCGGCCAGCTGGCGCGTGCAGAACGGCGCGGCGATCGCGTGTTCGAGGGTGACGACGATGAGGCCTTCGAGCGACAGCATGGGCATTCTCGCTTCAGAATGAGCGTGGCATGCCCAGCACGTGCTGGGCCACATAGGACAGGATCAGATTGGTCGAGATGGGCGCCACCTGGTAGAGGCGGGTCTCGCGAAATTTGCGCTCGATATCGTATTCGCACGCAAAGCCGAAGCCACCATGGGTCTGCAGACACGCATTGGCGGCCTCCCAGGAGGCATCAGCAGCCAGCAGCTTGGCCATGTTGGCCTGTGCACCGCAATCCTGGTGGGCATCGAAGCGCGCTGCGGCGTCGTAGCGCATGAGGCTGGCGGCCTCGACGTTGACCCAGGCCCGTGCGATGGGAAACTGCACACCCTGGTTCTGGCCTATGGGTCGATCGAAGACGATGCGTTCGCTGGCATACTTGCTGGCCCGGTCGACGAACCAGTAGCCGTCGCCTATGCATTCGGCAGCAATCAGGGTGCGTTCGGCATTCAGCCCGTCGAGGATGTAGCGAAAGCCCTTGCCTTCCTCGCCGATCAGGTTTTCTTCGGGAATCTCGAGGTTTTCGAAGAAGAGCTCGTTGGTTTCATGGTTGACCATGTTCAGGATGGGCCGAACGGTCAGCCCCTGGCCGATGGCGGTACGCAGGTCGACCATGAAGATCGACATGCCCGCGGACTTCTTCTTGACCTGTTCAAGCGGTGTGGTGCGCGCCAGGAGCACCATGAGGTCGGAGTGCTGGATGCGTGAGATCCAGACTTTCTGGCCATTGATGACGTAGCGGCCATCCTTCTTGACTGCGGTGGTCTTGATGCGCGTGGTGTCGGTGCCCGTGGTGGGCTCGGTCACGCCCATGGACTGCAGGCGCAATTCGCCGCTGGCAATCTTGGGCAGCCACTCGCGCTTCTGGCGCTCGGAGCCATGGCGCAACACCGTGCCCATGTTGTACATCTGGCCGTGGCAGGCCCCCGAATTGCCGCCCGAGCGGTTGATTTCTTCCATGATGACCGAAGCTTCGGTGAGCCCGAGGCCCGAGCCGCCGTATTCTTCGGGGATCAGCGCGGCCAGCCAGCCGGCCTGGGTCAGGGCCTCGACGAATTCCGCGGGATAGCCGCGCTGTTCGTCGACCTTGCGGAAATAGGCATCGCCAAACTGTGCGCACAAGTCGCGGATCGCTTCACGGATATCCTGGTGTCTGTGGGTGTCTTGGTGCATGGTATTCTTGGTGGGGCCTCGTCGCAAAGCTCAAGGGTGCGGCAATCCAGCAGGTACGACAATCTCTATTTCGCAAACGCAGGCTTTGATTGACATTAAGGTGTGTGCTGGGTCTGGCGCGCCACGGCGGCATCGGCCACCAGAAGATCGACCAGCTGGCGGGCAAACGCCGGCAATTCAGAGGCTTCTTGCACGCAGATATGCAGTTTGCGCAGCGCCCAGCCGTCTTCCAGGGCGAGTATGGCGATGGGCATGGAATCCGCGTAGCGTGATGCGGCAGATTCAGGGATCACGCCGATGCCCACCTGGGCGGCAATCAGGCGACAGCAGGTTTCGAAATTGCTGACCTCGACCCGCTTCTTGAGCAGTCGGCCCTGGTCTTCGGCCGCCTGCTGCAGGAAGGAATGGATGGCGCTGGCCTCGAACAGGCACACGAAATCATGATCGAGCAGGCTGGCGAAAAGATGCCGCCGCTGCCGGGCCAGTTCGTGGCGCGCATGGGTCACCAGCACCAGCCGGTCGGTGCGGTAGGGCAGGAAGCGGACACCCACGCCACCGCTGGCCTGGGCCGTCAGGCCGATGTCGGCCACGCCGTCGGCGACCGCGCGCACCACTTCGTGGCTGAGCCGTTCGCGCAGTTCGATGTTGACGTCCGGGTGGGCCACCAGATAGCGTTCGAGCGCGGTTGGCAGGAATTCATTCATCGCCGTGGTGTTGGCGTACACGCGTACCCGCCCCTTGATGCCGCTGGAAAACTCGCGCATGTCGCCCCGCAGGTGCTCGATCTGCCGCAGCACGATACGGGCATGCTTGACCAGTGCCTCGCCGGAGGGGGTCAGGCTGACCCCCTGGCTGGTACGGTACAGCAGCTGGGTGCCCAGGTAGGCTTCCATGTTCTTGACCCGATTGCTCGCCGCCGGCAATGACAGATGGCTGCGTTCGGCGCCTTTGGTCAGGCTCAGGGCACTGGCGACATGCACCATCAGCTGCATGTCGGTGAGATTGATGTGTGTTGCCATAGCGGCATTTCTCCTTTGGAATGCCGAAGCCGGCCCTAAGCAAACAAGAATAGGCAAACCGGGCTGGCCCATGCAGAATCCATGTAGATCAGATCGACAGGAGCACCCATGCAGGATCTCAGCGCAACCTTGTCCCGATTCGTGGCCAATCTGCAGTTCGATGATATCCCGGCACCCGTATTGCGGCGTACCGAAGATCTGCTGCTCGATTGCCTGGGCTCCATTTTAGCCGGAGCGGGGCAACGTCCCGTGCAATCCATGGCCCGGTATGCACGCGTCATGGGTCCGCAAGCGGGGCCCAGCGAAAACCTGGTCGATCGTACGGGCACGAGCCCGCTGTTTGCCGCGCTGGTCAATGCCGCCGCTGCGCACATGGTTGAACAGGATGACGTTCACAATGGCTCGGTGTTCCACCCGGCGGCCGTGGTCTTCCCACCCGCCCTGGCCACCGCCCAGGCCGCGGGGCGTTCAGGGCGCGATTTTCTGGTGGCCGCGGTGGCGGGCTATGAAGCGGGTATTCGCATCGGTGAATACCTGGGGCGCAGCCATTACAGGATTTTTCACACCACAGGAACGGCGGGTACCCTGGCGGCAGCCGTGGCCACGGGTCGTTTGCTCCATCTCGATGCACGCCAGATGCTCCATGCGCTGGGTTCCGCCGGTACGCAGGCTGCCGGCCTGTGGGAGTTCCTGCGCGACGGGGCGGACTCCAAGCAATTGCATACGGCCAAGGCTGCGGCCGATGGCCTCATGGCCGCATGGCTGGCCCGTGATGGCTTTACGGGCGCGAGCCATATCCTGGAAGGAAAGCAGGGCATGGCTGCGGGCATGTCCCGGGATGCCGACCCGGATCGTCTGGTGGATGGGCTGGGCAGCCGCTGGGCCGTGCTCGAGACCTCGTTCAAGTATCACGCGTCCTGTCGGCATACACATCCGGCCGCCGATGCCCTTTTGCAGGTGGTCATCGAGCATGATCTGTCCATCGATGACATCGAATCCGTGGTGGCCCACGTCCATCAGGGCGCCATCGACGTGCTGGGCCCGGTAGTGGCACCCGTCACCGTGCATCAGTCCAAGTTTTCCATGTCCACGGTGCTGGGGTTGATTGCCAAGCATCGCCAGGCGGGGCTGGCCGATTTCGATCGCGGCCTGAACGATCCGGACATCCGGGCCTTCGAGGCGCGTGTGCGCATGCAACTCGATCCCGAGGTCGACGCGGCCTATCCGGCTCGCTGGCTGGGGCGGGTCACCGTGCACACCCGTTCGGGGCAGACCTTTGTCGGGCGGGTCGACGTACCCAAGGGTGATCCTGGCAACACCTTGTCACGCCCCGAAATCGAGGACAAGGTGCGCCGTCTGGCGGCCGTGCAGAATGCGGTGTCCGAGGCCCAGGTCGAACACTTGATCACCCGCATCTGGGCGCTCGAAAACATGGCGGTGCTGAGCCATTTGCTTTGACGGGCGCTTTGCGCGTACCGTGCAGACAGGTGCTCCATCAAGTGCATCTGGCGGTCGCTCTGCCCTGACTGCGCTTCGCTGCCTTGACTCGCGCCTTTGCCCTGACTTTGCGCTTCTGCCATGACTACGCTCATTACCGAAGATCATCTGATTCAATCCATCCGCGATGCGGTGCAATACATCAGCATCTACCATCCGCTCGATTTCATCCAGCACCTGGCCCAGGCGCATGCGCTCGAGGAAAACCCGGCGGCGCGCGATGCAATGGCCCAGATCCTGACCAATTCGCGCCTGTGCGCCGAAGGCCACCGGCCCATCTGCCAGGATACGGGCATTGTGAATGTGTTCATGCGCGTCGGCATGGGGGTGCGCTTCGATACGGCCCGCAGCCTGCAGGCGCTGTGCGATGAGGGGGTGCGGCAAGGGTATCTGGATGCCGACAATCCCCTGCGGGCGTCGATGGTCGCCGACCCCCTGTTCGATCGCCGCAATACGGGTGACAACACGCCCTGTGTCCTGCACGTCGAACTGGTGCCGGGGCAGACGGTAGACATCGAAGTCGCCGCCAAGGGGGGCGGCTCCGAGAACAAGGCGCAATTTGCCATGCTCAACCCCAACCAGTCGCTCGAGGAATGGGTGTTGCAGACGGTACCGACGATGGGCGCGGGCTGGTGTCCGCCAGGCATGCTGGGCATCGGGGTGGGCGGCACCGCCGAAAAAGCCATGCTGCTGGCCAAGCAGGTGCTCATGGAACCCATCGACATGGCACAGTTGCGCGCCCGGGGTCCCCAGACGGCACTCGAAGCACTGCGCATCGATCTCTGCGACAAGGTCAATGCCCTGGGCATCGGGGCGCAGGGGCTGGGCGGGCTGAGCACGGTGCTCGATGTCAAGATTCGTACGTATCCCACCCATGCCGCGTCCAAGCCGGTTGCCATGATCCCCAATTGCGCCGCGACGCGTCATGTGCGTTTCGTGCTCGATGGGACCGGCCCGGCCGAACTGGACCCACCCTCGTTGTCCGAATGGCCCGACATGCACTGGGCGCCCGATTTCAAGTCGGCCCGCCGGGTCGATCTCGATACGCTCACCCGTGCGCAGCTGGCGTCCTGGAAACCGGGTGAGCGCCTGTTGCTGTCCGGGCGCATGCTGACCGGGCGCGATGCCGCCCATCAGCGCATCCACGACATGCTCGCGCGTGGCGAATCCCTGCCGGTCGATTTCCGCAATCGTGTGATCTATTACGTGGGGCCGGTGAAGGCGGTGCATGATGAAGTGGTCGGTCCGGCAGGTCCGACCACCGCCACGCGCATGGATGTGTACACTGACATGATGCTTGGCGAACTGGGGCTGCTGGCGATGGTGGGCAAGGCAGAAAGAGGCGCTCGGGCGACCGAATCCATCCGCCGTCATCAGGCGGCCTATCTCATCGCCGTGGGTGGGGCCGCCTACCTGGTCTCGAAGGCCATTCGCAGTGCGCGGGTGGTGGCTTTCGAAGACCTGGGGATGGAGGCGATTCACGAATTCGAAGTCCGCGACATGCCGGTCACGGTGGCCGTCGATGCGCGTGGCGAGTCCGTGCATCGCAGCGGGCCTCGCGAGTGGCAGCGGCGCATTGCGGCGCGCACACGGGTGCGTGCGCCGTCCTGAAATCATGATACCGGGGTGAATTCGATGGCAGTTTCCTTGATGCGCAGCGCGCTGTTCGTTCCGGCCACACGGCTCGACCGCGTGGCCAAGGCGTGGGCCAGTGGGGCCGATGCCGTCATTGTGGATCTCGAGGATGCGGTGGCAGCCGATGCCAAGGATGCCGCACGCGAGCAGCTTGCCGCCTACCTGGGCAGTGGCGCGCAAGCGGTCTGGGTGCGCATCAATGCCGGAGATACAGAATGGTTCGAGGCTGATCTGGCCGCTTGTCGGGGCCAGGCCGGCCTGGCGGGGCTGGTCCTGCCCAAGGCCGAGGATGATGCGGCCTTGCGCCAGGCGACGGCTGCGCAGCAGCCCGTGATGGCGCTTGTGGAAACCCCTGCGGGTGTCGATCAGCTCGATGCCATTGCCGCTGTACCGGGTGTCCAGCGCCTGTGCTTCGGCATTCTGGATTTCATGGAAGCGTTGGGCACCCGGCTGCATACGGCAGCCGCGCAGGCCGTTCTGCAGGCACTGCGCTTCAGGGTCCTGCTGGCAAGCCGCCGGCATGGGCTGGCCGATCCGCTCGACACGGTGTATCCTGATTTTTCCGATGCTGCGGGCCTGCAGTCCTTTGCCGAAGAGGCCCGTGACCTGGGCTTTGGCGGCATGCTGTGCATCCATCCGAAGCAGGTGCCGGTGGTGCATGCCGTGCATGCGGTGTCGGCCGCCGAACTGGCCTGGGCGCGCCGCGTGCTGGCACAGCACGAACAGACCGGTCTGCTGGCTTTCCAGCTCGATGGCCAGATGGTCGACCAGCCCGTCCTGTCGCGTGCCCGCCGCATCCTGGCCCGGTCGGGCACCTGAAGTCGGCAATTTTGCGCATTCGAGAGGCCACATGGACCCGTATCTGCAGGCAGCACTCGACGAGGCCCGACAGGGCCTGGCTGAAGGGGGCATCCCCATCGGCTCCGTATTGGTTCACAAGGGCCGGATCATCGGGCGCGGGCACAATCGCCGCGTACAGAGCGGCAGTGCCATTTTGCATGGCGAAATGGATGCGCTCGAAAATGCCGGCCGCCTGCCCGCACAGATCTATCGTGAATCCGTTCTCTATACCACCCTGTCACCTTGTGCGATGTGTACGGGGGCCATTCTGCTGTATCGCATTCCTCGTGTGATCATTGGCGAAAACCAGAGCTTCATGGGTGAAGAAGCCCTGTTGCGCGCGCGTGGCGTGCAGGTCGAAGTGCGCCAGGATGCGGCCTGCCATGCACTGATGCAGGGTTTCGTCCGGGCGCAGCCGGCGATCTGGAATGAAGACATCGGCGTCTGACCGGGCGCGCGGCAAACCACGTCCTTCCGGGCCTGGAAGAATGGCGCAGCCGGTGAAGCCGGCTTGTGATGGCCGGCTCGTGGCGCTGCAGCCTGATTCGTAGCCGGCCTGCAGAGCCGCGGCTTCATGCTGCGTCGAGCCAGATCTTCACAGTGTGTTGAGCGGGATCTTCAGGTAACGGGTGCCGTTGTCTTCGGCGGGTGGCAACTGGCCGGCGCGGATGTTCACCTGCAGGGATGGCAGGATCAGACGAGGCGGTGCCAGGGTGGCATCGCGCGCCTCGCGCATGGCGATGAATTCTGCCTCACTGACGCCATCGTGCACGTGGATGTTCTGTGCACGCTGTTCGGCCACCGTGCAGGCCCAGAGTGGATCGCGTCCCTCGGGAGGGTAGTCGTGGCAATGCATGAGCACCGTATTTTCGGGCAGCGCCAGCAGCTTGCGAATCGAACGGTACAGGGACTGCGCACTGCCACCAGGGAAATCCGCACGCGCCGTGCCGACATCCGGCATGAACAGTGTGTCGCCGACGAAGACCACGTCATCCACCTGAAAGGCCAGGTCGGCCGGGGTGTGACCCGGCACCCAGAGGATCTTCGCCGACAGGGTGCCGATATCGATCGTTTCACCTTCTTTCAGCAGCCGGTCGAACTGGCTGCCGTTGGGCAGGAATTCGCGATCGAGGTTGTAGAGTTTCTTGAAGATTTCCTGAACCTGCAGGATATGCTCACCAATGGCGATCTGGCCACCCAGGCGAGACTTCAGGTAGGCCGCAGCGGACAGGTGATCGGCATGGGCGTGGGTTTCGAGCAGCCACTGGACAGCCAGCTTCTCTTGGTTCACATAGTCGATGATCTGATCGGCCATGCGTGTGCTGGTGTGGCCGCTGGCCGGATCGTAGTCGAGCACGGGGTCGATGATGGCTGCATGCAGGCCGTCGTGCAGCACGTAGCTGATGGTGCCGGTGTCGGTGTCGAAGAACGCCTGGATGGTGCGTGGCATGGGAGTCACTCCTGGTGGCAGTCAATCTGTTGATTAATAATATATCATTCAATATAATATCGACAAATAGATGATTATTCAAGGTCTGTCCGGCACCGAAATGTCCGAAATACCCACCACCCTTCCAGCGCAGATCATGCGCCATACCGCTGTTGATGTCGTCGAAAAGCTCAAGATTCTGGCCAATCCCGATCGCCTGCTCATCCTGTGCCATCTGTCCCAGGGTGAATGCTGCGTGAGTGATCTCGAAGAAGCACTCGATATCCGGCAGCCGACCCTGTCGCAGCAACTGGCCGTGCTGCGCCACGATGGGGTGGTGCAGACCCGCCGTTCCGGCAAATACATCCACTATCGCGTGGCCGACGCCAATCTGCTTCAGGTGCTGGCATTGCTCTACACCCTGTATTGTCCAAAGGATGCATCATGACAATCGACTGGAATGCCTTCACACCCTGGTCCGCGCTGGGGGGCGGGGTTCTCATTGGCCTGGCGGCGGCGGTGTTTCTGCTCGTGAACGGGCGTATCGCGGGGATCAGCGGCGTCCTGGGGGGGCTGCTGCAGCCGCGCTCCGGAGATATCGGCTGGCGTCTGGCCTTCCTGATCGGCCTGCTGGTCACGCCACTGCTGTTCATGCTGGTGGGGCAGCCGCAGACGGTACCCATCGCGTCGGGCTACGGCGCCTTGATTCTGGCCGGGCTGCTGGTCGGCCTGGGAACGCGCCTGGGGTCGGGTTGTACCTCGGGGCACGGGGTATGCGGCATCTCGCGCCTGTCGCCACGGTCGCTGGTTGCCACGGCCCTGTTCATGCTGGCCGGCTTTGCCACGACCCTCGTTGTTCGTCATCTTCTGGGTATGTAAGCAAAGGGTCTTGCCATGTCTCTCTTCACAGCGCTGCTGGCCGGCGTCATCTTCGGTATCGGCCTCGTCATTTCAGGCATGATCTTCCCTGCCAAGGTCCTTGGTTTTCTGGATCTGGCCGGTCGCTGGGATCCATCGCTGGGTCTGGTCATGGTAGGTGCAATCGCCGCCGGTTCCGTGGCCTTTGCCATTGCACGCAAGCGTCCGCGCAGCGCGCTGGGTTTTGAGATCAAGTTGCCTGCCAACCGTCAGATCGATCGCCGGCTGATCGCCGGCAGCCTGCTGTTTGGCGTGGGTTGGGGCATCGCCGGCCTGTGCCCGGGCCCCGCGCTGGTGGATCTGGGCACGGGGCAGTTCAAGCCTGTGGTGTTCTTTGTCGCCCTGCTGCTGGGCATGGGCCTGTTCGAGTGGCTGAATCGCAGGTGGGGCGGCTGACTGTGCGCAACAGGCTGCCTGCATGAACCTGCAGCCGTTGCGTACAAACCCGGGAACTGGGCTGTCGTCAGGTCAGCGCCTGGGTGTGGCCATCGACTGCCAGGGCCTGGCCGGTGATGTTGACTGCCGCATCACTGGCCACGAACAGGGCCATGTTTGCAATGTCACGCGCAGTGACCATGCGCCCCAGCGAGGCCAGGTTGGTATAGGTGCTGGTCATCTGGTCGACCGGTACCCCAAATGTCTCGGCCTTGGCCTTGATCACGGCACGGATGCGGTCGCCATCGACCGCACCGGGCAGGATGGCATTCACCCGTATGCCCGATTTGCCGAGTTCGATGGCCAGTGTCTTGGTGAAACCCACGACGGCCCATTTCGAGGCGGAATAGGGCGCGCGACCTGCAAAGCCCAGATGGCCTGCAGCCGACGAGAGGTTGATGATCACGCCCGCTGCCGATGCCTTCAACAGCGGGACCGCCAGACGTACGCACAGGAACTGGCCGGTGATGTTCACCGCCAGGGTGCGATCCCAGTCCTTCTTGCTCAGGGTCTCGACAAAGCCGGTCGGGCCGGCGATGCCGGCATTGTTGATGAGGACGTCCAGCCCCCCCATCTGTGCCGTGACCTGGTCGAACAGGCGGGCCACGCTGGCCTCGTCGGCCACATCGGCGACCATGGTCCAGATCCCCGGAATCTCGGCATGCGCCTTCTCGAGCGCCTTTTCATCGACATCGCAAATGAAGACCTGGGCCCCCGTGGAAGAAAACAGCCGCGCCATTTCGAGACCCAGGCCACTGGCCCCGGCCGTGATCAGAACCTTGCGCCCCTGCATGCAGGTTTTATCGAACATCGAAGACTCCATTATTTCTTGACCAGGGCACACGTGGACGCGGATTCGGGGCCGAACACCGATTCGGCTGAAAGATTGCGCACCGTCTTGTAGTAGTCCCAGGGACCACTGGATTCAGCCGGGGTCTTGACCTGGACCAGCATCATGTCGTGCATCATCAGGCCATCTGGCCGGATATAGCCGTTCTTGACGAACATGTCGTTGATCTTGTGGGATTTCAGGTACTGCATGATGGTGTCACTATCGTCGGTGCCCGTGGCCTTGACGGCATCGAGGTAGGTGCGGGTCGCCGAGTAATCGCCCGCCTGGACCCACGTGGGGGCCCGGCCGTTCTTTTCGATGAAGCGCTGGGACCACGCTTTTGCTTCATCGTTCTGGTTCCAGTACCAGGGTGCAGTGAGGTAGAGGCCCTGGGCGGTTTCAAGGCCAAGCGAGTTGATGTCGGTGACGAACATCAGCAGGCCGGCCAGCTTCATGGTGTCGGTGATGCCGAATTCCTTGGCGGTCTTGATCGAATTGATCGTGTCACCGCCAGCATTGGCCAGCCCCAGGATCTGCGCGCCCGACTGCTGGGCCTGCAGCAGATAGGAAGAAAAATCGGAGGTCGACAGGGGCGCCCGCACCTGGCCCAGCACCTGGCCTCCGGCCTCTTTGACCACCCTGGCCGTGTTTTGCTCGAGCGAATGGCCAAAGGCGTAATCGGCCGTCAGGAAAAACCAGGTCTTGCCGCCTTGTTCGACCACGGCCATGCCAGTGCCGCGCGCCATGGCTTCGGTGTTGTAGGCATAATGCACCGTGTAGGGGGTGCATTGTTCATTGGTCAGCTGCGTGGCGCCGGGGCCCACGGCAATGAACGGCTTTTTCTTTTCGGCGGCCACGGCAGCCATGGCCAGCCCGGTGGCCGAGTTGGTGCCGCCCACCAGCATGTCCATGTTCTGCTGGTCGAACCATTCTCGCGCGCGTGTAGAGGCGACATCGGCCTTCATCTGGTGGTCGGCCACCAGGAGCTCGATCTTCTTGCCATCGATCTCGCCACCGAAGTCATCGATCGCCATCTGGATGACATCGGCCCCGGCCTTGCCGTCGACGTCGGCATAGACACTGGACAAATCGGTGATGAAACCAATGCGGATGACGTCGTCGGAAAAGCCAGCTGCCTGGGCGTGCCCGGCAAACCCGAGACCCAGGGTCGCCAGGGCAAGGGTGAGAGTGCGAATTTTCATGAGTTCCTCGTAGGAAAGAACGGCCCGCAGGTCGTGGGTGGTTGAAACGGTGAGCGTGGTTCGACTGAAATGAAGGTAAGGGGCTGAAGATGGTGGTCGGGTGCCTGGCTTCAGAAGGCCACGTTGTCCTTGCCCTTGGTCTGCAGCATCTGTCGGGCTTCGTCGGGTGTGGCGATCTCGAGCGAGAGTTCTTCGAGAATGCGGCGTATCTTGGCCACCTGTGCGGCATTCGAGGGCGCCAGCTGGCCTTTGGACAGGTAGAGGCTGTCTTCGAGGCCGACGCGCACGTTGCCCCCCAGAATGGCACTGAGGGTGACAAATGGCATCTGGTGGCGGCCGGCCGCCAGAACCGACAGGTAGTAATCATTGCCCAGCAGCTTGTCGGCGATGGCCCGCATGTGCAGCAGGTTTTCGTGGTGTGGCCCGATGCCGCCCGAAATGCCGAAAATGCACTGCAGGAAGAACGGCGGCTTGATCAGGCCACGGTCGGCAAAGTGGGCGACGTTGTACAGGTGGCCGACGTCATAGCACTCGAACTCGAAGCGTGTGCCCTGGGCGGAGAGTTCGGCGACGCCACGTTCGATCTGTGCAAAGGTGTTGGACAGGATCAGATCCTTGGTCATTTCGAGGTAAGGCTTTTCCCAGTCGAACTTGAACTGGTCGATCTTGCCCGCGGCGCCCGAAATATTGAAGTTGAACGAGCCCATGTTCATGGAGGCGATCTCGGGCTGGGCCGCCTTGGCAGGGGCCAGGCGCTCGTCGAGAGTCATGCCCAGGCCGCCGCCGGTGGTGATGTTGATGATGGCGTCAGTCTGGTTTTTGATGATCGGCAGGAACTGCCCGAACAGCTTGGGATCCTGGCGTGGCTGCCCGGTTTGCGGGTCGCGGGCGTGCAGGTGCACCATGGCGGCCCCGGCTTCGGCGGCTGCCACGGCGTCGCGCGCGATCTCTTCGGGCGTGATGGGCAGGTAGGGCGACATGGTGGGGGTGTGGATCGAACCGGTGACGGCACAGGTGATGATGACTTTCTTGGCTTGCTTCATTGATGACTCCCGCGTTTGGCTTCGAGGACCCGCAGCAACATGTCGTCGCGTTCTTGGGCCAGTGCCTGTATGTTACGCCCGCGGCTTTCTTCGGTCAGCCCCCGGATCAGGATCTCGCGGGTGGTTTCATCGAGTGGTGCCTCGCCCAGGTCGTCCCACCAGCTTTTCATGGGGCCCGAGAAATGATCCAGGAAATGCGCCATGCCGCCCTGGCCGCCGCCCAGGTTGAAGGTCATGTGGGGGCCGAAAATGGCCCAGCGCACACCCGGGCCTTCGGTGATGGCCGTATCGATGTCCTCGACCGAGGCCACGCCCTGTGCGGCCAGATACACGGCTTCGCGCCAGATGGCGGCCTGCAGGCGGTTGGCGACGTGCCCGCTGACTTCCTTGTTGATCCGGATCGGGCGCTTGCCCACCTGGCGGTAGAACGCCATGGTGCGCTCGATCGTTTCGTTGGACGTGTGCTGGCCGCCGACGACCTCGACCAGCGGGATGAGGTGTGGCGGATTGAAGGGGTGGCCGATCACGCAGCGCTCGGGGTGCGCGCACTGGCTCTGCAGGCGGCTCATGTGCAGGCCTGACGTGCTCGATGCCAGTATGGCGTGTGCCGGTGCCGCTGCGTCGAGCTGCCTGTAGAGATCGATCTTGAAGGCCTCGCGTTCGGGGGCGTTTTCCTGGACGAGATCGGCGTCCGCCACGGCCCGTTCAAGATCGGCCTTGAACCGCAGGGCATGCCAGGGGATTTCGGGCTGTGCAATGCCCAGCGTGACCAGGGCGGGCCAGGCCTGTGTGATGAATGCCCTGGCGAAGGGCTCGGCATCGGGCCCTGGGTCATGCAGAACGACTTCCAGGCCATGGGCCAGAAACAGTGCCGCCCAACTGGCGCCTATGGTACCGGTGCCAATGATGCTGGTTCGGGCAATGGGGGGGGAGGACGATTGATTTGAGTTGGGTGAGGATGACAAAAGGGTGGACTCCTGCAACGGATGGGCGAGATCCGTTGCGTTTGGGTCTCGCCCCTGACGACATGACTACGGGCCACCAAGAGCCCGCAGAAAAATTATACGGAGCCTGGGCGACAGCGCGTGTCAGTCAAAACCCTTATATGCGGAAATTCTTGACTCAGATCATACCGGGTTTATACTAGTAGCTATACAAACAACTACTTATGTTTCAGCAGGCCCGCCATGGATACGACACTGACCTTGCAGCAGCTGGGGTTTACCGAGTACGAGGCACGGGCTTATGCAGCACTGGTGGCTGAAGGCGAATTGAACGGGTATGAACTGGCCAAGAAGACCGGCATTCCCAGAGCCAACATCTACGCCGTGGCGGCGCGTCTGGTAGAGCGCGGTGCCATCTTGCCGGCCGAACACGCCGGCGGACGGCGCTACGTAGCCTTGGCGCCCGAGCCGTTGCTGCGCAGTCTGCAGGCGCAGCACCAGCGGGCATTGCAGGCGGCTCGCCAGGCCTTCGAACGCCGGGGCAGCAGCGCCGAGTCGGTCGCAGTGCTCAATCTGCAAGGGCAGGAACTTCTCACCAGGGCGCGTCAGCTGGTCGATGCGTGCCATCAGCGGCTGTTGCTGGCACTGCATCCCGAGGCCGCGGCATTTCTCGCCGAGGCCCTGCAAATGGCCGGCGAGCGCGGTGTACGCATCGCGTCCCTGTGTCTGGCGGCATGCGGCACAGCCTGTGGCGGCTGCCAAGGGCATTTCTATCGCCAGGCCGTACCCGCCGTGGCCGGGTCTGATCGGCTGGTTCTGGTGGCCGACGATCACACCGCCCTGATCGGCCGGTTCCACGGTGCCGATGGGCAGTCAGCTGCCAGCCACGGCTTGACGACCCGCCAGCCTGCCGTAGTGCAACTGGCCGCTGATTTCATTCGCCAGCAACTGGTGCTGGCGACGCTCGGCCAGGCCCTTGGGGGGCGGCTGGACGGCTTGATGCCAGCGCCTGATTTGCAGGCTTTGGCTGCGTTGTACCCCGACGGGGGGTTGCCCGCCAATCTGTCGGGTCTCAGTGCCCGGGCGTCCAGTTCCAATGGATGACGGCGCTGCGGCCCTTTCCGAAGGAGCATCATCATGAAAACCCTGAAAATCACATCGACCCTGTCGCGCGGTTCCTGGGTGCTGGCAGCTTCCCTGGGGCTGGCGCTGGGTGGCGTCATGGTCAGCGCCGATACCCATGCGGCACCGCAGCCGACCATCACCACACATACCATGAACTGGTTCGGTGGCCCGGCCTACATGGGCGATCCGGCGCTCGAGGTCACGGCGGCCCTGGTCGAGGCCGGCGGTGGGGCAGACCACTTCTCCTTTGACACTGCACTGGTTGCCATGCTGGGCCAGGACACGGTGAATGCCGAAGTCGCGAAACTCAGCAAACAATACGGTGCGGATCAGGTCAAACAATTTGTCGATGGCATGACGTTCGCGGTGAACGATGGCCTGAAGCGGGCAACCGAAGCGGGTGTGACACTGCCGACGGCCCCGGCCGACCTGAAAGGGCAGAAGCTCGCCCTGGTGCTGGTGCAGGCCGGCACGGTGGACGATGGCACGTGGTGGTCGGGGTATCTGTTCGACAAGGCCTTGTCGCACGGCCTGCACAACCAGGTCATGGCGGACATCGAAGTCAAGGCCGGGCACGGTGCGGATCAACTCACGCATCGCATCCTGAATCAGGCCATGTATGACGTGGCACAGGCGCTTGGGCAGAAAGACGTTAAACTGGCCACATTGCATTAAGCTTCAATAAAAGGTTTCGCAGTGATGTCGCATGGTTTCACTCTACAGGTACGTACAGTTCTGCTGCTGGGGGCATTGACCCTGGCAGGCATGGGGCAGGCATGGGCGCATGCCCACGTCGTGTCCCAGACACCCGCCCAGGGCACGGCCGCCGCCAGCCCGCCTGAAACTTGTGTTGAATTCGACAGCCCGCTCGAGGTAGCCTTCAGCCAGCTGAATGTTCAGGGCCCGCAAGGCACCGTGTTGGATACGGGCGATGCCGAGCTTCGAAATGACGCTCACGTACTGTGCGCCAGCCTGCCGGCCGCATTGCCCGGTGGTGACTACGAGGCCCACTGGGTCGCCGTGGCCAGCGACGGCCATCGCATGCAGGGCACCTACTCCTTCAGCGTACGCTGACAGCCCCGTCACCGGTGGCCCTGATCGCTCATGCCATGCAGCCGGTCCTGGCGGCGATGCAGGATATCCTGCTCGCCGGCGCGCTCGGCCGCGTCGTCATGCACAGCGCCGGTGCAGCCACTCAGATGGCCAGTCTGGCGCGTCTGGGAAGGCGGCTCCTGTGGGGTCTGCTGCTCGCCCAGTTGATCTTCCTGTTCAACGGGGCCTATCTGATGGCCGAGCCCGCCTGGCCACAATGGCTTGACGCAGTCTGGATCACGGTACGGCATACTGCATTTGGCGCCACGGTTGGCCTTTCGGTACTGCTCACCGCCTGCTGGCTGCTCGCAGAACGCATCATGGCCATGGGCAGCAGCATGGCCGTGCGCACGGCAGGGACCACAGGGGGTGCACCCACACACCAGGCTGCCATTCTGGTCGCGGCCGTTTTTCTTCTGGCACTTGCATATTGTCGCGCAGCCACGGGCCACGCGGCCGATCAGGGCCCGCTCAGCCGGGCCGCGGGAGTGCATGCAATACACATCCTGGCCGCCGGGCTCTGGACGGGGCCCGTCTGGGTGGTGCTTCTGTTGCGGCCCGGCTGGCGCGACCTGACACTGGCGCAGGTGCGAGTCCAGGCACGCCGCCTGTCACATGCCGCGACGATCGGGGTGCCCGTGCTGGTCCTGACGGGCGCACTGGATGCCTGGCGCACCCTGGGGCCGGCAGAGCACTGGGACAGTACGTCCTATGTATGGATTCTGTCGGGCAAGATCGGCCTCATGGCACTGGCCATCGTTCTGGGTCTGCGCAACCGCTGGTACTGGATGCCTCGTCTGGCCGCGGGCGATACACGGGCTTGTGGCGGCTTCTTTGGCGTGCTGGTGATCGAAGCCTGCGTGTTGCTGGGTGTCATGCTCCTGGCCGGGATGCTGGGCCAGGCCATGCTGCCGGCATGAATGAGGCTGGTGCTCTGCGGCGTCATCGTTGCGCAGGGCTGCGCTGCGTGGGGCCGTGTGGTGCCGGCCTGCACCGTGCAGGGCCGCGCTGCACAGGGTTAAAATGGGCGCCGGCCCAATATGATGGAACCGGGCTCCCATGGCGGAATAGGTAGACGCAAGGGACTTAAAATCCCTCGCCTTCGGGCATGCCGGTTCGACTCCGGCTGGGAGCACCAGGGGTTGAATTGGTCATGCCGGGTAACGTATCGGCAACCTCGATTTCCTGCAGCAGGCGTTCGATCTGCGTTCCGCTCAGACCGCGCTCGGTATCGGCCAGCACACGGCAGGTGGCTTCAAGATGTTGTGAGCTGAAAGGGGCAATCCGAGTCGCCAGTGCCAGTGTCTCCTTTTCAGGTATCAGATGATGGCCTGCAAGCCCTTGTCAGCGATGACATTGAGCAGCTTGAGAGCTGGCCCCGTGGGATGGGTGTCGCCTTGCTCCCATTTGCGCACGGTCGAGGCCGACGTATGCAAATGAAGAGCAAACACAGGCTGGCTGAACTTCAACGCTTCGCGCAGACGCTTGATGTCGGCGGCGTTGAACTCCCGCACCAGCGGCGGGCAGATCGCGTCGTACTCGCGCATTGTTACCTTGCTGATCGCCCCGGTTTTTTGGAGAGCGGCCAGGTCACCACGCAGGGATTCAATGATCTTGCTCACAATACACCTCCAATAACACACCAGACTGTAACGCCTTCGACAAAGCCCCTGTGGACAGATCCAGAAACACTTTGCCAGCGAATTGCAGCGCCCTCTTCTCATCCTGCGTGATATTTTCCCTGTCGCTCTTGGGGAACCCATGCAGGAACACATGGCGGCTACCGATCCTGGCCGATAGCAGCGTACGGTAGCCTCCGCTCTTGCCTCTGCCAGGGCGGGCAACCCGCTTCTTGTAGAGGAAGCCGCCCAAATCCGCATCAATCAGGCCGCTTTCGATCTCCTGAACCGCTTTGCACAAGGCAGCATCAGGCAGTTTTTCGCTCGCTTGCCAGCGCGCGAAGTCCTTTCGCTTGAGTACACGCGCCATCTTGATGTCCAAAATATACCCGAAACGGGTATATTTTTCCAGCCGTCAGCAGACTGCACAAGCGACTTGCGACCAATTCAGCACCAGGGATTGAATTGATCCGCAAGATCAGTGATGGCCTGTTCGATTTCTATGGCGTTCATGGGTGTACGGTCATTTCATCCACGGTTCGTGGTTGCCCTATAAAATACCTCATACCATGGCCACGCACCCCATCCCATATGATTCAATCCCGTATTTCGAAGGAATCCCACAGCATGTTCTGGCACCCCTGTTGCAGGGTGCATACCCGATTCATGCGCGGCGCGGCCAGATCATCGCCCTGAAGGGCCAGCCCTGTGAGGGCATGCACATCATCGTGAGCGGTCAGATCAAGCTCTACCACGAATCTGATTCCGGGCTCGAACGCATCATGCGCGTCATTGACGCGGGCGACAGCTTTGGCGAGGCGCTGATGTTCCTGGAGCGCGACTACCCCATCACCGCCGAGGCCTTGGCCACCAGTGAACTGCTGTATCTGCCGCGCGAGCTGATGATGCAGCACATGGTACAGAACCCCGCGCTGGCGCAGCATCTCGTGGCCAGCCTCAGCCATCATCTCTACATGATGATAGGCGACATGGGCGCTTACACGGTACGCAATGGGCGCCAGCGGCTCATCGCCTATCTGTTGCGCGAGTCCGGCGGCCTGCAGGGCGTGCCAGTGCGTCTGCCGGTGGCCAAGGGCGTGATCGCATCACGCCTGAATCTGACACCGCAGCACTTCTCACGCATTCTGCATGAACTCGTCGAGCGCAAGCTGATCTGCATACGTGGGCGTGAATTCACTTTGCTGGACGTCGCCGGCCTGCGTGCCTATCATGAGCAACAGGCACTGTAGGGTGCCATGGCGCCATGGCGCGTTCTCGGGTCTTCGTGCGCTGGTTCTGCCCGCCTGCGACCGGACGCCACAGCACGCGTGCCACCGCCAGTAGAAAAATCGCACTGCCCGCCACCAGCAGGCCCTGCCCGGTCGCCTGCTGCGCATCCAGCAGATAGTTGGTGCACAGCCGCGTGGGTGAGGCCAGGTACAGCCAGCCGGTGCGAAACAGGGTCGCCACCAGTTCCACCACGAATACCCCGCGCACCAGCAAGCCGGCCGATGGCCAGCTCAGTGCCCAGGGTACGCCCACCAGCAGCGGCAGGCTCAGGAACTTGGCGGCCGTCACCCAGGGTTGATCCAGCGCTGCATCCAGGGCCAGCGGCAGCATCCACAGCACCATCACCACACTGGCCAGCAGCAGGCCGCTGATCCCCTGGTGATTCCACGCGCGCAGCCTGTCACGCACCGCGCACCGCGCTCGACTGCATGCCTGGCCGTGTTCCAGTACCGTTGACTGCGGCCAGTCCCGCCATGCCTGGCCGATGCACAATCCCGCCAGCACCAACAGCGGCAGCTGCACCAGCATATGCCAGCGCATGTCCGCCTCGAGGGGCGTGCGCAATGGCGGTAGCGCCAACAGGAGCCATAACAGCACCCCCGCGACCCGTTTTCTTCGGCAAGTCACCTTCTTCGACCCCATTCATCCCGGCCGAACGGGGCTCGTACGAAGAATTGCAGCGCGGTCCTGTTGTACAGGGCCCAAGAGCAGGATCGCAATTCGGACCCGCCGCACCAGGCCCAAGCCACGGATCCTCGCGTGTCGGGCCGCATCGTTCATGGTCCAATCTCCGCTCGAATGCGCCGCGCGGCGGCCTGCGGATCGGCCCAATCCAGCACGGCCACCAGTTGTCCCTGTGGATTGACTAGGTTGAAGGCGGCATTGTGCTCAAAACCGCCCAGGCCGTCTGGAATGGCCTTCACGCCGAACACGTCCAGCAAAGACTTCAATCCGGCATCGTCCACGGGGCGGGCGACTTGCCAGCCGCTACCCGCGTGTGCCTGCAGTCCTGCTGCAGTGACAGCGACAGCTGGGCCTGCACCTGCACCGGCTGGCATGAAGCGTGCCTGCCAGCGTCGCAGCGCGGCCGGTACATCGTGCCGTGGATCGAAACTGATGCTCAACAGCGCCACATCGCCGCGCGCCAGGGCAGGGCCCAGCAGTGCCTGCAATTGGGCCATTTCTGCTCCCTGTACTGAACACACGGTGGTACAGCGCGTGTACATGAAGCTGACCACCTGCCATGGCGTGGAAACCGCCGATCCGGGGTGGCCAGGATGACGCGACGCCCGTGGCAGCGTGGGTTCTGCGCCCCAGGACAGCAGGCCACCATCGGCAGTCTGCAAATGTACTGCAGGTACCGTGCGCGGGGCCTCTTGCACGCTCGCCTGCAGAGCACCTTCGGTGGTGAACACCGAAAACCCGTGCGTCAGCCCTGCAAACACGGCTGTGCCCGCAGCCAGGATGGCCATGCTGCACAAGCTGGTCTTGAACGCTGACATCATTGCATTCCTGCGAAAAACCGTACGCCTGCAGAATCACCGCGAGGTCACTACGAGGCGGCCGGCTTGCGCAACAAGCCTGTGCACAGGCGCAGCGCAAAGAACAGGATTGCCAGCACCACCAGGCTGGCGCCCACCACACCCACGCCGTCGCTGGGCGTCCAGGTATCCCAGTGCTCGGCCATGCGGCGCGCCACCCCCAATTGCCCGCCATACAGAAAGGCGAGTACAAAGGTCAACGCGCCCACGAAGAACACCGGGAAGGCGATCCTGTCCATGATGGAAATGACTGTCGAATGGGCCGCCTCATCTTCGGTGGCCACTGGCCGGCCGCTGGTCTGGTTTTTCACATCAGCCTGAATCTCTGCGCGCGCTTGCGGCTCGGCCTTGGCCGGCATCGCGATCGGCGCCCGATCCACGCCCTGGCGCAGCCGCCCGACCTGGTGATACAGCAGCGCCAGCACCATGGGCAGCATCCCCAACAGCATGTAGAAGTGGAAATGCCCCGGTACCCACAATGTGTTGTGCATCACGGCATTCACCCGTATCGTGCCATCGATGATCGCCGGCACCACCCCTGCGGCCCAGCCGAACATCGCCAGCACCAGCAGCAACGCCGGCATGCTCCAGCGGATCTTCGATCGATAGATATTGACCAGTGCCCCATACACCGTGATCACGAACACCGGAAAGCCACCCAGCCAGGATGCGATTTGCCCCGTTACCGCCAACCAGCGCGGCTGTGCAAAGTCCATGAACAGGTGGTGCGGGAACACCACGATGACGTACAGGGCGGTGACCAGCCAGGCCCAGATGAACGGGCGCGACACCGTATACGGCTTCTGTGTGTAGCGGGGCAGCAGTTCGTAGACCGCAATCACGCCCATGTAGATCGTTGCATTGGCCACCATGTGCCCAAACCAGTAGATCAGGTTCTTGGCCAGCAGGGGATTGAGCACGACGTCAGGGTAGAACAGGTTCACCAGCGTCATGAACAGCGCCACCTCGCCCGCGATGATGCCCAGCGAATTGGCGATGATCACCCCGCTGCTGGCGATCACTGCCTTGGGGTGATCGGGATCCACGGTGCCACCGAACAGCCACTGCCAGCCCATCCCGCGCCCCAGGCTGCCGTAGCGGTCGATGATCCCCGCGGTCGCGTCCAGGTAAAAGAGCAGGGCGCCCACGCCGATCAGCACGTATCCGACCACGTACAACTCGGCTGCCCAGGCGGGCCACTCACCCATGCTCAGGGCCGGCAGCGGATACAGAAAGGTCCACAGCCCCGCATAGCCACCGACGAAAATCGCCACCAGAATGCACACCACCCCCAGCAGGAACAGCACATAATTGGTAACGATTGCCCATATGTGCAGGGTGACGTATTTGCGCAGGAAAAACCACATCACCGCCGTGGTCGCCAGCCAGGTGATCCCCACCATGCCGGTGCCGTGCAGTGTCAACAGTTCATAGAAAAGAAACGGCGACAGCGTGATCCACCGCGCCTCGTGCAGCCGCATCGTCAGGCCCACGGCCATGAACAGCACCAGCGCCACCAGGGCGGTCACCATGTAGGCATTGAACACGCGGCGCTCGGGTTGGCCCAGGGCTTCATCCACCGGGTACATCGTCAGGCTTGCCATGATCAGTGCCCCCCTTTGCCAAGGGTGGTTCCCCCGGGGGCCGTACCCGTCGCATGCTTGGATACCGTCAGCTTCGTGCGCATGAAGCCATGTCCTACCCCGCAGTATTCCAGGCATTGCACGGTGTATTCACCAGGCTGTTGAAACGTCACCAGCAGCTTGTTCAGGACCCTCGGCATCGCCTGTGTCTGTGCCACCAGATTGCCATCCGGCCCGTAAATCGCGAAATCGTGGTTCACATCCTTGCTGGTGACACGAAACGCCACCGTCTGACCCACCTGGATGGGGGTGTCGGGGATGGTCCAGCCCCACATGAAGCCTTCCACATCCATCTCCACATCCGCCGCCAGGGGGGCGCCCCGCTGCAAGGGAATTGGAAAATGCCGCAGCGTGAGCCACGTGCCCACGACGAAGCCCAGCACCAGCAGACCAAAAAACCAGGCCTGGATGACATGCGCGGTATGGGTGGATCGAGCAGTTTCCTGCTCGGTTGCGGGTTGTCTGGCCTGGCTGATTACAAAGATGAACACCAGCGCCACTGCAACAATGCCCAGCAGCGCCAGGGGCCAGACCACGTTTTGAACGGTCATGTCATGCCTCTTGCTGGTAATCCGACCATTGTAGGAAGCGGCGACTGAAAATGATTGAACCTGGGTTCAGAAATCGGTTGAATCTGTTCTGGTTTTCAGGGGATTTCCGATCCGCCGATGACGTCGTGATCCTGTGCCATGATGCCGGCAAGGATGAGGCGCAATTGTGCGCAGGCTGGCAGATCGTGGCCGATTTTATCGAGCAGGGCGAGCAGCACTGGCAGACGCCTGGCATGGTGGATGGGTATCTTCTGCTTCTGGTGGCTCACGCTGTTCTTGAGCTGGAAACGGACAATGTGCTGCGCATGTGGCATGCGAAAATTGAATGCGTGATGACGTAATGCCAGCGCTGGGGCTTTCCGTCACGGATGCTGCAAAGCAATTGGGCGTGGCGCGTGTCACGCTATCGCGCGTCCTGAATGGTCGTGCGGCCATATCGCCAGAAATGGCCCTGCGCATTGAGGCATGGCTAGGGCTTGAGCGTGGCGGAGAGGCCCGCTTGTGGCTGGCGGAACAAACCGCTTATGACATGTGGCAGGCCGAACAAAGAATCAAGGCCGCGCCGCTGCATGTTCAGCCAGCGCCGGCATCGCGTGATTTAGCCCTCGCACGACGGCAGCGTTGCTCAGGTGGGCGATAAAGCGCTCGCGCAGCCAATGCGCCGCCGTCGAGCGCCCGAGCACGCTATCGGCTCGCGTACGGTGCCTAGCCCCCCTGGTGGATTCAGTATTGCCATTAACGGGGTAGAGCCGGTAAGTCGATTGCGAAATTGTGGTCGTGATTACCCACTTGTACAGGCGTGTCATGTGCATATAATGTATTGAATTTGATGCGCATTGTGCACCACACGATTTTGGAGAACGCCATGCTGACTGCAAACCGCTCACGCACCGCCAACAAGCGAGCGACGAATGTTTCACTCCCTGAAGACCTGCTGGCTGAAGCCAAGGCTTTGCAAATCAACATCTCACAGGCCGCCGAAGTCGGCGTGGCTCAAGCCATCACTCGCGCACGCAGCGAACTGTGGCTTGCTGAAAACCAGGAAGCTATCGAACGTTCCAATGCGTATGTTGAAAAACACGGCCTTCCGCTGGCAAAGTACCGGACGTTCTGATGAGCCGCTACGACGTCTACCCGAATCCGTCAGGACCAGGCTATCTTCTTGATGTCCAGGCGGACATCCTGCAGCAGATGAGCACGCGGGCGGTTGTACCGCTACTTCCCCTGAGCGAAGTGCTCAAACCCGCGAGAATGCTTAATCCGGTGTTTGACGTCGCCGGTGAGCCGCACGTGATGGTGACGCAGTACCTCGCGGCGGTTCCGGAGCGGGAGCTACAGACCCCGACGTGTAGTCTTCGGCATCGGCATGACGATATCGTGGCTGCCGTCGACTTTTTGTTCCACGGATTCTAGCGGTTTCTTGCTGGATGGGCGTATTTCGCCGCAAGACAAACAGTTCCAGGAAACAAGCAAACTGCCCCGAGCCTTTCGGACTCGGGGCAGTTTGCTTGTATTCCTGGTGGCGCATCAGGGACTCGAACCCCGGACCTGCGGATTATGATGCCTCGAATACCGCATTTTGTGAGATCAAACGAGATTCAGTGAGACAAAAAATACTCTTTAATGTCAAATAGATATTGATCCATTTTGGTTTAAGTGTTCTCATATACCTTCAATCAAGCGCAGTATTTTTGGGACACCAGCGGGACACGAGCGGCATTGTCGTTGTCCCAGGCGATCCAAATCGCTGGATGGAAATTCTGAGAGACACTTGTCATGACCCTTCTCACAAGCCGAGCCGTTGATGCTCTGAAACCCAAGGGCCAGCCTTACAAGATGGCGATAGATCGCGGTCTTCAATTGCGTGTTGCCCCGGATGGGGTCAAAACGCTTCTCGTCCGTTATACCGTACAAGGCACCGGCGCTGTTCGTCAGTACCGCCTCCCGCAAGAGTATGGCAATGGGGCTGGTCAAATTAAGCTGGCCGATGCAAGAGCGGAAGCGCAACGCATTCGCGCGCTCGCTCGTGCGGGAGTTGATTGGCCGGCTGAAGAAGAAGCACGTTTGCAGGCCGAAGCACAGGCTCGCGAGACGCAGGCTTCTACAGATGGTCAGACGTTTGCCGAAGCCTTGCGCGAGTATGTTGAAGGGAAGCGGCGGGCCAAGGATGGCTTGCCCCTCAAGGCTCGAACCAAGTCCGAATACTCCAAAATGGTCGAACCGGGCAAGATTGCCAAAAACGGCAAAAAATTTGCGGATGGCGAACTGATGGCCCTGGCTGACAAACCATTGTCCGCGATCACGGCCAAGGACATCAAGGACACCTACACAAAATTGCTCAGTCGTTCCAAGCGGCGCGCCGACTATGCCATGCAGGTTTTGCGTGCCGTTCTGCGCTGGCACGGCATCAAGATCGAAGACAGTCCACTGAGTCAGGAAACGGCCGGCCGCAACCGTATTGTGCTGGCACCGTCGAGAGGCGATCCCAAGCCGATTCCCGCTGAGAAGCTGGGTGCCTGGTGGCTGGCTGCGTGCGCCAGTCCGCGTCGGGTGGCCGCGAACTACTACCGTTTCCAACTGCTTACTGGTTGTCGGGGCGTCGAGATCCTCGGTGAGAAGAAATACGATTACGAGCCCATCAGGGTACGGGATGTGAATCTTGAAACCGGCCGCATCCTGCTGATCGACACCAAGAACCGTAGCAATCATCTGTTGCTGCTATCGCGGGAGGCATTGGCGATTGCAAAAGAAGCCTGCGAGGGACGTAAGCCCGAGGACCCTTTGTTTCCGATTACGGATGCCCGCAAGACGCTGGCCTGGATCAACAAGCAGGCGGGGACGACGGTGCAAGGTCATGACATGCGGGCAACCTTCGCCACTATTGCCGAAGAGCTGGTATCGGGCGGCGTGCTCAAGCGCATGATTAACCACGCCACCAATGGCGATGTAACCCTGGGCCACTACGTTGGCAAGGGCGAGGCGCAGTTGCGCGCGGGCTGGCAGACCGTGGCGGATTTCATCGGTAACGCCGCTGCAGAAGAAACCGCTCGGCGCACTACACCGGAGGCCATGCCTGTTTCGGATGCGGGAGAGCATGTCGTGGCTGTTACCCCTGAAGCAGCGGTGGAAATGGCATGAATCTTGTGGGTAACGGGGCGACCGTGTCATGAGATGGGTGAACTGCATCAGGCAAGGTTTCATCGAGGTGAGCGGCAAGCGCTACGATCTTTCGCATATGCGCGGGCCAACCTTCGAACTCGCCATCGCCGCGACCACCCGCTTTCCAGCCCTGACACTGCGCATCGAAGTTGAGTTCACCTCGCATTGCGTGTCTTTCGGCCCGAAGGAAGGAGAAACTCTTGATTTTGATGCCTTAGGGCAAGATCGACGGATACTCGATCATCGGCAGGTCGCGCGGGCCTTCTGCTTCGACCGCTACCGATGGTCGCTTTCGCTACCGGCGTTGGTGCGAACGCTGGATGGGCATTTCTGCAACTTCACTGGACAAGGAAACTGGCTGGTCATCCGGGCAATCGACGACCAGGGCCGTGAAGTGAACTATGAAATCTACTTTCGGTTGCGCCGGCACGATAAGAATGGGCTACGTATGGTGGTGGAAAGCGCCTATGTTCGCGCCCCTGGCACGCCCGGCCCTGGTGTCCCGCATGACCGCAAAGGCAGGATACGCTTTCAGGTGATGGCGGCCAAAGTGTTCCGGGGAGAGCCGCTGCGCGACCCCAATCACCATCGCCGGTAGCTGAACAGATGCCGGAAAAGGCGAAGCGCCGCGTGGGCGGCGCTTCGTTTCGCGGGTGCTCTTCAATATCAGCACGGCTGAACCCTGTTTCCAGGGGGCAGATAGACACCTTTTCAGGCCCCGGTACATCTATCTAGAGCAAAGCATACTCGCTTAGAGAGCGCGAGTCAAGACATCGACAGACATCGCATTCAAGACGGACTAGTCGACCTGCAGTGTTGCAGGCGCGGCACTGAGGGCCGGGCCGCTGCGCAATTGATCGAGTACCGCCTGAAGCCGCGCCAGTAGATCGTCATAGGTGATGATGTCGACGATACCCTTGGAATCACGGCGCAGCACTTCAAACTCGCGTCTTTCTACCTCAGATAGCGTGTTACAACGCCCCATAATCACAATGCCTAGTGGGTTGGTTATCTGGATCCTGAAGCCCGCAGGCAA
>NZ_JBAYPG010000010.1:0-80380 GCF_041677825.1 Castellaniella sp.
CTGCCTGCCTGTACCCGTTCATCGCGAAGGGACACAAACCAGGAGACTTTCTTGAAGACATCAAACGATTCCAATCGCAAGGATCGCAATCAGCGCTGGGCGCAACTGCGCTTTGCCATCATCGGACCACTGCTGGCCGCACCGCCCCAACCAGGCCAACTGGCTGACGCCCCGCAGGCCCTGGCCGCCAGAACTTGGCGCCATCCCGTCACAGGCATGGATATCCAGTTTGGCGCCTCGAGTATCGAGCGCTGGTACTACGCCGCCCGCCGCGCAGCAGATCCAGTGGCCACACTGCGCAATCGCCCGCGCAGCGGTGGCATGCGCTTTTCCTGTGTGAGCGCGGCTGTGGCCCAGGCATTGCAGCAGCAGTACGCGAGCCATCCGGGCTGGACGACCCAGTTGCATCTCGATAACCTGCATGCCGCCTTCAACAGCAGCGACACCTACGTACCATCCTACCCTACCATCCGGCGCTACATGCTGGCTCACGGCATGTTTCGCCAGCCCCGCCCCAGGCAGGCCAGTGCCGGTGCCCTGGCCGCCCGCGATCGACTCGAGCGCCTGGAGGTGCGCAGCTTCGAAGTCGATCACGTTGGCACGCTGTGGCATCTGGACTTTCATCACGGATCACACAAAGTAGTCAGCGCCTCTGGTCAGTGGGTGACCCCGTTGTTGCTCGGCGTCATCGACGATCACAGTCGCCTGATCTGCCACCTGCAGTGGTATCTGGATGAGACCGCCCAAAGCCTCGTGCACGGCCTGTCGCAGGCGTTCATGAAGCGCGGCCTGCCCGCGCGCCTTGATGACCGATAACGGTGCGGCCATGACTGCCGAGGAGACCACAGCAGGCCTGGCCCACCTGGGCATACTGCACCAGACGACCTTGCCCTATTCGCCTTACCAGAACGCCAAGCAGGAGGCCTTCTGGGGACGACTCGAAGGACGTCTGATGGCCATGCTCGAGGGCTGTGAGCAACTGACCCTCGAGTACCTGAACCTGGCCACCCAGGCTTGGGTGGAACAGGAATATCACCGCAGCCAGCATGGCGAGATTGGCACTACGCCGCTGGCCCGCTATCTCGAGGCCCCAACGTGTTGCGCCCTTGTCCGCAGGCCAAGGTTCTGCGCCAGGCCTTGCGCACCTGCCCGATATCACCGTGGGGGCCATCAATCACCCGCAGAGCAACATCGGCGACTTTTACCGGGAGTTGGGCGACATCTTTGGTGTGCCGCTACGCCCGTCAAACCGTTAGGGTGGCTTCAAGGCCCTGCGCGAGCGCTGGGTCGCGCATCTGGAGTCGGCCCGAACCCGAATGGTGCTGCTCATCGACGAAGCCCAGGAGATGAACCCCGTGGTGCTCTCGGAACTTCGCCTGCTGGCGGCTGCCCAATTCGATTCCCAGCCGCTGCTGTGCATTATCCTGGCCGGTGACGCACGCCTGCCCGAGAAGCTGCGGCGCGAGGAACTGATCCCTTTGGGCAGCCGTATCCGCATGCGACTGGCCACCGAATTTGCCGACAAGCAGGAACTGCTGGCCTGCCTGCAGCATCTCATGGCGGGCGCGGGCAACGTCAGCCTGATGACCGAGGGCCTGTGTCAGACTCTGTGTGACCATGCATTGGGCAACTATCGAGTGCTCACCACCATGGCCGCCGAGCTGCTGGCTGCCGGTGCCGCCCGAAACCTGCCCGCACTCGATGAGAAGCTGTACATAGTGGCCAACTCGATACGCTGCTCGAGGCACTGCTGCGAGTCAAAGGCAAAGGGCAGCTGGCATCCGATACTCCACAGGTGGTGTTCGAGGCGGCGCTTTCGCTCGGTGATGTCTGGGCCTTGCACAGCCTGTGGAAGGAAGTGGGCTTTGATGCCCTTGAGCAGGTTTTTCGGCGCAATCGCTACACCAGTTCGGTCGAGCACGCGATTCGTGTCATGGTGTTCAACCGCCTGTGTGATCCTGATTCCAAGCTTGGGGTGCTGCGCTGGCTGGAAACGGTGAGTCTGCCCGAAGTGGATACCAAGGCGCTGAGCCATCAGCAATTGCTGCGCGCCATGGACGCGCTCATGGACAATCAGACTGCGATCGAGGAAATGGTGGCCGGGCTGCTGTGCCCCATGGTCGATCAGGACCTGACGCTGGCTTTTTACGACATGACCACCATCCGTATCGCTGGTCGCAGCGAACTGCGCGAGGATTTGCGTCATTATGGGCCGTCCAAGGAGGGTGGCATCGCTCGCCAGGTGATGCTTGGTGTGGTGCAGACTGCTGAGGGGCTGCCACTGCATCACGAGGTCTTTGAAGGCAATCAATCCGAGGGGCCCACTCTGCTGCCGGCATTGGAACGGGTGCTGGCGCGCTTTCCCCATATCCGACGCCTGGTGATCGTGGCCGACCGCAGCCTGCTCTCGCTGGACAACATGCAGGCGATTCTTGCGATGGCGTTGCCCGAGGCACGCACGCTGGAGTTCATACTGGCGGTGCCGGGGCGCCGCTACAGTGAATTCCACGATATCCTGCAGCAATTTCACGGGACAATCGCGGATCAGGAAAATGAGACTGTGGCCGAGACGTTCTGGCAGGGCAAGCGTCTGGTGGCCGCACACAATCCGGTGCGCGCCAGCGAACAAAGCACACGGCGCCGTGACAGGATTGCAGAACTCGAAGCGCTGGCGGCCCGCTGGGCTGGCAAGCTCGATGGGCAGGACGCCGGTGCCAGGAGCCGCGGGCGCAAGCTCTCTGACAGCGGTGTCAAGGCCAGGTTCTATCACGAGGTCAGACAGGCGCACCTGGCCCACATCATCAAGGTGGATCTGAAGTCTGATCTCTTCACCTACGATATGGATGCCAAAGCGCTTGAGCAGGCGCAACTCATGGATGGCAAGCTGCTGCTGGTGACCAACCTGACCGACCTCACGCCCACAGAGATTGTCGCACGTTACAAGAGCCTGGCCGATATCGAACGTGGCTTCAAGGTGCTGGAGTCCGAAATTGAAATTGCCCCTGTCTACTATCGTCTACCGCAGCGCATCCGGGCGCATGCCATGATCTGCTTCATGGCGCTCATTCTGTACCGACTCATGCGTCATCGGCTGCGTGCAGCGAAATCCGGCCTGTCACCGGAACGTGCTCTGGCGAGCCTGCGCCGGATCCATCAGCACCGTATCACCTTGAACAGTCAACCCCTCAATGGGATTGGTACCGTACCCCGGGAGCAATCGGAGATTCTGCATGCACTGAGACTGACAAAGCCATCCATACCCGAGCAGCTGACGCTGCTGTAGTGGCAATTTTTAAAGCGTGATCTATATAAATCAATATCTTATAATGTTTGGTGTCGAACTTCCATGTGCTGAGATCATGCTTGGGCGGCCTGCCGGGAAGCGGCATGCGGATACGGTCATCCATGAGCAAGAAGGCGGATCGTTGGGATAATTCGCCAGTGGAAAGCTTCTGGGGATTACGAAAAACGGCGGCAAGATCAGTGGCGAATGCGTCCGGTCGCGCAGATGCCAGGCAATCGCTGGATGATCTGTTTCAATGGTGAGCGCTTGCAGGCCCCTGGGGCATGACTGCCGGCAGGCGACTGCGCAAGAATGCCCCAACAGCCACGACCAGGAGCAACAGCCACAGAAACCGGCCGGTCGGCGGCTCGTTGGAAGGAGAAGCCTCGCCTGAGGACAGGGTCACCTCCTGAACCTCATAACCCTGCACTTGCCGAGCGGCCTCTTCCTGGGCGACAGTGGCCTGCCCGGGGGCCGCCGCCTGCCCGGATGCGGCCTCTTGTGCGACGGAGGCTGCCTGCCGGGTCGCCGCCGCAGGCTGGCGCGGGGTTCCCGCGTTCAATGACACGGCAGGCGCGGCGTCGTGCACCGCTCCGGGCGCTTGTGCCTGCTGGTTCAGCATCCGGTCCTGTTGCTCGGCCAAAGCCACGATTTCGGCGCTGGAACAAGTGTCGCGGTAGCAGGCGACGCCCGCTTCGGCAATCGTTTCCTGGTTGACCTGCTGCAAATGCGCCACCACGTCAGGTGATGCGGCCCAATAGCCCTTGTACACCGCCGTCAGCATGCGATCGACCAAAGCCTGATAGGCCAGCAGATTATCCGCCTGGCGAAACTTGTCCTTGATCCCCAGGTCATGACGGTCAACGACATACGTCTCATACATTTCCTGCCATTTGGCGTCATCGATCTTGTCTGGCGTGGTGACGGTCCAGCCCCAGAGATTGTCCACCACCTTGTTGATGAAGCGCGCACCGCCGTAGCCTTCAGCCAGCATGGCTTCAATCCACTGTGGATTCAGATAGCGCGAGCGCATCTCTCGGCCCATGTATTTTTCAAGGGTTTCGGTCTTCATGTCGCGCGGATTGGCCATGTTGGTAACCAATACCTCGGGGGTTGCACCATTGACCTGCCGTACGGCCATGGCTGTTCCGCCCAGGTATTGATAAAAATCGTCATTGTCCAGCGTCGCATAGATATTGGACGAACGGCTGTGCACCGCGGCCTGCACCCCCTGCAAGGCCATGCGCAGCAAGTCGACCCCCAGTTTTGGCGCCATCTCGTCGGTAACCCGTCCATCCTGCATGACCCGGCCCCCCCAGTACCCCTGCCCATAGGCATGGCTCATCCGCATGAAATAAACATCAGCCACGGCGTTCTCGTCGTCATACGTATTCGACAAAGGTATGACCTTGTCCAGGTTGGTACCGTACGTGCCCGACGGCACAGAGAACAGCCGCACGCCCGACAGGCGCTCGGCCTCGTCCTCAGCCAATCCCTGCCCGATCAGTTGGTCTCGCGTCGCACGGGCGTTCTCCCGAATGGGATTGTCGGGTTCGGGGCTATTTCGGGCAGCCGTTGCTGCTTCATCCAGCCAGCGCATCAGTGGCGCAAAAAGATCGCGGTACAGTCCCGATGGGATAACCGTTACGTCAACCCGTGGGCGGCCCAGCTCGTTGCGGGGGATGCGCTCGACGCCTGAAACGCGGCCGCGGGCATCCCAGACCGGCCGCACGCCCCAAAGTGCCAGGATCTGGGCTTCCATCACCCCTTCATGGCGGGACGACTCCACTCCCCACAAGTTGAATACGAACCGTTTGGGCCACTCGCCGTGACGCGCCCGCCAGTCGGCGACCAGTTCTTCGGCTAACTCGGCGCCGGCGGCATAGGTTGCCTCCGTGGGCAGGCGCGACGGATCAAAGCCGTACAAATTGCGGCCTGTTGGCAAGGCCTCAGGATTGCGGATGGGATCATTGCCGCTACCGGCTTCGATATAGCGCCCGGCCAGGCCTGCGGAAAGCGCATCGAGTTCAGCGGGGCCACTGGCCAGCAAGCGGCTCTGCAATTCCTGCATGCGCGCAGACCGCTCGAGGGCGGTCAGATCCGTATCCAGCGACAGGATGGCATCGGCGGTAGAACGACGCTGCGGCTCAGTGGGCGCGGTTCCAAAGGTATGCAAACCGAATGGTGTACGCTTTTCCTCGACCTCTTTGATGTAATGCTCGATGGTCTCGATGGCCTGCGAATCGACTTCGGTGAGGCCCAGATCCGTCAACAGCCCCATCTGCGCAGCCCGCTCGGCGATCGCGTGACGTATGGCATCTGGCGCAATATCCCCCTTTTGCTGCGCGACGTCATGATCGGAAATCAGGCCGATCAATGCCTTGAGTTCAGGGTTCAAGCCAGCTCTGTCCAGGGGCGGCGTTTGATGCGAGATCAGCGTCGCCATACCTCGTCGCTTTGCCTGCAGGCCTTCGCCGATATCGTCCACGATGTAGGGATACAGCTGGGGTACCGCGCCAGCAAATATCTCTCCCGGATCCGCAGCGGTGTAGCCCACCTCCTTTCCGCTGTGCCATTCATGTGTGGCGTGCGTACCCACGTGCACCATGGCGTCGACAGCCGCTTGGTGCTGCAGCCAGAGATAAAACGCCAGGTACTGGTGATGTGGGGGAATGGTGACATCGTGATAGAGCTTCTTGACATCCTGCTCCCAGCCCCGAGCGGGTTGTGGCGCAAAAATCAGATTGCCCCACTGCTGCGCAGGGAACAGGAAATGGCCAACGCCCTCGGCATCGCGCCAGATGCCGATATTCGAATCCTCGGGATCGCCCCAAGCCTGTACCATGGCTGTGCGCAATACTTCCGGCAGACGGTCAAAATAATGACGATACGCCGACACAGGCCACAATACGGCCCGTCCGCTGGCCGCCAACGCGGCGACCGCACCGGGTTCCCAATTGCCTATATTGCTGCCGTACTCATGAATCGCATCGAACAGCGTTTCTTCCGAATCCGGGGCCCCGTCGCTGCGAAAGCCTTCTGTGCGCAGGCGCTGCAGAATCTGCCACAGAGACCGCGGCAAGACATTCAGGTAAGACGCGCCGATGTTTTCCTTTCCTGGAGGATAGTTGTAATAGAGTATGGCCACTTTTTTCTCTGCGGCGGGCGCCTGGCGCAGAGTCAGCCAGCGTCGCACGCGCTCGGCTACGCGCGTTACCCGCTCTGGTATTGGCGTCTCGACCATGACGTCCTGGCCAGACCCCCGCTCGTGGCGCGCCTCCTTGCTGGCCACCACAGTGGGCTGGCCGGCGCCTCCGAACTCCGCCAACGCCACTTGCCAGGCTCTTTCAGCCACGTCCAGGCCAATGGGTGATGCTTCCCAATCCGCGCGGCTCTGATTGCTCAACGTAATGGCGTTGATCACCGGTACATCGAGTGCCTTCAAAACGGGGATGGTTGCATCGGGCGTCGTGCCAATCTTCAGCCCCAAGGCAATCAGGACATCAATGCGTGAGCGTCCGTCGGCGTCCATGAAGAAGCGCCTGATCGCCGCCTCATTCGGATAACCAAAAACCGGCAAGGCTTTCAGGCCCTGGGCCTCCAGGTCGTCGGCCAGCGCCTTGACGGTGGCGGTTTGTGTCGACAAGGCATTCGTACGATAGAACAGAATGCCCACCCGTGCTGCCTGATCAAGACCCGGGCGCCATTGCAGGAATTCCTCCAAGTGCGCCGTCGACCGGCCGCTGTCCGGGTCAAAATAAGCCATCTGCAAGACTGGCTGGGGTGGCGGTGCGGGAGCACCCAAACCGAGGTCGCGCCACAGGACCAGACGAATCAAATGGGCCACGTTGGTCACCCCGCCCGACGCCATGTATTCTTGCATCTGTTCATCATGGATCAGGCCAAAATCGGAAAAATCGTCGTCCCAACTGGGCCCCAAAGCGTAAATACGTGCGCCAGCGGCGGCCATGGATGGCAATTCGTCTTCCAGCTGCCTGACCAGACCGCGCCCGAAAGTCTGTATGATCACGACGTCCGACCGCCGTAATTGCTCCAGATCGGCCGATGGCAGGCTTGTACTGTGATAAATCGCGAAGCGCACATCCGCCAGCGCGGGGTCATCACGCAACTGTTGCACGGCCGCCGCCGCCGTCAAAGAATCCAGGTCGCTGAAAACCAGGCTGATCGTCGGCGGCCCCATGTCGGTACGGGCCGCAACGCCCGGCGTTGACCAGACCGCGGCACAACACAGCCAGAGCCACACCAGCAGCCCCTGCCGAACAGTCGACGGTGCCTTACTCCGGCACATAGACCATCCGGCCGTCATTCAGACGGTAGGCCGTGCCCAGTCGTTCACCCTCACCAGACAGTTTTTTGTCCGTCATTTTCCGGGCCTTGATCTCGTTGCCCTTTTTCGTGATGATTTCGACTTGGCCGTCCGCGCCCTGCTTTGTAATTGTCACGCTCGAATCGGGGTTCAGAAAATCCAGCAGATCGTACGCCATGAAAAGCGCAATCATCATCGACACGATCAAGACAATCGAAGCATCAAATAAATTGGCAACACCGGAAATGGGATCTTCTTGCGCATTCTGACGAAGATTGAAGCGTCGCCACCGTTTCATGTGGCGCATGACAGCTCCTCTTTTGCGACATCCTGCAAAGAACGGGAGGCAATTTCCGTTTGGTATTCCATTTCGCAAATATCGGCATAAAGCCACTTCTCGCGCACCAGCGCGGTCAGGTAAGCGATCACGCCGCACCCCAGGCCAACCACGGTGGCCGTAAAAGCCATGACCATGCTGCTCGCCATTTGCGGTATGTCCCCATCGGCGAGCGCAGCCAGTGAGACCCCCATAGGGATCAAGGTACCCATCAGGCCCAGGGCCGGCCCGGCCCGGATGACGAAACGGATGCGATCCAGGCTGGCCGAGACAGCCAGCTCAGCCCTTTGCAGCAGACGCTCCAAACGCGCATCCAGGTGTGGAGCCCGGGCGGCCAGCTCGATATGCAGCTGGGCCAGGTACAGCGCCACGGCACGCGAAGAACGGCGCCGTTCCCAGGCCTCGTGAGCCAAAGCACCCAACGTCAGCAGCACATAAATGACCAAACCAGCGAGGGCCACAATGACTGGCAGGTACAGCGCGTTGCCGATTTCGAATAAAAAGTGCTCCAACAGTTGGATCATCAAACACCTCTGGATGTATCAATGCGCTACCCGTACATGGCAGCGCCAATCAAAACTGGCCGGATAATTCAAAAAACCATGAGCGGCCCGGAGCAAGATAAGAAGAAAAATATTTTCGGTTGAAGACATTGTCCACCGACAGCGATGCGCTCAGATGGCGTCCGATCCGATAACTGGCCTTCAGATCGACCAGGGTGTAGGGATCGTACGAGCCCGGGACGCCATTGACGACGTCCGTATTCATATCGGTGTTGTAGCGTTTGGAGACATAGCGCAGATTCCCTGACGCCGACCAGTCACCGCGCTCCCAGTCGATGCCAAACGAGGTCATTACGCGGGGAATCTGCGTCAGCCGCTTACCGACAAGCGCGGGATTGGCGGGATTTTCCTTGATCCGGGTGTCGTTATAGGTGAAGTTGGCGAAGGTGCGCCAATGTGCATCGATATCCTGGCTCGCCGCGACCTCGATGCCCTGGCTGAAGGCGCGGGCCACATTGCCCCACACCTGGCACGCCAGCGTGGTCGTTCCGCACACCGAAAGCCGTTCCGCATCCGCTGTAACCGTACGTCGATAAATCATGTTGTCGAAATCATTACGGAAATAGGTCAGCTTGAATTCCGCTCCCTTCCAGGGCCGAAAATCGCCACCCAGCTCAAACCCTTTCATGGTTTCGGGTGTCAACTGCGGCCCCCCGGCGTAAACGGTGGTGGATGATTTCCAGGTGCGATACAAGTCATAAATGCCGGGCGCACGAAAAGCCTTGCCGACGCTGGTACGCAGGGTGAGCGCAGGGTTGACGACCCAGACAAGGCCAAGGCTGGGTGACACCGAGCCCACCGCCTTGTTGGCGTAGGTTTGGGCAAATCCATCGGATGCATAGTTACTGGCGTAGCCACTGTAGGATCGCCAACGATCATAGCGGGCCCCCAGGTACGCATGCACGCCTTCGGCCAGTTCCAGTTCGAGCTGGGCAAAGAGGCCGATCGTGGTCGCCTTGCCGCCTGAATCCGCCACCCGGGCCGTACGCGACCCCGGGTCACGCCAGTCTGCCAGATCGTACTCACTGGTGTCGGCACGTTCATGGCGCCAGCTGGCACCCCACACCAGCAGGTGACGATCCATCAGAGGCGTCGTTACGGTCGCATCGAACAGCGCCACGCGAGAGGGCGTCTGGGAATAGCCGTTGGCTGCGCCGCCCCCCTCCAGGCTCGCTGTCGTTGACGAGGCACTGACAGAGGTATACCAATTGGTACGTGAGTCGACGAGCCCGCCTTGCAGTTTCAGATCAGAATCCCCCAGGCGCGTTTCCATGCCAAGGCTGTACAGGTTGCGCTCATATCGCCCTTGCCCGGGCAAAAATGCGGCCTCTGATAGCCATGCCCCGCTATCGGCCTGATAGCTCCAGACAGAATTTCCCGACGAATCGCGCAAGTAAGTCTGATGATCGTCGTATTCATAGCGATATACTGTGCGGAAAAAACGCGCCGAAAGCGTCGTGGCCGGGTTGACCTTGAATTGCCCGCGCAGTGAAACCTCCTGATCGTGCCAGGCATTTCGGCCACGGTCGCCAACAATGAAGTTGTTGCTGCCACTGACCGTCCGTGACGGTTCGGCGCCGTCGATACCCGCGGGCGGCCTGAGTGCCGTTGTCACCAGGTCGGACGCGTAGCCGTGCGTTGCGGTGGCCGATACCGACGCGATCATGGACAGCCCGCTTTCCCAGGCGTTGCCCAGCGAAACATAGCTGCGCCGCAGATTGGCCAACCCACGGTCCGAGCGCAGACCGCTGCCATAACCAACACGAAAACGGTACTCCTCAGTCTGTGGCATGCGGGTTATGAAATGAACCACGCCGCCCATGGCACTCGACCCATACAGGCTGGAGCCTGGCCCCAGCGCCACCTCGACACGCTCGAGATCCTCGGGTGCAAAACCGCCCAACCGTGCAGAATTGTCGTAGGCATCATTGAGCGGCAAACCATCGATCAGTACCAAGGAACGTTTGCCGCCCGGGACGCCACGCATAATGATTTCGCTTCGTGTATCCATCAGGCCCTTGCCACGCTGCACGAACACCCCTGGCACGAACCGCAGCGCATCATCGAGCGACTTGATGTTCCGTTTCTCCAGGTTCTCGGCCGTCAGCGCATAACTGGCGCCAGGCGTCTCATTTGCCGCCGTGGCGGATCGGGTTGCCGTCACGACAATAGGCGACAAGGTGCCAACATGATCGGCAGCCCCGACGTTCTGAGCCGGCAGAAGTCCCCCCACCAGCGCCAGTGTGCCCGCAAGGGTGTGTCTGCCAATCCGTCCCGGGCAAGATGATTTTTTTGTTTCTCTGGTCAGCATGGAAAAAAGCGGCCTGTTTTTTAATTGTTTTTATCCAATGATTGCAAAAAGACCGTACCTGACAGCGCAGGCAGGGGAGAAAGAAAGCAGGCTTGGGGATTCCAAAGGCGGTCGATCAACACCCGCGCCAAGGCCCCTGCAAAGCCCTGCGATTCGAAGCCGCGACAATGTTACGACACATGTCAGACCAGGTCAAAACATGGACACGATGCAGAGGATATTTCGCTCGGGGTCAGTTGGGCACCGCACCCTCAGCCAACTGCCAGCTTGGCTGCCTCCTGTCACATGAAATCCAACATGGCACTGCGCAGGCGCCTGGTGCTGGATGTATTCCTGGCCGCGGCCGTGATCCGGGCGACTGACATTCTGTGACTGCCAGTGAAACAGTTCCTCGTTGATCAGTTGCTCGTACAGGCCGATGTGTTGCATGGTGCTCGGATTTCGCTCAACTGGATACAATCAGGATACCGAAATGACGCCTGCCCTACCAGCTGGCTTGCGAGACATTCATCCTGGGAGACCCGCACTGATGGCAAGCAACCTGACCTATCCGTGGCTGTACGACGTGGTTCGGGCGCGTTTCGAGTCCGACGGGGCCATGGACGCTTTCCTGCCCCAGGCCACGCCGCCCGAAGTTCTCGCACGCAAGGGTGATGACCGGTATTTGTCCGCAATGACACAGCGGATATTCCAGGCCGGCATGCAGCATTCGGTGGTCGATGCAAAATGGCCGGCGTTCGAAGCGGCCTTTTCCGGCTTTGCGCCCGAGCCTATGGCCATGCTGGATGACGCTGCCCTGCAGCGTCACATGCAGAATCCAGCCCTCATCCGCCATTGGGCCAAATTGCAGACCATCCCCAGAAATGCCCGGTTCATCCTGGATGTTCGTCAGGCGCAGGGCCGGGGCTTCGGGGCGTTCATTGCAGACTGGCCGGTTACCGACATCGTGGGCCTGTGGCGCCTGCTGGCCACTCGGGGCGCGCGCCTGGGGGGGCGCTCGGCTGCCGGGTTCCTGCGGCTGGTTGGCAAGGATACCTTTCTGCTCACCAGCGACGTGGTGGCACGTTTGGTGGCTGCCGGCGTCATTGCGCGCGCGCCTGCCAGCCAGCGTGATCTACAGGCCGTGCAGGGGGTGTTCAATGCGCTGCAGCAGGCTTGCGGCCGGCCCCTGTGCCAATTGTCGGCCATGCTCGCCCTCAGCATTCATCCGGCCTTCTAGGGGCTGCCGGCCGCCTGGCCAGGCGTGCCCGTGCGAGCATCGCCAGATCCCTGCGGTGCTGGCTCCACAGGCCGTATGCCCTGCGTCAGTTCGGCCAACGCGGCTTCGTCCAGCGTCTCTTTCTGCAGCAGTTCCCGTGCGGCACGCTCCAGCGTGTCGCGATGCCGGGCCAGAATGCCAGTGGCACGCTGGAACGCATCCATGACGATGGCGCGTACCGTGGCATCGATATGCTGCTGTGTCTCCGGGCTGATCGGGTGGCTGCCGCCCGGCGGGTAGCCGGGAGCATCCAGGAAGCGCGGCCGTTGTGCCTCGTAGACCACGTAGCCCAGTGACTCGTCCATGCCGTAGCGGGTCACCATGTCGCGGGCAATGTCGGTCACTTTGGCCAGGTCATCGGCCGCGCCGGTGGACAGGTGCCCGAAGACCAGTTTCTCGGCGGCGCGCCCGCCCAGCAGCACCATGATCTTGTGCTCCAGCTCCGTGCGCGTCATCAGGTAGCGATCCTCGGTGGGGCGCTGGATGGTGTAGCCCAGCGCGCCGATGCCGCGCGGAATGATCGACACCTTGTGGATGGTATCGCTGCCCGGCAATGACAGGGCGACCAGTGCATGGCCCATCTCGTGATACGCGACGATCTCGCGCTCGCGCGGATTCAGGACGCGGTTCTTTTTTTCCAGGCCGGCGACGATACGCTCGATGGCCAGCGTGAAATCATCCAGCGTGACGTCGCTGCCATCGCGTCGGGTCGCAGCCAGGGCGGCTTCGTTGCACAGGTTGGCGAGATCGGCGCCAGAGAATCCGGTGGTCAGGGCCGCGACCTGTTCGAGGTCCACGTCGGCGGCCAGCTTGATTTTGCGGATGTGGACTTTCAGGATTTGCACGCGGCCTGCCTTGTCCGGGCGGTCGACCAGCACCTGGCGATCGAAGCGCCCCGCGCGCAGCAGGGCGGGGTCGAGAATTTCCGGCCGGTTGGTCGCCGCCAGCAGCACCACGCCTGATGAACCATCGAAACCATCCAGTTCGACCAGCAGTTGCTGCAGGGTCTGTTCGCGCTCATCATGGCCGCCGATCATGGTGCTGGTGCCCCGCGCACGGCCCAGGGCATCGAGCTCGTCGATGAAGATGATGGCCGGCGCCTTGCTGCGCGCCTGTTCGAACAGATCGCGCACGCGGGCCGCACCCACACCGACGAACATCTCGACGAACTCGGTGCCGCTGATGCTGAAGAAGGGCACCGCGGCCTCGCCGGCCACGGCCTTGGCCAGCAGGGTCTTGCCGGTGCCTGGCGGGCCTACCAGCAGAATGCCCTTGGGCATGCGTGCGCCCAGCCGGCCATGCGCCTGGGGATCCCTGAGGAATGAAATGATTTCCTGCAGCTCGGCCTTGGCCTCGTCCACACCTGCGACGTCGGCGAATGTGACGCCCGTATCCTTTTCGACATACACCTTGGCCCGGCTTTTGCCGATGTTCATGAAACTGCCCATGCTGCCCATGCGGCTGGTCATGCGCCGGATCAGGAAAAACCACAGGCCCACGAAGATCAGCACCGGGAAGACCCAGGACAGCACGTCACGCAGCCAGGTGCTTTCAATGCGCCGGGAGTAGGGCACATTGTATTGATCGAGCCACGCTGACACATCGGGGTCCACGCGGTTGGCGGCGATCATGGTCTTGCCTTGATCGGTGGCTTTCAGCGTGCCCGTGATCTGCGTGTCTCCAATCACGACGTTTGCAATTTTGCCGTCGACCAGGGCCTTTTCAAATTCGCTGAACGGCACGGGCTCGACCTGACTCGCCTGCCAGAAATTCTGCAGTACCAGCAGCAACAGCAGTGCCAGCAGCCAGTAGCCGACATTCCACGAAATCTTTGAATTTGAGGGGCGTGATGCGGGCATGGCGGTTCTTCCGTACAAGTCGTCGATCGTGCGGCATCCGCATTGCGCGGCTTGCTGCACGGGTGTTCATGTTGCGCGCACGATTCATGTCGCACGCCCGGTTCAGGACGCTGCGCTGCGTGCCGATCGCGTCAGTCGGCAGCCATCTTCCGCTCGGCGATTTTCTGGCGCAACTCTTCGATGGCCTGCTGCCTGGCCTTTGGCGTGCCCCAGGGCGCGCGTTCGGTCGATTTCGGAGCGGGTTGCGATGGGATGGGTTGCGGCTGGATGGGTTGCGGCGGGATTCGTGCCGCTTGCCTCGCCTTCAATTCCGCGCGGAGCTCGGCCAGCGCATGCTCGAAAACGATGGGGTCCGTGCGCGCGGGCATCCGGGCCTGCAACAGGCAGGCATCGATGTTGGTCCAGGCCACATTCTGGGCAAATTCATTGATGAAAGGCAGATTCAGAGCCTGATGCACCGGAACCCACGAGTCTTCGGTACCGTTTCTGACACGGATGGAAAGTTCGGGGTTGAATTGGTAGAACCCCTGCCGCACCCGCTTGAACAAGGCACGGTTGTAGCGGTAATCACGCGCCACTTCATTGCGCGACAGCACGTTGGATACATGGGCGCGCCGGTTCTGCACGTCGCGTACGATACCGGTGGGCAGTGCAGCCCAGGCGTTCAGGATCATCTCGGTGTCAAAAGCGCTGTAGTCGCAGAGCAGGGGATCGGTGAAGCAGGTCTTGTAGAGCGCCCACATGGTCTGGAACAGGATATATTCCGCAAGATGCCGTTCAATGCGCACCAGGCGATCGCCGGTATTGACGTCGATGGCCGCAGGCGCCAGAAGCCCGTACAGGGCCTGGAAAGGCCCATGTGCAAAGCTCTCATCCTGAAATGCCTTGCGCATGGCCCAATGCAGGGCATTGCAGCCGAAATGATCCACGGCGTCGCGATCGGCCCCGCGCTCGAGCAGCGTTTCGGCCAGCGCCACATTGCCGGCCGCCGCAGCGGCCATCAGTGGCGTGAGATTCATGGGCAGGCGGTGTTCGACCCCATAGGTATCGCATTGCTGCAGGATGTCCTTGAACGTGCGCGCGAAATAGTTCGCATGGGATTTGTGTGCCAGCGCGATGCGCTGCTCGGTGAACGAGCCCGCAGCCTTGTAGCCGGCGTCTGATTCCAGCTTCTCGGCCAGGAGGGGCAGGTCATGGCAGATCGCGATCTCATAGGCCTGCTGCCGCGGCTTGTTGCCGGGCTGCCGGTCGCGAAACACTTTCACCAGCAGTTCGGTGGTTCGGGCCTGATCGAAGACCGGCCAGGGTACGGTCTTTTGCCTGAGAATGCCCTCGCGTATGGCTTCGGCCTGTTCCTGCTTGCCCTGCAGTTCGAGCTTGCGCGCCTCTTTCTGCCAGTCTTCCGTGCTGGCCTTGCGGGCAATCACCCGAACGGGCGCCCCTTCGGCCAGGCCCAGCAGTTCGAACAGGGGGTGCCCCGGATCGGACTCGATGACGTACAGATTGCGCAGGGCCCGGGTCAGGGCAACGTACAGCGCATTGACGTAGAACTTGTAGATCTGCAGCGATTTGTCGGTCTTGTCCCGGGCCCGCCGATAGTCGAGCGTGTCGGCTTCCAGATCGGAGGGGGCTATGCCATGGGCGACTTCCGAGAATTCCTGGCGGTGGTCGGAAACGAACCGATAGAGGATGATGTTGTCGTACTCGAGCCCCTTGGCTTCGCGCACGGAAAACAGCAGGGGAGTGCGGAAGTGCCTGCGCGCCTGCGCCTTGTCTTCATCACGCATGACCAGCACTGCGAACTGGGTCGACTGGCTGATCTGCCGATCCAGATCCTTCTTGACGGATGGCTGGTCGGTCATCAGGTGCACAGTGCCCGGGGCGCCACCCACGGCGTCGACCAGGTAGTTGCTCTCGCGGTCGATGGAACCGAAACGCTGCTGCTTGAGCTTGAGCAACTGGTTGGCCACCCGGGTGGCTTCATGGCCATTGCGGAAGTTGGCGTTCAGTACATTCAGGGTTTGGCGGCTGGCCAGTTCGGGATCACGCCAGAACAGGTTCTTGACTTGCGACCAGGAAAAGAAGTTCGGGTGGACGATCTGATTCGAGTCGCCGCACAGCAGGAACTGCCCCGGTTTGGTCAGGGTCTTGAGGATCAGGGCCAGTTGCACCGGCGTCATGTCCTGGACTTCGTCGATCACCACGAAATCGTAGCGTGGCGTGACCCGGGCCAGCCATTCCCAGGCGATCAGGTTCAGGTCGAAGAGCCCGGCTTGCTGCAGCCAAGCCCGGTATTTCTCGAACAGATCGTATACCGTATCGCGCTGGTTTTCGGTGAAGATCGATTCGCGCACCCCCAGCGCGCGATAGCCCTCGCGGGTCAGGGGCCCCTGGGCGGATGCCGTGATGACGCCGCGGATTTCTTCGAATGCCTGATGCGGATCCAGACCCCGAAAGGCCTGGCGCATGCGTTCGAACCATGCCGTGAAGTCGCGCCACAGGGCTTCGCGCCCCTGGGGAACCCGGATCGACTCGACCAGATCCCGGAAGGACAGAAAGGTGGCTTCTTGCCTGTCGTGTGTAAAACCATGCGCCTGATACAGATCACGGGCACTCTGGGCGAGGTAGGCCGAATGGGTCACATACAGGACATCGCCTTCGGCCTGCTTGAGTTTTTCAAGGGTCAGTACGGTCTTGCCGCTGCCGGCACTGCCCACCACGACGAGCGGTGCAGGCATGCGAAAAATCGCCTCTTGTGTATCGTCGAATGAAATGGGTTTATCCAGCACATGCATGACGGACCGGGTCGGATGCAGGTAGCGCAGCGGCTCGGCATCGGTGCTGGCCGACTGTGGATCGAAATCGGGGATCTTTGCCTCGTCGACCCGGGCGCCACGCAGAAAGCGCGAGCTGTCGTAGTCGTGGTTGCGTATGACTTCCAGCATCAGGGCGCAGACCTCATCGCCATGGCGCAGCAGCGAGAACAGCAGGCGGTCGGCTGCATCCAGCCGGGCGCGATAGAATTTGCCGCGGTTGATGCCGCTGAGTTTCTTGACCTGGGCTGCCTGAAAATCCCCGGCGCCGATGGCCTGGCAGACCTTGCGATAGGCCTTGCCGACACCACGGGTATCCAGGTCGATGTATTCGAGTATGCGCATGAAATCGAGTATACAGTCCCCGAGGATCAGCAATGGTATTCATGCGGTGAACCGGCCCGGGCCTTGAGGAGCAGCAATGGCATCCACACGGGGAACCGGCCGTCGGCCCGCGTCTGGCGCTATGGCCCGATCGGGCGGGTCAGCCAGTGCGCCTCACCCGCGGTGTCACGCTGCATCTCGAGCAGCATGGCCTTGAAATAGCCTTCGTTCGTGGCATTGGCCGCCTGCAGGCCCCAGTCGATGGCCAGCTCGCGTGGCGCGTGCTGGTGCAATAGCTCATGGGCGTGCGCGAGCGTCATCAGTGCGCAGATGCTCAGGCCCGGTATCTTGCGCTGCAAGGCGTGGGCAGCCGGCAGGATTTGCGCAGGCCCTGCGTGATTCCCCTCGAATGCCTGCAGCCAGCCGTGAAGGATGTGGCTGCTGTGTTTCCAGATGGACAGCCGGTGTTGGGTCGCCGTCAGTGTCATTTCGCTCGCCAGGCGCTCGACGGCGTCGGCGTCCTGCGCCAGACTGGCCAGCAAGGCCGCAAAGAAAAGTGCCTGGCACAGCGAGTTGGGGTGCTGCAGTCGCCTGGCCAGCCTGATTGCCTGGTGCTGGCAGTCCTGCATCCGGGCCCGTTGCCCCAGGCGTGCATAGGCCCATGACAGGGCCGACAGGCTGGTGACGTGGGCATGCGCCCCGGTCAGTGGCAGGGTGTGTCCGGGCGCTGCCGCCAGGCTGGCCAGCCCGTGTTGTACGACGGCCTCGAGATGATTGACCCACAGGAATGTGCGCGCACAGACGGCATGCGCTTCGGCGAGCAGGCCGGGTTCATCGTGCGCCATGGCCAGCTGCAGCAGTTCATCGGCCAGTGTGGCGGCCTTTCGATAATCGGCATCCTTGCCCGTGCTGGCCAGGAGCCATTGGCCCCAGAGCATCTCGATGCGCTCGTAAGGGGGCGCAACCGGCTTGCTCAAGGCGAGCGCGCGACCCAGCAGCCGGGTGATCGTGCGCGAGTCCTCGTCATTGCGGACCAGCAGCACCTGCGCCAGTGGCAACAACAGCGAACGCTCCAGGGTGTCCCTGGTCTCATTGGCCTGCAGGTCCGGGATCAGTGCCAGGCCGGCACGCAGACAGGTCTCTGCCTGGTCGAATGCCGAAACCCGTATGGCATGATGCCCTGCCAGCAGCCACCAGGAGATGGAACTCGCCAGGTGGCCTGCGGCCGCGTAGTGGCGGGCCACGCTGTCGGCCTGTTGCCTGGCGCGCTGGGGGAAGTGCCGCTCCAGGGCGCGGGCGATGTGCAGGTGGACCTCTTCGCGATCCGCCGCGAGCATCGAACTGTAGAGCACCTCGTGCGTCAGCACGCGCCGGAACTGAAAGCCTGCGATCACACCCGGCAGTGCATTCACGATGCCGAGCGCAAGCAGTCGCTGCATGATCACGCCCAGCGCCTGCTCATCGACGTTGCAGATCTGTGCCAGCAGCGGCAGATCGAATCGTGGCCCGATGATGGCCGCCAGCCGCATGACCCGCAGTGCATCATCTGCTGCATCGAGCTGTGCCTGTACGACATAGTGCAGTGATACTGGCAGGTTGCCGGTATCCACGATTTCAGTTGGCTGCGGCGCTGGCGGCTGCGGGTCGGAGGCGGCCCTGTGCGCGCTGTGCCGATCGGCGACGAGGGCTTCCCGGGCCAGCTCCTGTGCGTACCATGGGATGCCATCGGCGCGTTTCACGACGGTGCGCAGGACATGGGTGGGCAGGGCGGGCTGATCGTCTTTCAGGATACGGGCAATGCCCGCTTCCGTCAGTGGTGGCAGCTGAATGCTGGTGAAGGTGTTCAGCCACGATGCCGATGGTCGTTCGCGGGCTGTCAGCAGCACCATCGTGGGCGTGCAGATCTTCTGCTGTGCAATGGTGGCCACGACCTCCTGGCTGACGATGTCCAGCCATTGCAGGTCTTCGATGATCAGCAGTAGCGGTCGCCGGGCTGCAAATTCTTTCAGCAGGCCGGCGATCACCGCCATGAGGTCTGCGCGACGGATGCGCGCCTGCTGCAGCGCATGGGGCGTTGCGGCGTCGTACAGCAGCGGGCGCAGCATGTCGATGGTCGCCTGCTGGAATTGAGGGTAGCGGGCCTTGAGGATGCCTTCGATTTCATTCTGACCTGATTCCGGGGGGCTGGACGCCGGCAGCCCAAGGTGCGCGCCCAGGAGTTCACGAAACGGATGCAGCAGTTGATCGTGCCGCCCGGGCTGTCCATGCAGTACACAAACGCAACCCGTGGCCTGGGTGATGTGTCCGCGCAATGCATCCACGAGCCTGGATTTGCCGATACCGGTCTCGCCCAGCAGCAGCAGACGCTGGAACTTCCCCTGGCACGCCTGTTTCCAGGCCTGCAGCAGTTGCTTCAATACGGGTTCACGACCCAGCATCTGTGTGGCCATTGGCAGGGTGTCGTGTGCGGTGTCGCGTGCGGTGCCGGGTGCAGGGCCGTCCAGCAACAGATAGGACTCGCCGGCTGTTCCATCGCCTGCAGCCACCCGGCGTGCTGGCCTGGCGTGCCGGCCGGATTGCTGCTGCAGGAGCCCTAAGGTGCGGCTGCACAGCAATATGGCGCTTTCCGGCGCCTGTTCGCACAGATCATAGGCCGTTCGGGACACCGAGCCGGACAGCTCGGGTCGCTGGATGTCCCGGCTGGTGATGATGATCCCGGTGCAAATGCCGGCACTGAATGCAAATTGAGGGACAAAATTCTGGCGCAATATCTGGGCGACTTCGACGGCTTCGGGTGCAACCTGTTCCGTGCAGCGCGGATAGCCAAGGTAGACGAAAATATGGCCATCATGCCCCTGCGTGACGCACGCCTGGCGGGTACGCAGCAATCGGGTGGCCATGAGCCTCGCCTGTGCCAGCTCTTCACGGGCTTCAGGCTCCGCGCCGCTGGCGGGCTGGGTATGGTAGCAAAGCACGGTGACCAGCCGGCGCTGTATGGCAGGGCCAACCAGATATTCTGGTATCGTGGCCGACGCATCTGGCCTGGCGCTCCGGGCATCGACGGCGCGATCCTGCAAGTCGCCATACACCGCTGGGTGGGCTGAAGCGGGCGCTGGCTCGGCGTTGATTTCGGTGGCCAGCCTGCCATGGAAGTGGCTGCTCCACAACACGGCCGCGCCGGCTCGCCCGGTGGCGGTCAGCAATTGCACGTAACGGTGCTGGCAGGTTTCGTTCCAGGGATCCAGCTGCGTGCAGCGCAGTGCGTGCTGCAATGCCAGCTCCAGTTCGCCCCGGTGCTGTCGTGCGTTGCACAGGAATTCTTCGCGTGCCATGGCCTGGCAGCGCAAGGTTTCACGCTGGGCATCGCACCACAATTCGAATTCCGGTGCGTCTTGCAGTGCAAAGTCCTTCAGGAAGTCGCCCTGATACAGGGCTGCCCTGGCCTGAATGTCATCCAGGCAGGTACTGCACGGGCCTTCTGGCGCCGACTCGAGGCAGCGGCTGTGGCAAGCACTTTCGTCCTGGATGGCGTGCACGTCCACCCAGCACCATGGGCCTGCCAGCAGTTGTACGTGATCCCGTTCGCCCTGCAGGCAGTGAGCGGCCGTAGTGCCCAGGGCTCGATGCAGCTGAAACAGCGCCTGGCGCAGATTGGTGCGGGCATCGGCCATTGGCAGCCTGGGCCAGAGCAGGGCGGCCAGGAATTCACGAGTGTATCGGCGACCTGCTTCATGCGCGAGGTAGGCCACCAGCGCCTGGGTCTTGCGATGCAGCTTGTCTGTCAGTGCCTGATGCCCGGCTAGTGCGTCGAAGTGACCGAGCAGCCGAATGGCCAGGTGCGCCGGCGCTGCGGCCATGGCCTCAGCGTGCGATGCGGAGCGGGTTCTGGAATCCATGCGCGCCAATTGATCGATGACATCGAGTAATGGGTCACTGCGTTCTGTGCTGCATATCCTGCCAGACGGAGATATTACGACAAAAAAATGTTTATACATCAATTTTTGATCCAACTAACGCACAGCTTACGCAGTGCTTTTACGATCCGGGTGGTGAATTTTCATAACCGATTTGCTTGGATGGTAAGGGACATGCCATGACAGTACGATTCTCGAGGGGTTCCTGGCGGTTGGCGTGTGGGGCTGGCCTGCTGTATGTGGCCGCCATCCCTGCGGCGCAGGCCCAGGTGTGGGCCATAGAGGGCCTGCCCTGGCAGTTCGAGACACCGGCGGCCAAAAGCGCCAAGGCGGTGATGCTCGATGTCATCGAACGCAAGAAGGGTGGTTATTACGATTCCTTTCAGGCCACCTACAACGTCACGAACAACGTCACCAACAACACGCGCATCGATCGTCAATACAACTGCGGCATAAGCGCAACGGCGACGGGCTCGGCCTCTGAAAACGGCATGCAATCCACGGTGTCCTCGCCGATCACGACCAACACCAGTGGCAACGATGCGAACGCCGCAGCCAACACCAGCAGCACCGATATCCAGGATGACGGCCTGCTGGGCCCAAGCGGCCACGGGGCCGGCGCCACGTCTGCGCAGACCGGCCAGCACAATTCGGGCGATGTCGCGGCAGGGATCAGGGATTCCTCCAGCTGGGCGTCTTCGGCGCCGGTGATTGCGGGCGATGGCCGCAGCTGGCAGGCCCTGAATGTCGATCAAGTCAACAAGGGTGACCAGACGGCGCAGGTCTGGGACAGCTCGGCCTGTGCCTTTGGCCCGGGCGGGGTCGCCTTGAACTGAGTGGCGCCATGATGCCCGCGCTCTTCGCAGGCCACATCCCGAGTGTTTGCACCCCCTGAATCCCTTGCCAAGTGATGACCATGGAATCTTCAATCGCTGTATCCCGCCCCGCTCACAGTGCCAGGTGCCGTCCAACAGGGCGGCGCCCCTGGCTCAGGCTCATTCCCCTGATCGGCGTGCTGGCCCTTAGCGGTTGTGCATCCATTTCGATGCACAAGCGGTTTCCAGACGAAGCCCCGGTCGTGCACGGCCCGGCGGTGCACGGCAACCGCACACCCATAGACGGCGCGTTTGCCTGCCTGGCCAACGACATCATCGCCCGGCGCAAGCCCCGCCTGTCGATCGCCGTGGGCGACGTGAAAGACTACACCGGCAAATACAGCCAGAACGATGGCAGTGCCATCACCCAGGGCGGGGCCCTGATGGTGTACTCGGCACTGGGCAAGATGGGCCGTGCTATCCAGCTGCACGAGCGCTTCGATACGCGCATCGCCGAACTCGAACTGGCCTATATAGACCGGCGCCAGCTGGGTGACGGCGGCGAACACGTGCTGCAGACCCCACAAGGCCAGCAGAGCGTGCCCTGGGTGCCGTATTTCGGCGGCACCATCCTGCGTTCAGACTACTACATCGTGGGCGGCATCACCGAACTGAATTACAACATCCAGTCAGGCGGCGGCGAGTTCCTGATCAACCAGATCGGCCCGAAGGCGCGCACCTTCACCATGAGCATAGGCGTCGACCTGCGCATCGTGGACACCAGGACGCTGGTGGTGGTCGATACCGTCAGCCTGCAGAAGCAGATCACCGGTTTCGAGGTCGGCCTCGATGTGTTCCGTTTCTTTGGCAGCGACCTGTTCGACATCAACCTGGGCGCCAAGAACATGGAACCCCTGCAGCTCGGGGTGCGCTATGCCCTCGAGCAGGGCGTACTCGACCTGCTGGGCTCAGTCTACCAGCTGGATCCCCAGGCCTGCCTGGCCCAGGCGCTCGCAGATGGCAAGGCCGGCAAGGCCCCGGCCAAGGCAGTGGCCCCTGCCCCGGTACAGCCGCAGGCCACTGCTGCGCAAACGCAGACGGCGGCTGTGGCTGCCGCCCCGGTGCCCATCAGCCGGGCGACCAACGCCGGGCCCGCCCTGTCAGGTGGCAACAGCTACCAGGTGCTGTATGAATTCGGCGACCCCGGCATCAGCCAGCAGTCGAGCTCGACCATCGAGCGCATCGTGGCCGATGCCGCCAAGAACAAGATTGTGGAGGTCCAGATCATCGCCCGTGACAACGAGAACTGGTCATCCATGAAACGCCAGGAGCTCACTGGCCAGCGCGTGCGCAACCTGCGTGACGCCCTGGCGGTGCGTGGTGTGCACCCCTCGCGCGTACGCCTGACCTGGGAACCGGCGCCATCCGACACCTCGATCCGTCGGGATGGCGCAGGCTACCAGATATTTGCCGTGGTCAGCGTCACGCCACAGTAGGCATCTGGTTTTGCAGAACCAAGAGATGTTGTACCCCAACCGGGCCACGTGCCGTGGCATCGCAGCGTAGGCCTGGGCCATGAAACTCACAGGGAGTTCGATATGAAGAAGAAGTCCAGATCCAGTGCGCGATGCAACCCTCGTGCCCGTACCGTTGCCAGTGCCTCGGGCCTGGCTCTGATCCTGGGGTTGGTCAACGCCGCTGTAGCCGCCGATGTATCGGTCCTGATACCGAATACGCCCACGTCAGTTGATGATATCGTACTGACGCCGAACCCGCCGATTTCTCCGGCACCGCCTTATCTCGGCACGGCGCAGTTCCAGCAAGGCATCGTCGATGCCTCGATTGCCGATAGCCCGCTGTTTACCAGTTCGCCCAGTGGCGACCCGGGTGACGCCGTCATCATCACGACCAACCAGTTGCTCGCCAATGCGCTGGGCAACAGTGCGGTGCAGACGCTGGATGCCGATGAGCTGGCCAGTCAGCTGGAATTTTCCGTAGCCACCGGCCAGGCCGTCAGGCTGGGTGCGGGTGGCCAGCAGGTGAAGGCCTCGATCACGAACTCGCCGGCCACCATCACCTTCAGCAACGGTACCAACGACGTCGTGGGCAACACGATCCATGCGGGTGCCACCTTGAATCAGGCCGAGAGCGCGGTGAGCGACACCGATTTCGTCGCGGGTTCGGCGGGTAACGAAGGCAGTGCATTGGCCACCAGCGACCATGTTGGTGACCCGAGCTATACCGGCGTCGCCGAAGCTGACGCGACCGGCGCGATCGCCAACGCCCAAAAGGCACGCAGTAACATCAATTCGGGCGCATCCGGGGCGAACGTATCGGGCTCGGGCGTGCGGGTCACCGCTGACACGGCCGATCTGGGTACGGGCGACACGATCACGGTGTCCGGCAATGAGGTCAGTGCGACCTTCAACGACAACGATGCCCGCAATACCTACGAAGGTTCGGGGGGCGCCTTCGAAGGCAGCGTCGCCGTCAGCAACCTGCAGCTCGACTGGACCGCGCCCCAGCATCCTTCGCCTGACCAAGGGGCCACGGTTTCGGGCAGCGGCGTGGCCGTCTCGACCAACGACAAGGCAATCGATGGCACGGTCACGGTGACCGGCAACCGCATCATCGCGCAGACCAAGGGCAATGCCGTGGCCAATGCGGCTGATGTGGCTGCGGCCACTACGGTATCCGGCAATGACGCAGCGCCCAGCGTAGCGGTAGCGGGTAGTGTCAGTTCGCACGGCTGGAATGTCGACGTTCAGGATGCCACGCTGGCCATCGCCAACCTGCAGCAGAACTACGGCGGGGTCACCCTGCAATCCACCATTACGGCCAGCCCCGTCGTCGTCAGCGGCACGGGGGGCGAAGGTGATATTTCGGTGACCCGCAATGCGTCGTGGGCATCGGCCACCGGCAATGACGCCGACAATGCCCTGGGCATTGCGGCAGGCACCGGCATCGATGGGGCCAGCGCGGCCATCGCCAGCATGCAGCACAATCTGAATGCCACCATTGGCGCGAACAATGACACCGTAGTTGCCGTGCAGGCTGCTGGCGGTGGCGGGCCTCTGGCACAGACCGGCCAGGTGGTCCTGGCGCGCAACGTCCTCGGGGCCTCGGCCACGGGCAATGTGGCTGGCAATCAGATCGACCTGGACACCGATACCGGCATCCAGTCCACGGCAGATGGGCTGGCCTTCATCGTCAGCAATAACCAGGCCAGCCTGGACGGTTCGGTGAACGCCGAGGGCACGGGCAGCCTGTGGGCCAATCTGCAGAACGCCGAAGACGAGCCAGCCAATGTGGCCTTGACGCGCAACGTGGTGGTCAGCCGGGCGAGCGTCAATGAGGCTGACAATGGCCTGCAGGCCACGGCCGGCTCGGCATCGTTCACTGCGGCTGTCATGAATGTGCAATTCTCGGGGACGGATGCGAAGAGCACGACCGAGAGCCCGGGCATCCAGGCCCAACTGGCCGAGAACAGTGGTGCCGATACACCCTCGAATGCGGTGGTCGACCGCAATACCCTGTCTTCGGCCGCCAGCGGCAACCTGGCTGACAACGACCTCGACGTCACGGTGGATACGACCCTCGCCATCCCGGAATCGGGTCAGCAAGATATCAATCGTCAAGATATCATCAACCGGCAGCATGTCACCGGGGCAGAGATCTCGGCTGAAACTCTTGGGGGCGACAACGGCCCGCTGGTCGGCATCGTGGCCGCCGGCGGGGTCACGGGCACTTCGGATGTGCTGGGCAATGAGATCCGCTCCACGGCGCTTGGCAGCCAGGCGGACAATGCCCTGGCGCTGGCCGGCGGCAATCTGGCACTCGATGGCGATGTATCGCTTGAAAATACACAGAGCACCAATATGAAACCGGGGGGCACACCGGGCGTGGTGGAAGATGGCGTACTGGTGAGTGCCTCCACCGCCGGCCAGGTGATGATTGTCGCGCCCACGGGCAACATTGCCGGCAGCAGCCACCTGCTGGACAACCTGCTGCAATCTTCTGCGATCGCCAATGCCGCCGACAATTCACTCAGCCTTGCGGCGGATACAGTGCTGGCCTTTGGTGATGGTGCCGCGGCCACGATAACCAACAATCAGGGGCCTGTTGATGATGCTCCGAATAACGGTGTCTATACTCCGGTTACCGTGAATGCTGCCACGGAGGGTGGTCTGGCCATCCTGGCCCTGGGTGGTGATATCCTGGGCGATGCCACCGTTTCGGGCAACCGCATCGAGGCGACCGGTGGGCAGAACACGGCCACCAACATCCTCGCGGCCCAGGCGGGTTCCATCCAGGGGGGCGATCTCGAGGTGATCAACCAGCAAAATGCGCTGGGTTCGGTGACTGTCGCAACCACGGGCACGTCGCTGCTCGGCGTGCAGGCTTCGGGCGCACTGCCTGATGCTGCAGTGCTCGACAACGTCACGCGCAGCGTGGCCTTTGGCAATGACGCCACCAACGGCGTGACGATCGATACCGACACCGGCAATGGCGCTTCGGCATCGGTTTCCAACGTGCAGGACAATGCCTCGACGGTGATGGCAAGCACCACGACGGCGGGGGTCGGCACCGGGTCAGCCTCGCTGGCTGACGGCAGTGTCCTGACGGTGAAGGGCAACCAGGTGCTGGCCAGCGCCTACGGCAACAGCGCCAGCAACGCCCTGAATGCCACCGGGGCCGCCGGCATCATGGGCGACTTCAGCTCCAGCAGCACGCAGCACAACCTGGCCGCCATCAGTTCGTCGGTCGCCGGGCCGACGACACCGGTCGTGGGCGGCTTCAGCCCGGGCATCGGGGTGTTCACGTCTGCGGCCAGTGATGGCTACACGGCCAACGTGCTCAACAATGCGGTAGCCAGCGTGGCCTATGGCAATACGGCCTACAACAGCCTGAGCGCGTCATCGACGGTCGGCATGCTGCCCACTACCGCAACCCTGGTGTCAGCCCAGATGAACACGGGCGATATTACCGCGTCCGTGAACAACATGGGCATTGGTGTCGCAGCCGGGCCGGGCACGGCCGTGATCGGCGGCAATACCATCATGGCAACCGCCGTGGGCAATGCCTCGGTCAGCCATATCACGCTGGGTAACTGAGCGGGCCTCTTCGCCCGGGCTTCGCGGCCTGGGCGGCAGCGACCGAAGGAACACAAAGCCGCAGGCCCCGCCTGCGGCTTTGTGCATTCAGGCTGTGCATTCAGGCTGTGCATTCAGGCTGTGCATTCAGGCTGTGCATTCACGGGTTGTGCATTCGGGCCCCGTGGTACGCGGGCAAACGAACCGGCTCAATCGGCCAGGCTGTCGATTGCGGCGGCGATGGCCGCATCCGGGTTGCGGGCGGCCAGGGTGGCCACGGGCAGATAGCCTCTGCGCAGCAGCCGGCCCTCGCGCCAGCGGTTGCCGCGAAACGCCGGATACAGCCACAGGAACATGTTCATGGCCATGGCAGCCAGCGAGACCCAGAGCAGCATGTCCAGTTCGCTGGTATCCTGCATGTGGCCTGCCGTGAACCGTTCGAGCCCATCGATGACCAGACTCATTGAGATCAGCAGGCAGAACCACAGGATGGCCCGGCCCCACAGCGTCTTGGCCAGCATCCAGAACGGGCCGAAGAACAGTGCGGGCCACGAGAACCCCTGTTTTACCGCGTCTGTATAGCCATTGATCTGATTCTTGTAGACGGTAAAGGTCCGCATGCGAGCCCCTTGCGTGCACGTTTCCGACCAACCGGATGCGGCCAGTATACTTTCATCCTGCCCACGCTCCTACAGGATCCCGTGATGCCAGACTCTGCAGGATCCCGTGATACCCGACCCTGCAGGCAAGAACCAGTGTGGCTGGCCACACGCATCCGGGAATCGGGTGGCTCAGGTGGCGCTCACCGTGTCTTTCAGCAGGGCGATGAAGGCCAGGCTGCGCTGTGGCAGCAGCCGTCTGCCGGGGGTCACGCACCACAGGGTGGTGGCCGGCAGCGCCCAATCGGGCAGCACCCGTTGCAGGCGCTTTTGCCTGACCAGATCTGCAGCCGATGGCCCCGACAGGCCGGCAATGCCATGGCCCTGTTCCGCCAGGGCGCGCAGCAGGCCGATGGAATTGGCGGCCAGGTGCTGCGGGGGCTGGCCTTCCCAGATGCGCCGGGCATGCGTCAGGCGCCACGTCTGGGGCCGGCCGTCACTGGCGATCAACAGCAGGCCGGCATGGCTGGCCAGATCTTCGGGCCGCCGCGGCGTGCCATGCCGGGCCAGATAGGCCGGACTGGCGTACAGGCCGCTGGCCATGGTCACCAGATGACGGGCCACCAGGGCGCTGTCATCCGGCAGGCTGGTGGCGGCGCGGATGGCGAGGTCGAAGCGTTCGGCCACCAGATCCACACGGCGTGCCGAGAGGTCGAGTTCAATGGGGACCTGCGGGTAGCGTTGCGTGAACCGGTCCAGAATCGGCACGATGCCGAATTCCTGGAACTCGGGTGGCAGCGAGACGCGCAGCACGCCCTGGGGCATGGCGCGCCGGTTGTGCGCCAGTTCAACGGCAGACTCGGTGGCATCGCTGATGTTCTGGGCGTGCATGAGCATTTTTTCGCCGAACTCGGTGAGCGTGAGCCGCCGGGTGCTGCGCTGCATCAGGCGCTCGCCAAGGCGGTTTTCAAGGGCCGCCAGGCGTCGGGACAGGGTGGACTTGGGCAAGCCGGTGCGTTCGGCGGCCCGCGTGAAGGTGCCGGCCTGGACGATCTGGGCAAACAGGATCAGGTCATCGGCATACAGTTCGAACGGTGTCATCGGAATGGATTGTGCCATATTCGGGAATACATTGTTCTATTGTCCCTGTTTTTCTTTATATATGAAACAGCTATCATGATCCACATGTCATCCGGGGTTGCGCATCGGGCGATCTGCCCGATACATCATGCAGCGCCGGTTCCGGATCTCTTACAGGAGCAAGAAAATGAGCGTCAGACTGGCCATCGTGTATTACTCGACGTACGGAACCAACCATCAAATGGCCGAGGTGGCGGCCGAAGCCGCCCGTGCAGCGGGTGCCGAAGTGCGGCTGCTCAGGGTCAATGAAACGGCGCCAGCCGAGGTCGTGGCCGGACAGGAGGCCTGGAAGGCCCAGGCCGAGCGCATGGCCCATATCCCCAGGGCCACGCCGCAGGACATGGAATGGGCCAATGCCTACCTGTTTTCCGCACCCACACGCTTTGGCGTGATGGCCAGCCAGATGCGGGCGTTCATCGATACGCTGGGGGGCGTATGGGCGCAGGGCAGCCTGTCCGACAAGCCCATGTCGGCGATGTCATCGGCGCAGAACACGCATGGTGGCCAGGAGGCCACGATCCTGTCCCTGTACACCACGGTCTTTCACTGGGGTGGTATCGTGGTGGCGCCGGGCTTCACGGATCAGTCCATCTTCAAGTCCGGGGGCAACCCGTATGGCTACAGCCACACCCAGGGCCAGCCCCTCACGGACGACAACAAGGCAGCCATTGCGCATCAGACGCGCCGCCTGGTCGAGGTGGCGGAAAAGCTCGCCGTGGCGTGAAACCCGGGCACCGGGCCCGCATCAGGCCGATGCCCGGCCACCAGGAACCGGTCTCGGAGGGCCAGGATGACTGCACAGGCGCACAGTGGCACGGTGGTCCGCATTCGCGGCGATGTGGTCGATGCCGTTTTTCCAGGGCCAGGCCCGCGTATCCAGGACATGCTCCTGGCGGGTGATCTTCCGCTCGAGGTCGCCACGCTGCTGGGCGAGGGCAGGGTGCGCTGCCTGGCGCTTGCGCCGGTGCGCGGCCTGGGGCTGGGGGCTGCGGTGGTGGCCACCGGCATGCCGATCCAGGTGCCGGTGGGCAACGCGGTGCTGGGGCGCATGCTCGACATGTTCGGCAGGCCGCTCGATGACGGGCCGGAGCCCGCTGCCGCATTCAGGCGCCCGATCCATCGGCCGCCGCCACCGCTCAAGGACCGTACCGTGCAAGACGAATTGCTCGAGACGGGCATCAAGGCGATCGATCTGCTCTCGCCCATCGGGCGGGGCGGCAAGGCGGGCCTTTTTGGCGGGGCTGGCGTGGGCAAGACGGTGTTGATCAACGAACTGATCAACAACACCGTGCAGCATTATCAGGGCGTCAGCCTGTTCTGCGGCATTGGCGAGCGCTCGCGCGAGGCCGAGGAACTCTACCGCGAAATGGGCGAAGCGGGGGTGCGCGACAAGACCGTGCTCCTGTTTGGCCAGATGAACGAAGCCCCCGGGGTGCGTTTCCTGGTGGCCAAATCCGCCCTGACCATGGCAGAATATTTTCGCGATGATCTGGGGCAGGATGTCCTGTTGCTGATGGACAACGTGTTCCGTTTCGTGCAGGCGGGCGCCGAAGTCTCCGGCCTGCTGGGGCGCATGCCGTCCAGGGTGGGCTATCAACCCACCCTGGCAACCGAACTGGCCGCATTGCAGGAACGCATCACGTCCACCCATCGCGGGGCGATCACTTCGGTGCAGGCCGTCTACGTGCCGGCCGACGATTTCACCGACCCTGCGGCAGCCCATATCTTTTCGCATCTGTCGGCCTCGGTGGTGCTGTCGCGCAAGCGCGCCGCCGAAGGCCTGTATCCAGCGGTCGATCCGCTGGCGTCGACCTCGGTGATGCTGACCCCGGCGGTGGTGGGCGAGCGGCACTACGAGATCGCCCGGGCCGTGCAGCGCACGCTGGCAGAGTACGAAGAATTGCGCGACATCATCGCCATGCTGGGGCTCGAAGAACTGTCAGCAGCGGATCGCGCCGTGGTGGCCAGGGCGCGTCGCCTCGAGCGTTTTCTTACGCAACCCTTTCACGTGGCCGAGCAATTCAGCGGCGTGGCAGGCGAGCGGGTCTCGATCGGGCAGACCCTGGCGGGTTGTGAAAGCATCCTCGAGCAGGTGCACTTCAGCGACAATGAAATGGACTACTATATGAAGGGTGCCCTGTGACTGGAGATGGTTGCATGAGCATGAGCCAGTGCATGCAGGTCAGCCTGCATCTGCCCACGCGGTTGCTGTTTCAGGGGGATGCCATCAGCCTTCAGGCGGTGGCCGAGAACGGGGCCTTCGGCATCTGGCCCAACCATGCCGACCACATTGCGTCGCTGGTGCCTTCCATTCTGGTGCTGCGCGACCCCCAGGGCCGCGAGCTGTATTTCGGCATCGATCATGGCTTGCTGGTCAAATGGGGGCATCAGGTCGATGTCGCCATCCAGCGCGGGGTGCAGGCCGACGACCTGGCCAGCCTCTCGGGTGCCCTCGAAACCAGTTTCATGGTGGTCGATGAAACCGAACGGGTGGCGCGCACGGCGCTGTCGCGGCTCGAAATCGGCATCCTGCGTCATTTCAGCGATCTTCGGAAGCCGGCCGCATGAGCCCCGACGATGACCCGATCGATCCAATCCGTCGCCAGGCCCGGCGCATGGGGCGTGCGCGCAGTCGGCCACCCTACAGCAGCCTGCAGGGCCTGAGCGCGTTCGGCGTCATAGGCTGGTCGGTCGCGATTCCCACCGTGGGGGGGGCGCTGCTGGGTCTGTGGCTCGACCGGGTGGCGCCCCAGTCATTCTCCTGGCCCATTGCCCTGATGTTGGGCGGGCTCGTAATTGGTATCATCGTGGTGTCGAACTGGGTCAGCCGGGAAAGCCGGCGCGCCCGCGACGATGATTCCGAACCGGGCATCCAGCCCGGCAAGAACACAGACTATCCCGGCAAGAAACCAGATCATGATTGATACGCATGCCTTGCTCCTCGGGTTCGTGGTTGGCCTGCCCGTCAGTGTGCTGTTTTTCCTGGGGCTGTGGTGGGGCATGCGCCGCGCCCTGGCCAGCACGCAGCCCGCACTGATCCTGGCAGCCAGCTTTCTGGGCCGTGCAGCCCTGCTGCTGGGGGCCGGCCTGTGGCTGGCGCGTGCCGTGCACCCGCTGTGGGCTCCGGCGGGTTTCCTGCTGGCGTTCGTGCTGGCGCGCATGCTCGGCGTGCGCCGGGTGCGCAGGGTACGGCAAGCGCCCGCGCCCGGACAGGGATACTGAATGGAACTCACGCCCGACACCCACATCGTCCTCACGCTCGGCGACATCCAGCTCAATGCGACCATCATCAACACCTGGATCGTGATGGCGGTACTGGTCGGGGTGTCCTGGCTCGTGACCCGCCGGCTGCGCCCCGATGTGCCCCCCGGGCGCTGGCGCTCTGCGCTGGAGGTCATGGTCGAACTCATCCAGGGGCAGATCCACGCCGTCACCCGCACCGCAGTGCGTCAGGTGATGATCTTTTCCGGCACCCTGTTCCTGTTCATTGCGGCCGCCAACCTGATGGCCGTGATTCCCGGGTTCCGGTCACCCATGGGTTCGCTGTCCACCACGGTGGCCCTCACGCTGGCGGTGCTGCTGGCCGTGCCGGCCTTCGGCATCATGCATGGCGGTGTGCGCCATTATCTGGCCCGGCTGGCGCAACCTTCCATCATCGTCCTGCCCTTCAACCTCATTGGCGAACTGTCCAAAGGGGTGTCGCTGTCCATCCGCCTGTACGGCAATGTGATGAGCGGGGCCGTGATCGCCGCCATTCTGCTGGGCATTGCCCCGTTTTTCTTTCCGGTCGTCATGGATCTGTTCAGCCTGCTGGTGGGTGTCATCCAGGCCTACATCTTCGCCATTCTGGCGGCCGTATATATTTCATCCGTAATGGCCGATGCCAGCCCCGAGGCTTCACCACAGGACACGCCATGACCGAACTGACGCTTGTTGCCCTGATCTCCATCCTGACGGCCGGCCTGACCGTAGCCATCGGGTCATTTGGCGCCGCACTGGGCGAAGGGCGGGCGGCGGCCGCCGCCATGGCGGCCATTGCCCAGCAGCCCGATGCGGCGCCTACGCTGTCGCGCACGCTGTTCGTCAGCCTGGCCATGGTCGAGTCGTCGGGCATCTATTGTTTCGTGGTGGCGCTGATCCTGATTTTTGCCAATCCGTTCTGGGATGCCGTGCGCAGTGCAGCGGGGGGTTGATGCGCCATGTCGATCGACTGGGTCACCGTACTCGCACAGCTTGCCAATTTTCTGGTGCTGGTCTGGCTGCTGCGCCGTTTCCTTTATCTTCCCATCCTGAACGGCATCGATGCGCGCGAAGCCGCCATCGCGCGTCGCATGGCCGAGGCCGAGGCCGCGCATGAAAAAGCCATGGCGACCGGGGTGCAGTACGAGCAGGCGCTCGAGCGTACACTGGCCGAACAAGAGGCGACCGTGGCCCAGGCGCTGGCGGCCACCGAGCATGAACGCGAGCAGATCATGGCGGATGCGCGGCGTCAGCTCAAGCAGGAACAGGCCGGCTGGGGGGTGCACCTCGAGCGCGAGCGCCAGGAATTCATCCAGCGCCTGCACCAGGCCGCTGCCCGCACCGTGTTCGACATGGCCCGCAAGGTGCTGGTCGATCTGGCCGATGAACCCCTCGAAGCGGCCATCGCGCGCAAGGCCGCGCAGCAGATCCGGCCCCTGGTCACCGAACTGGGCGCCACGGTGGCGGCCGGGCAGCAGGCGCGGGTGTCCACGCATCAGCCCCTGGCACCCGAGGCACGGCAACGGCTCGACACCGATCTGCAGACCGTGCTCCCGGGTGTGCAACTGGACTATGCCACCGATCCCGAACAGTCTCCGGGGCTGATCCTCCAGATGGGGGGCGTGCAGCTGGCCTGGACGATAGACAGCTACATGGATGAACTCGACGACAGGGTGGCCCAACATCATGCGGCCGCCCTGCGTCATGAAGAAGGGCATGATGGGGTCTGAAGGGTCGGCTGCCGGCGTGTCCGGCTTGCCACGGGCGCCGGGCGGGGGGGTGCCGCGCGATCCCGATCGTGCCTTTGCCCGCTGGCGCAGCCGCCTGCTCGACCTGCCCGCGCCCGGGCCGACCCTGTCCGAGATGGGGGTCGTCACCGATGTAGGCGATGGCGTGGCCACCGTCTCCGGCCTCATGCAGGCACTGGCCGACGAACTCATCGTGTTCGACAGTGGTGCTCATGGGGTCGTGCTGGACCTCGAGCCCGACCGTCTGGGGGTAGTGCTGCTGGGGCCCGCCGAAATGATCCGTCCGGGTGAAAGTGCCCGGCGCACGCGCAAGGTGGTCAGCGTGCCGGTGGGCGCCGCCCTGTTGGGGCGTGTGGTAGACGGGCTGGGCCGGCCCATCGATGGCCTGGGGCCGGTGCGTGCGACGCTGCAGCGCCCCGTCGAGGCCGAGGCGCCGCGCATTCTTGAGCGCGCGCCCGTATCGCGCGCCCTGCTCACGGGCATCAAGGCGGTGGACGCCGCCATCCCGGTGGGTCTGGGGCAGCGCCAGCTGATCATCGGCGACCGGCAGACGGGCAAGACCTCCATGGCCATCGATACCATGCTGAACCAGCGCGACAGCGCGGTGCTGTGCATCTACTGCGCGATTGGCCAGCGTGGCGACGCGGTGGCGCGGGTCATCCGGGCATTGACCGAGAACGGGATGCGCAGTCGCAGCATCGTCATGCACGTCGGTGACGAGGAAGCCCCGGGGCTGGCCTACATGGCGCCGTATGGCGCGATGACCATGGCCGAGTATTTTGCGGCACAGGGGCAGGATGTGCTGGTGGTCTTCGATGACATGACGCACCACGCGCGGGCCTACCGCGAGCTGTCCTTGCTGCTGCGCCGCCCGCCGGGTCGCGAGGCCTTTCCGGGCGACATTTTCTACGTGCATGCCCGCCTGCTCGAGCGCGCGGGGCAGTTCAGCGAGGCGCTGGGGGGCAGTTCCATCACCGTGCTGCCGGTGGTCGAGACCGAGGCCGAAAATCTGGCCGCATACATTCCCACCAATCTCATTTCCATCACCGACGGGCAGATCTACCTGTCTCCCCGCCTGGTGCGCCGCAATCAGTTTCCGGCGGTGGATCTGGGCCTGTCGGTCTCGCGCGTGGGCGGCAAGGCGCAGAATCGCAGCCTGCGTGATGTCTCCGGCAATCTGCGGGTCACGCTGTCGCAGTTCGAGGAACTCGAAGACTTCGCCCGCTTCGGCACCCGTCTGGATGACACCGCCCGGGCGCATCTGGCGCGCGGTGCCGCGGTGCGCATGGCGCTGCGCCAGGCCGAGCGCGATCCGATGCCGGTGATCGAGCAATTGGCCGTGCTGATCGCCGCCATGGAGGGTCTGTTCGATGGCCTGTCGGCCAGCCGGGTCATGGCGGCCATGGGTCAGCTGCGTGTTGCCGCACGCCAGGCCCTGCCGGATCTGCAGGCCCAGGCCATGACGGGCGCGCGTCTGGGCCAGGACGATCGCCAGCGCATCCTGCAGGTCGCTCGCGAGGCCGTCGGCGGCGTGCCGCCTGCCGCACGGCGCGGCAGGCCGTAATGGCACAGTCGCTCGAAGCCCTGTCGCGACAAGGGCATACGCTCGCCAGCATCCGTGGCATCGTGCGCACCATGAAAAGCCTGGCAGCCATCAATGCGGCGCCCTATGAAGAGGCGGCCCTGGCCATCGAGGCCTATCAGGCCACCATCCGTCGGGGGTTTTCGGCGTTCGCCCATCGCATGCAGACTGGCTGGCCCGGTACCAGTGACCGCCGAGGGATACGCCACGGGATCGTGGTGGCCTTTGGCTCCGATCATGGCTTCTGCGGCAATTACAACGAGGTGCTGGCCACCGAAGTGCTGCAGTTGTGCGTACAGGCTGCGGATCGGCAGGAGGGGCATCCCCAGGTATTGTGCGCAGGGGCGCGCCTGCAGGCCGCCCTCGAAGAGCGCGGCATGACCGTCGAGCACCGCCTGCGCCCGCCTGCGTCGGTCGATGGCGTGGCACGCCTGGCCAGCGAAGTGGTGCAGCAGATCGAGCAGCGCAGCCGCGGCCAGCCACTCACCCGGCTGGGGGTCTGGCTGGCGTATACGCGCCGGGTCGGGCACGGGCTGCGGGCGCCGGCCATCAGCGCATTGCTGCCCTTGCCGCCCCAGTTGCTGCAGGCCCCGGCACGCTGGCCCTCGCGGGCCTTGCCGGATTTCACCCTGGCGCCGGCTGCGCAATTGTCGGCGCTGGTGCGCCACCACCTGTTTGCCAGCGTCTTTCGGGCATCGGCAGAAGCCATGGTCACGGAAAATGCCGCGCGCCTGGCCCTGATGCAGCAGGCCGAGCAATCGGTCGATGAGCGCATGGCACAACTGAAGCTCGAGATGTCGTCTGTTCGCCAGGATCAGATCACCCAGGAGATCATGGACATCATTCTGGCGCATGGGTAGGCCGGGCACTGCACTCTACCGGTATGCCCCGGGCAGGGCATTGCACTTCACCGGTATGCCCCAATATAGTCTTCATCACAGTTTCTGTTGCCTTCGGGCTTCATCACAGGCCTTCCGACATGACATCCCCATTGATCGTGGCATGCCCGCATTGCCACCGCAAGAATCGCGTACCCGCCGACCGTCTGCAGGATGGCGGCCATTGCGGGGTCTGCAAGCAGCCTCTCTTCACCGGTGCCCCCATTGCCGCCGGCCAACAGGCGTTCGATGCGCACGCGGGCAGCGACCTGCCGGTGGTGGTGGATTTCTGGGCCACATGGTGTGGCCCATGCCGCCAGTTCGCACCCATATTTGCAGATGCCGCACGGCAGCTCGAGCCGCGTGCTCGCTTCCTGAAGGTCGACACCGAGGCCGAACCTGCCCTGGCGCAACGTTTCAATATCCGCAGCATTCCGACACTGGTCATGCTCCGCCAGGGGCGCGAAGTGGCCCGGGTGTCCGGGGCCCTGCCCGCAGCCCAGTTTCGTCAGTGGGTCGAGGCGAATCTATGAGCGAGGCGTATCCTGCGGCTTCGGGCAGCCGGGCCACGCTGTGGGCGCGATGCGCGGCAATTCGTATTTCGGTGCCAGTGGCCCCTGGATCCGGCTGCCATCGGCGGCCAGGCGCACGAGCCGATTCTCGCTCACGAAGTAATGGCTGGGTTCGCTGCCCTGCAGGGTGACTGAATTGCCTTCAGGGCCCCAGGTGAAGGCCCCGTGCTCCAGCCACGGCGTGCCCGGTTTGCCCAGATAGACGAGTTGCGCGCAGTATTGCCCATCGGCGTACAGATTGATGGTGGTCTCGATGCCTTCACAATCGGCGCATGGCAGGATGCCGCGGTAGGATCCAGCCCAGTCGAGCGCATTGCGGGCATTGTGGGCGGGGTCGGGTGGGGTCGGCGCGGGTGGCCTGCCCGCACAGGCGGCGAGGCCCAGGACCATGGCGAATGCGGCCAGTTTCGTGATTGTTCTGAACATGCGGTGGTCCTCCTTGGGTATCCCCTGCGGTTTGCGCGGTGTGCGCGATCTCATGTGCCAGGTTCAATCCATGCACCTGGCTTGACTACTATAACGGGTCTGGTCCTGCAATCGGTCTGGGCCGGGTTGCACAAAAAGCGAGCATAATCACAAAAATCGCATCATGATGGTGCATCCCCAACGAATGGAACTTCCGTGGGCAAACCGGTCCTTCATCGTCTGCTGCTGGACAGCCAGCGCACCGCCCTGGTGCTGCTCGACCACACGCTGACCATCCATTATCTCAACGCGGCCGCTGAGGCATTGCTGTCCGCCAGCCGCCGGCACCTGCGGGCGCGCGCGCTCGAGTCCTGCTGGCAGGACGATGGCGGCATGGCCGATACCCTGCGGGAATGCCTGAAGATCGGGCAGTCGATCACCTGCCGCGAAGTGCCTGTGCGTACCTTGACGGGCATGATGCAGACCATAGACTACAGCGTTGCACGGCTGGAGAAAGACGGCCAGGTCGATGCGCATGCAGGCAGCCGCACCCCGTTTCTGCTGCTGGAGATGCAGCCGGTCGAGCGCCAGTTGCGCCTGTCCCGCGAGGAGGGTCGCGCCCAGGCACAACAGGCCATCAACCAGCTCGTGCGGGGCATGGCCCACGAGATCCGCAATCCGCTGGGGGGCATACGCGGGGCGGCGCAACTGATGGCCACGGCCCTGCCGGACCCCGAATGGCAGGAGTACCTGAACGTCATCATCGCCGAGAGTGATCGGCTGCAGGCACTGGCTGGGCGCATGCTGGGTATCGGCCCGGCCGCTGCGCGCAGTGAAGTCAATATCCATGAATGTCTCGAGCGTGCGCGCACGCTGGTACAGGTCGAGCAGCCGGGGTTGCCGATCATGCGCGACTATGATCCCAGCCTGCCCACCATTCTGGCCGATCACGACCAGCTTGTGCAGGTGTTGCTGAATCTGGTGCGCAATGCCATGCAAGTCCTGGTGGAACATGCTGTGCCCGATGCGCGCATCCTGCTGCGCACGCGCGCGGATCGCCAGTTGACCCTGCATGGCCGGTGTCACCGGCTGGTGCTGCGCATCGACGTCATCGACAATGGCCCCGGCGTGCCCGAATCGCTGCAGGACGCCCTGTTCTTTCCCATGGTGACGGGCCGCGCCAACGGCATCGGGCTCGGGCTGCCACTGGCGCAGGACATCGCCCGCCGGCACCATGGGCTGATCGATTGCTGTAGCCAGCCCGGCTGCACGTGTTTCAGCCTGCTGCTGCCGGTGATGGCCGACCGGCTGCCTGTCCTGCAGGAGCCTTGCCATGTCTGACACGATCTGGATCCTGGATGACGATCGCTCGATCCGCTGGGTGCTGGAAAAAACCCTGCAACCCGAAGGCTATGCCATCACCACGTTCGACAATGCCGATGATGCGCTGAACCGGCTCGAGGCCGGTGAACCGGCGCCCGATGTGCTCATCACCGACATCCGCATGCCGGGCACCGACGGGCTGCATACCCTGCGCTGGCTGCGGGCACGCTATCCGGACTTGCCGGTCATCGTCACCACGGCCTTTCCCGACCTGGACGCCGCCGTGAATTCCTATCAGGGCGGGGCATTCGATTACCTGCCCAAGCCATTCGACATCCACGATGTGAACGCGCTCGTCGGCAGCGCGCTGTCGAGGCGGGAGGCAGGGGCCACCGCGGATGCCGGTGGCCCCGCGTCTCCGGTGCCCGACATCATCGGCGTGTCCGCCGCCATGCAGAACGTCTTCCGGGCCATCGGCCGGCTGAGCCAGTCATCAGCCACGGTGCTGATCAACGGCGCCTCGGGGACGGGCAAAGAGCGTGTTGCGCAGGCCCTGCACCAGCGCTCGGCGCGTGCCTCCAGGCCGTTTCTTGCCCTCAATATGGCGGCGATCCCGCAGGAGCTCATCGAGTCGGAACTGTTCGGTCACGAACGTGGCGCCTTCACAGGCGCCAATAACCGGCGCATCGGACGCTTCGAGCAGGCCGACGGCGGCACGCTGTTCCTCGACGAAATCGGCGATATGCGGCTGGACGTGCAGACGCGACTGCTGCGCGTGCTCCAGGAGGGCGAATTCTATCGGGTGGGCGGCACCTCGCTCATCGAGGTGGACGTGCGCATCATCGCCGCAACCCACCAGGACCTGGCGCAGCGGGTCCAGGAGGGCCGTTTTCGGCAGGATCTGTTCTACCGGTTGAATGTGATCAACATCCGCCTGCCCGATCTGGCCCAGCGTCCCGAAGACATCCCCCAGCTGGCGTACCACTTTCTGTCTCAGGCAGCGCGGGAGATGGGTGTAGAGCAGAAACGGCTGGATGACGACGTCATGCGCCTGCTCGCGCAATTGCCCTGGCCGGGCAACGTGCGCCAGCTTGAGAATCTCTGCCGCTGGCTGACCGTGATGGTGGCCGGTGGCATCATCCGCCGGGGCGATCTGCCCGACACATTGCTGGCCGACGCCCGGACACCCGTCGCATCGGCACAGCCGGCGTTCGACATCCCGGCGACGCCTGCACCGCCCACGCCTGCACGGTCCGCGCCTGCATCGGCTATCCCTGCACGAACGGGGCCGGTTACAGCCGCCCCGCCTGACTGGCCGCAGGCCTTGCGGGCCTGGGCCGACGATGCGCTGGCCGCTGGCGCACAGGATCTCCTGGCCCGGGCCCTGCCGATTTTCGAACGCACACTGATTGACGCGGCCCTGGGCGCGTCACATGGCAAGCGCCAGGAAGCCGCCCGGCGCCTGGGCTGGGGGCGCAACACGCTGGCGCGCAAGTGCCGCGAGCGGCCGCCCACGCCCTGATCCAGCCCCTGCCATGGATCGCTGATCGCCCGGCGCAACTGGCCGGTAGACCACGCGTGCCTACAGCAACATCTGGCGCAACTCGGCCGCGGGCCGCGGCGACAGCAGCGCGGGGGCCACGTCAAAGACGCTGTATGCACCGGTCAGGCCCTGCGCCTTCATGCGTTGCGCCGCACGGGCATAGGCCACCATGACCGAGGCCGTGAATTCGGGATTGCTCTGCAACTGCAATGAAAATTCACAGGTCTGCGCGGTGCCTGCACCTGTGCTGCCGCTGCGAATGACGAAGCCGCCGTGCGGCATCCCTTTGTGATCCGCCTGCAGTTGCGCCTCCGAGATGAAATTCACCTGGGTATCGTATTCATCAAAATAATACGGCATCGACACGATCGCCTCGCGCACGGTCTGCGGGTTGGCGCCCTCTTCGAGTACGACGTAACACTCGCGGGTATGCTTCTGGCGCGTGGAAAGCGCGGGGTTCTCGCCATTGCGTACCTGTGCCAGGGCTGTGGGCACCGGAACAGTGTATTGCACGGCAGCGCGCACACCGGGTATGCGGCGGATCGCATCGGAGTGCCCCTGGCTGACGCCCTTGCCCCAGAATGTGTGCGTCGTGCCTTGCGGCAGTACCGCCTCGGCCAGCAGGCGGTTCAGCGAGAACAGCCCGGGATCCCAGCCGATGGAAACCAGCGAGACGTTGTGCCCCTGGCGCGCGGCCTCGTCCATGGCCGCGTAGTAATCGGGAATCCGGGCATGCGTATCGAAGCTGTCCACCGTGGTGAAACGCCCAGCCAGTGCAGGGCCCTGTTCGGGCAGGTCGCTTCTGGAACCGCCGCACAGGATCAGCACGTCGATCGTATCCTGGTGACTGTCAATATCACTCAGGGCGTATACCGGCACGCCAGCCGTCAGAGGCTGGATGTCCTCTGCGGGGCGGCGGCTGAAAATACCGACCAGGTGCATGTCCAGTGCCTGGGCAAGCGCCTGCTCGACGCCTCGTCCAAGGTTGCCGTGGCCCACGATGGCGGCACGAATTTCGCTCATGTTGCTATCCTCTTGCGGTCACCCGCATGGTTGATCAAACGGCCATGCCGGGCGTCGCGCCCGACCTGAGCCTGCCCAGATACAAGCAAAAATCATGCCAATACTCAACGGGGCAAGTGACTCGACCCCATCAGGTACTGATCGACCGCACGGGCGCACTGGCGTCCTTCCCGAATCGCCCAGACTACCAAAGACTGCCCTCGGCGCATGTCGCCCGCAGCAAAGACGTTATGAACGCTCGTCCGGTAGCGGGTGCCCTCGTCGCCGCCAGTCGCCACGTTGCCGCGCGCATCGCGCGCCACACCGAAGGCATCCACCACGGCCTGGCGCGGGCACTCGAAGCCCATGGCCAGCAGCACCAGATCGGCCGGCATGTCGAATGCGCTGTCCGGAACCGGCACCATCTCGCGCCCGCGCCACTGGACGCGCGTACAGGAGACGCTGCGCACGCGTCCCGCATCATCTCCGTTGAAACGCAGGGTCCGTATGGCCCAGTCGCGCTGGCAGCCTTCTTCATGTGAACTCGAGGTCCGCAGGCGCAGTGGCCAACCCGGCCAGGTCATGAGTCTGTCGGGGGTAACGGGCGGCATGGACATGAGTTCGAATTGCGCGACGGCCTGTGCGCCCTGGCGATTGCAGGTGCCCACGCAGTCCGAACCCGTATCCCCGCCGCCGATGACAATCACCCGCTTGCCCTGGGCGGTGCACCGTTGCGCGAGATCGTCGCCGGCGTCGACATGATTCTGTTCGGGCAGGAAATCGAGTGCAAAGCGCACGCCGTCCAGCGCGCGGCCGGGGATCGGCAGATCCCTGGGCGTTTCCGAGCCGCCCGCCATGACGATGGCGTCGAATTCCCGCAACAGGGTGTCTGGGTGCACACAGGTGACGGGCGCCATGCCGTGACTGAAGCGGCTGGCATCCGCGGCGTGCCCGACGTAGCTGCTGCTGCGAAAGACCACACCCTCTTGCTCCATCTGGACGATGCGGCGGTCGATGTGCCGCTTCTCCAGTTTGAAGTCGGGTATGCCATAGCGCAGCAGGCCGCCGATGCGGTCGTTCTTCTCGAAGACGGTCACTGCATGCCCGGCACGCGCCAATTGCTGTGCGCAGGCCAGTCCCGCAGGACCGGATCCCATGATGGCCACCCGTTTGCCAGTCTGTTCTTCGGCGGGCATGGGCACGACCCAACCCTCGGCCCAGCCCCGCTCGATGATGGCATGCTCGATGGATTTGATTCCCACCGGATCGTCGGAAAGCGCCAGGGAACAGGCCGCTTCGCAAGGCGCCGGACAGATGCGGCCCGTGAATTCCGGGAAATTGTTGGTCGACAGCAGGCGTTGCAGTGCAGCATGCCAATCATCGCGGAACACCAGATCGTTCCAGTCGGGAATGATGTTGCCCACCGGACAGCCGTGGCTGCAATAGGGAATGCCGCAATCCATGCATCGCGCAGCCTGCTTGCGGGCCGTGGCCGTGTCCATGGGTTCGACGAATTCAAGGAAGTCATGCACGCGTACTGCGGGTGACCGGGTCGGCGCCTTCTGGCGCGGAATCCGCATGAAGCCGCGCAATTTGTCCATATCGTCCATGCTGTACTCCTTTCAGGCGACCTGAATGGGGCGGCAAGCGTCTGCTGCGGGCACCGTGCCGCGCAGCTGCGCCAGTGCGCGCCGGTATTCATGTGGCACGACCTTGATGAAATGCGGCCGGCTGGCTTGCCAGTCGGCCAGGATCCGCGCGGCCTGGCGGCTGCCCGTGTGGCGGCGATGCGCCTCGATGAGGGCCTTCAGTGTGCGCTCATCGTCCGTTTCGGGTGCATCGCGGCCCACTTGCCGACAGACGGGTTCGAGGGCCACCATGTCGGGGTTGCAGCGCGCCGGGAACCTGCCGTGCGGATCGAAGACGTACGCCACGCCGCCGGACATGCCGGCGGCAAAATTGCGGCCGGTCTCGCCCAGCACCACGATGGTGCCGCCCGTCATGTATTCGCAGCCGTGGTCGCCCACGCCCTCCACCACCGCCACCGCCCCGGAGTTGCGCACGGCGAAGCGCTCGCCGGCCACGCCATTGAACCAGGCATCGCCACGCGTGGCGCCATACAGCAGGGTGTTGCCCGCGATGATCTGCTCAGGGCCCCAACCGCGAAATCCGTCGGGCTGGCGCACGATGATCCGGCCGCCCGACAGGCCTTTGCCAACGTAGTCATTGGCCTGGCCCTCCAGGTCCAGGGTGATGCCGGCTGCGAGGAATGCGCCGAAACTCTGCCCTCCCGTGCCGGTCAGGTGGATCCGGATGGTGTCTTCGGGCAGCCCGGCTTCGCCATGCTGGCGCGCGATCTCGCCCGAGAGCAGCGCGCCGACGCTGCGATCGGCATTGCACACATCGAGTGCCAGGCAGACCGCCTGTCCAGTGTCGATGGCCTGGCGGGCCTGGGCGAGGATCACGTGATCCAGTGCCTTGTCCAGGGCATGATCCTGCCTGTCGACGTGGCGGATGGCCACATCGCCGGCGACCGGGGGGCGGTGGAAGATGCGCGTGCAATCCAGGCCCCGTGCCTTCCAGTGGTCGATACCCGCACGCATGTCCAGTCGGTCGGCCCGTCCCACCATGTCATCGAAACGACGGAAACCGCATTGCGCCATGATCTCGCGCACTTCCTGGGCGACGAACAGAAAATACGCCATGACGTGCTCGGGCAGGCCGACGAAGCGCCGGCGCAGTTCTGGATCCTGCGTCGCAATGCCCGTGGGACAGGTGTTCGTCTGGCCCTTGCGCATCTGGATGCAGCCCATCGCCACCAGGGGGGCGGTGGCGAAACCCATTTCGTCAGCCCCCAGCAGCGCGGCGATCACGACATCATGGCCGGTTTTCATCTGGCCGTCGGCCTGGATCCGGATGCGCCCGCGCAAACCATTGCGCACCAGGGTCTGCTGCGTTTCGGCCAGCCCCAGTTCCCAGGGCGAGCCGGCGCGCAGGATGGATGACCATGGCGAGGCGCCGGTGCCACCGTCGTGCCCCGAGATCACCACGTGATCTGCCTTGGCCTTGGCCACCCCGGCCGCAATGGTGCCCACACCCACCTCCGACACCAGTTTGACGGAGATCGAGGCGGCCGGATTGACGCATTTCAGATCGTGGATGAGTTGCGCCAGATCCTCGATCGAATAGATGTCGTGGTGCGGCGGCGGCGAAATCAATCCCACGCCGGGCACCGAGAACCGCAGGTCGGCGATATAGGGTGTGACTTTGTGGCCAGGCAGCTGCCCGCCCTCGCCAGGTTTGGCACCCTGTGCGATCTTGATCTGGATCTGGTCGGCCGACACCAGATAGGCCGCCGTCACTCCAAAGCGACCCGAGGCCACCTGCTTGATGCGGCTGCGCAGCGAATCGCCTTCCTGAAGCACCTGATCGCGCACGATGCCCGCCTGCGGCAGCAGGCCCGACAGGGTGTCGCCGGCCTGGATGTGCCCGCCGGCCATCTCGGCGCGATAGCGCGCCGGATCCTCGCCGCCTTCGCCGGTATTCGATTTGCCGCCCAGGCGGTTCATCGCGATCGCAAGCGTGGTGTGCGCTTCCGTGGAAATCGATCCCAGCGACATCGCCCCGGTGACGAAGCGCTTGACGATCTCGGCGGCCGGTTCGACCTCGTCGAGCGGCACTGCGCCGCTGGGTCCCAGCCGCAGCCGAAAGAGTCCGCGCAGCGTCATCAGGCGGGTACTCTGCTCATTGACGAGCCGGGCATACTGGGCGTAGGTGCGGGCATCACGGCCGCGGACCGCGTGCTGCAGATGGGCAATGGTGTCCGGGGTCCACATATGGGCCTCGCCGCGCTCGCGCCAGGCATGGTCGCCGCCGTCGGCCAGCGAATCGGCCAGCACCGGATCGCCGCGCCAGGCTGAGCGGTGCAGCCACAGCGCCTCTTCCAGGAGTTCTTTCAGGCCGATGCCCTGAATGGTCGAGGCGGTACCCGCGAAGCAGCGCTCGACCAGGTCATCGGCCAGGCCCACCGCTTCGAAAGGTTGCGAGCCCATATAGGAAAGATAGGTGGAAATGCCCATCTTGGACATCACCTTGAGCAGACCCTTGCCGATGGCGTGCACGTAGTTCTCGACGGCCTGCTGGCCGCCCGGCGAGCCGGCTGATGCGGCGTGCTCGTGGCGTACGGTTTCCAGTGCCAGGTATGGATGGATGGCGTCGGCGCCATAGCCGGCGAGTACGGCGAAGTGATGCACTTCGCGCGCCGACCCGGTCTCGACGACCAGGCCCGTGCGGGTGCGCAGCCCCTGGCGCACGAGGTGCTGGTGTACGACCGAGGTGGCCAGCAGGGCCGGGATGGCCACGCGCTCGCGGCTTGCGCTGCGGTCGCTGAGGATGAGGATGTTGCCGCCCTGGCGCAAGGCCTCTTCAGCGTCGGTGCAGAGTGTATCCAGGCGCGCCGCCATGCCTGACGCATCCTGTTGTGCCTCGCAGGTGATATCCAGCACGTGGCTGCGCAAACGGTCCGGGACCGCCCGGCCCAGGCAGCGCAGCGCGGCCATGTCCGCCTCATCCAGCACCGGCTGTGGGGCTTCCAGAAGCGCCGGCAGATGGGCTGGATTGCGCTCGAGCAGGCCGGGGCGCGGGCCGATGAGCGTGGCCAGGCTCATGACGAGGCGCTCGCGGATGGGGTCGATTGCCGGGTTGGTCACCTGGGCGAACTGCTGGCGAAAGTAATCGTAGAGCGACCGGTGCTGGTTCGACAGCACCGCAAGCGGCCGGTCATCGCCCATGGATCCCAAGGCCTCGGCACCGGACTGCGCCATGGGCAGCAACTGAAACTTGAGGTCCTCGCGTGTGTAGCCGAATGCCTGCTGGCGCCGCAGCAGGAACGCGCCTTTGTCAGTGGCCGGCCGCGGCTTGCCTGTGTCGGTCGCCGGTCTCGGTTCGCCATCGTCCGATGGCAGGTCCCGAAGGCGGATCCGGGTGCGCGCCAGCCACTGGGCGTAGGGTCGGGCACTGGCCATTTGGTCCTTGATCTCGTCATCGCCGATGATGCGCCCGGCTTCCGTGTCGATCAGCAACATTCGCCCAGGCTGCAGGCGCCATTTGTGCACGATATTTTTCTCGGGGATGGCCAGAACGCCGGCCTCGGAGGCCAGAATCACGCGATCGTCGCCGGTCACGACGTAGCGCGCCGGGCGCAGGCCGTTGCGATCGAGCGTCGCCCCGACCTGGCGGCCGTCCGTGAACACCAGGGCTGCAGGCCCGTCCCAGGGGGCCATCAGTGCCGCGTGATAGGCGTAGAAATCACGGCGCGTGGCCGCCATGTGGACATCATGCTCCCAGGCCTCGGGGATCATCATCATGATTGCCTGCGCCAGGGGATAACCCGCCATGACCAGCAACTCCAGACAGTTGTCGAAGCTGGCCGTGTCCGATTGCCCCGCATGGATGATCGGCCAGAGTGCATCCAGGTCGCCACCCGGCAGCGCTGCGGTGGCGGTGCCGCGGCAGGCGTTCAACGCATTGATGTTCCCGCGTATCGTGTTGATCTCGCCATTGTGGGCGATCATGCGGTAGGGGTGGGCCAGTTCCCAGGCCGGAAAGGTGTTGGTGGAAAAGCGTTGATGGACCAGCACCAGCGCCGAAGCTGCGCGCGGATCGCGCAGGTCCGGGTAATATTGGCCCACCTGCTCCGCCAGCAGCAGGCCCTTGTAGACGATGGTGCGCGCCGATAGCGAAACCATGCAATACGTGCCCGCCGGTACGTGCTCCAGGGCACGGATGGCATGGTCCCATCTCTTGCGCAAGCCGTAGAGCCTGCGTTCCAGCGCATCGGTTTGCACGTGTGCGCGACCGCAGCCGATGAAAACCTGGCGGATCACCGGTTCATGGGCGCGCACGATGGGCGACATGGGCATGGTGCGGTCCGTGGGTACGTCGCGCCACCCCAGTACCTGCAGGCCATGTGCCAGCGCGCAGCGTTCCAGCGCCTGTTCGCAGGCCTGGCGCGCCGTGGCATCCCTGGGCAGGAAGAGCATGCCGGCGCCGTACTCGCCGGGATCGGGCAGGGTGACCCCGTGGCGCACCATCGCGGCCCGAAAGAGTGCATGCGGGATCTGAATCAGGACGCCTGCGCCGTCACCCATCAGGGGATCGGCGCCCACTGCGCCCCGGTGCTCCAGGTGCTCGAGAATCAGCAGCCCCTGTTCGATGAGTGCGTGGGATTTTTTCCCCTTGACGTGGGCGACGAAGCCCACGCCGCAGCCGTCATGTTCGTGGCATGGATCGTACAGGCCAGCACCTGGATCCGGATTGGCACACTGGTTCATCGCGTCACCTTCAGACCGAGTAGTACAGGTCGAATTCGACCGGGCAGGGCGCCATGGCCACGCGCTGGACCTGCTCGCGCTTGAGCGCTGCGTAGGCCGCCAGCATGTCTTCGCTGAACACGCCGCCTTGCGTCAGGAAATCATGATCCTGCTCCAGACGGTCCAGTGCCTGCGCCAGCGATGTGGCGACGCACGGCACCCCCTGCGCCTCTTCGATCGGCAGGTCGTACAGGTTCTTGTCCATGGCATCGCCTGGATCGATCTTGTTCAGGATGCCATCCAGGCCCGCCATCAGGAGCGCAGCAAAGCCCAGGTACGGATTGCAGGCGGGGTCGGGAAAACGTGCCTCGATGCGTCGCGCCGATGGGCTGCCCACGAGCGGGATGCGGATGGACGCCGAGCGGTTGCGGGCCGAGTACGCCAGCATGACCGGCGCCTCGAATCCGGGCACCAGGCGCTTGTAGGAGTTGGTGGTGGGGTTGGTGAAGGCGTTCAGCGCCTGGGCGTGCCGAATGATGCCACCGAGGTAGTGCAGGGCCATTTCGGACAGGCCGGCATAGGCGTTGCCGGCAAACAGATTGACCCCGTCCTTCACGAGCGATTGGTGGACGTGCATGCCTGAACCATTGTCGCCCAGAAGCGGCTTGGGCATGAAAGTGGCGGTCTTGCCGCAGGCGTGCGCTGCGCTGTGTACGCAATACTTGAGGATCTGCACCTCGTCGGCCTTGCGTGTGAGGGTATTGGCCCGTACGCCGATCTCGCACTGGCCCGCGGTGGCGACTTCGTGGTGATGCACCTCGACCTCGAGCCCCATGGCCGCCATGGCATCGCACATGGCGCCGCGCAGGTCTCGCAGGGAGTCCATGGGCGGCACCGGAAAATAGCCACCCTTGACATGTGGCCGGTGGCCATGGTTCGGGCTGTCTGACGCCGCGCTCATCCAGGCCCCTTCGCTCGACACGATTTCATAAAGGGCCGCTTGCATGTCGGTCTGCCAGCGTACGCCGTCGAACACGAAGAACTCGGGTTCCGGGCCAAAGAGTGCCGCATCGGCCACCGCACACGCCTGGAGGAACGTCTCGGCGCGCAGCGCGATGGAACGCGGATCCCGCTCATAGCCTTGCAGCGTGGCCGGATCCTGCACGGTGCAGGTCACCATGACCGTTGCTGCGGCGGCAAAGGGGTCCACCACAGCCGTTGCGTCGTCAGGCATCAGAAGCATGTCCGACTCATGCACGGACTTCCAGCCCTGGATCGACGAGCCGTCGAACATGCGTCCCTCGTGCAGCGCGGTGGCATCGAAGGTGGCCGCGGGATAGGTGATGTGATGCGCCTTGCCATGGGTATCCGTGAATCGGAGATCTACCCACTGGGCGTCGTGTTGCTGGATCAGGTCGAGCGTTCTTGAATCGGACATGGGATGTGCCTCTGCAGGGCCGAACCACCATGGTCCGGCGCACATCCATCATTAAGCAAAAAACATGCCAAACCAGAGCTGTGCGGTCAGCCCGGGCGCGCCTTGCGTGCCCGGGATGATGGAATGCCGGCGTCCTCGCGATACTTGGCCAGGGTCCGTCGCGCCACCTGGATGCCGTCGGCGTTCAGCAGCTGGGCCAGGCGGCTGTCGCTCAATGGAGCGCACGCCGACTCGGACGCCACCAGGCGCCGGATCCGCGCCTGGATGGCGGTGCTGGAGCATCGCTCACCATGGCGACCCGGAACCCCGCTGGAGAAGAAATACTGCAGGGCGTGCAGGCCGCTGCCCGGGACAAGCAGGAATTTCCCGGCAATGGCGCGTGACACGGTGGACACATGCAAGCCAGTGTCGTCTGCCACGTCGGCCAGTACCAGCGGCTTCATGGCCTGCGCGCCATGCCTGAAAAAATCGTCCTGCAGGGCCAGGATCGAATGGACGACCCGGGCCAGCGTCGCCTGGCGGTTCTGCAGTCCGCGCAGCAGCCAGCGTGCCTCGCGCAGCCGGCTGCTCAGGTAGGTGCGGGCTGCTGCATCGGCCACCGTGCGGATCAGGCCGGCATAGCCGGCATCGATGCGCAACGTGGGCTGCAGTATGGGGTTCGGTGTGACCTGCCACCCGCCATGGTGCCGGCTGGCGATGACGTCGGGCAGATCAGCGGCTGACGATGACCCTGCCGATGCGTCGGCAAAGCGCGCGCCCGGCGCGGGATCCAGTTGGCGCAGCAGGATCCCGATGCCCTGCATGCCAGGTGGCAGGGCCGGGGTGGGTAGTGCCTGCAGGCCCTGTCCCGAGCGCATGCTAGCCAGCCAGGCGTGCGCCTGGAGGCGCCACGGGGTTGCGGCCGGCAGGGCTTCGAGCTGCAACTGCAGACACTCGACCAGATCGCGGGCAGCAACCCCGGCAGGGTCGAATTGCTGGATCTGGCGCAGTACGGCCAGCACCTGGCGCGGTTGTGGCCAATCCGGTGGCACAGCCGCTCCGAGCAGGTCGCGACAGACGGGTGCCAGTGCCTCGGGCGCCTCGCACAGGTAGCCGCGCTCGTCCAACGCGCCGATCAGGGCGCAGCCAATGGCGAATTCTGCATCTGCAAGGCCCAGCAGCCGCAATTGCTGCAGCAAATGTTGAAAGAGCGTGTCGGGCACGATGGGTTCGTGCGCAGTTTTGCGCGCATCGGCATCACCCGCGGGCTGGGCGGGTACCAAGGGCTCCGCCTCTTGCCGCTCGAGCAGCGGATTGGATTCGAGCTGCCGCTCGACTTCCTGCAGCAATTCGGGGCCGGACATCTGCAGCAGCCGTACCGACTGCCGCAGTTCGGGCGTCATGGTCAACTGCTGCGTGGTTCTGACGCCAGGCTGCTGGGCGAGATTGGGCATGGTGATTCATCGGCTGCGGGATGCTTGCGGATTCATCTTACCGCAGCCCGATTGGCGTGCAAGCGGGCTGGATTGCGGCTTGCGCGCCCCTGTCAGCGGATGCGATTCAGCTCGTCCAGCACATGCTGAACCGCAATTTCCTGGGGGCCCGTGCGATGGGCGATGCCCATCGGGCGCCACAGGGGCGGGTCGAGGAACAGGATCCTGATGCGTTCATCGATTTGCGGCTGCAGCGTTTCGTAGGACAGCAGGGTGGCCCCATAGCCCGCCCCTACAAGGCTCTTGGCCGAGTCGTTGTAGTTGACGCGAATCTTGGCCTGCGGGCGCAGGCCACCGGCGGCGAACCATTCGTTGATGATTCTGGCCAGTTGCGTGCTGTCGTCATTGAGGATGAGCGGGCGTGCCGCCAGCCAGGCGGCCGTGGCCTTCTCCGGGCTGTCCCAGTGTGCCGGCACGAGTGCCACCACGGGGTCTTTTCGCCATGGACGCACCTGGACTTCGGCCATCTGGCTTTGCGGCAAGGCCACCGCGGCGATGTCGAGCAGGCCCTTGGCCAGGCGGTCCATCGCTTCGCGTGAGTTGAGTACGGCCAGTTCGACTTCGATGCCCGCGTGTTTTTCCGACAGGCGCCTGAGCGCCATGGGCAGCAGATAGGTGATCACCGGGGTCGCCGCGCTGACCCGCACACGACCGATCTTGCCCTGCGCATGCAGCTGGATGTCCTGCAGCATGGCGTCGCTCTGGTTCAGCAAGCGCTGTGCCCGTGCAATCAGTGCCGCCCCGACGCCGGTGGGTTCGGCCTTCTTGCGCTTGCGCAGCAGCAGTTCGACCCCCAGTTGTTTTTCCAGTTCGTTGATGTGCAGGCTGACAGTGGGCGGTGCCAGGTGCAGCGCCCGTGCGGCCGCGACAAAGGAACCCTGCTCGGCAATGGTGACGAGTGTTCGGAGACGATCGAGGTTCAGTTCGCGCATGTTTATGATTCATGAATCAAAAGGTCAGAATATTCAACTTTTGTTTATTTTATCGTCTTCCTACAATCGGTGAAGAGCATACGAATCAGACTGTATCGAAGGAGAAACGCGTGGGCAGTCCAGTGCATGATGCATATCGTCGTAGTCAGGCAATGCCGTTGGCCACCCGCGACGCGGTGGCCGCCGAGTTGGCCGGCATCGTGGGGGCCGACCATGTCTGGTGTGGCGAACAGGCCCGCCAGCGCTACCCGGGCGACAAGAGCTGGTTGACGATCGTGCATGCGCATTATGGCCAGCCGCTGAACCAGCCTGAAATTGCTGTGGCACCGGCCACGGTGGCGCAGGTTTCGGACATCATGCGCCTGGCCTCGCGCACCGGGATGGCGGTCACCCCGCTGGGTGGCGGTTCGGGTGTCCAGGGGGCCGCCAATGCCAACCTGGGCGGCTTGCTGCTGGATCTCACCCGACTGGATCGCATCCGTGACGTGGACGAAGCGTCGCTGACCTGCACGGTCGAGTGCGGCATGAACGTCAAGCGCTTCGATACCGAGCTGGCCAGGCAGGGCCTGACCTTCACGCACGACCCGGCGTCGGCCGAATGGGCCTCGGTGGGCGGCGCCATCGCGGCGCGCGGTTCGGGGGTGCTGTCGACCCGCTATGGCAACATACAGGATCACGTGCTGTCCCTGGAAGTCGTGCTGGCCGATGGCCAGGTGGTGCAGCTGCCGGCCGTGCCCAAGCATGGCGTGGGGCCCGAACTCAGCCAGTTGTTCGTGGGCAGCGAGGGGGTGCTGGGCATCGTCACTGCTGCGCGTGTCAAAATCCAGAAGCAGCCCGGAGCCCGGCGCTTCAGTGCCGTGCGCTTTCCTTCACTGGCCGCGGGTATTGCAGCCGGGCGGGAGATCGTCACTTCGGGGCTGCGCCCGGCGGTGATCCGCCTCTACGATGCGCATTCCTCGGTGCTCAGCCTCGAGAAGATCGTGCGCGCCGGCCTGCAGGGCGAAACCATGGTGCTGATGGTGGAAGGCCAGCACGCGGCATTGGTCGATGCCGAGATGCAGATTTGCGAGCAGATCTGCCAGGATCACGGCGGGCAGAAACTCGATGACCGTATCGGCGCCTTGTGGTGGGATGATCGCTATGGGATGTCCCATCCGCCGCATACGCCAGCGTTGCCGCAGATCTGGATGACGATGGATGCGGTGTCCGATTTTCGCTGCATTCAGGGGCTGTACGACGGGGTGACCGCCGCCATTGCCAGTTCGATCGACCCCAAGTGGGGGCTTTCGGTCAAGACGCACCTGTCGCACTGGTATGAATGGGGTGCAATGATCTACGCCAGGGTCAATGTGCCTCGAGGGCCGGACAATCTGCAGGAGGCCGTGGCGCTGCATGATCGGATCGTGGCTGCTGCGGTGCAGGCCACCCTGGCCGCCGGTGGGGTGATGAACGATCATCACGGTGTGGGGATGCGTCTGGGGCCCCACATGCAGGCTCAATTCGGGGCGGCGGGCATGAGCCTCCTGCAGGGGGTGAAGTCGGGGCTGGACCCGCAGGGGATCCTGAGTCCCGGCAAACTGGGGCTGTCCAGCCCGCTGGCGGGCTGATGGCCCGGGTGGACGGCGGTTTCCGATGCATGGCATGGGGGTGACGCAATGAATCTGGGCTTGGCAGGGCGTGTGGCCCTGATTACCGGCGGTGCGCGTGGCATCGGTCTGGCGCATGCCCGTGCGCTCGGTCATGAAGGCGCCGTCATCATCCTCAACGATGTCGATGAGCAGGCAGCCGAAGCGGCGGTCGGTGGCCTGCGTGCCGACGGCATACAGGTCGGTTTTCGGCCGGGTGATGCCACGGTCCCGGACGTGGTCGAAGACACCGTGGCCGGGGTGTTGTCGGAACACGGCCGGCTGGACATCCTGGTCAACAATGCCGGCATCGGGGTCAAGCCGGCCGCCCTGGTGCAGGAGATGCCGTTCGACGCCTGGCAACGCATGCTGCATGTCCATCTGGACAGTACCTTCCTGTGGTCGCGGGCTGCGGTGGCGCCCATGCGCGAGAACGGTTTCGGGCGCATCATCAATACCTCTTCGATGAATTTCACCGGTGGCGGCCGGCCCGGGGTGGCGCATTACTCGGCGGCCAAGGCCGGCATCGTCGGCCTGACCCGGACGATGGCCAAGGAGGTGGGTCCGCTGGGGATCACCGTGAATGCGATCGCCCCCGGCTACGTGGCGACCGAACTGATCGCCCAGTTCTCGGCCGACATGATGCGGCGTCTGCAGAGCCAGAATCCGATGGGGCGTCTGTGCCAGCCCGAAGAAGTGGCTGCGCTGGTCGCCTTTCTGTGTTCCGGGCATGCCGGCTTCATCAATGGTGAACTGATCTGCATGGATGGTGGCCGGCGTGATTTCTACTGGGGCTGATCCCGGATCGGGACGGACGGGCATGGATGGCATGGGCAATAAACACTATTTCATCGGTATCGACATTGGCGCGGGCAGTCTGACGACGACGGTGATCGATCTGCAGGGGCAGGTTGTCGGCTCGGCCAGTGCCGAACTGACCACGCACAGCCCCCACGCCGGCTGGAGCGAGCAGGATCCGCACGACTGGTGGCATGCGCTGTGCGGCACGGCCCGCCAGGCACTGGCCCAGGGGTCGCTGGCTGCCGACCAGATCGGGGCCGTCGCACTGAGCGCGGGTGCGCATACGCCTGTGCTCGTCGATGCCGCCGGGCAGGTCATCCGCCCGGCCATCCTCTGGAGCGACACGCGCAGCCGCCTTGAAGCAGCCGAACTCAAGGAAAATCACGGATCCGAGATCTTCGGCATTGCCCGCAACGTGCCGGCGCCCACCTGGACGCAGCCGCAGTTGCTCTGGCTGGCGCGTCACGAGCCAGATGCACTGGCGCGCACGAAACGCCTGTATGTGGCCAAGGACTGGCTGCGGGCGCAGCTGACGGACACCTGGGAAACCGATCACACCGAAGCGGCGGGCACCTTGCTGTACGATGTGCAGCGTCGGCAGTGGTCCGATCGCCTCTGCGCGATGATCGGGCTGGATCCAGCCCTGTTGCCGCCCCTGGTGGCGGTGACGGACGTGGTGGGCCAGGTGACCACGGCCGCCGCCGCGGCCACCGGCCTGGCGGTCGGCACGCCCGTGGTCTGCGGCAGTTCCGATACATCCATCGAAACCTATGGGGCGGGCGCGGTGGCCCTGGGCACCGGGGCGGTCAAGCTGGCGACTGCGGCCACCATCACCATGGTCAATGCCGAGCCGGGGCCCACGGCGTCCGTGATCCATTATCCGTTCTGTGTGCCGGATCACTGGTACGCCATCGGCGCGACCAATTCGTGCGCCTCGGCGCACCGTTGGTTGCGCGACACGTTCTTTTCCGGCAACGGCATGACGGGGGCACAGGCCTTCCAGGCCATGGACCGCGATGCGGCCAGTGTACCGGCCGGCGCGGGCGGGCTGTTGTTTCACCCCTATCTGCAGGGTGAGCGCACGCCCTACTGGGATCCGCTGCTGCGCGGCGATTTTCTGGGCATCACGTTTGCGCACGAGCGGCGCCATTTTGTACGCGCGCTCTACGAGGGGGTCGCCTTTTCCCTGTACGATGTGCTGCAGGCGCTCGAAGCGCAGGGCAAGGCGATGACCGAGGCCCGCATCATCGGTGGTGGCTCGCACAGTGCCACCTGGCGCCAGATCGTGGCCGACGTGCTCGGGATATCCATCGCCATGCCACGCATCACCGATGCCTCGTTCGGGGCGGCCCTCGTTGCGGCAGTGGGGGCGGGTGCCTTTCCAGACCTGCCCACGGCGGCTGAACGCACGGTGGCTTTCGTGGCTCATCACGAACCGGACCCCCGGCAGCACCAGCGTTATCTGGACATGCATGCGATCTACCGTGATGCGGCCCGGGCGCTGTTCGATATCAACCACCGTCTGTCGGCCATCAGTCCGAGGTGATCCATGCTCAAGGTCTTTGCTGCCCCACATCGATACATTCAGGGGCCTGATGCGCTCGCGCAGCTGGGCGCCCAGGCCGCGGTCCTGGGCGCACGCCGCCCACTGGTCATCATGGATTCGTTCGTGCGCGATCTGCTGTTCGAGCGCATACGGCAGGGCCTCGGGGATCTGGCCGACCAGGCCATCGTCACCGTGTTCAGCGGCGAATGTACCGGCGCCGAGATCGACCGGCTGGCGGGCCTGGCTGCGGGCGCCCAGGCCGATGTCATCGTGGCGGTCGGGGGCGGCAAGACCATCGACAGCGCAAAGGGGGTCCGGATCCAGTCCGGCCTGCCCATTTTCATCGTGCCGAGCATTGCGTCCAACGACTCGCCCACCAGTCGCCTGGTGGTGCTGTATACCGCCGATCATGCGGTGGACAAGGTCGATCTCATGCCCACCAATCCGGATCTGGTTCTGGTGGATACCCAGGTGCTGGTGCAGGCGCCCGAACGCTTCTTTGTCTCGGGGGTGGGCGATGCACTGTCCAAGAAATTCGAGGCTGCGCAGTGCATCGGCAGCCGACGCAGGAATTTTCACGACGGACAGGCGACGTTGCTGGCGCAAGCCATCGCCGACTTGTGCTACGACACGGTACGGGCGCATGCCGATGGCGCGCTCGAGGCCGTGCGCAACCGGCGGGTCAATGATGACTTCGAGCGTACGGTCGAAGCCACCATCCTGCTGTCCGGGCTGGCATTCGAAAGTGCAGGTCTGTCCATCGCGCATTCATTGACCCGGGGCCTGTCCGCGGTGCCAGGCCCGGCAGCGGCCCTGCATGGTGAGCAGGTGGCCTTTGGCCTGCTGGTCCAGTTGTTGCTGGAAGGCCGGTCTGCGGATTTCATGGCGGACCTGCTGATGTTCTACGGTCGCATGGGTCTGCCCCGGACCCTGACCGGGCTCGGTTTGCAGGGTGATCCTGCACAGGCAGCTGATCTGATCGCGCAGATCACGTGGGAACGGGCCCCTTATACAGGGGCTTTCACGCACCCACTGGATCAAAAGCGGCTGGCAGCTGCAATCCTTGATGTCCATCGGTCAAACGCATGATGCAGATGGACAGAAAATCCATGATGGTATGACACACCAAGGAGACACACCATGAAAAAATGGCTCTCGATCTGCACTACGGCGCTCGCCCTGTCCGTGGGTGCGACCGCCCTGCATGCTGAAACGACCGTGCGGGTCGGCAGCATACAGTCCGAAGAGTTCTACATGAATCCGTACATCAAGAAATTCGAGGAAATCGTTCGTGAAAAGACCGACAATGCCTACAATTTCAAGGTGTACTACAACAGTACGCTGGGCAGCGAATCCGAGATGTTCGAACAGATGCAGGCGGGCCTGCTCGACATGATGTTCGGTTATTCGGCGATTCTGCCGAATTACGTCAAGGAAACCGAAATCATCGGCCTGCCTGGCCTGCTGTCCGATTTCGACGAAGTGCACAAGGTCATGAATGGCCCGATCGGCGAAGATCTCGCACAAAAAGTACTGGACAGCACCGGCGTGCGCATTCTCTGGTTCGTCGACCAGGCACACCGCAACGTGTTTCTGAAAGACAAGGATGTCAAGTCCGTGGCCGATCTCAAGGGGATCAAGCTGCGCTCGCCCAATTCGCCGCTGTACCTCCAGGTGCTGGGCACGATGGGCTTCAATGCGGCGCCCATGGGTTTCAATGAAATCTATACCGCCGTGCAGACGGGCGTGGTCGATGGCCACGAACAGGAAGATCCGGGTATGCTGGCCATGAAGTTCTACGAGGTCGAAAACCGGGCGGTCGTGACGCGCCATATGTATCAGTCGGCGGTGTGGGAAGTCAGCGAAAAGTTCTTCCAGAAGCTGCCCGAGAAGGATCGCCAGATCTTCATCGATGCGGCGCGCGAGGCAGGCATCTGGTTCCGTCCGCTGACCGGTCTCGAAGCCGAACTGGCTGCACGCAAGGAACTCGAGGAAAAGCATGGCGTCAAGGTGGTCGAGCTCGACCAGGCCGAGCTCAATGCGCTGTTCGAGCCCATGGTCGATCAATACGCCAAGGATAGGGGCATCTACGACTACGTGGTCAAGGTGCGCGAAGAACTGGGCAAGTAATCAAGGCTCGAGTGGGGTCACCCGATGAACAAATCCTGGCATCCCCTGTTCAGCGAGGTGATCGTCATCCTCTGCTTTCTCGTGATCGTGCTGGCTACCTTTCTTGGGGTGGTCAGCCGTTACGTGCTTGAATACTCATTGCCGTGGGCCGACGAGGTGGCCCGCTATGCGCTCGTCTGGCTGGTATATGTCGGCATGGTCAGTACCCTGGTGCGGGGCCAGCACGTCTGCGTCGAACTGCTTCTCGTGCGCTATCGGGGCCGGGCCAGGGTCTGGCTGCTGAACCTGATCGATCTGGCCTGTATGGTGCTGTTCGCCGCACTGTTGTACGGCGGCCTGCAGCTGATGCAGATGGCGCAGACGCAGATCACGCCCGCGCTGGGCATTTCCAAGTCCTGGATCTATGCTGCGGTCCCGCTGGGGTCTGCACTGATGTTGATCGAATATGTCCTGCGCATCCGGCGCAGGCTGTCTGGCCAGAGCGCCAGCTGAGGAGGGCGAAATGGAAGCGATCTTCATGCTCCTGCTGCTGTTCGCCTTTCTGACCATCGGCATTCCGATTGCGTTCTCGATCGGCCTGTCCGTTCTCACCATGCTGCTGATCACCGATGTGCCCGTGCTGATCTTTGCCCAGCGCGCTGCAAATGCGGCCGACAGCTTTGCGTTGCTGGCCATCCCGCTGTTCGTGCTGGCGGGCGAACTCATGAATCATGGCGGGCTCACGCGGCGCCTGATTGGCTTTGCCCAGGCGCTGATCGGCCACGTGCGCGGCGGCCTGGGCCAGTCGGGTGTGCTGGCCAGCCTCATCTTTGCCAATGTCTCGGGCTCGGCCGTGGCCGATACCACGGCCATTGGCTCGGTCCTCGTGCCGTCCATGATCGACAAGGGCTACAAGCCCACGTTCGTGGCCTCGCTGCAGGCCAGTGCCGGGTGCCTCGCGCCCATCGTGCCGCCCAGCATCCTGCTGATTCTCTATGGCTCGATTGTCAATGTGTCCATCGGGGCCCTGTTCCTGGGGGCTGTCGTTCCAGGCTACCTGATTGCGCTGTGCCTGATGGTCGTGGTGCACATGCTGACCTCGCCGAAGCGACAGCCCACCATCGTGCGCGAGCCCTTTGCCGGCTGGGGGGTGATCAAATGCGCTACACGGCAGGCCCTGCCGGCTCTGGCGATGCCCGTGATCATCATCGGCGGTATCGCGGGCGGGGTATTCACCGCCACCGAAGCGGGCGCTGTCGCCGTGGTGTACGCGTTTCTGGTGGGCCGGTTCTATTACCGGGGCTTTCGCATCCGGGATCTGCCGCAGATCCTGATCTCGTCGGCGGGCGTGACGGTGATGGTGATGGCCATCATTTGCTTTGCGGCGATTTTCGGCTGGCTGCTGGCGTGGCACAACGTGCCCGATGAGGTCGGCGCGTGGATCAAGTCCTTTGCCACCAGCCCGTACATGTTCTTGGCGATCGTCATTGGTTTCGTCCTCTTGCTGGGCATGGTGATGGAGGTGCTGGCGATTGCCACCATCTTTGGCCCGTTGCTGCATACGCTGGCGACGGGCTATGGCTTCGACCCCATATTCTTTGGCGTGATCCTCGCGATTCTCATGCAGATCGGCGGTGCAACCCCGCCCGTGGGGGTGCTGCTCAACATCACCTGTGGCCTGGCGGGCGTGACCCCGGGGCGCTGCCTGGGCTACATGGGCATCTTCGTGGGCGTGTATGTGCTGGTCGTCCTGCTGGCCATCCTGTTCCCGCCGCTGATCACCTATCTGCCACACATGATGTTCGGCTGACGAAGGGCTTGCTGTCGACCGGGGCATTTCACGCTATGATCAAGGCCTCAAGTTTTCAATCCTGTCATGCGGGGGGTCTTTCATGCGTAGATCAGCGTTTATCATGGCGGTGCTGGCCAGCGCCTTTCTGGTGGCGTGCCAATCCCCCGGGGGGATGCGGGGTGGCCAGGCCAATGTCTCGGAATTCGACTGCATTGCCGCCACGGTAGGGGGCGCCGTCATCGGTGGGCTGGTAGGCAGCACCATTGGCGGCGGCAGCGGCAAGACATTGGCCACGGCCGCCGGCATCGGTGGCGGGGGCTACCTGGGCAACCGCATGGGTTGTCGCTGACACACCGGAGCGCACATCATGAAAAAAAACCTGTTTCTTCTGGCGGCCTTGCTGGTCAGCGTACCCGTACTGGCCCAGCCGGGTCCGTCTCCCTGGACGGCAGAGCACTTCGAGCGCCTGGACACTGATCGGGATGGCCAGGTCAGCCGGGCCGAGTATCGGCAATTCATGGAAGAGGCCTTTGCCAACCTGGATCAGGATGCCAACGGCCAGATCACGCCCGCCGAGGCGGCTGGCGTGCTCACGGTCGAGCAGTTCAGCCGCGTCGATGTCGACCAGGGCGGCACCATAGGGAAAACCGAATTCATGGATGCCGTCATGGCCGACTTCGATCGCCAGGATCGGGATGGCGACGGGTTCCTGTCACGCGATTGACCCCGGAACCCGGCGCGCATCATGATGCGCGGCTGATGCCCTGGGGTATGGTCTGCAGTTCAACGTATTCGAGCAGGCCTTCGTGGCCGCCCTCACGCCCCAGGCCCGAGGTCAGCATGCCGCCAAATGGTGTGTGTGCGGCAGGCCCCATGCCGGTGTTGTAGCCGCAATGCCCGAAGTGCAGGCGCTCCATGAACCATGCGGCGCGCTGTTCGTCCTGGGTGTACAGGTAGGCGGCCAACCCGAAGCTGGTGTCATTGGCCTGCTCGATCACCTTGGCATCGTCATCGAAACGGATCAGCGGCACGAGCGGCCCGAATGTTTCTTCCTGGCAGCAGCGCATGTCGTGGGTGACTTCGGTCAGCACGCTGGGGGGGTACAGCAGGCTGCGGGCCGCATCGAGTTCGTCGGGGCGTGGGCCGGCCTTCAGGTGGGCGCCCCTGGCCAGGGCGTCGGCCACATGTTCGCGTACTTTCTCGAAGCCCGCCGCATTGATCAAGGGCCCGATATCCACCCCTTCGTCCATGCCATTGCCCACTTTCAGGGCGTTGACGCGCTCGAACAGCTTCTGGGCAAATTCATCGTAGACCGCGGTATGGACGTAGACCCGGTTGGCGCACACGCAAGTCTGACCTGCACCGCGGAACTTGTTGGCCATCAGGCCATCGATGGCGCCGTCGATGTCGGCGTCGTCGCAGACGATGAAGGGGGCATTGCCGCCCAGTTCCAGCCCCAGCTTCTTGACATCGGCGCGCGATTGCTCGAGCAGCAACTGCCCGACTTCGGTCGAGCCGGTGAACGACACCATGCGCACGGTGGGTGAACCCATGAGGGCACCGCCGATCTTGCCGGCGTTGCCCATGACCAGGTTGACCATTCCGGCGGGCAATTGCAGGTGATCGTGCAGGATGCGAAACAGGGCCACCATCGTGAGCGGTGTGTCCTTGGCCGGTTTGATCACCGACGGGCAACCCGCGGCCAGCGCTGGCGCCAGTTTCTTGGCAATCATCGCAATGGGGAAATTCCAGGGCGTGATCAGCCCGACCACACCGATGGGCCGCTTGTGGACGCTCCATGTGCAGCCCTTGAATTCACCGGGCAGGTGCTCAGGCGCAAGAATGTCCACCATGGTGCGGGCATAATAATCGAAGAAACTGGCCGCGTATTCGACTTCGCCCTGGGCCTCTGGCCAGGGCTTCCCGTGCTCCATGCACAGGATGCGGCCGATTTCCTTCTTGTTGGCGAGCAGGGCGTCATTGGCCTGCTGCAGCCATTGGCGCCGTGTTTCGATATCGGGGATCGTGGCCAGTGCAGCTTGTGCCGCTGCAATGGCGCGCCCGGTTTCTTCGGCACCCATGGCGGGCACCGAGGCGAGGACTTCGCCCGTGGCCGGGTTCGTGACATCGACGCGCGCGGCCGAGTCGGCATCGACCCACTGGCCGGCGATATATCCGGCAATCGGATCGAGAAGAGGGGATTGAATCATGAAAGACTCCTGGGGGTTCAATGAGAGGATTCCAGGGCGGCGCCAAAGATGGCAAGGGCTTCGTCGACCTGCGCCTGCGTGATGATGAGTGGCGGCAGCCAGCGTACCACCTGCCGCTGGGGGCCGCAACGCAGCAGCAGCAGGCCACGCTCTTCGCAGGCTGCGGCCACGCGGCCGGCCCGGTCGCCATCTGGCTGGCCGTCTTTCTGGAACTCGCAGCCCAGCATCAGGCCCAGGCCGCGCACTTCGGCGATCTCGGGGTGCTTGCCCTGCAGCGCGAGCAGGCCTTGGCGCAGGTGCTGGCCCTGCGTGGCGGCGTTTTCAACCAGGCCTTCCTGCTCGATGACATCCATGGTGGCCAGGGCCGCCACGCAGGCGACCACGTTGCCGCCATAGGTGCCACCCTGTGAGCCCGGCCGACCCTTGGCCATGAGGGCGCGCGGGGCACCAAAGCAGGACAGCGGGAAGCCCGAGGCCAGCCCCTTGGCCGTCATCAGAATGTCGGGCTGCACGTCGAAGTAGCTGTGTGCCCAGTATTTGCCGCTGCGGCCATTGCCGGTCTGCACTTCGTCGACCGCCAGCAGCATGCCATGGCGGTCGGCGCGTTCGCGCAGACCCTGCATGAAGCGCCGGTTTGCGGGGATGAAGCCACCTTCGCCCTGAATCGGTTCGATCAGAAAGCCCGCAGTGTCCCGTGGCGCGCTGATCGTATCGAAGATGAAGTCCAGCTCGCGCAGGCAGAAATCAGTGACTTCGTCTTCGCTCCAGCCGTAGCGCAGCGTGGCTGGAAAGGGCGCCACGATGACCCCGCCCATCAGCGGCTGCAGCCCGGATGTATAGGCCGTGCCCGACGTGGTCATCGTGGCGGCACCCATGGTGCGGCCATGGAAGCCGCCATGGAACACGATGATGTTGGGTCGCCCCGTGGCGTGGCGCAACAGCCGCAACACGCCCTCGGCCACTTCGGTGCCCGCGCTGGCATAGAACAGCGAGTCGATGTCGCCCGGCATTTTCTCGGCCAGGCGGTCGGACAGGTCGAGGATGGGCTGGTGCATGATGGTGGTGTATTGCCCGTGGATCAGCTTGCCCACCTGCTCGCGCACGGCTTCCACGACCCTGGGGTGGCAGTGGCCCGTACTGGTCACGCCGATGCCGGCCGTACAGTCGATGTAGCGCTTGCCTTCGCGGGTATACAGGTAGATGCCCTCGCCGCGCTCGGCGAGCACGTGGCTGGCCTGGTGCAGCAGGGGGGACAGGTGGTTGGATTTTTCAGCAGTCATGAGGACTCCGGTCTTGGACAGGTGAGTGTATGAGGCAGCCATCGGCCCTACTTGAGCAGATGGGGTAGAAAAAGGGATATTTCAGGGACATAGGCGACGACCAGCATGAACAGAATGAGAACGATGACGTAGGGGATGGCGGCCAGGCTGACCTGTTCGATGGACAGGCCGCTGATGGCGCTGGCGACATTCAGGTTGTCGCCCACGGGCGGCGTGGCAAAGCCGATCAGGGAGCCCATGATCATGACGATCCCGAAGTGCAGCGGATCCATGCCGATCTGCTTGACGATGGGCACCAGAATGGGGGCCAGCAGGATGATGCCGGCGATGGTCTCCATGAACATCCCGAAAATCAGCAACAGGATCACGAAGGCCAGAATGATGCTCCACGGCGCCAGGGCCAGGGTATCGATCAGAAAGCCGACGATCAGGCTGGGCACGCGCTGGATGGTGAGAATGCGTGAATAGACCGAGGCGGTGGCGATGATCACCAGGATCATGCCCGAGATGAGGAAGGTCGTCTTCAGCATCTGCGGAGCCTGCGAAAGCTTGAATTCACCATAGGCGATGGTCAGCACGATGCTGTAGGCCACGGCGATGCCGGCCGCCTCGGTGGGTGTGAAGATGCCGCCGTAAATGCCGCCCAGAATCACCACCGGCATGAACAGGGTCCACTTGGCATGCCACATCCGGGACAGCCGCTGCGGCCATGGGGTGCGCTGCACATTGCTGCCGTAGTTGTGCTTCCTGGCATAGTGGCGGCTGACCAGATAAAGCAGGAACACCACCATGAAACCGGGTACGATCCCCGCCAGGAACAGGTCGCCCACGGACGTGTTGGTGGTGACCCCATAGATGATGAGCGGGATGCTGGGTGGGATGATGATGCCCACGCCACCGCCGGTGGCCAGCAGACCCGCGCTGTAGCGCAGGCTGTAGCCTTCGCGGGCCATGGCCGGGATCATGATGCCGCCGATGGCCGCCACGGTGGCCGGGCCCGAGCCGCTGAGCATGGCGAAGATCGCCGTGGCCACGAGCGACACGGCCGCCAGGCCGCCGGTAATGTGCCCGACGAATGCGCGCGCCACATCGGTCAGCCGGCGGGACAGCCCGCCGTATTCCATCAAGACCCCCGAAAAGACGAACAGGGGCACGGCCAGCAGCGGATAGGAGTTCACCGAGCCGAACAGGGTCTGGGCCAGATAGCCCATGGGGATGATGTCGGTGAAATAGATGGTCAGTACCGATGAGATGCCCAGCGCAAAAGCGACCGGCATGCCCAGCAGGAGCAGCCCAAGGAAGCTGATGAAAAGAATTCCGATCCCCATGGCGTCGATATCCTTTTGAATGATTATTGTGTGCTGTGCTTCGACGGCGCATCATCGACCCGCTGGATGCCGGGGTCCTGGCTTTCGTGGAGGATGGGCGCATTCGGGTTGCGCATCAGGTCGGTGACGGCGGCCACGGTGTGCTGGACCACCCGGAAGGACATCAGCAGCAAGCCGATGGGCAGTCCCAGGTACACGAGATAGAACGGGATCCTCGACGAAGGGGCCGTCTGCCCGCGGGCATGCTGCTGCATGACCATTTCGATGGCGTAGACGGCCATGATCACCAGAAAGGTCAGCCAGGCCACAAACACGATCACGCGGATCAGGCGCTGGACGATCGGCCAGTGTCGGCCCATCGTGTCCACCAGGACATTGAAGCGCACGTGGCGCTGGTAGCGGATGGCATAACTGCCGGAGAAATACACGAACCATGCCAGGGCATAGGCTGCGATTTCCTCGGCCCAGGAACTGGGGCTGTTGAGCACGTAGCGCATGAAGACCTGGAAGACGATCAGCGTGGTGAATACTGCGAGTGCGATGGTTGCCAGGTAGGTTTCGACATGTTCGTCGAGGTGGTGGTAGAGCTGTTTGAACATGGCAGATCCGGGCAAGGGCTTCAGGCCCGGGCCGGGGCCGCCTGCTGCCGGCCCCGGCCCGCTGGCATGGGCGTCAGTCGATCACCTCGACAAAACGCGGGTTGTCGGCGGCTTCGAGCAGGCGCTTGAGCATCGCCGTATCCACCTTGGAAGAATACTCTTTGTAGAACGGTACTGCGGATTCGACCCACAACTGGTGTTCGGCATCGGTCAGCGCGGTGACCGTGCCCCCCTGGGCTTCGATGTTCTTGATGGCCTGTTCGGTGGCCTCGGCCTTGAGCGAGCGCAGTTTCTGCACCATTTCATCGGCGGCCTGGGTGATCAGGGCCTGGTCATCGGCCGACAGACTGTCGAAGAACCCCTTGTTGATCAGGATGGGTTCAGGGTCATAGATGTGGTTGGTGACCGTCAGGTATTTGGCCGGTTCGGTGAGTTTGGCCGAATAGAGCAGCTCGAACGGGTTCTCGACGCCGACCACGACCCCCTGCTGCAGGGCGCTGAATACTTCCGGAAAGGAGACGGGTGTGGGCGCCGCCCCGACGCTCTTCCAGTAGGCGATATGCAATGGCACCTGCATCGTGCGCAGCTTCTGGCCCTTCATCTGGTCGGGCGTACGCACGGTCTCGTTCTTCATCGCCAGGTTGCGAAAGCCGTTTTCACCCCAGCCGAGCAGCTTGAGATCGGACTTTTCGAGCTTCTGGGCCAACTCGGTGCCGATGTCGCTGTCGACCACGCGATAGGCCGTGGCGGCGTCCTTGAAGATGAACGGAAAATCGAAGACTTCGAAAACGGGATCGAAATTGGCCACCACGCCCACTGAAGGCGCCGTCATTTCTATGGTGCCGGCCTGTACGGCTTCGACCAGCTCGCGCTCCCCGCCCAACTGGCTGTCCGGATACGTTTCGACCTGGATACGGCCATCGGAGCGGTCTTTCAGAATGTCGGCAAAGTAGCGGTAGGCGACGTCCTGGGTGTCTCCGGTGGGGATGACGTGCCCGAACTTGATCTTCACCGCGTCAGCCGCGAGGGCGCTGGACGGAATCAGTGCCGTACAGGACAGTACGAGCAGGGCAGAGGTAACCAGGCCGGGGATGCTTCGTTTGGTAATCATCATGATTGTCTCTCCATAAGGAACAGTGCCATCAAAAGGTCATGCAGGCGGGTCTTGTCGTGGGCAGATCTCCTGAAAGAAAAAGAATCATCGGGCCAGCAGCGTCTGGGCGATGGCCTGACCCACCTCGGTGGTGGAGGCCCGACCACCCAGATCCGGTGTTCTGGGGCCGCTGCGCAGGACCTCTTCGATGGCCCGCACAATGGCCCGGGCCGCCTCGGTCTGGCCAAGGTGTTCGAGCAGCATGGCGCCCGCCCAGATGTGCCCGATGGGATTGGCGATGTTCTGCCCGTAGATATCGGGCGCCGATCCGTGCACCGGCTCGAACATCGATGGATAGTCTTTTTCGGGGTTGATGTTCGCCGAGGGCGCAATCGCAATGGTGCCCGTACAGGCAGGGCCCAGATCCGAAAGAATGTCGCCAAAAAGGTTGGAGGCCACCACCACATCGAAGCGCTCGGGGCTGAGCACGAAGCGCGCGGCCAGGATATCGATGTGATATTGATCCGTGCGGATGTCCGGGTAGCGGGCCGCCATGTCTGCAAAGCGGGCGTCCCAGTAGGGCATGGTGATGGCCAGCCCGTTCGATTTGGTGGCCGAGGTGACCTGCCTGCGGTCACGCTGCATGGCCAGCTCGAAGGCGTATTTCAGGATGCGGTCGACCCCCTGGCGGGAAAAGGAACTCACCTGTACCGCGGTCTCGCCCAGGGTATTCTTGCCTATGATGCCGCCCACGCTGGAGTATTCGCCCTCGGTGTTTTCGCGCACGATGATCATGTCGATGTCGCCGACCTTCGGGCGCCTGAGCGGCGACTGCAGGCCTTCCATCAGGCGCACGGGCCTGATGTTGGCGTACTGCTGGAAGCCGCGCCGGATTTCGAGCAGCAGGCCACCCAGGGACACATGATCAGGCACCCCCGGAAAGCCCACCGCACCCAGGTACACCGCATCGTGGTGGCGGATCTGTGCCAGGCCATCGGCCGGCATCATGACGCCGTGTCGGGCGTAGTAGTCGCAGCTCCAGTCGAAGGCATCGTAGCGCAGGGCAAACCCGTAGCGCTGCGCGGCGGCATCCAGTACGCGCAGGCCCTCGGGCATGACTTCCTTGCCGATGCCATCGCCCGGTATGGTTGCAATCCGGTATTCTGTCATGATTTGTTTCCTTGCCGCCGCTATGGCACGAGGTCCGTGCCGAATCTGCATCATGCAGCCCTGGCCTGACCGAGTCCGGATCTGCGGGGCCGCGATTTGCAGGGACACGGTATGCCTGTTTATCGGATCAGTCTAAGATCAAGGTTGGCCGTAAACAATTCCCAATAGGTAAAAACAGTTTTGACAGATGGACAAGGAAAACGTCAATAGTCGTCAACTGAGGATTTTTGCCCAGGTGGCGCGCTACGGAAACTTTTCACAGGCGGCCCGCATGCTGGGCGTCTCGCCGGCGTACATCAGCAAGAACATCAAGGCGCTCGAGGTGGAGCTCGATGTGCTGCTGTTTCATCGCAGTACCCGGCATGTCGCCCTGACCGAGCAGGGCGAGCAGATCTTTGCACTGACCCGGCAGATCCTGCACGACATCGAGCAGCTGCATGATACGGTGGCCGAGTACAAGAACGAGCCCCGCGGCCTGCTGAAGGTGTCGACCAGCTTCGGATTCGGCCGCCAGGTGGTGGCCCCGGCGCTGGCGGGCTTCTCACGCCGCTATCCGGACATCCAGATCCATCTCGAGGTTCTGGATCAGCTGGTCAATCTGGCCCAGGCGCATTACGACCTCGATATCCGCATCGGGGACCTGATCGACCCCAACTACATTGCCCGCCATCTGGCGCACAATCATCGCGTCCTGTGTGCCGCGCCCGGCTACCTGCAGCGCCACGGCAGCCCCGCCGGCCTGCAGGACCTGACCCGTCATGCCTGCCTGATCGTGCGCGAACGGGATCACCCGGTAGGGATCTGGGCGCTGAGTGCCGGGTCGGTGACCAGCAATGTCAAGGTCAGTGGGCCGCTGGTCACCAACAATGGCGAAGTGGCCCTGACCTGGGCGCTGGCGGGCCATGGCATTGTCCTGCGTTCGGTCTGGGATGCCGGGCGCTACCTGAAATCAGGCGACCTGCAGGTGATCCTGCCCGAGTATCGCCAGGATGCCAACATCTGGGCGGTATACCCGCAGCGTCTGGAGCATTCGGCAAAGATCAAGGCGTGCGTCGAGTATTTGAAGCACTACTTCGAGGCCGAGGCCCTGCTGCCGGCCTGACCAGCCGCCTGGGGCGGGCTGCCGGGGGCAGGGGGCAGCGGGGCTGTTGCCGCCAGCGGCAGCCAGTTTTCCTGTGGCCGGATCATGGCGCCCGTGGCAAAGGCCAGGTTGGCGGCGGCGATCTGGCTGGCCATGCGTGCATCGGCCCGCGCCTGGCGCGCCTGCAGCAGCTGGGTGGCGGCTTCGGTGGCCACCGTCAATGTGCCCAGGCCCTCGCGATACGAGGCCAGGGCCGCATCGTAGGCGGTACGCGCCGTCTTCACCAGTTCAACCGCCGTGTCATGGCTTTGCAGCGCGGATTGCAGGGCTGTTTCTGCGGCCACCATCTCGTTCAGGGCATCGCGCTGCAGGCTTTGAAGATTGTCCTGTGCCTGCTCGGCATCGATTTCGGCAGCCCGCAGGCGGCTGCGGCGCAGACCCCCGTCGAACAGCGGCAGCGTGACCCCCACCATGACCCCGTTGGAGGTGGACGGGATCTGGATCTGCGGCAGGTTGCCCGCCTGGAAGCCATTGCGCTGGTAACCGTAGGCTGCGCCCAGGAACACCTTGGGCAAAAAATCGGCCTCGGAGGCACGGACGTTGGCCCGCGCCGCCTGCACGGCGGCGTATTGCGCCACCAGATCGGGGCGTTGCGACAGCGCCTGCTGCAGCGCCTGCCGGGTGAGTGGGCTGGTGGCCGGGGGCAGGGCATCGGGCGCCGGTTCGGCGACTTTCAGGGGGGTGTCGGGGGACAGGCCCATGGCCCGCAGCAGCGCGAGCCGCGTGGTCCGTTCGAGCCCCTGGCTGTTGACTTCATGCAGCCGCGCCTGGGCCACGGCCTGCCGGGCCAGTGCGGTGTCCAGCGACGTGCCCACCCCGCCTTCGAGGCGCGCCTGGGCCGCGGCAAGTACCTGTTTTTGCTGATTCAGGGCGCGCTGCGCCAGATCGACCCGCTCGCGCGCCGTACTGTATTGGTAATACTGCTCGGTGACATCATGGATGACTTTCTGGTGGGCGGCGTTGAACAGTACGTTGGCCGCAAACGAGGCCTGTTCGGCGCCTTCGAGTAGCGCGGCGCGCTGGCCGAAATCGAACAGCAGCCAGCTGAGCGCGAGCAGGGGCATCACGCCCGTGTTGCGTACGTGAATCGCATCGTGGCCCAGGATCGAGTGCTTGAGGGGGTAGCGGGTGTTCAGCTTGCCCGCCAGTACGTTGGCCGACAGCACCGGAAGGAAGGTGGCCTCGACCATGCCCACCCCCAGCGCGGCCGAGCGCGCGGCATTCCAGGCCTGGCGTGTGAGCGGGTTTTCGCGCTGCGCGATGTCGATGAGCTCGACCAGGTCCATCGGGCGTTCGGGGTCGATCGGAACCGCTGGCGGCTGCAGGGCGGGCAGGGTGATACCGCGCGGCACGCCGTAGCCGGATGAGGTCGGTGTGGCTGCGGTGCCGTTGGCCGAATCGGCTTCGGCGACGCCCCGGGCCGGCTCACCCGGAGCGTTCGGTGCCGGGCCTGCCCAGGGTGTATCGGGACGCTCGGGCGCCCGTTCGAGCATGATGGGTGTACAGGCGGCCAGCAGGCTGACCCATGCCAGCACCAGCAGCACGGGCCCGCCGCGGCGCCGCTGGCGGTGAGGCATTGCCAGGCTGGCGCGGGGGCGCACATGCAGGGGATGCGGCGTGGTGGCCATTGGGTGTCCGGGCATGGGTCAGGTGGTCAGGCGGTCAGGTCGTCAAGCGGTCAGGCGGTCAGGCGGTCAGGCGGAATTCATGGGTCTTGCAGCACGGCTTTCAGTTCGGCCGCCAGCGCCGATGTCTGATCCGACGGTATCATGGTATCGGGATATGCACTCCGAAGATAGTAGTGCTCCAGCTTTTCGGTGATGTCGTGCAGGGCGCTGACCTGTTCGTCGGGCGGGCGTACGGTGCGCGGCTCGAACGGGATGAGGGCCAGCTGGGCACGGGTCTGGGCCAGCAGGCGCATGGCATTGGGCGCGTCGGCCCGCAGAGCGGCGGGTTCGGGCGCGCCAGGCTGACGTTCATGCTGCCGGAGGTTGTCCCAGAGCAGGCTCAGGTGGCTGCGTGCCGAGGCGGCAGCGCTGATGGGCCAGATTCGGGTGAAGACCAGATACAGCACGACATTGCCCAGCAGAATCCCCATGATTCGATACAGTGCGCCAGACATTTCGACCGATGGGCCAAAGCCATCCAGCACGGTGAGCATGAAGGCCAGCCCGATTTGTACTCCGGCGTAGGCACTGCGCTCGGAACCGGTCGATATCCAGGCTGCCAGCAGAGTGACGGCAAAGACCAGCAGCATGAGCTCGCCGATCGAGGTCATGAAGGGGATCAGGAACCAGATCGAGGCCACGCCGATGGCCGCACCGATCAGGCAGCCCGTGATGCGCAGTGTCAGCTTGTGCAGGGTCTCGGCGGTGGTGCCCAGCGCCCCCACATAGCAGGTGATCAGCGCGGTGTGAATGTCCTGCCACTGGATGGCGGTGTAGATCCAGTAGCACAGGAGCGCGGCCAGCGTGGTTTTCAGGGCATATTGCTGATAGTGCGGGTTGCGCCAGGCATCTGCCGCGAAAAAACCGCTCTGGGCCAGTGTGCTGTGGATCTGCATCGCGGGCGGCGGCAGGGGAAACTGTGCCAGCATGCCCTGTATGGCATCCAGCGGTGCGTCCCATCGGGTGGCTGACCGGGTCTGCGGCATGCCCTTGGGCTGCGGGATGTCCTCGGCCTGTGGAATGCCTTCGGTCCGCGGGATGTCTTCGGTCTGTGGCTGGCCCGCGGCGTGTGGAGGGCCTTCGGTCTGCGGGGGGCTGGATGAAGGATGCCAGGACGCCTGTCTCAGGGCATGGGCCAGGGCCTGGCTGTGTGCGGCCAGCCGGGCTCGCCGGTCCGCCTGCGCGGCCTGGTGATGCCCCGCCAGCGCGGCGCAGGCCAGCAGCAGGCTGCGGGTCGATTCGACCGCCTGCCGAAGCGCGACCTGTTCAGGACGCGCGACCAGGTGGAACAGGCGGATGAAGAGCAGCATCTTGTCCGTGCCTTCGTCGCCTTCATCGAGTGCCTCGCGCACGGCCTCGCGTGCCGCCGGGTCATCGCTGAGCAGCGCCTCGTGCACCGCACCGAGCCGTTCGGCCAGGGCGATGCGCAGCCGACGCGGGATAGACGGGCCGACGATCGAGTTGAAGGCCAGCAGGGTGGCCATGGGCACCGCCGCCATCAGGCCGGCATACAGGATGGCCCGGGTGGCGATTTCGCCGGTCGGGACTTCGCCCAGCATGGTGAGGATGAACACGATCACCAGGGCAATGATGCCGCCCGCCGGCCCCACCTGGCTGGCCGCCTGCAGGAACATGAAGAACACCGAGCAGATGACCAGCACCGCCATGCGCCATACCGGGTATTCGAGCGACAGGCGGGTGATGCCCAGCAGCACCGGGACCATGAGCCCGACCAGCAGGCAGATGCCGATGGCCATGAGCAGCGTCTCGGCCTGATTCGGCTTCATGACGAACAACACCAGATAACAGCCTATGGCCACCAGCGGGATGCCGTAGGTCATGAACAACATGACGGTGAGGGCACAGGTGGCGGCGACGCGCCAGGCCGTGTCCAGGCGCCCGTCGAAGGGCGCGAGTTCACGGCGCAGAATGAAGGGCAGGCTGTGGCGCTGCAGGGTGTCGTGGCGCTGCATGGGTCAGCCCGCGCAGCGCTCGCCTGAACGGATGACCACGGTGGCCGAGGCGCCGACCCGCATCAGTTCGGGGGGCGGGGATTCGAGCCGCACCCGGACCGGAAAGCGCTGCGCCACGCGCACCCAGTTGAGGGATTTCTGCACGATGGGCATTGCGCGCGGCAATTGAATGGCGTTTTCGGAGGTGATACCCCAGCCCGTGCTGGCCACCCTGCCATGCAGGATGGTCTCGGGCGCCATCAGGGCATAGACGCTGGCACAGTCGCCGACATGGATGTGCGGCAGATCCGTTTCACGAAAGAAGGCCGTCGCGTACCAGGCATCCGTGTTGATCAGGGTGAACAGCGACTGGCCCGGTGCCAGGCGTTCGCCGGCCGATACATTGAGGCCGACCACGAGCCCGTTGTTGGGCGCGTACACCCGGGTGTCCTCAAGGGCTTTCTCGGCCAGCGCCAGCGAGGCCCGGGCGACTTCGACAGCGGCCTGGGCGGCCTCGAGCTTGCCGACCAGTTCCTGGGCGGCCTCGGCCTGCGAATGTGCCTGGGTCAGGCTGACCTGGGCATCGCGGGCTGCGGTACGTGCCGTATCGAGTTCCTGGCGTGGTACGTAGCCCTTGGCCGCCAGGGGTTCGAGGCGGCGGACCGTTTTCTCGGCCAGTTCCAGGTTGGATTCGGCCCGGTTGATCTGCTCCCGGGCGATGTCGGCATTGGCCTGCTCGGCGCGCACCTGCCGCTCGCGAGCATCCAGTGTGGCCTGCGCCATGTCGACCTCGGCGCGCGCCTGTTGCACGTGCAACTCGTAGTCGTGCGGATCCAGGGTGAACAGCAGGGCCCCCTGGCCGACCCGGGAGCCTTCTTCGACTTCGAGGGTCTGCAGCACGCCCGGTATGCCCGGGCTGATGTGCACTACATCGGCGCTGATCTGCGCGTCATCCGACGTGGGGTTCGTGGTCAGGTAGGCCCAGTAGCGCCAGCCCATGAGCGCCGCCACGGCCAGAACCACGACCGCCAGCGTCAGGGCGGCGAGCCGCTTGCCGCGCGAGGGTTCGGGAGAGGGTGAGGTTGGGTTCATGCGCTGTTACCGGGGTGAGAACGTAAAAGCGAACATCATGGCGAAGATGACGGCCAGACCGGTATAGACCAGCAGCCGCAAGGGCAGGGCATCGTCGATGCCGACACGGATCAGCGCCAGCCGCAGCAGGACGGTGGCGATCGTACCTGCGGCAATGCCGAACAGCCAGGATGGGAAATAGGAGCCCAGGAACAGGAACGATGGCGCGCGTGGACCGCATCCGGTACACAGAAGGGCCAGCAGGAGGGCATAAGGCTTGGGCATGGCAGCGGGCCGGTTGGACGAGGGGGTGGGCACAGGGGGTGGGCACGGCGATGCAGTCGATGCCGATGCTGGATTATCCCTTATCTGGCCAAGTTGTTTCAATGAAGCCGCTTTTATCGTACATTGATGTCGTATGCGCCCGTCAGCCCATGCTGTTCATGTGCACCGCCGGGCCAGCCCGGGGCATGTCCCCAGCACCGGAGTCCTCATGTATTCGTCGCTCGACCCAGGCCGGTTCAGCCGCGCGCAGTCCACGCTGAAGCCGCGGCAGGCCGCCGCCTGTCGCTGTCATTGCGCCCACCCGCTCATCCCCTGGATCCATCGCCGGCTCACGGCCGACCTTTCCCGCCGCCGCTTCCTGGGTGGCTCGGCGGCCATGCTGGTGCCGTTTCTGGCCGCCGGGGCCGCCGGGGCCGGCGTGGCCGGCGCTGAGCGTGCCGCAGCGGCCGGGCCAGCGGCACACGCCGGGCCGGCCACCGGGCCGGCGACAGGCACGCTCGCAGCGGCGGCGGGCAAGCCGCTGGTGCTGGCCAACATCCGGCTCTTCGATGGCCTCGAACTGGCCCTGCAGAAGGGGCGGGCCCTGCGCATCGAGGGCAACCGCATTCGTGCCATCGATGCGACGGGTGCGGATCAGGGCGATGCCCACGTCATCGATTGCGGCGGGCGCGTCGTCATGCCCGGGCTCATCGATGCGCATTGGCACGCCCTGCTGTGCGGGGTGACGCAGACCATGGCCATGACGGCCGAGGTGCCCTATCTGCATCTGGTGGCCGGCCACGTGGCCGGCGATACGCTGATGCGTGGTTTCACCACCATCCGGGATGCCGGAGGGCCCAGTTTCTCGCTCAAGGCGGCCATCGATCAGGGGCTCATCCGCGGGCCGCGCATCTACCCGTCGGGTGCCATGATCTCGCAGACCTCGGGGCACGGCGATTTTCGCCTGCGCTACGAACTGCCCGCCATTCCGGATATCCTGGGGCATGCCGAAAAGGCCGGGGTGGCGTCGATCGCCAATGGTGTCCCCATGGTTCTGCAGCGGGTGCGCGAACAACTCATGCTGGGCGCGTCGCAGATCAAGCTCATGGCGGGCGGTGGCGTGGCCTCACCGTACGATCCCATCGCATCGCTGCAGTTCACCCCCGAAGAACTGCACGCGGGGGTGCAGGCGGCCAGAGACTGGGGCACTTATGCCATGGCCCACGTCTATACGTCCGAGGGCATACAGCGCGCCATACGGGCGGGTGTGCAGTCCATAGAGCATGGCCAGCTGGCCGATGAGGCCACGGTGCGCATGATGGCCGACGAAGGCATCTGGTGGAGCCTGCAGCCTTTTCTGGCCGACGAAGACTCCAACGTGTACCCTGACAACCCGCATGCCCGCATCGACCAGGAACGGGTGGCGCAGGGTACGGTGCGGGCCTACGAGATGGCCCGCCGCTTTGGTGTGAAGACCGCCTGGGGCACCGACATCCTCTTCAATCCGGCGCATCTGGGCAACCATGGGCGCATGCTGGCCAAAATGACGCGCTTTTATCCGCCGCTGGAAGTCTTGCGCATGGCCACCGGCCGCAATGGCGAACTCCTGGCCCTGTCCGCGCTGCGCAATCCGTACGATGGCCGCCTGGGGGTACTCGAGGCGGGCGCGCTGGCCGATCTGCTGGTGATCGATGGCGAACCCGAAGAAAACCTCGATTTCATCGTCGAGCCCGAAGTCAACTTGCGCATCATCATGAAGGATGGGCAGATATTCAAGAACAGTCTGGTGGCCGAAGGGGGTGCACATGGCCGATGATCGGGGCGCTCTGCGCCACGGCGAATACAAGATTCCGGGGGGCAAGCTGGTGGTGGTCGATCTGCAGGTGCGGGGCGGTTGCCTGCAACAGGTATCGCTGTCGGGCGACTTCTTTCTCGAACCGCCCGAGGTGCTCGATGACATCAATCAGGCCCTGAATGGCCTGTCGGTGGATGCCGGGCCCGATCACATTGTCGAATGCGTTCTGGGTGCCCTGCCAGCGGGTACCGAGATGTTCGGCCTGAGCGCCGAAGGCATTGCCGAGGTGGTCCGGAGGGCCTTGTCATGAGCACCATTGCCACACCCGATCGCGCCAGTGCCTGGCAGGCCTTCGACTGGCAACTCGTCGGCACCGAGCCCTTGCAGCCGCTGCAGCACATGGCACTCGACGAGGTCCTGCTCGACGAAGTCGCAGCGGGTCGCCGGCCTCCCACCTTGCGTTTCTGGGAATGGGCGAGCCCCGCCGTGGTCCTGGGGATCTTCCAGTCGGTGCGCAACGAGGTCGACGAGGCCGCGGCGCAGCGCCATGGGGTCCAGATCGTGCGTCGCATCAGCGGCGGGGGTGCCATGTTCGTCGAGCCCGGCAACACGATCACGTATTCGATCTACGCACCCAAGGCCCTGGTCGAGGGCATGAGCTTCAAAGAGGCCTATGCCTTCATGGATGAATTCGCGCTCGAGGCCCTGGGCGAGGTGGGCATACGCGCGTGGTATCAACCGCTCAATGACATGACCTCCGATGCCGGCAAGATCGGCGGCGCCGCCCAGGCGCGCCGTGGCCAGGCCGTGCTGCACCATGTCACCATGGCCTATGACATCGACGCCGACAAGATGCTGCAGATCTTGCGCATAGGCCGCGAAAAACTGTCCGACAAGGGTACGACATCCGCGGCCAAGCGGGTCGATCCGCTGCGCAGCCAGACCGGCCTCGAGCGAGACGTGCTGATCAGCCGGATGGTCGATGTGTTCAGGCGCCGCGCGGGCCTGCGCCCGGGGGTTCTGAGCCCGCGCGAACTGGCTCTGGCCGAGGCCCTGATCCACGAGAAATTCGCGACGGATGCCTGGCGTGGCAAGGTGCCATAGGCCTGCCGCTATGGCTGGTACATGGGCCGCTTGTCGTTGAGCCGCAGCCACCCCTTGACGATGCGGTAGATCACCCAGACGATGTTGATGCCCAGGATCAGCACACCGATGTAGATGGTGGTCAGCAAGGCCCCCAGTATGCCCCACAACAGGCCATACCAGAATGTGCGCATCTGCCAGCGGAAGTGGGATTCGACCCAGGTGCCACGAACATCAGCCAGCTTGACGTAGTTGATGATGATGCCGATCAGGGCAGGGACCCCGCCCAGAAAGAAGCCCGCAACCTGCAGGGCGTACACCACCAATGCCACGTTGCCACCGGCCTGCGTGGCGGCGGATGAAGGTTCGGAAATCCGGGAAGGCGTGTGGTTCATGGCGCAGCACAGTCATGGGACAGGTAGGCGCCTATCGTAGCATGCGCTGGCAAGGGGGCTGCCATTGCGGCCTTGTGTGGCGGGCACCTGCCCGCCCGGCATGCGGCCTCAGCCCTTGCGTTCCGCGAGCGTTTGCAGCGCCAGCGCCGAGTGCGCATAGGCCCCGCCTGCGCGCATTTCGGCAGCGACCCAGATGGCTTCCATGATCTGGGCTTCGCTGGCACCCGCCCGTGCGGCGCCTTCGGTGTGCCCCTTGATGCAGTATGGGCATTGCGTGACGTGAGCGACGGCCACGGCGATCAGTTGCTTGGTCCGGGCATCGAGCGCCCCTTCGGCAAACACCGCCTTGCTGAAGGCCTTGAAGGCCGCCAGGGGTTCAGGGGCGAGTTCGGCTCGTTTTTTCGCGATGTCGGCGCTCAGGTGCGGGTACATAGGGGTGTCGGCCATGGTGGTCTCCAGAAACTGTTGCAGGATTCCATCATAGACTGCGAGCCTGCGCCGGGCCAGCACGACCCTGCTGCCAGCAGGGCAGTTGGTCGCGTGTTTGCGGGCGGCGCGCCAGGGGCCGGTTCAGCCCGAAAACCCGCCTTCGGCAAGGAAACGGGCTTCTTCGGGCGTGGTGTCGCGACCCAATGCCAGGTTGCGGTGCGGAAAACGCCCGAAACGGGCGATGATGTCTCTGTGCAGAATGGCCCATTGCAGGGAATCGGGCACATGCTGCCCGTACAGGGCCACGGATTCTTCCTGGACGGCGAGATCTTCGGCGTGCATGAAGGGCAGGTACAGGAAGTTGCGCAACTGGGGCGCGATCTGTTCGGGATGCCCCTGGGCCAGGCTCTGGCGGCTGCAGCGCAGGGCCAGCCCATCGGTGGCAAACATGTGCCCTGTATCGCGAAACGCGTTGCGTGGATACTGATCGAGCAGCAGAATCAGCGCCAGCGCGCTATCGGGCTGCGCCAGCCAGGCGTCGAGTTCACCCCGGGCCGCTGCGAAGTGGGCGTCGTGAAAGCGCACCCGAAATGCGGCATCGAAGGCGTCGTCTTTGGCAAACCAGCGCTTCGGGCCTGCCGCATTCCAGAAACCGAGCATCTGCGCGGCGGTCTCGGCAGGCAGGCTGGGCCGGGTTGTTTCGTGTTTCTGGTGGCGGTTTTCGGACATGGCGGGTGGCTGGCGTCAGACCAGTTCTTTGCGCAGGCGTGCCGGAGACTTCGGTGACAGCAGGCCGGGCGCGATGTCCAGGACCGTGTGTGCGCCGCTCTGGCCGGCCTGTCTGAGGCGCCAGGCGGCACGCGCGTAGGCGACCAGCACACTGGCAGTGAAGGCGGGGTTGCTGTCGAGCTTGAGCGAGAACTCGATCACCTGGTTTTCCTGGGCCGCCGTCTGGCCGCTGCGAATCACGAAGCCCCCGTGCGGCATGCCCGCGTGGTCGCGCGCCAGCGCCTCGGCCGTGATGAAGTGGACCGTCGTATCGTAATCCGCGAAGTAGTCCGGCATGGTGACGATGGCCTGGCGAATGGCCTCGGTGTCTGCGCCGGCGGCCGCGACCACGAAGCATTCGCGAGTGTGCTTCTGGCGCGTACCCAGTGCAGGTTGCTGGCCTGCGCGTACCTGCTCGATGGCTGCGGGCACCGGAAGGGTGTACTGCACGCCGGCCTGCACCCCGGGGATGCGCCGTATGGCATCGGAATGGCCCTGGCTCAGGCCCTTGCCCCAGAACGTATGAGTGGCGCCCTGCGGCAGGACGGCTTCACCCAGGAGCCGCTGGATCGAGAACAGCCCTGGGTCCCAGCCGACCGACAGGATGGATACGGTACCGTGTGCCCGGGCGACCTGGTCCATGGCCTCGAAGTATTCGGGGATGTGGGCATGGTTGTCGTAGCTGTCGATCGTGTTGAACCATTGGGCCAGTTGCGGGCCTTGCTCGGGCAGGTCTTGCCTGGAGCCGCCGCAGAGGATCATCACGTCGATCTCGCCCTGGTGGGCCTGAGCCTGGTCGAGCGGCCAGACCGGTATGGCTGGGTCCTGCAGGTGCAGGCTGGCCGGGTCGCGTCGGGTGAAGATGCCCGCCAGGCGCATGTCGGGGTTGTGGGCCAATGCGGCCTGCACGCCACGCCCCAGATTGCCATGGCCGGCGATGCCTGCCCGGATCGTGTCTGCTTTCATCAACGTCCTTGTTGTGGTTGGTCTTGATGCATTTTATGCCCAACCCCTGCCCGCTGAAGGCCCGTCATGGCTTCATGCTGCGCCTTTCGTTGCCCACTGGCGGATGATGGGCCAGAGTTCGTCCGGGGTCTGGGCAATGGCATCGGCCTGCCAGCGGGTCGGATCGTTCTGTGTGCCGTAGCCGTAGGCGGCCGCCACGGTTGCCATGCCGGCCGCCTTGCCGGCCTGCACGTCGCGCTCGTCGTCGCCGATGTAGATGCAGCGCGTCGGCTCGATGCGCGCCTGGCGCGCCGCGTGCAGCAAGGGCTCGGGGTGTGGCTTGATGTGCGGTGTGGTGTCGCCGCCCACGGTGACCAGGCTGCGTGCCTCGATGCCCAGATGGCGCGCAATCGGACGCGCCAGTGCTTCGGACTTGTTGGTCACGATCCCCCAGGCCAGATGGTGCTGCTCGAGCTCGTCGAGCAGTTCGGCGATGCCGGCGAACAGGCAGGCCTGTTCGAGCATGATCTGCGCGTAGTCATCCAGGAATCGACGGCGTGCGGCCTCGTAGGTGTCGGCCTGGGGTTCGAGCCCCAGGGCGGCCTTGAGCAGGCCACGGGCGCCCTGGGATGCGTGCGGCCTGAGGGCGGGATCGGGCAGGGGGGGCAGGCCATGGTAGGCGCGCTGGCGATTGGCCGTGGCGACGAGATCGGGTGCCGTATCGGCCAGCGTGCCGTCGAAATCGAAGAGAATCAGGTGGTTCATGGTTCAGTCGGGCAGGCGGCGCCGAGCCGCCAGCAGATAATTGACCCCGGTGCGTGGGGACAGCGTGTAGCGGCGCAGCAGCGGCAGGTATTCGATGCCGGCCAGTGCCGTGACCTCGAGGCCTGCGTTGCGGGCCGCCTGGGCCAGCTCGCTGGGCGTGATGAATTGTTCATAGTTGTGCGTGCCGCGCGGCAGCATGCGCAACAGATATTCGGCCGCCACGATGGCGAGCAGGAAGGATTTGGGGTTGCGATTCAGGGTGGAGAAGCAGACCAGGCCCCCGGGCCGCGCCAGTGTGGCGCAGGCATGCACGACCGAGGCCGGATCGGGCACGTGTTCGAGGAGTTCCATGCAGGTGACGACGTCATGGGTGCCGGCATGGGCCTGCGCCCAGTCTTCGGCGCTGCTGTGTTCGTAGTGGACCTGAATGCCCGATTCATGACCGTGCAGGCGCGCAATCTGCAGCGCCTGGGCAGACAGGTCGATGCCGGTGACCTGTGCGCCTTCGGCGGCCATGGCTTCGGCCAGCAGACCCCCCCCGCAGCCCACGTCGAGGATTTTCAGCCCCTGCAACGGGCCGGCCTGCTGGCGGATCCAGTCGAGCCGCAGGGGGTTGATGTCGTGCAGGGTCTTCAGCTGGCCTTCGGGGTCCCACCAGTGGCTGGCCAGCGCGCTGAACTTGTCGATTTCGGCGGCATGGACATTGGCGGACGGCGTATGAGTCGACGGCATGGCATTGACCCTGAAAAATGAAATGGGGCTCCAGCGGGAGCCCCATTGTATCCGCCACGTGAGCCACGTGGCTGGATGCGTGGCAGGTGGCGTGTTTACTGCCGCGGGGTACCGACGATCTCGATTTCGACGCGACGGTTCTGTGCGCGGCCGGCGGCTGTCTTGTTGGTGGCGATGGGGTCGAGCTTGCCCTTGCCTTCGGTGTAGATGCGGTCAGCCGGGATGCCCTGGCCGATCAGGTATTGCTTGACCGTATTGGCACGGCGCTCGGACAGGCCCAGGTTGTATTCCTGGGTACCGATGGAGTCGGTGTAACCGACGGCGATCACGGTTTCGAGGTTGATGGCCTTGGCCTGCTGGGCAACCTGGTCGAGGACCTGCTTGCCTTCGGGCTTCAGATTGTATTTGTCGAAGTCGAAGAATGTGTCGGCGTTGATGACCACCTTGCTGGCCACGGGGGCGACCACGGGGGCGGCAGCGACGGGCAGACCGCAGAATTCATTGGCTGCAGTGGCCGGCGTCCAGAATGCATCGCGCCAGCAGTTTTCGCCACTCGCGTCTTTCCATACATGGCCGTCGACGTTGACCCAGTTATCGTGAGCCGAGGCGGTGCCGACGGCAGCCATGGCAGCGATGGCGAGTCCAATAGCGATTTTGGAGGGTTTGTTCATGTTTCTCCTCGTTTGAGCATGATGCTTGAAAGTGACCGCAGCGAACCCCCGCCGCATATCGAAAGAA
>NZ_JBAYPG010000011.1:0-79810 GCF_041677825.1 Castellaniella sp.
ACCATCTTTCTTGGCGGCCCGCCATTGGTCAAGGCGGCCACGGGCGAAGTGGTCTCGGCCGAAGACCTGGGTGGCGGTGACGTCCATACCCGCCTCTCGGGGGTGGCCGACCATCTGGCTGAGAATGATCTCCACGCCCTGCGCCTGCTGCGCGATGCCGTGGCACGCCTGAACCGTCCCGCCCTGCCGGATGCAGGCCCCTGGCAGGCGCCGGCCTACGACCCGGCCGAACTCGATGGCATCATTCCGGGCGACACCCGCAAGCCCTACGATGTGCGCGAGGTGATCGCCCGCATCGTCGACGGTTCCGAGTTCGACGAATTCAAGGCGCGCTTCGGCACCACGCTGGTCACGGGCTTTGCACATCTCTATGGCATGCCCGTGGGCATCGTGGCCAACAACGGCATCCTGTTTTCCGAAGCGGCCCAGAAAGGGACCCATTTCATCGAGCTGTGCTGCCAGCGCAATATCCCGCTCATTTTCCTGCAGAACATCAGCGGCTTCATGGTCGGGCGCAAGTACGAGAACGAGGGCATTGCCCGCCACGGCGCCAAGATGGTCACCGCGGTGTCGACGGCGGCCGTGCCCAAGTTCACGGTGATCATCGGCGGCTCGTTCGGGGCCGGCAACTACGGCATGTGCGGCCGGGCCTTCGACCCGCGTCTGCTGTTCCTGTGGCCCAATGCGCGCATTTCCGTGATGGGCGGCGAACAGGCAGCCAGTGTGCTGGCCACCGTGCGCCGCGACAACATCGAACGCCAGGGCGGCCACTGGTCGGCAGCCGACGAAGAAGCCTTCAAGGATCCCGTGCGCGCGCAATACGAGCACGAAGGCCATCCCTACTACGCCACGGCACGCCTGTGGGATGACGGCATCATCGCGCCCGCCGACACCCGCCGGGTCCTGGGCCTGGGGCTGGCCGCAGCCCGTCAGGCTCCGCAGCAGCCCACCCGCTTCGGCGTCTTCAGAATGTAAGGAGTTCCCACCGTGTTTCAGACCCTGCTGATCGCCAATCGGGGCGAAATCGCGTGCCGTATCGCAGCCACAGCCCGCCGCCTGGGCATGCGCACCATTGCGGTATATTCCGCTGCCGATGCCCAGGCGCGCCACGTACAGGCCTGTGACCAGGCCGTGCACATCGGCGGCGCGGCACCGGCCGACAGCTATCTGCGTGCCGACGCCATTCTGGAGGCGGCACGCCGTACAGGTGCCGAGGCCATCCACCCCGGCTATGGGTTCCTGTCCGAAAATGCCGATTTTGCCCGGGCCTGCGCGCAGGCCGGCCTGATCTTCGTCGGTCCGCCCGCAGACGCCATCGCGGCCATGGGCAGCAAGGCCGCAGCAAAGCGCATCATGGCAGAAGCCTCGGTGCCCCTGGTCCCTGGCTATCATGGCGAGCGGCAAGAGGCCGGATTCCTCCAGGAACGCGCACAGGAGATCGGCTTCCCCGTACTCATCAAGGCCAGCGCAGGCGGGGGCGGCAAGGGCATGCGCATCGTCCACGAAGAGGCGGCCTTCGCGGCCGCCCTGGCGTCCTGTCAGCGCGAAGCGGCCAGCAGTTTCGGCGATGCCCGGGTGCTCATCGAGCGCTATCTGCTCAAACCCCGGCACATCGAGATCCAGATCTTCGCCGACACGCACGATCATTGCGTGCACCTGTTCGAGCGCGACTGCTCGGTCCAGCGGCGCTACCAGAAAGTCATCGAAGAGGCCCCCGCACCGGGCCTGACGCCTGAGCGTCGCGCAGCCATGGGCGCTGCGGCCATCGCCGCAGCCCGGGCGGTGGGCTACGTGGGCGCCGGTACGGTCGAATTCATCGTCGAACCCGACGGGCGTTTCTACTTCATGGAGATGAACACCCGGCTGCAGGTCGAACACCCGGTCACCGAAGCGATCACCGGCCAGGATCTGGTCGAATGGCAGTTGCGCGTGGCGGCCGGCCAGCCGCTGCCGCTCACCCAGGAGCGCCTGAAGATCCACGGCCATGCGATCGAGGCGCGGATCTACGCCGAGAACCCCGACAATGACTTCCTGCCCAGCACGGGCCAGCTGGATGTACTGCGCTGGCCCGAACACACTGCGTTTCGAGTCGGCGCCTTGCGGGTCGATGGCGGGATACGCGAAGGCGACACCATCACTCCGTACTATGACCCCATGGTGGCCAAGCTCATCGTCCATGGTGCCGACCGTGCCCAGGCCTGCCAGCGCATGCGGCGTGCATTGCAGGCCATCCGCTGCACCGGGGTGCATACCAACATTGCCTTTCTCGACCGCCTGATCGCCAATCCGGCCTTTGCCGCGGCCGATCTCGATACGGGCCTGATCGTGCACGAACACGAGCGTCTCTTTCCAGGCGCCCGTCCGGCACCCGAACAGGCGCTGGCCCTGGCCACCGCGCGCATCCTGCAGCACACCGGCCAATCGATGCGCCCGGCCGCAGTACAGCCCGGTACCCCCTGGGCCGTGCTCGATGGCTGGCGTGTGGTGGGCGCACATGAACAATCCTTCGTCTTTGCCAGCGCCACGGGCGAACACACCGTCCATGTGCGGCATCGCGGGTCACACTGGGCATGGCAGGCCGACCAGGGCCCCGAACATGACTTCGAATGGCACGCCGATCCTGCAGGCGGGGCCGGGCTGCGTATCCGGCTGGGTGACGTCGTCAGTCAGGGGGAAGCCTGGCTGCACGGTGAGCGCCTGGACGTATTTTGCGATACGGGCCGCCACACCCTGAACTGGGTGGATCCCATCGCCCAGGCTGTGGGCACGCTGGATCAGGCCGCCGGTGGCCTGAGCGCGCCCATGCCCGGCAGGATTCTGTCGGTGTCGGTGGCTGAGGGCGACACCGTGACGCGTGGCGCGGCCCTGATGGTCATGGAAGCGATGAAGATGGAACACACCATCGAAGCGCCACATGATGGCATCGTGGGCCAGATCCTGTTTGCGGTGGGCGACCAGGTCCAGGAAGGCGATACCCTCATCGAACTGCAGGAATCGGAATCCGGTACACTGTAAGGTGTTTCAAGTGTGCCGCCGCCATGTACGACATTCTGGTTTACCTGTTCGAAAACTATCAGGCACCCCAGGCCTGCCCACGGGCCGAGATCCTGGCCAGCAAGCTGGCTGCCGAAGGCTTCGAACACGAGGACATCGACGATGCCCTGCGCTGGCTGCAGGGCCTGGCCATCACCACCGAGCACTGCCAGTTGCTGTCGGCCGAAGGCCGGCAGTCGGCGCAGGCCAGGCGCATCTACACCCACGAGGAATACCGTGACCTCGGCACCGAGGCCATTGGCTTCATTGCATTCCTCGAGCACTCGGGGGCACTGCCGCCCTCATTGCGCGAAATCCTTGTCGAATGCGCCTGCTCGGCCAACCACGGCCCGCTGTCGCTGTCCGAGATCAAGGTACTGGCTCTGATGGTACTCTGGAGCCAGCAGGCCGAAGTCGAACACCTCATCTTCGAAGAGCTGCTGGCCCACGAAGAAGACCCGCCGCTGCACTGATCGCCATGGCCTGCGGCCGCGCCCCGCAACACCAGCCATGCGCTGGCCAGGCCGGTGTCAACAGCCACCGGGGTCGGCCCATGGACATGGGGGCGGTGGGCACGTGGGTAACAGGCCTGTGGGCCGTGCCATGACACCTTACGTTGGCCGTTTCGCGCCCAGCCCCAGCGGCCCCCTGCATGCGGGTTCGTTGCGCGCGGCCCTGGCCAGCCATCTCGACGCCCGTGCCCATGGTGGACGCTGGCTGCTGCGCATCGAAGACATCGACGAACCCCGAACCGTGCCGGGCGCAGACCGCACCATCATGCAGCAGCTGCAGGCATTGGGCCTGCACTGGGACGCACCGCCGGTCTGGCAGAGCCAGCGCCACCCCCTGTATGCACACGCCTTTGCACAACTGCAGCAGGCCCGCCAGGTGTATCCCTGCCACTGCCACCGCAAGGACCTGCCGCCCGGGCCCTATCCCGGTACCTGCCGGCCCGGCCGACACAATGACCCGCGGCAGCGTGACCTGAAACAGCGGCCTGCCGCTGATCTTGCATCGGACACCCCGCCTGCGCTGCGCCGCGGCGAGTCCGGGCAAGCAGCCCAGGCCACCTGCAGCTGGCGCTTCCAGGCACCCCATGGCCAGGAATCCTTTGTCGACCGCTGGTATGGCCCATGCCACCAGGACGTGGCGGCCGAAGTGGGCGATTTCATCGTTCGTCGTGCCGATGACCTGTGGGCCTATCAGCTGGTGGTCGTGGTCGATGATGGCGCGCAGGGTGTGACCGATGTGGTGCGCGGCAAGGACCTGCTGCCGTCCACGGCACGCCAGCGATGCCTGGCCCGCGCGCTGGGCCTGCAACCGCCGCGCACCTTGCATGTCCCCCTGCTGTGCGACAGCCAGGGCCACAAATTGTCGAAACAGAACCACGCACCGGCGCTGACCATACAGCAGCCCCTGACCTGCCTGCAACAGGCCTGGCGGGGCCTGGGCTTTGCCCCGCTGGCGGGGGTGCGCTCGGTGCCCGGTTTTCTGGCCCAGGCCACGGCCATCTGGGCCAGACGGTTCGGCCCCCGGAGCCACGGCGGCCATCCGGGCCAGCAGGCTGACCCAAATGTACGGATCGGGTAGGCCACGCTCGACCAGACGGGCCGAGCCGCGGGCCGGCAAATCACCCACCAATGACCGGATTCATGCCCACCCTGGCCAATCTGACGGGGCGGACCGAGGCCCAGTGCGTCAGCCGTCGGCCGGCTCGCCGGCCGGTTCGGCCGCCCCGGCCCGGGTCGTGGCTTTTCTGGCCGTGGTCTTCGCCGTTGCCGCTTTCTTTGCCGTGGATTTCGTCGTGCCAGGCTTCGTTGCAGCAGATCTGGCCGAGGCCGTCCCGGTCGCTGCTGCTTTCGTAGCTGCTGCTTTCGTAGCTGCTGCTTTCGTCGCTTCTGCTTTCGTGGATGCCGCCTTCGTGGATGCCGCCTTCGTGGATGCCGCTTTCGACGTGGCTGCTTTCGACGTGGCTGCTTTCGTCGTGGCCTTTTTGGCCGGCCGCGGTTCGAACTCGAAGCCGATCTTGCCATCGGCCTGGCGCACCAGAAAGGCCTTGAACTTGCGATGCGTACGGCTGGAGACGAAGCCATCGAGCAGATCGGTCTTGCCGTCAGCCAGGAGCTTGCGCATCTGGTCGGCGCTGATCGCCTGCTGGAGGATCACCTTGCCACTGCGGAAATCGCAGGTCTTTTCGGGGCCCACCGAGCGCTCGCAGACGTAGTTCATGCCGTGTTCGTAGACGCTGGCCTGGCAGCGCGGGCACGGTCCCAGGGACGTCTGGCCGGAAAAATCCACCGGCTCGGCATCGTCGTCGTCTTTCTGGCCGAAATCGAATTCCAGCTTGTACTCATCGTTGATGCGCAGCACCGCAGCGAATGGCCGGCCCATCTTGCTGATGAAACCGGTCAGTGGCCCGAGCACGCGATCCTTCAGCAGCGCCTCGACCTCGGCCACCTCGAACGTACGCCCACCGGGGTGCTTGCCTATCGAGAAATCGCAGGCAGTGCAGGCATAGCGCCGGTAGTTCTCGCGCACCACGCCGCCACACCGCGGGCACGGCGTCTGCAAGGTGACATAATCCCCCGGCACCGTATCACGCTCGTATTCCTTGGCACGCTTGACGATCACCTGCGTCATCTGCGCGATCTCGCGCATGAAACTGTCACGGTCCAGCTTGCGCTGCTCGATCAGTTTGAGCTGATGCTCCCATTCACCGGTCAGTTCGGGCGATGTCAATTCGCTGACCCCCAGGCCGGCCAGCAGCGTCATGAGTTGCCGGGCCTTGGCACTGGGCACCAGTTCGCGCCCTTCACGACGCAGATAGGCTTCGTTGAGCAGGCCTTCGATGATGGCGGCGCGGGTGGCCGGTGTCCCCAGGCCGCGCTCGGACATGGCCTCGCGCAAAGCCTCGTCATCGACCCGCTTGCCGGCACTTTCCATGGCCGACAGCAGCGTGGCTTCGGTATAGCGGGCCGGCGCACGGGTGGCCAGGCCACGCGCTTCCATGTCTTCGGTGCGGACCCGTTCGCCATCGGCCACGGCCACCAGCGAGCCCTCTTCGCCTTGCGCCTCGCGCCCGTAGATGGCCAGCCAGCCGGGAGCCACCAGCACCTTGCCTTCAGTCTTGAAGTGATGCCCTGCAACCTGGGTAATGCGCGTAGTGATCCGGAACTCCGCGGCTGGAAAAAAGACCGCCAGGAAGCGACGGGTCACCAACTCGTAGATCTTGAACTCCGCCTCGGACAGTTCGCGCGGAATCTGCAGCGTGGGAATGATGGCAAAGTGATCCGACACCTTGGCATCATCAAAGATACGCCGGTTCGGCCTGACCCACTGCTGCGCGACCACCTGGGCGGCAAAGGGCTGCACCGTGCGGGCCGTACCCGCCTCGCTGGCGGCCAGACCCGCCATGGTCTGCTGCACGGTCGACAGATAATCCTGGGGCAAGTACCGTGAATCGGTACGCGGGTAGGTCAGGGCCTTGTGGCGCTCGTACAGGGTCTGAGCGATGGACAGCGTGGTCTTGGCAGAAAACCCGAAGCGGGCATTGGCCTCGCGCTGCAGCGTGGTGAGATCGAACAGGGCCGGCGAGAGCTGGGTGCTGGGCCTGGACTCTTCCTGCACCGTGCCCGACTGCCCGCGACAGGCCGCCACGACGCTTTGCGCGGCAGCGGCCGACCACAGGCGGGATTCGCGGGCCTCGGGGTCGTTCTCGTTCTTCCTGAAGGCCGGATCGAACCAGCGCCCTTCGTAAAGGCCAGCCGCCGCAACGAATGTGGCATGCACCTCCCAGTAGTCGCGCGGCACGAAGCGGCGGATCTGCTCTTCACGCTCGTTCACGATCGCCAGCGTGGGGGTCTGCACCCGCCCGACCGGCGTCTTGAAGAAGCCGCCATCCTTGCTGTTGAAGGCCGTCATGGCCCGGGTGCCATTGATACCCACCAGCCAGTCCGCCTCGGCCCGTGAACGTGCAGCGGCCTCGAGCGGTTTCATGGCCTCGTCGTCGCGCAGGTTCTCGAAAGCCTCGCGGATTGCGGCCTGGGTCATGGAGCGCAGCCACAGGCGCCATACGGGCTTGTTGACCTTGGCATACTGCATGATGTAGCGAAAGATCAGCTCGCCCTCGCGCCCGGCATCGCAAGCGTTGATGACCGCAGTGACATCCTTGCGCCTGATCAGCTTGACCAGCAATTTCAGGCGCTCGGTCGAGCGCTTGTCGACAGGCCCCAGTTCGAACTGCTCGGGGATGACCGGCAAATGGGCAAAGCTCCACTTGCCGCGTACCGGGTCATTTGGGGCCACCAGGCCCAGCAGATGCCCGACACTGGAAGAGAGCACATATTGCTCGCTTTCGAAATAATCGCCCGTACGCGTGAAGCCGCCCAGGGCCCGGGAGATATCCAGGGCAACCGAAGGCTTTTCTGCAATGATGAGTGTTTTGGTCATGAAGTTCCACAGGCGGCACATGTGGGGCCGCATTGGCACGGATCATACGAGCCAGCCGGGCAGCGTGCAAGTTCGGCGGGTTCCGCGCGCCCTGCACGCCACCACCGCCCGTACTGGAAATTCATGCCGCTGGCCCGGCCCCGGCATGACCCGGCATGATCCCTGCCGGGGCGCCGGCGCGGGCCGCCCCGGCGATGCCCGCAAGGCCGGATGCACCAATGCGGAGCTGCTCAACGCGTGCCGCGCAAGGCGTCGATCAGTGCCTGGCCAAAAATATCGACATAGGCCGGGTACACGGCCTGCGTTGCGTGCACGAAGGCTGCGCGATCGACCTCATTGAGCTGCATGCCCTGGGCCTGCAGGGTCGTGGCGCCATCATGAATCTGGATCTTGCTGACGAAATCACGCATGTCCTGAGCGGCCTTGCCGGCCGCCTGGCGCATCTTGGCCTGGTCTGCGGGTGTGAGCCCGGCCCAGGTCTTGGCCGACATGACGATCAGCGCCGGTTCGTAGAACATATTGGTGGCAGACGCATATTTCTGCTCTTTCCAGATGCGTGTCGGCAGCAGCACGGCGTAGGGGTTGACTTCGCCATCGAGCGTGCCCGCGCGCAGATCGGCCACGATGCGCGGCCAGTCCTGTATCACGGGCTTCGCACCCAGGGCCTGCAGGGTCGCCTTGTGCAGCGGATTGTCGGCAATCCCCACCGTCATGCCCTGCATGTCGCCCGGCACCCGGACCGGACGCTGATTGTTGGTGACCTGGGTGAAGCCCTGATCACCCCACGCCAGGGCAACCAGATCGTGGTGGCCGAGCTCGGCCAGGATCTTCTGGCCAGTCTCGCCATCCAGCGCGCGGCGCGCGTGATCCAGGTCTGCGAACAGGTAGGGCAGGCTGAAGACTTCGATCTGCGGCACCATGTCACGGACTGCATTGCCCGGCACCACCGCCATGTCGAGCGTGCCATCCTGCAGGCTGCGCAGCATCGCGGAGGGATCGGCACCATCCGTGTTGGGACGCTGCTGTACGTGAAAACCCGAGTGCTGACCTTCCAGCGCGTCCTGGAAGGCCTGGGCCGCAATGCCGAAATGCGAGAAATTCGACAGCGGATAGGCAACGGACAGCGTTTTCTGCGCAAGTACCGGGGTACTGACGGTCAGACCGGCCAATGCCGCAGTGGCCAGCCAGGCCTTGATTCTATGACTCTGAAACATGGTGGAATCCTCCGGATGATAGCGTTCGGAACGCCGGGACAGGGGCTTGCGAGCCCGATGTTACATTTCTAGCATGAAGATACATCGAACCTCAACGAAAATATGCCCACTGTTTGATCTGCATCGAACCTGCATGCCGCGCGCAGGACACGGAAAAACTGCTAGAGTAGGCACCTGCTCCAATCAGGTGACCCTATGATGACACACAACATCGCCGTGATCCCGGGTGACGGGATCGGAATCGAAGTCATGCCCGAAGGCCTGCGCGTATTGCAGGCCGCGGGCACGCGTTTCGGCTTCGCCCTGCATTTCGAGACCTTCGACTGGGGCAGCGATCATTACATGCGCCACGGCAGCATGATGCCCGACGACTGGAAAGACCAGATCGGCGGGCATGATGCCATTTTCTTCGGCGCCGTGGGCGACCCCGGCCGCGTCCCCGATCACATTGCGGTCTGGCAGTCCATCCTCACCATCCGGCGGGAATTCGATCAATACATCAACCTGCGTCCGGCCCGCCTCATGCCGGGCGTGCCATGCCCCTTGGCCAACCGTGCCCCGGGCGACATCGACTTCCTGATCGTGCGCGAAAATACCGAGGGCGAATATTCGAACGCGGGCGGGCGCCTGTTCGCAGGTACCGAGCGCGAGATGGCCATCCAGGAATCCGTTTTCACCCGCACCGGCACGGACCGCGTGCTGCGCTACGCATTCGAACTGGCTTCGAAGCGGCCCCGCAAGCACCTGACCGCCGCCACGAAGTCAAACGGCATCTCGATCACGATGCCGTTCTGGGATGAGCGCGTGGCGGCCATTGCGGAAGAATTCCCGGATGTCACCTGGGACAAGTTCCACATCGACATTCTCTGTGCCCACATGGTACGGCACCCCGATCGCTTCGACGTCGTGGTCGCTTCCAACCTGTTCGGCGACATCCTGTCCGACCTGGGCCCCGCCTGCACCGGCACCATCGGTATCGCGCCATCGGCCAACCTCGATCCCGAACGCCGCCATCCGTCGCTGTTCGAACCCGTGCACGGCTCGGCGCCGGATATCGCCGGCCGGGGCATTGCCAATCCGGTCGGCCAGATCTGGTCAGCCGCCCTCATGCTCGACCACCTCGGGCACGCCGATGCGGCCTCGGCCATCGTGCAGGCGATCGAAGCCGTGCTGGCCCAAGGGCCCCGCACCCCCGACATGGGTGGCCAGGCCGTCACCACAGAGGTGGGCCAGGCCGTCACCCGTCAGGTGCTGGCGGGCTGAAATGCCTGCCGGCTGCGCCACAGCAGCCACAGGCTGGCGCCCGCCGGCACCACCAGCACGGCATAGGCCAGGACATAGCTGTGCAGGCCGCCCGCCACCAGCCCGAAGGCGGGCGGGCCGAGCACATTGCCCAGAAAGGTGATGGACAGCGTGCCGCCCGTGGCGATGCTGGCTTTTCCTGCCGGCGCCTGACGCGCCACTTCGGCCAGATAGACGCCATTCCAGCCGATGGCACAGAAGCCGAACACCAACAGCAGGGCCCCCAGCAACCAGAGCGGCCCTGATGGGCTGACCGGCATCAGGACAGCGCACAGGGCGACCAGCAGGGCAATGGCCCCCAGCGCACGCAGGGGGCCCAGAAAACGGTCGGATGCGTACCCCCAGAGAATGCGGCCTGCCACCCCCGCCATCTGCGACAGCGCCGCCAGCAGGCCGGCCGTCACCAGGTCGATGTCCATGTCCTCGTGCAGGCAGGTCACCAGATACGTCACCAGCGACAGCTGGGTGACCGAGAACAGAAAAGACACCGCGGCCAGCGCCCGCAGACTGCGTTGACCGAACACCAGGCGCAGCGGCCCGGCGAGATTGCCGATCAGCGACACCGGATGCGCCGGGTCCCGATCGGCATCCAGCGTACGGCACAGCGGCTGGATCAGCAGGGCACAGGCAAGGCTGCAGGCGGCCACCATGGCAAAGGCCATCTGCCAGGAGCCGAACTCGGCCAGCCCCGGCACCAATGCACCCGCCAGCACGCCTCCCAGCGGCACGCCGGTCTGCTTGATGGAAAAGACAAAGGACAGGCGATGCGCCGGCGTACTGCGGATCAGCAGGTGCGAACTGGCCGGTGTGATGGGGCCATAGCCCACGCCGATGAGCAGGGCCCCCAGCGCCGTGACGGCCACATGGGGCACCAGGCTGACCAGCAAGCCGCAGGCACACAGCACCAGACCCGCCTGGCTGGCGCGTATGGCTCCATAGCGCCGCACGAGGCCGCCCGAAACCAGACTGGAGGCCATGGCCGCGGCATAGGCCAGGGCGACATACAGGCCCACGTGCACCGGCGAGACCCCCAGCGAACGGGCCACCACCGGGGCCACCACGGGCAGCGTGAGCAGGCACATCGCCACCAGCGACTGCACGGCCAGCGTGGCCAGCAGAACAATGAGCCCCGAATCCGCCCGGGCACCCTGCGTTCGACGGCCGTGCACCCCGGGCATCTGCGGATCAGTCTTCGACGTACCAGGTGTCTTCGGACAGCATGACCTGCTGGTGTCCATAGCCCGCCGGCATCATGGGAAAGCAGTTCTGCAATGGCACCACGGCCACATCCAGAAAATAGGGCCCGTCATGCGCCAGGCAGGCCTCGAGGGCCGCATCGAGATCACGCGGGTGGGCGACGCGCGCCGCGCCCCAGCCAAAAGCACCGGCCAGGGCCACGAAGTCGGGGATGGATGCGTTGTAGCTGTGGCTGTAGCGCCCGCCGTGTATGAGTTCCTGCCACTGCCGTACCATGCCCATGTGCCCGTTGTTGCACACGATCACCTTCACCGGTGCCCGGTGCTGCATGGCCGTGGCCAGTTCCTGGATGTTCATCAATACCGAGGCATCGCCACTGATGCAGACCACGGTCTTGTCCGGATGGGCGATCTGCGCCCCGATGGCCGCCGGCAGGCCATAGCCCATGGTGCCGGCACCCCCCGAGGTCAGCCAGCGATTGGGCCGGTCGATCGAAAGGTACTGGGCAGCCCACATCTGGTGCTGCCCGACATCTGTGGACACCACGGCATCCTGCCCCTGCAGGCAGCGATCGATGCGCAGCATGAGATCCTGGGGCAGGATCACGTCTTCGGCTGGTGCCACCTTCAGGCAATCGCGCGCCTGCCACACCGCAATGCGCTGCCACCATTCATCCAGCCGCCCGCAGGCCAGCGGCCAGGCGCCCAGTTCCTTGTGCAGGGCGCGCAGCAGAGGGTAGCAATCACCCACCAGCGCCACATCGGCACGCACCACCTTGTCGATCGAGGCCGGGTCGATGTCGAGGTGGATTTTCTCGGCATGCGGGCAGAAATCGGACAGGCGGCCGGTGATGCGGTCATCGAACCGGGCCCCCACGCAGATGATGAGATCGGCATGGTGCATGGCCAGATTGGCCTGCAGGGTGCCGTGCATGCCCAGCATGCCCAGAAATTGCCCGTCGCCCGCCGGATAGGCCCCCAGGCCCATGAGCGTGAGCGTGCAGGGTGCCCCGGTGGCCTGCACCAGGCTGCGAAACGCATGGCAGGCATCCTGCCCCGAATTGATCAGCCCGCCGCCGCCATAGAACACCGGGCGGCGAGCACGGGCGATCAGGGCCGCCGCCCGCTTCAGGGCCGCCTCGGTACCCGGTGAAAACGGCTCGGGTGCATCGGCCTCGATCTGCACGACGGTGTGCTCTGGCTCGACGGCCGCCATCTGCAGATCTTTGGGAAAATCGAGCAGTACGGGCCCTGGCCGCCCGCTGTGGGTCAGGCGCAAGGCCTTGGCGGTCAGCTCGGCCACATCCTGTGCGCGCCGGACTTGCGCATTCCACTTGGTGACCGGACGGGAGATCGCCACGGCATCGCATTCCTGGAAGGCATCGGTGCCAATCGCACTGGTGGCCACCTGGCCGCTGATGCACAGCACGGGAATCGAGTCGCACAGCGCATCGAGCAGGCCGGTGGTGGTGTTGGACATGCCCGGCCCCGAAGTGACGAACACCACTCCGGTACGCCCGGTGCTGCGTGCGTAGCCTTCGGCAGCGTGCACGGCCGCCTGCTCATGGCGCACCAGTACGTGCCGCAGGCGGGGCTCGGCGTACAGCGCGTCATAGAGGGGCAGCACCGCACCCCCAGGGTAGCCGAATACCGTATCGACGCCGTGGGCAATCAGGGTATCGAGCAGGACTTCAGCGCCGTTGCGCTGTGTTGGCGCACAGGGAGTCGCCGGCCGGGCCGGGGACAGGATCGAGGCAGTCTGGGGAGCATTCACGGTACGACCTGTTTCGGGTGTGGGCCCGCCACGACGACGTGCGGGCTTGTGGCCCGGCGGCGCCAGAACGGGCAGGACAATGGCGAAGGACGCGCTGACCACAGTGGATGCTGCGCGGCCAAGAGCGATCGCCCCAGTGTATCGCTTTTCAGGCCGCTGGTACGGGTAAACCCATGGCCGTGAAACCACCATCCACGGCAATCACCTGCCCCGTGACGTAGGAAGAACCGTCGGGGTCGAGCAGCCAGCAGACCGGCCCGACCAGTTCATGGTCTGCGCCGTAACGCCCCATCGCCACCACCCGGTTCCAGTTGTCGCGCGTGACCTGCGTATGGATTTTGCGGGTGAGCGGCGTATCGATGGGGCCCGGTGCCACCGTATTCACCCGCAGCCCGCTGTGCGCCCACTCGACCGCCATGATGCGCGTCATGTTCAGCAAGGCCGACTTGGATGACCCGTACGCGACCCGGCCATAATTGCCGCGCATGCCCGACACCGAGGAAATCAGCACGATGGAACCGCTGCCGCGTGGCTGCATGACACGTGCCACCGCGCGCGCCGTGATGAAGGCGCCCGTCACATTGACATCCAGTATGCGGCGGAACATGGCCACCTCGGTTTCCAGCGCCGGCACCTCGGCCGCAATGCCAGCCGAGTGCACCAGACCGTGCAAGGGCCCGAAATCGGCTTCGCAGTCGGCCACCACCTGCTCGATGCGCGCTTCGTCGGTGACATCGGCCTGGGCAAACTGCAGCCGCCCGGCAGAGGCCCCGGCCAGCGCCTGACGCGCAGCCTCGATCTGCCCGGCCTGCACATCCACCGCGAGCACCCGCCAGCCTTTGGCCAGCAGCCCCTGCACCAGGGCCAGGCCGATGCCCGACACCCCGCCCGTCACCATCACGACCCTGTCTTCACTGGTATTGCGCATCGTCTGAAAGCTCCATTCGTTGTTCCACACACCATTCCTCGAGCACGACCTCGATCGTCATGCACGCTGGATTGCGCCCGCGCACAAACCGGCCGGCATGAAATTTCCCCTGCAGGTCCATCACCACCCCGGCCAGCAAGGCCTGCGGCAGACCATCGGCTGCAGCGCGGACCTCGCCCTGCAGGCTCATGATCTCGAGGGCCGGACCCGGGAGGTCGAGGCGACGCCCGCCCGCCACCTCGAGACAGGCATGCGCGAGGCTGCCCACACTGCTGCGCACCATGGCCACCGCCAGACCCGCCTCGCGTGCCGTGTGCTCGACGCTGCGCAGGAGATCCTCATTGGGATGGATGCGCACGTAGAAAATGCGCCCGGGAGCGCCCTGCTCAATGATCGCCATGAAGATTGTCCTCGGACAGGATGGGGTGGAAGACGGGCGTGCAGATTTCAGGATCATCGCCAATGACCAGACGCATGTGATCCAGTGCCCATAGCCAGGCCACGCCGGTTTGAGCCAGCATGCAGGCCTGCGGCAACAGGTGCCCGCCCACGAAATGGCCTGCGCGGTCGACCGTGAGCGCATGGCAATGGATTGCGGGCTGCCCTGCGGCCGTCTGGCCCACCGTGGCCCCGGCGCAGATCAGTTCCAGCGGCCCGGTGCGATCCCGCGGCGTGGTGTAGTGGGCCACCGGCACGACATCCGGGCTGGTCGCGATCTCGAAGTAGCGCAGGTGCGAAAACACCGCCTGCTGCAGCCCCAGACCGGCCGTGGAGACCTTCAATTGGCGCATGGCCGCCAGCACCGAAGTCTGCAATGTCTGGCCGGCCACCAGCGGAATACGCCAGACCTTCTGGCCATGCCCGGCCAGCACGTTGCGACGTACGGCATCGGGCGGCCCCGGGTGCTGCAGCACAGGCACGCCGGGATCGGGCCGGGTCGCGCTGTCGGGCCCGCCGGCCCAGGCACGGTTGCGATTGGCGAAATCAGCGATCATGATTCGATCAAGCTCAGGCAGCCGGGAACAGGCCGCGTTCCACGAGGGCCTCGCGCACGATCTTCTTGGTGATCTTGCCATAACCCGACTTGGGCAGCTCGGGCCAGATCACGCAGTGGCGCGGCTGCTTGTAGCGCGCGATGTGGGCATCCAGCCAGTGCTGGAAGGCGTCGGCATCCCAGGTGGCACCCTCTTCGAGCACCGCCACCATCACCCCGATTTCGCCCCAGACGGGATCCGGCATGCCCAGGATGCAGATCTCCTGCACCCACCCCGCTGCCAGGATCTTTTCTTCGATCTCGCGCGGGTAGATATTGGAGCCCCCCGAGATATACATGTCGGATTCGCGCCCGGTAATGGTCAGGTAGCCTTGCGCATCCAGATAGCCGATATCCCCCGTTCTGAACCAGCCATCGCGAAACGACTTGCGGTTGGCTTCCGGATTGTTGTAGTAGCCGGCAAACACCGCTGGCCCGGATACGCAGATCTCGCCTTGTTCGCCCGCAGGCAGATGGCGGCCGTCGGCATCCTGTATGCTGATTTCCATGCCCGTGCGCGGCCGGCCGCAGGACCCCGCATGCGGCATCAGGGCGTCATCGGCCGAGTGTTCCTCGGGCGGCAGCACCGTGATGTTGCCGGTGACCTCACCCAGGCCGAAATACTGCACGAGCACCGGCCCCAGCTTTTCGAGCGCCCGCTTCTGATCGGCACGGTACATGGGCGCGCCGGCATAAATGACATGACGCAGTGAGTCGTGGGCGTAGCGGTCCACACTTTCGTGTTCGACCATCATCTTGAGTATGGTCGGCACCGTGAAGAAATTGCTGATCCGGTGGCGTTCTATGGTGGCCCAAGCCGCCTCGGGTGAAAACCGCGCTTGCGTGCCAAACACCGTGGCCGCCCCGCGCGCCACCTGCGTCAGGTAGTGGATGCCGGCCCCGTGCGACAGCGGCGCCACCACCAGGCTGCGGTCGCGATGCGTGGTGCCGGGCATGAGATCGGCCAGGTGGTTGGTGAGCACGAACGCCATCTGACCGTGGGTCAGCACCGCCGCCTTGGGTTTGCCCGTGGTGCCCGAGGTGAAGAAGAACCAGCACGGGTCGTCGTACTCTACGGCCTGGGTGGCCCGGGCCTGACCCGCAGCAAGGGCGGCATCGATGCGCGCGCCAATGCCATCGGGGCCCGCCTGCGGGCCCAGGCCGGCCACCAGCCGCAGGCCATCGAGCGTGGAGGCCAGGGCGGCATGTTCGGGGTAGCCGGCATGACAGATGAAGGCCGCCACCCCCGCACTGCGCGCCAGATGATCGACCTCGTCGGGGGTGATGCGAAAATTCGTGGGCACCCACACGGCACCCAGGCGAAACGTGGCCAGCATGACCTCGATCTGCTCCACGCCGTTGGGAGAATGGGTCAGGATGCGATCGCCGCGCCCCAGGCCCGCCTGGGCAAACACCGCAGCCAGGGCGGCCACCCGCGACTCGAGGGTGCGCCAGGTGATCACCTGCTCGTCGACGATCAGGGCCGGTTCGTCGGGCAGGCGCGCCGCCGCCTGGCTGACGAACGTCGCCAGGTTCATGACCCGGCGCGATACGGGCACCAGGCCACCCAGTGGCGCTTTCGGGGCGTGTGCTGTCATTATTTGATCCGCTCGAGAATGCTCACGTAATTGGCGACGGCCGCCCCGCCCATGTTGAACACCCCGGCAAGGCGGGCGTCCGGGATCTGCATGTCGCCGGCCGTGCCAGCCAGCTGCATGCAGGCCAGCGCATGCATGGACACGCCCGTGGCACCCACCGGATGCCCCTTGGCCTTGAGGCCGCCAGACGGATTGACGGGCAGGCGGCCATCCTTTTGCGTCAGGCCCTCGCGCACCACCTTCCAGCCCTCGCCGCGCGCGGCCAGGCCCATGGCCTCGTATTCGATCATTTCGGCAATCGTGAAGCAATCGTGGGTTTCGACGAAGCTCAGGTCATCGAGCGTGACACCGGCCTGTTGCAGCGCCTGGCGCCAGGCCCGGGCAGCGCCTTCGAAGGCGAGCGGATCGCGCCGGCTGAGGGGCAGGATGTCGTTGACCTGCTGGCGCGCCCTGAAGCGTATGGCGCGCGGAAACTGATCGACCAGCGAATCGGCCACCAGCACCAGCGCGGCCGCGCCGTCGGACACCAGCGAGCAGTCTGTGCGCCGCAGGGGCGGGGCCACATACGGATTCTTTTCGGACACCGTGTCGCAGAACTCGACGCCCAGATCCTTGCGGATCTGGGCGTAGGGATTGTCGACCCCGTTCTTGTGATTCTTGGCTGCAATGACGGCCAGCTCATGGCTGAAGTCACCGTAGCGCTCGAAATACTGCGCGGCGAGCTGGCCGAAGATGCCGGCAAACCCCCCCAGGATGTCGGCCTCTTCCTTGCGATAGCTGGCATTGAGCAACAGGTCGCCCACCTCGGGGGTGGAGCGCGCCGTCATTTTTTCGGCCCCCACCACCAGCGCGACCTGCCCACGGCCCGATTCGATGAAGTCCATGGCCGCATGAATGGCCGCGCTGCCCGTGGCACATGCGTTTTCCAGGCGATTGGCCGGGACATGGGTGAGATCGGGGTCGGCCAGCGCCACCAGGGCGCCCTGGAAGTCCTGCTTCTGGAAGCCGTTGTTCATGACCCCGACATAAATGCCATCGACCTGCCGGCCGCTGATGCCCGCGTGTGCCAGAGCCGGCCCGGTGACCCGGGCCATCAGGGATTCGGTATCCGGATCAGACAGTTTCCCGAAGGGGATGTGTGACCATCCGGCGATGACTGCTTGCGTCATGGTGATGCCTCTTGGATTGGGTGGCCGCGGCGGCGGCCGATGAGAAAAAGATCGGCGCCAGGCCGGGTGCGGATGCCCGCGCGCAGAGGATCTGTTCGAGCGCACGGGCTTCCTGTGCCAGCAGGTCACCCAGGAACTGTTCGCGTTCGGGCGTTACGCGGCTTTCCACCGTCGCGATGCTGTAGGCCCCGATGACCTGGCCTTCGGGGTTGCGTACCGGCACGCCGAAACCCCAGGAGCCTTTCAGCACCTGCCCGCGATTGACGGCAAAGCCCTGCCTGCGCGTGGCCGCCACTTGACCCAGCAGCGATTCGCGCGTGTAGCCGGGAAAGGCCAGGCGGATTTCATCCATGACCGCAGCCAGCACCTGATCGATCTCGGCATCGGCCAGTGCCGCCAGCATGGACAGGCTGCCCCCCCCGACACCCAGTGGATGGCGGTCTCCCGCCTGGAGCACATGCGACTTGAGCGGATAATTGCCTTCATGGCGCAGCAGGCACAGCGACCAGGCCCCCTGGCGCACGGAAAAGAACGCGGCATCGCCCGTATGCTGCGCAAGGCGGCGCACCGGCATGTCCACATCATGGTGCAGGCCAAAGCGCGCCGCCGCCACCAGACCCAGGGCATGGCATTCCACCCCCAGAAAATACAGGCGCGTCTGCGCGTCTTGCTCGACCATGCCAGCCGCCACCAGGGCCGAGGCCAGGCGATGCGCAGTGGACTTGTTGAGCCCCGACTGCTGGCAGATGGACGACAGCGCCACGCCCTGATCGCGCCCGCGGGCGATCACGTGCAGCACGTTGAGTGCACGGTGCACCGCCTGCGTGCCGGCCGTGCGGTTGGGATCAGGCTGGTCGCCTTGTTTCACAATATGGACCTATAAGATGCTTCAGATCGATTATTTACCAACAATCGCCAAAAATCAAACGCTCTCTTTCACTAATAGGTGTAAATCCCGATGAGATCAACCGTTCCACAAGATAAAACTAATGGTTAGAATCGATGATGTCCATATTGGCCGGAAACGGCGTTCAATCCCAAGGAGATCCCATGAAACTATCCCGCCTGCGCCTCATTGCCCTGGCTTCGGCCGTGGCCTGCCTGGGTATGGTCGGCACGGCCTCGGCCGAAACCCTGCGCCTGTCGCACAACACGTCGGACACCACCACATGGCAGAAGGGGTCCGAAAAATTTGCCGAACTGCTCGACCAGGCCACCGATGGCAAGTACAAGGTGCGCATATTCCCCAACGCCACCCTGGCGGGTGGCGACCAGATGAAACAGGCCGAAATGACCAGCCGGGGCGCCATCGATTTCGTGGTCACCTCGGCCATCAACGTGACACCCATGGTGCCCGAAATGGCCGTGTTCTCGCTGCCCTACCTGTATGCCGACTACGCCGAGGTCGATGCCACCACACAGGGTGACGCCGGCAGAAAAATGGCCGACATCATGGCCGACCATGACATCATCGTGCTCGCCTGGGGCGAAAACGGCTTTCGCGAAGTGACCAACAACGTGCATCCAATCAAGACCCCGGCCGACCTCAAGGGCCTGAAGATGCGCGTGGCCGGGCCCATGTACATCGACGTCATGAAAGACCTGGGCGCCAATCCGCAACAGATGCAATGGACGGAAACCTTCTCGGCCCTGCAGCAGGGGGTGGTCGATGGCCAGGAAAATCCCATTGGCGCCGTCATCATCCCCCAGCGCGTGAACGAAGTGCAGAAATACCTCAGCACCTGGCACTATTCGTACGACCCCATCTTCATCGGCATCAGCAAGAAGCGCTGGGATGCCCTCGATGCGGACACCCAGCAGAAGATGCGCAAGGCCGCTGAAGACGCCATGGAATATCAGGTCGACATCACCCGCAAGGCCACCGACGACGGCATTGCCTACCTGCGTGAAAAAGGCATGGAAATCCACGAATCCACGCCCGAAGAACTGCAGCAGTTCCGCGCGGCCACCCAGGGCGCATTCGACACCTGGGCGGCCAAGGTCGGTGCCGATCTGGTCAAGACCTTCCAGGACAGCATCGCCGCCAAGAAAGGCTCCTGAGCCTGAGCCGATTCTGAAGGCCCCTCTGCCCGGTTGCCGCCGCTGCGCCGGGCGCATGGGGCCCCACGGGCCCGCCCGACAGGGCCGGCCCGTGCCATGCCCCGGGAGATCCCCATGCATCTGCTGTTGCGCGACGCCGAGAAGATCATCTGCGCCGTCATCTTTTCGCTCATGACCATCCTGGGCTTCGTCAATGTGGTCGTGCGCTATGTCACCAATTACTCATTTGCCTCGACCGAAGAAATCCTTGTCAATGGCTTTCTCCTGCTGACGGTCTTTGGCGCCGCCATCGCCGCCCGGTCGGGCGAGCACCTGGCGGTGACGCTGGTCTACGATCTGCTGCCCGGCCGGCCGCGCAAGTTCGTGCTGGCGGTCTCCATCGTCCTGTCGTGCATCCTCCTGCTGCTGTCGGCGTGGTTCAGCGCCGAACTCGTCTTCAATCAGATCTCCAGCGGCATCCGGTCCTACGCCCTGCAGATTCCGGCCTGGTACTACAGCATCGGCGTCCCGTTCGCCTTCCTGCTCGTGCTGGTGCGCTTCCTCCAGCACAGCGTCGAAATGTGGCGGGCCCTGGATCAGGAGATCCAGCATGTTTGAGCTGGGCGCCGGCACGCAGATGATCATCCTGTTCTTCATCTTCCTGGCCCTGCGCGTGCCGGTTGCCTTCGCGCTGGGCCTGTCGGCCATGTATGCCATGTGGGACCTGGGCTTTGGCCTCGATCTGGTGGGCGACCTGATCGCCACCGGCGTGTCCAAGTTTTCCCTGCTGGCCATTCCCTTCTTCATCCTCGCCGGCGCGCTCATGGGCTCGCTGGGCATTGCCGAGCGCATGATCCGTTTCTTCCGCGTGCTCATCGGCCGCCTGCCCGGGGGCATGGGCGTGGTGGGCACCGTGGTGTGCCTGTTCTGGGGCGCCGTCAGCGGTTCGGGTCCGGCCTCGGTGGCCGCCATCGGCCCGTTGATCATCAAGAGCATGGAAGAAGACGGCTACAGTCGCGCCTTCGCCGCCGGCCTGGTGTGCACGGGGGCTGCGCTGTCCATCGTCATCCCACCATCCATCGGCCTCATCATCTATGGGGTGATCGCCGAAACCTCGATTGCCAAGCTGTTCATCGCGGCCATCATTCCGGGCCTCTTCATGGGGATGCTCATGCTGCTGACCCTGCCGCTGGCCAGAAGGCACCACGACGTCCATGGCACCCCCGCGCTCGATCGCCTGAGCCCCGACCCCTACCCGGGCCTGCCCTACCTTCAACGCCTCTGGTGCGCGTTCCGCGATTCGTTCTGGGGGCTGATGACCCCGGTCGTGATCCTGGGCGGCATCTACTCGGGCATGTTCACGCCCACCGAAGCCGCGCTGGTGGCCACGGTCTATGCCCTGTTCGTCGGCGGCCCCATCTATCGCACCATGGATCTCAAAGGCCTGTACAAGGCCCTGGTGGATGCCTCCTCGTCATCGGCCTTCGTCATGTTCGTGGTGGCCTATGCCAGCCTGTTCGGCTGGGTGGTCAACGTCGATGACCTCATCGGCCAGTATTCCACCCTGCTGCTGGGCATCAGCAGCAATGAGTGGGTGGTGCTGCTGGTCATCATGGTGATCCTGCTGATCGCCGGCATGTTCATGGACGCCATCACCATCATGTTCATCAGCCTGCCGATCTTCCTGCCGGTCGCCCATCAGCTGGGCTGGGATCCCATCTGGTTCGGCGTGGTGGTCACCATCAACCTGGCCATCGGGCTGATCACCCCTCCGGTGGGCATCAATCTGTATGTGGCCGCCAACATCACCCGGCTGCCCATCGAGACCGTGGCGCGCGGCGCACTGCCCTTCCTGCTCACCGCGCTGGTGGGCCTCGTCGCCGCAGCCGCGTGGCCCGAGATGTCGCTCTTCCTGGTGGGTCTGCTCGATTGAAGGCGGCCCCGTACCCTGGCCCGTACATGGGTGCGTGGCACCGGCCGGATCGGGCGGCGTACCCAGCGCAGCCTGGCCCCCGCAAGCCTCAATCTGGCCACTGCAAGCCTATTTGAAGGCCGTTTCGATGAAGCTGCGCAATTTGCGCGAATGCAGCCGGGCCGGCGGCATTTCGCGCAAGTGTTCGAGTGCCCGTATACCGATGTGCAGGTGCTGGTTGACCTGGGTACGATAAAAGGCGCTGGCCATGCCCGGCAGCTTGAGCTCGCCATGCAGGGGCTTGTCGGACACGCACAGCAGGGTGCCGTAAGGCACCCTGAAACGGAAACCGTTGGCAGCGATGGTGGCGGATTCCATGTCCAGCGCAATAGCGCGCGACTGCGACAGACGCTGCACGGGTTCCTGCTGATCGCGCAGTTCCCAGTTGCGGTTGTCTATGGTGGCCACCGTACCGGTGCGCATGATGCGCTTGAGTTCCCAGCCCGAGAGGCCGGCAACCTCGGCCACCGCCTGCTCGAGCGCCACCTGCACCTCGGCCAGCGGCGGCACGGGCACCCAGAGCGGCAGATCATCGTCCAGCACATGGTCTTCGCGCACATAGCCGTGCGCCAGCACGTAATCGCCCAGGCGCTGGGTGGTGCGCAGGCCCGCGCAATGCCCGAGCATCAGCCAGGCCGACGGCCGCAGCACGGCCACATGGTCGGTAATCGTCTTCGCATTCGACGGGCCCACCCCGATATTGATGAGTGTGATGCCCGAATGCCCCGCACGTTTCAGGTGGTATGACGGCATCTGCGGCATGGCGGCCGGTGCGGCCGGCGCCGCGTGCGCCTGCTCGGGCCTGGTGACCACGTTGCCGGGCTCGACGAGTTCGGTGTAGCCCCCCGTGCCCTGGGCCAGCGACTGACGCGCCCAGCGCACGAATTCATCCACATAGAAAGGATAGTTGGTGAACAGCACGAAATCCTGAAAGTGCTGCGGGGACGTGGCCGTATAGTGCTGCAGTCGGTGCAGCGAATAGTCGATGCGCGGTGCCGTGAAGGGCGCCAGGGGGCGGGGCTGGTTGGCCCGCCCGCGCCACGTGCCGTTGACGATGGCATCATCGGTGACGGCCAGATCGGGCACGTCGAAATGATCGCGCAGCGTGTGCCCGGGGACTTCGGAGATTTCGCCCTCGACATATTCGCCCTCGGGGAAGGCAAAATGCAGGGCAATCGGCAGGTCGGACTCGCCGATCTCGACGGGCACGCGATGGTTGCGCAGCAACAGCCGCACCTGCTCGCGCAGATAGTCGCGAAACAGGTGCGGCTGGGTAATGGTGGCCATGTACACGCCCGGTTCGACCAGATGCCCGTACGACAGGCGGCTGTCGACTTCCTGATAGGTCTGGATGCGGATGCGCAAAGCCGGGTAGCAGGCCCGCACCCGTTGCCCGGTTTCGAGGCCGCGGGCACAGTATTCCCGAAAGGCGTCACGGATGAAAGCCGTATTGCGCCGATAGATTTCGATCAGGCGGGCCACGGCCTGGTCGGCATCGTCGACGCTGGCAAAGGGGATCAGCGGCGGCAGCCGGGTCGGGCGGTTGAGTTCGAACTGCAGGTCCATGCCGCAGATTATGGCACGGGCGCGACGCTGGCAAGCGGATCGCGTCGATGAACCTCGCGCCCGGCTGCATACGTGGCAGCGACCACCCGATCATCACCCAGCATGGCCAGCGCGAACAGCAGCTCTTCCAGTGACCCGGCCCGCTCGCTGCGGCGGGCAAGCAGAGGCGTGGCACGCGGATCCAGCACCACGAAATCCGCCTCGGCGCCCGCCGCCAGCGTACCGATGCGCCCCGACAGCCCGAGATGACGGGCCGCCCCCTGGGTCGCCAGCCAGAACATGCGCTGCGCGCTCAGGTGATGGCCCCCCAGACGGGCCACCTTGTGCGCCTCATTCATCGTGCACAGCATCGAGAGCGACGTCCCGGCGCCCACGTCCGTGCCCAGCGCGACGGGCACACCCAACGCACGGGCGGCGCCATGGTCGAACAGGCCGCTGCCCAGGAACAGGTTCGACGTGGGACAGTGCGCAGCCACTGCGCCGCTGTCATGCAGCCGCCGGCGGTCATCGTCATCCAGCCAGATGCAGTGGCCGTAGACGGCCCCCGGGCGCAGCAGGCCATGGCGATCGTAGATGTCCAGATAGCTTCGATGGCCGGGGAACAGCCCCATCGCCCAGTCGACCTCGGCCCGGTTCTCGGCCACGTGGGACTGCACGTAGACATCGGGATGGGCCTGCGCCAGTTCGCCACAGCGCCCCAGCTGTGCGATGCTCGACGTGGGTGCAAAGCGCGGCGTGAGCGCATACAGCTGCCGCCCCGTGCCATGCCAGCGCTGCAGCAGCGCTTCGCTGTCACGGGCGCTCTGCTCGGCTGTGTCCTGCAAATAGGCTGGGCAGTTGCGGTCCATCATGACCTTGCCGGCGATCATGCGCAGGCCGCGGGCGTGACTGGCTTCGAAAAACGCGTCCACCGATGCCGGATGCACACTGCAATACACCAGCGCCGTGGTCGTGCCGCAGCGCACGAGTTCATCAAGAAAAAAACCCGCCACCTCGCGCGCATGCGCGGGGTTCTCGAAGCGCCGTTCGGTGGGAAAGGTCCAGGTGTCCAGCCACGGCAACAGACCCTCGGCGGGCGATGCAATCATGTCGGTCTGCGGATAATGGACATGGCTGTCGATGAAACCCGGCATGATCACGCATCCGCGCCAATCGTGCCGCTTCACCTCGGGGCCCAGTGTGGCCGCCAGCGGATCATGCTCGCCACAGGCCACGATATGGCCATCCTGAACCACCAGCAAGCCATCCCGGATCCAGACCACCGCCTGTTCGTCCTGCTGCGGGTCATCGACGAAATACAGCATCTGGGCACGGTACGCAGCGCGTCCGGGGTCGGGTGACTGCTGATGCATCAAGCGTTCTCCTGTGAGTGCGATACGTTCAAAATGGCCGGCACCGTGCAGCGCAGCGCTGTACGGCCCCGGCATGGGCCATGGCCTTCACGGCTGCAGGACAGGCAGGGCGCCACGGGCCTGTGGGGCCCGATCTGCAGCGTGCAGGCGCAACAGTTGCGCCGCCACGGCGACGGCGATGATTTCCGGCTGCTTGCCTGTGATGCCGGGCTCGCCGATCGGGCACGTGATGCGCTGCTGGCGCTCGATCGGAATCCCCTTGGCACTGAACCGCTGCTGGAATCGATGCCATTTGGTCGCCGAGCCGATCAGACCGCACCAGGCAAAGTCATTGCGCCGCATCAGATATTCGCACAGGCGCTGATCCAGCGCGTGATCATGGGTCATGATCAAAAAATAACTGCCGGCGGGCGCCTCGTCCACAACCGCTTCAGGGGTATCCGTGGCCTCTATGGTGACCGTGCTGCCGACCCGGTCAGGAAACTGGTCTTCGCGGGCATCCACCCACGTGACCCGGCACGGCAGGGTCTGCAGGATGCGCACCAGCGCACGCCCCACATGGCCGGCGCCAAAGATCACGACATGCTGCCCGTGCGGCGCCACCGGTTCGGTCAGCACCGGGCAGCCCCGGGCATCGTGCAGATCCAGCAGACAGGCGGCCTGGACACGGCCCGCGGGCCGGGAGGCCAGGCCGGCCGGCCGCAGGCGTACCCAGGCGGTCTGCCCGGCGGCCCCCAGGCCGACCTCGCGTTCAAAGGCCTGCTGATGGGCCAGGCGCGCTCGCGCATCGTCGAGCCATGGGCGGTCGGCCTCGTTCAGGCGCTCGAACAGCAAATGCACCAGGCCACCGCAGCACTGCCCCAGCGAGGCCGCCAGTGGCACTTCGAGCACCTGCCGGTCGGCAGCCCGATCCGGGCCGCGGGCCGCCTGCAGCATGGCCCGCCCACGAGCCATGGCCAGCCATTCGAGCTGGCCGCCGCCTATGGTCAGCCACTGATGGCCGGCCGACACCAGCATCTTTGCGCCCGCTTCGCGCGGCGCAGAGCCCCGCACCGCAGCCACCGTGATCAGCACGACCGGCTGTTGCCGATCGAGGCACCAGAGTGCCTGGTCAATCCAGGCGGCCATTATGCCGCACAGGTCTGGCGCACACCCTCGATGGCTCGCAGGATGGCTTCAGGCGTTGCGGGGGCATTCAGATCGGGGGACTGGCGGCCGTTGCCCACCGCCGCCACGGCATCGGCGATGGCGTTGAAGACGCTGATGCCATGCAGCAAGGGCGGCTCGCCCACCGCCTTGGAATGATGCACGCTGTCCTTGTGGTTGCGCGCCTTGTACAGGCGCACCCGGAAGTCACGCGGGCAATCGCTGACCGCCGGAATCTTGTAGGTGGACGGTGCATGGGTCATCAGCCGGCCATCGGCGCGCCACACCAGCTCTTCGGTGGTCAGCCAGCCCATGCCCTGAATGTAGCCGCCTTCGATCTGACCCAGATCGATGGCCGGATTGATCGAGGCACCCACATCATGCAGGATGTCGGCGCGCAGCAGTTTCCATTCGCCGGTGAGCGTATCGACCACGACTTCGGACACTGCCGCCCCAAAAGCAAAGTAATAGAAGGGGTTGCCATGGCTGGTCGCCTTGTCCCAATGAATGCCCGGGGTGGCATAGAAACCGTCGGACCACAACTGCACCCGCTCGAGGTAGGCGTCCTCGACCAGTTGTGCAAATGGAACCGTATGCCCATTGACGCTGACCTGACGCCAGGCAAACACCACGTCTTCGGGCTGGCCGCCATACTGGCGTGCAGCCAGGCCTGCAAGGCGCGCCCGCAGCGTGAGTGCTGCGTCTTCGGCGGCCTTGCCATTCAGGTCCGTGCCGGTGGATGCCGCAGTCGCCGAGGTATTGACGACCTTGTAGGTGTCCGTGGCCGTGATGCGCACACAATCCAGATCCAGCCCCAGGGTGTTGGCCACGATCTGGGACACCTTGGTGTTCAGACCCTGGCCCATTTCGGTGCCGCCATGATTGATCAGCACGGAGCCATCGCGATAGATGTGCACCAGCGCCCCGGCCTGGTTGTAGGCCGGCACATTGAAGGAGATGCCGAACTTCACCGGTGTGAGCGCCAGACCCTTCTTGAGGATCGGGCTGTGGGCATTGAATTCGGCAGCGGCCCGACGGCGCGCCCGGTAGTCGGCGCCGTGCTCGAGTTCATCGACCAGCGGACCGATCAGGTTGCCTTCGACCACCTGCCCATATGGCGTGACGTTGCGCGTATCCGTGCCGTAGAAATTGCAGCGGCGCACATCCAGGGCATCCTTGCCCAGGAACCGGGCGATCCGGTCGATGACCACCTCGGTCACCAGAGCCCCCTGCGGCCCGCCGAAACCACGAAAGGCCGTGTTCGACTGGGTATGGGTCTTGCCGCACAGCGTGTGGATGTCAGCCGCAGGAATGTAATAGGCGTTGTCGAAATGACAGAGCGCACGACTGGCCACGGCCTCGGACAGATCGGCTGAAAACCCGGAATGCAGCGTCATGTCGAGGCGCACGCCCAGGATGCGGCCATCGTCATCGAAGCCATAGTCGAATTCGTACCAGAACCCGTGCCGCTTGCCGGTGATCAGGAAATCATCGTCCCGGTCCATGCGCAGCTTGACCGGACGCCCGAGGCGATGGGCGGCCACCGCCGCCAGACAGGCGAACAGGGCAGATTGGGATTCCTTGCCACCAAAACCACCCCCCATGCGCCGGCATTCGACCTGCACCTGGTGCGCCTGCCAACCCAGGGCATGACCCACCACGGCCTGCATCTCGCTCGGGTGCTGCGTGGAGCACAATACCAGCATGCCCTCTTTTTCCTGCGGGATGGCGTAGGAAATCTGGCCCTCGAGGTAGAACTGCTCCTGGTCGCCGCACTGGAAGGTGCCGCGCATATGGTGCGGCGCAGCATCAAGGGCGGCCTGTACGTCGCCCTGCTGCAGCCGCAAATCGCCCAGGGTGGTGCGGGCACCGGCCGCCCGGGCGTCCCGGGCGGTCAGCCGGTGCGGCAGGCTGTCGTACTGCACGCTGCCGAGTCGGGCGGCATGGCGCGCAGCATGAATGCTGCGCGCCACCACCATGAAAACGGGCTGGCCCACATACTGGACCAGGCCGTCGGCCAGCAGGGGATCGTCATGCAGCACGGGACCACAGTTGTTTTCGCCCGGAAGATCCCCGGCCACCAGTACATCGATCACGCCCGGTGCGTCGCGCACGGCCTGCAGATCCATGTCCAGAATGCGGGCGTGCGCCTGCTGCGACAGGCCCAGCGCAGCGTACACGGTACCGCGCAGTTCAGGAATATCATCGGTGTACAGCGCTGTGCCACTCACGTGCAGGGTGGCGGATTCGTGCGGACTGGCGGCGCCCGCGACGGGCTCACCGGCCACGGGATGTGGAATGTGGTGGTTGCTGACAGCCAGACGTTCGAGTTCGGTGGGTCTATTGACGTGGATATCCATGTCGGTCTCCCGGGGTACGCACGCAGCCGTCGGACGCTGCGCCGCGCGCCCCTACAGTGTTTCGGCCAATGCCACGGCATGCACCTGCCGGGGTGCCAGTGCGCGGCCTGGTACGGTCTCGAGGTAGAAACGGTACAACAGGTTGCGGGCCGCAGTCAGGCGGTAGTCGCTGCTGGCACGCAAGTCGCTGAGCGGCTGGAAATCATCGGCCAGGCACTGCATGGCCGCCCGCACCGTGGGCTCGTTCCAGGGCTGCCCCTGCAGGGCGGCTTCGGTCGCCCGCGCGCGCGCCGGCGTGGCCGCCACCCCGCCGAAGCCGGTGCGTATCGTCTGCACCCGGCCCGTGGCATCGAGCGTGATGGCAAAGGCCACGCAGACCGCAGAGATATCCTGGTCATACCGCTTGGACAGCTTGTACGTGCGGAACCGCCGCCCGGGCACATCGACCGGCACCCGCAGGGCCTGCACGAACTCGCCCGCCTCGAGCGCCGTTTTCTGGTAGGCCAGGTAGAAGTCTTCGAGCGGCATTTCGCGCAGGCTGTCGCCGCGCCGCAGGATGACCCGCGTGCCCAGGGCAATCAGCGCGGGCATCGAATCCCCGATGGGCGAGCCATTGGCCACATTGCCACCCAGCGTACCGGCATTGCGAATGGGAAAGGATGCAAAGCGCTGGCGCATCTCGGAGAGCCCCGGCAGATACGCCACCAGCGCATCGAAAGCCTCGTTGAGCAGGGCCCCGGCGCCGATGATCAGATCGGTGCCTTCTGCCCGGATGCTGCGCAACGCCTCGACCCGGCCGATGTAGATCAGCTCGGGCAGTTCACGGTACTGCTTGGTGACCCACAGCCCGACGTCGGTGCTGCCAGCCAGCAGACGGGCATCGGGGTACTGCTCACGCAGACTGGCCAGTTGCGCGAGCGTGCGGGGTGCGTGGAAGCGATGGCCGGCATGTTCGTACACGAAGACACCGTCGTCCTGCAAGTGAGCCAGCACCCGGGCCAGCCCGGCCCGATCGAAGGGCACCACCGGCCAGGAAAACATTTCGCTCGCTGCCCGGATGATGGGCCGGTATCCCGTGCAGCGACACAGGTTGCCGGACAATACGTCATCGATCTGCTTGCGTTCCGGCACAGGGTCACCCGGCGTGTGCGCCAGATACATGGCCCACAGCGACATCACGAAACCGGGCGTGCAGAAACCGCATTGCGATCCGTGGTGATCCACCAGGGCCTGCTGCACCGGATGCAGCGTGCCATCGGACTGACGCAGGTCCTCGACCGTATACAGCGCCTTGCCATCGAGCGTCGGCAGGAACTGAATGCATGAATTCACAGCCCGCAGAACCACGCCACCCTGCGGGTCGAGCTCGGCCACCACCACCGTGCAGGCCCCGCAATCCCCTTCTGCACAGCCTTCTTTCGTGCCTGTGCAGCCCAGGTCTTCACGCAGGTACTGCAGTACGGTGCGGGTCGTGGGCTGGTCTGCCACAACCTGCGTCGTGCCGCGAAAATGAAAGCGGATGGGGCGTGTCTCCATGGTCTTGCCTTGTTTTGGGGTTCATGTTCTTTCATCCATGGATGAAGATAGCACCAATAGGACGCAAAACCATTCAGGAACGATGATGGTGCATATCAGAAACCATCGGAAATCGAGCTCGGGGCACGCTTGAGGACACCGTCGTGCACGCACAGCGCACCCGCGGGCGGCGCCGGGACATCGCTCATGGACGCCTTGCGCACAAACATGAATAATGCGCTCATGCCCAGACCTCGTGAATCCATGGACAGCCATTTGTTGCGGATGCTGCAGACCCTGCTCACCGAGCAAAGCGTCTCGCGCGCCGCGGTGCGCCTGGGGCTGTCGCAACCCGCGCTCAGCAACGCGCTGCGCAAGCTGCGCGATCTCGCCGGCGACCCCATTCTGGTGCGCAGCAAGAATGGCATGGTGCCCACCGAGCGCGGCCTCGAACTGCTGGCCCACGCCAACGATGCGCTGGCAGCCATCGAGTGCATCACCAGCCCACCCCGCGTCTTCGACCCGTCCACGACCCGGCGCGTGTTTCACCTGGGGGCACCCGATTATCTGGATGCCATGTTCCTGCCCAATATTGCCGCCATCCTGCGCCATGAAGCACCTGGCGCGCGGTTCAGCATCCACACCATCCACGCCGAGCATGACTATATCGGTGCCCTGGAAGACGGCAGTCTGGATGTGGTCATCGGCAACTGGCTGCAACCACCGCCGCAGATGCATCTGTCACGGCTGTTCGATGACGAGGTGGTCTGCATGGTCGGCAGCCAGAATCCGGTGGCCCATCGCCACCTCACGCTGCAGCAGTATCTCGAATTGCCTCATCTGGCGCCTTATCCCTATGTGTCCGAACGGCACAGTTTCATCGACGGCTGCCTGGCCGCCCAGGGCCTGCAGCGCAACATCCAGATGACCATCCCCTATTTCGGCCAGGTGGCCGGCATGCTGCTGCGCACCGACCTGATCTTCACGACGGGCCGGCAGTTTGCGCGCCATTACGCGGGTTATCTGCCGATCACCCTGCTGCCATCGCCATTCAGGTTTCCGCCCATGCGCTTTTATCTCCTCTGGCACCGGCGCACGCACGGTTCAGCCGAAGCGATCTGGCTGCGGCAATGCATCAACCGGGTGGCGGGGATGCTGCAGGCCAGCCAGAGTGCCTCCCTACAACCTTCACCTCCGTTGCCATGACGCCGAAAGAATTGTCCACTTTGTCACAGGATGCCTTCACACGCCAGCTCGAAGCGGTTTTCGAACACTCGCCGTGGGTGCCCCGGCGCGCCTGGCGGGCGCGTCCTTTTGCGGATCTGCCCGCTTTGCACCAGGCCATGATGGCCGTCGTCCTCGAGGCCAGCCCGACAGAACAGCTGTCACTGATTCGCGCGCACCCCGAGCTGGCAGGCCGTGAAGCCCGGGCTGGTACCCTGACTCAGGCGTCCACCGGCGAGCAGCGCGGGGCGGGGCTCGATCAATGCAGTGCCGCAGAACTGCTGCAGCTGCGCACCCTGAACCGCCGCTACCGCGAGCGCTTTGGCTTTCCGTTCGTGATTGCCGTCAAGGGGCGCGATCGCCATCAGATCATGGCCGCGATGGCGGCCCGCCTCAACCATGACCCCCAGGTCGAGCAGGCCACCTGCCTCGAACAGATCGGGCAGATTGCGCTCTTCAGGCTGCAGGCCATGCTGGCCACCTGATCCCCCGGGCCAGCAGCGCACAGCCCTGAACCGGTGCGCCGCCATTCCGCCACGAACCCCCACCGCATGAGGCCCAGAATGCCCACCCCCCATGTTCTTTCTGTCGAACCACTCACCCGCAGCGCCTTTGCCCCATTTGGCGATGTCATACAGGCCGATGGGCACACGGTGCACTACAGCATCAACGAGGGCAACACCGAACGGTTCCATGATCTGGCGCAGATCGACCCGGGCCCCCAGGGGCGGGCCATCGTCTCCATTTTCCGCGGTCACGCGCGCAGCCTGCCCTTTGCCATCCGCATGATGGAACGCCACCCCAAAGCCAGCCAGGCCTTCATTCCGCTCTCCGGGCGTCCGTGGCTGGTGGTCGTGGCAGCGCGCGACACCCGGCCACAGGCCCAGAACCTGCGCGCCTTCCTGTGTACGGCCCACCAGGGGGTGAACTATGCGCCCGGCGTCTGGCACCACCCCTTGCTGGCCCTGCAGGACACCAGCGACTTTCTGGTCATCGATCGCGCGGGCCCGGGCGAGAACTGCGATGTGGTAGCGCTCGCGCCACACGCCCTGCTGACACCCTCTGAAGGCCGAGGCTTGCCGCACATCGGGTCAACGCTTCAATGAGCGCAGGCTGAGCACGACCAGGGCCCCCACGATCAGGAACATGCCCGCCAGTTCCATGCGCGCCGGCGCTTCGCCCAGTTGCAGCCAGGCCGACAGCGTCCCCACCACAGGCACGCCCAGCGCCGACAGGCCGACCACGCCGGCCGACAGATGCTGCAGGGCGAAGACCCACAGCGCCCAGGCCAGTGCGGTGGAAATGAATACGTTATAGAGCAGGGCCCCCCAGAAATAGGGCGCCGGGTCGATGGCGCGCTCGGGCACCAGCCAGGCAATGACGCACAGCACCAGGGCGCCGTACAGCATCTGCCAGGTGGTCAGGGGCAGCACATCCATCGGGCAATCGCGCTTGATCCATTTGGCCGTGATCATGGCCAGTGCCCAGCACAGGCCGGCCAGCAGTGCCATGACCTCACCGACGATGGACGCCTGACCGTGCCAGGGCTCCAGCACCAGCACCAGCCCTGCAGCCGCCAGGGCCAGCGCCAGCCACTGCACGCCCCGAATGCGCTCGCCGAAGCTGACCCAGGCCATGGGAATGACCCAGAATGGCATGGTGTAGGTCAGGATGGAGGATTTCCCGACATCCCCGTGGACCAGCGCCAGCTGCACGAACACACTGAACCCCGTCGTCTGCAGCAGACCGAACAGGAACACCCGGCGCCAGGCGGTGACCCGCAGCGGCATGCGTCTGAGCAGCACGATGGCCAGCAGCACCAGCGCGCCGAGCAGATTGCGCAGCGCCTGGAAGTCCATCGGGCCGACATAGCGCAATACGTTCTTCATGATCACCCAGTTATAGCCCCAGGTGATCGCCATGGCCGCCAGCGCCAGCAGGGCCAGGCGCTGATTGCGGGCGGCTGCAGCCGTACCGGCAGTCACGGGTGCCGATGCCGGCACCGCCGCGGACGCCGTGGCGGATGGCCCGATGGGGCTGCCGGGATCAGAATGGGGCATCAGAATGGGGCGACGTCGTGGTGTCGGGTGGTTTCAGGGTCGGCTGAAAATCATGCCTGCAGTGTAACAATGAATATCACCGTGGACGCTGCATGCACCGATCTGTCGTACAAATCTGCCGTACTATTGTCACCATGTACCCTGACATGAGCCGCCAGAAGGAGACCCTCGATGCCCCGCTTCGCCGCCAACCTGTCCCTGTTGTTCACCGAGGTCGACTTTCTGGACCGTTTCCAGGCTGCAGCACAAGCCGGTTTCAGAGGGGTCGAATACTTGTTTCCCTACGCCTGGGACAAGGCCGAACTGGCCGCCCGCCTGAAGGAACACGGGCTGACGCAGGTGCTGCACAATCTGCCCGCAGGCCACTGGGACGCCGGCGAACGGGGCATCGCCTGCCTGCCCGGGCGCGAAGCCGAGTTTCATGACCAACTGAGCCTGGGGATCGAATACGCCCGGGCACTGGGCTGCCCGCGCGTCAACTGTCTGGCGGGCATCCTGCCGCAGGGGCTGGATCGGGTCGAGGCGCGCCACACTCTGGTAGCCAACCTGCGCTTTGCCGCGGCCGAACTGCAAAAGGCCGGCATCCTCCTGGTGATGGAAGCCATCAACCAGTACGACATGCCGGGCTTCTTCGTTTCGCGCACCGCCGATGCCCTGGACATTCTTGCCGACGTGGGCTCGGACAACCTGAAGCTGCAATACGATATCTACCATGCCCAGCGGACCGAGGGCGAACTGGGCAACACGCTGAGCCGGCATCTGGCCCACATCGGGCATATCCAGATGGCCGACAATCCGGGGCGCCATGAGCCTGGCACGGGTGAAATCAACTTCCCGTGGCTGTTTCGCCACCTGGATGCCATCGGCTACCAGGGCTGGATCGGCTGCGAATACCACCCGCTGGGCACGACCACAGAAAGCCTGGGCTGGCTGCAGTCCGCCGCCCTGCCGCGCAGAGACTGACCGTGCATGCAGACACAGACCCGCGCAGCGTGCTCAGGCGGCTGTTCACGGCGGCCGTACAGTCGGCCCAGCCTGCACATGTACTGGCCGCCCACTTGCCCGAACCCCCACGGGGCCGCACCATCGTCATCGGTGCCGGCAAGGCATCCGCCGCCATGGCCCAGGCACTCGAAGCCGTCTGGCCGGGTCCGCTGGAAGGTACGGTGGTCACCCGCTACGGCCATGCCGTCCCCTGCCGCCACATCCGCATTCTCGAAGCGGCCCATCCGGTACCCGATGCCGCAGGGCAACAGGCCGCCCGGCAGCTGTTCGACCAGGTCCGCGGCCTGGGCCCGGATGACCTGGTCATCAGCCTGATCTCGGGCGGCGGTTCTGCTCTGCTGCCCCTGCCGGGCGCGGGCATCACGCTGGCCGACAAGCAGGCAATCAGCAAGGCGCTGCTGCGATCAGGCGCCAACATCCGCGAAATGAACTGCGTGCGCCGCCACCTGTCGGCCATCAAGGGGGGGCGCCTGGCGGCCGCCTGCGCCCCCGCACGCGTGCTCAACCTGCTCATCTCGGATGTGCCGGGCGATCGCCCCGAGGATATTGCCTCGGGCCCGACCGTAGCCGACCCCAGCACCTGTGCCGATGCGCTCGGGATCGTGCAGCGCTACGGCATCCATATGCCGGATGCCGCCCTCAGGCTGCTCGAATCCGGGGCGGGGGAAACCCTCAAGCCCGGGGACCCCCGTCTGGCCCGTGTCCAGACCCGCCTGGTTGCCACCCCGCAGCATGCGCTCGAAGCCGCGGCCCGCGTGGCCCGGGCCGCCGGGATCACCCCGGTGCTGCTGGGCGATCGCATCGAAGGCGAAGCGCGCGAGGTCGGCAAGGTGTTGGGCGGCATTGCGTTGCAAGTGCAGCATCACCACCAGCCCGTGGCGCCCCCCTGCGTTCTGCTCTCGGGCGGTGAAACCACCGTCACCGTGCGCGGCCAGGGCCGCGGCGGGCGCAACGTCGAATGTCTGCTGTCGCTGGCCCTGACACTCGATGGCTGCCCGGGCATCCACGCGCTGATGGGCGACACCGATGGGGTGGACGGCCAGGAAGAAATCGCCGGGGCGCTGCTTGCGCCCGACACCCTGGCACGGGCGTGGCAGCGCGGCAGATCACCGCGCGAGGCCCTGGACGACAACGACGGGCACGGCTTTTTCGAAAGCCTCGGCGATGCACTGGTCACCGGACCGACACTGACCAATGTGAATGACTTTCGCGCCATTCTGATCCTGTGAAGGCCATTCTGGCCCGAAATCCCGTACACGCCCACGTCCGTACGACCACGCGAACCAGCCGACCATCGCATCGGAATTGATTTTGTCATTGATAATCAATGTATTGGCAGGTATCGGGTACACTGCTGGCTCTATCGCAGAGGCCGTACCCTTCTGCCGGACTCCTTATAATCAGTGGCAAGACCACGGTACGATCTTCCAGAAACATTCGAGCAAGGACCTCCATGACTGACCGCATATCCTGCCACGGGCTGCAAGTGGCCACCGTACTCCATCGATTCATCGAACACGAAGCCCTGCCCGGCACGGGCATTCAGGCCGATGCCTTCTGGGCCGGCCTCGCAGCCCTGATACGCGATCTGACCCCCGAAAACCGTGCCCTGCTGGCCGAACGCAAGCGCCTGCAGAAGGCGCTCGACACCTGGCATGCCGAGCATCCGGGCCCCGTGGCCGACCCGGCGGCCTACCGCCGATTCCTGCAGGACAGCGGCTATCTGCAGCCGGCACCCGCACATGTGGCCGTACACACGTCAGGGGTGGACACCGAAATCACCCGGCAGGCCGGGCCGCAGCTCGTGGTGCCAGTCACCAACGCGCGCTACGCGCTCAATGCCGCCAATGCCCGCTGGGGCAGCCTGTACGACGCCCTGTATGGTACCGACGCCATCCCCGAAACCGGGGGCGCCGAGCGCAGCGGCGCCTACAATCCAGTGCGTGGCGCGCAGGTGATTGCCTTTGCGCGCAACGTCCTCGACGCCCATTTTCCGCTCCGGCACGGCACCCACGCGCGTGCCACAGGCTACCAGGTGGCCGACGGGCAACTGCTCGTCACACAAGAAGACGGCAGCCAGACGGGGCTGGCCGACAGCGCGGCCTTTCTGGGCCACCGCGGCCCGGCCAATCAGCCCGACGCGGTCATCCTGCAGCACCATGGCCTGCACGTCGAAATCCAGTTCGATGCCACGCACGCCATCGGGCGCACCGACGCGGCCCACATCAAGGACGTGCTGCTCGAGGCCGCCGTCACCACCATCATGGACTGCGAAGACTCGATCACCGCTGTGGATGCCGACGACAAGGTTCAGGCCTATCGCAACTGGCTCGGCCTCATGCAGGGCACGCTCAGCGCGCAACTCGAAAAAGGGGGCAGGACCATCACGCGCACGCTGAGTGCAGACCGCCGCTATACGGCACGCGACGGCAGCGAGGCGAGCCTGCATGGCCGCTCGCTCATGTTCGTGCGCAACGTCGGCCACCTGATGACCACCCCCGCCATCCTCGATGCCGAGGGCCACGAGGTCTTCGAGGGCCTCCTGGATGCCGTCTGCACTTCGATGATCGCCATGCACGATCTCGAATCGCGCCGGAACACCCGCACCGGCTCGATCTATATCGTCAAACCCAAGATGCACGGCCCTGCCGAAGTCGCCTTTGCCGACACGCTCTTTGGCCGGGTCGAACAACTGCTCGGCCTGCCGGCACAGACCGTCAAGATGGGCATCATGGACGAAGAACGCCGCACCAGCGTCAACCTCAAGGCCTGCATTGGCGCCGCCGCCGGGCGCGTGGTGTTCATCAACACCGGCTTTCTGGATCGCACGGGCGATGAAATGCACACTGCCATGCACGCCGGCCCCATGGTCCGCAAGGGCGACATGAAGGCCCAGGAATGGATCCGCGCCTATGAACTGAACAACGTGCAGACCGGCCTCGAATGCGGCCTGCGGGGCCATGCGCAGATCGGCAAGGGGATGTGGGCCATGCCCGATCTCATGCACGCCATGCTCGAGCAGAAGATCGACCACGTCAAGGCCGGCGGCAACACCGCCTGGGTGCCGTCACCCACGGCGGCCACCCTGCATGCCCTGCATTACCATCAGGTGGATGTGGTTCAGGTACAGAAGGCGCTCGAGAGCCGGCACGAAGACTACACCGGCCGCATTCTCACCGTACCCGTGGCGACCCGGCCCGATTGGTCCGAAGCCGAGCGCCAGCAGGAGCTCGACAACAATTGCCAGGGCATCCTGGGTTATGTCGTACGCTGGGTCGACCAGGGCGTGGGCTGCTCCAAAGTGCCCGATATCCATGACGTCGGCCTCATGGAAGACCGCGCCACCCTGCGCATCTCCAGCCAGCACATCGCCAACTGGCTGTTGCATGGCGTGGTCAGCCGCGAACAGGTCGAAGCCACCCTGCGCCGCATGGCGGCCGTGGTCGACCAGCAGAACGCCGGCGACCCGCTCTACGAGCCCATGGACGGCCATTTCGACACATCCTGTGCCTTTCTGGCCGCCAGCGACCTGATCTTCAAGGGCCTGGAGCAGCCCAACGGCTACACCGAACCCCTGCTGCACCACTGGCGCCAGGTAAAGAAGGCGCGGCAGGCCGGCACACCCGCCCAGGCTGGCTAGGGCCGGGCATCGGCGGCCCAGTCGATCGCGAAGCGGCCGTTGGGCCCCGATATGACCCTGCAGGCCGATGGCTGTGCAAAGTGCGTTGGAAACAGGCGTGTATCGCGATCCACGGACGCTTCCAGGATGCGCTGGCGGGTGCGCAGTGCCTGCTGGCTGTCATCATCGAACACCGAACACACCTCGGGGTAGTGGACCTGAATCGGATGGTGCAGGATGTCGCCTGTGAACAGGGCTTCCTGGTCCCCCACTCGCAGCCGCGCACAGGCATGGCCCGGGGTGTGCCCGGGTGATGCCTCCACGCACAGCCCCGGCTCGATTTCATGGCCATCATCGATCAGTTCGACCAGCCCCGCCTCGAGCACGGGCAGAATGCTGTCTTCGAAGGCGCCCTCATTCAGGGCCGTGGGCTGGTAGTCGGGCCGGCGATCATCCCAGCGACTGAACTCGGTGCGTCCGAAGAGATAGCGGGCCTTGGTGAAGGTCGGCACCCAGCGGCCATCCTGCAGCCGGGTATTCCAGCCGATATGATCCGCATGCAGATGGGTGCAGAAGACGACATCGATGTCTTCAGGTCGCAAACCGACCGTGGCCAGACGCTCCAGCCAGGGCGCGTTGCGCATGTGAAAGCTCTCGACCGCCGGCCTGTGCTTGTGATTGCCCACACAGGCATCGATGAGCACGTTGTGTCGCCCGGTCTGCACGACCCAGCTGTGTACGCTGGTGCGCAGGCGATCCAGATCCGGGTAGTAAAAATCGGGTACCAGCCAGGCCCATTGTTCCTGCAACATCCTGCGTTCGATGTTGGGGAACATGCCCTCGGGCACGAACCCGGGGCCCTGATAGTCTTCGATGCGGTGGATGCGCACATTGCCGCAGTGAAACACGTCGGCCCCACCGGCATACACAACGGACAAGGTGTCACTCCCCGATCAGCTGGAAACGGCCATCCTCGACCCGCGTGAGGTAGATGGCACGATCATCCAGCCCCAGATGATCCTGCGGCGTGAAATTGAATACGCCACTGACCCCCTTGTACTCCTGCAGGGCCTCGATCGCCTGACGCAGTGCCTGACGCCTCTCGTCGGATCCGGACGCTGCAGCCGCCTGCGCGTCATCCAGCCCTTCGTAGGCCGCCACGATCATGCGCACGGCATCCCAGCTGTAGCCCGCATACTGATCGGCCTTGTTCTTGCCATACTGCGCGTCGTAGGCCTGCACGAACTCATCGAGCACGGGCAGCAGCGGATTGTCCCCCGGCAGCTGCGTGTAGGTCTGTATGGGCCCGACGGGAACGATGGTACCCGCCACGGCCGACTTGCCCACATCGATGAAGGCCTGGTTGGCAGAGCCACCGGATTGATAGACCTGCCCCTTGAAGCCGACGCGGCTGAGCGCATCCTGCATCAGTGCCGCCGAAGGCGGAATCGCATGCACATACACGGCGTCGGGCCGATGCTGCTTGATGCGCAGCGATTGCGGTACGAAGCTCGTGTCATCGCGCGAAAAGCGCTCGCTGGCCACGATCTCGAGCCCGCTGTTGCCCGCGGCCCGCTGGAATTCTTCCCAGCCGCCATCGCCATAGGAATCATTCAGCCCCAGGAAGGCGGCCCGCTGGTACCCGCGCGCCAGCATGTCCTTGACCACATGTTCCATCATGAGCCGGTCGGTGATCGCCGTCTTGAAGACGTACTGGCGCTCATCGGCCGGTTCGATGATGCTGGTGGCCAGCGCCAGCGAAATCGTCGGCACCTGGGCCTCCTGAACCACCGGCACCACCGCCATCGACGCCGGCGTCGCCGTGCAGCAGACAACGGCATCGACCTGATCGCGCTGGATCAGGTTGCGCACCGCGTTGACGGCCCGGGTCGGATCCGATGCGTCATCCATGACGGTGATTTCGAGCTCGTATGGCCGATCGGCCGCGCTGCTGGCGTACTGCTCCTGGAGCAATTTCACGGCATTGGCCTCTTTGGTCCCCAGGGACGATGCACCGCCTGAAATGGAGATGACTGCACCGATGTGCAGTTTCTTCGGGGTCTGGGCGTGAGCCGCCGGCAGACCGTTTGCGCACAGCAGCGCTGCAGCGAACCAGAGCAGCGATTTGGATGACATCATGATTTTCTCCACGAAACCCTCACCCCTTGAGGGTTGAACGACTTGCCAAGGGTTCAGTATTTTTGTCCAGACTCGGGAACTCTGCTGTATCCCCGGATACAAAACACGTGGCCGCGCAAGGGGCGCCCTCGGCCCGGACACTGGCCTATGTATAATGAATCCGGATATTTCCCGTTCCAACGACCATGGCCAAGCACTCGAATGTCTCCAGCCACCGGCTGGCGGCGGAAACCTGGCTCCCCCAGAGCCCGCAGGCCTCGTATCTCGCATCCCTCCGGCACCTGGCCACCACCATCGAGGTGGCGGCGGGCGACTCGCTGTTCGACCAGGGGCAGATCGACAAGTCATTCTATGTCGTGCTGAGCGGGAAAATCCACGTATCGACCATCAGCGAACACGGCTCGGAAGCCATCCTGAACATCATGGGCCCCGGCAGCGTCATTGGCGAAGCCGCGGCATTCCTGCTCAAACCCAGGTTTTCGCGCACCCGGGCCGTGGTCGATTCAACCCTGCTGCGCTTCGAATCCGACCAGATCCGGCGGTTCATCATCGAAGACCCGGACTTCGCCATGGCGCTGCTGTATCTGCTGAGCATCAAGCAGCGCCAGATGGTCGAGCGCCTGCGCCAGGCGATCTTCGACACGCCCGAGCGCCGCATCCTGGATTTTCTGCGTCAGTTCTATTTCACACACCAGGAAGAAGACACACCCGACAATGCCGTCGCCGTGAATCTCACGCATGAGCAGATCGGCAACCTGACCGGGCTATCACGCGTGACCGTCACACGCATCCTGAACCGCCTCAAGACAGAAGAGATCCTTGCCTTTTCAGGCAAGCGCATTCTCCTGCCCGCCGGTTTTCCCGACGGCCCGGCATTCAGCACCTTGCGCTGAACCCGGCCTTGCGCAAGGCCGCGCAGCACGCGCCACCAGACCAGACAGTCAATTGCCGGATCAGCCCGGCCGTTTCAGGCCGACTATTTCAGGCTGACTATTTCAGGCTGACTGTTTCAGGCTGCCCGCTGCCCGCTCGGGCCGGGCGGCCCGGTGCCTGCATCAGGGGTGCTCGAGCCCCCAGCGGGGGATCGGGTGGCTGCCCATGGACACGCAGACGTTCTTGACTTCACAGAAGGTCTCCAGGCTGGCATCGCCCCCTTCGCGGCCCACGCCCGAGTCCTTGATGCCGCCGAACGGCTGGCGCAGGTCGCGCACATTCTGGCTGTTGACGAACACCATGCCCGCCTGGATACCAGCAGCGAGCCGGTGGGCCTTGCCCAGATCCTGGGTCCAGACATACGACGCCAGGCCGTAGCGGCTGTCGTTGGCCAGCGCCAGACCATCGTCTTCATCATCGAACGGAATCAGGCAGACCACGGGGCCGAAGATTTCTTCCTGGGCAACGCGCATTCGATTGTCCACGCCCGTGAGCACGGTCGGCTGGATGAAATGGCCGCCCGCCACCCGCGCCGGCAGATTGGCCGGTGTTGAACCGCCCGCCGCCACCTGCGCGCCCTCGCGCTGGCCCAGTTCGATGTAGCCCATGACCTTTTCCCAGTGCTGGCGCGTGATCATGGCACCCACGTTGGTATCGTACTCGCGCGGATCGCCGACCACCAGCCGCCCGGCCCGTTGCGCGAACTCGCGCGCGAAGCTGTCGTAGATGGAGCGCTGGATGAAGATCCTCGAACCTGCCGTGCAACGCTCGCCATTGATGGAAAATATGGTGAACAGGGCGGCATCGAGGGCCCGCTCGAGATCGGCATCGGCAAAGATGAGCACCGGCGACTTGCCGCCCAGTTCCATCGACAGGCGCTTGATGCCCGCCTGCGTGCTGATGCGCTGCCCTGTGGCGGTACCCCCCGTAAAGGAGATGGTGCGCACGTCGGGGTGCCTGACCAGCGCCTCGCCGGCCTCCGTGCCGTAGCCATGCACGATGTTCAGTACCCCGGGCGGCACGCCCGCCTCGAGGGCGATCTGCCCGAGGCGGTCGGCCGTCATGGGCGACAGTTCGGACATCTTGAGCACCGCCGTATTGCCCAGGGACAGGCAAGGGGCGACTTTCCAGGTGGCCGTCATCAGCGGCACGTTCCATGGCGAAATCAGACCGCACACCCCCACCGGCTGCAACAGGGTGTAGTTGAGCATGGTCCGGTCCACCGGGTAGGTATGGCCATTGACCCGCGTGGCCACCTCGGAGAAAAAACGGAAGTTCTGGCTGGCCCGTGGAATCAGCTGATGCCTGGTCTGCGTGATGGGCAGGCCGGTATCCTCGGTTTCCAGTTCGGCCAGCTCGGGCACGTATTGATCCAGCAGGTCGCCCAGGCGGCGCATGATGCGGGCCCGTTCCGCAGCCGGCGTATTGGCCCAGCGCGGAAAGGCGTCCCTGGCCGCCGCAACGGCCGCCTGGATCTCCTGCTCGCCCCCGCGTGCGATCTCGCCGATCACCTCGCCCGTGGCCGGACTGCGATTTTCGATGACCGCGGCGCTTTCCACGGCCTTGCCGTTGATCAAGTGTGGGATCATGTCGATGCCCCCTTCCTGCGGTAGGCAATGACCTCGATTTCGACCTTCAACCCGGGCCGGGCCAGATGGGCCACCCCCACCGTCGAGCGCGCCGGGGGGTTGTCCGGGAAGACATCGCGAAACACGGCATTCATGGCCTGGAAATCGGCCGACATGTCGGTCATGAACACCGTGGCCTTGACCACGTCCTGCATGTCGGCACCCGCCGCCGCCAGCACCGCACGGATGTTGTCGAATGTCATGCGTGTCTGCTCGGTGATGTCGTCCGAGAACTCGCGGGTCACCGGATGCGCGCCCGTATGCCCGGAAACAAACAGGAAATCGTCGACGAGTATCGCCGGCGAATAGGGGCGGTGCGGCAGCAGCCCTGTTTCTGGCACGATGACCCTGCGATCCATGTCAGGTCCTCCTGGGGGTGATGGGTTGATCAGTCGACGTAGGCCGGAATGGCGCGTTGCGTGGGTGCCACCTTGGGCACGGCCTGCCCATCGAGCGTATAGACGGTCATGGATTCCTCATACCAGCGACGCGGCGGTGGGGCACCCCACAGGCTCTGCCTGCGGGGATCGTCCAGATCCCAGGCAATGGGCTCGCGCTCGCGGTCAACCGTGAGGTAATCGCCGGTATACAGCTCGAAGCGGTTGCCATCAGGGTCGCGCAGGTACACGAACAGCGCATTCGAGATCCCGTGACGCGCCGGCCCACGCTCGATGCTGTCGGCATAGCCCGCGGCCGCCAGCGCATCGCAGGCCCGGATGACACCCATGGGCTCCAGCAGGGAAAACCCCGCATGGTGCACGCTTGGCCCGGAGCCGGTCATCACCGCGATGTCATGGATCGTGGGCTTGCGAAACAGCCACGAGCCATAGACCGAATCCGAGGGCGCGGCGGCGCGCGTGTATTCGGAACAGTAGAAGCCCAGTTCGCGCGTGTACCATTCGTAGCCGACCTGGGCATCGGGTATCAGTATGTTCAGGTGATCCAGGCGAGTGGGGCAGCCATGGCGATGCAGATGATAGCTCTGCAGCAGCCAGGGCACGGATTCCATCTCGGCAAAATACTCGACCTGGAACCCGAGCGGATCCTGCACGCGCAGCGCCCGCCCCTGACCAAGTTCTTCACCCGGCTCCAGCCAGCGCATCGGACAACCCAGGCCCTTGAACTTGTGCGCCAGACGTTCCAGATCCTCTTCGCTCGCCACCTTGAAGCTGAAATGCCCGATGCCCGCAGTGGGCGAGCGCGTCAGCACGACGCTGTGGTGATCGCGATCTTCGATACCCCGAAGGTAGATGTGGTTCTCGTCGCGCGCGGTCTCGAACAGGCCGATGGCATCGACATAAAATGCCCGCGCCCGATCCAGGTCCTGGACGAAGTATTCAATATGCCCCAGCCGCAGGATATTGAAATCGGTCTTTCCTACACGATATTCCATTGGGAGTCTCCTTGGCCACCAAAGTGGTGCTGATGAGTGATTTATTGTGCACGCTCCCGTGCGTTGGGTCTGTATCGACCGATACAGAACAGGAAAGCCGGCATCACGCGGTTTCTGCACCCAGATAACTGCGCAACACATCGGGATCCCGGGCCAGGCTGTCGCCAGGGCCCGATTTGATGATGCTGCCCAATTCGATCAGATAGCCCAGGTCGGCATCGCGCAGCGCAACCTTGGCATTCTGCTCGACCAGCACGATGGTCAGCCCGTCGCGCTGGCGCAGTTCGACGATCACTTTCATGATCTGGTGCACGATCAATGGCGCCAGACCTATCGATGGTTCGTCGAGCAGCAGGATCCGGGGGCGGGCAATCAGCGCCCGCCCGATCGCCACCATCTGCTGCTCGCCCCCCGACAAGGTGCCCGCCAGTTGCCTGCGCCGCTCGCGCAGCACGGGGAACAGGTCGTAGATGCGATCGAGCTCTTGTTTGAAATGCGTCGTCCGGCGTTTCGAATAGGCGCCCAGGCTGAGGTTGTCCTCGACCTTCATCGAGCCGAACAGCGAGCGGGTCTCGGGCACCAGACAGATGCCGCGGCGCACGCGCTCTTCCACGGACATCATGTCGAGACTGACGCCATCCATCTCGATCGTCCCGCTGCGCGCCGGCAAGGCGCCCATCAGGGCCTTCAGCAACGTGGTCTTGCCAGCCCCGTTGGCGCCGATCAGGGTGACCAGCTGTCCCGAAGGGACATCGAAACTGATGCCGTCGACGGCATTGACCTGCCCATAGGACACCACCAGATTCTTCACACTCAGCGAGCTCATGCGTCATTCCCCCAGGTAGGCTGCGATCACCAAAGGATTCTGCTGCACGTCCCGCCGCGTACCCTCGGCCAGCAATTGGCCGTAGTTGAGTACGAACAGATAATCCACGCAGCGCATGACCAGATCCATGTCATGCTCGACCAGCAGCACGGCCATGCCCTGCTCGTCGCGCAGGCGCTGCATCAGCCCGATCAGGGTCTCTTTCTCGGGCCCGCGCAGGCCTGCCGCGGGCTCATCGAGCAACAGTATCCGCGGGCCCGACATCAGCGCGCGGGCCACCTCGACCAGACGCTGGCTGCCCAACGGCAGGCTGCCGACAGGGCGCAAGGCCTGGTCATCGAGGCCCACCTGGGTCAATGCCGCGTGGGCCGCGCTGCGCAGGCGCGCTTCCTCCTGGCGATCGAGGCCAAACGCTGCGGCGAACAACCCGGCCCGGCCGGTGACGTGACCACCCAGCATCACGTTGTCGAGCACATCCAGTTCGCGCACCAGTTGCACGTGCTGGAATGTCCTGGCCACCCCCTGGCGGATCACCCTGTGAGCCTGCGCCGGCATCGTGGCGCCATCGAGTACCACCTGCCCGTCGCTGGGCGGAAATACCGACGTGAGTACATTGAACAGCGTGGACTTGCCGGCACCATTGGGCCCGATCAGGCCGGTGATGCGACCGGCCGGCACTTCGATGGACACGTCCCGAAGTGCCTGCAGACCGCCAAAACGCTTGCCGACGGCCTGCGTGGCCAGCAAGGTGTCGCCCTCAGCCCGTTGCGCGGCGGGCAGGGCCGCAGTGGAATCCGACCCGGACGCCTTGCCACGACGGCTGAGATAACGCGGATTCATCCAGGTCAACAGGCCCTGCGGCCAGCGCAGCAGCGCCACGATCAGGATGAAACCGAACAGAATGGTCTCCATCTGCCCGGGGATGCCCAGCAGATTCGCAAAGACATACTGGGCACCCAGTTCGATCAGGGTAAAGGCAATCACGCCCAGAACCGCGCCCAGAGGATGGGCATAGCCCCCCAGCACCACCATGATGAGCAGATTGAACGACTCGAAGATGCCGAACGAGCTCGGGCTGACGAAGCGCATGTAGAAGACATACAGGCCCCCGGACAGGGCGGCGAGCCCCGCCGAGAGCACGAAGATGCGGATCTTGACGCGGGCGACATCGACCCCGACGGCCGCGGCCATCATGGGCGCCGACTTGATGGCCCGGGCGCCGCGCCCGATACGCCCCTGATAGATGCGGCAAAAGGCCAGATACGTCAGCCCGACCAGGAGCCACGTCAATGCCGACATGCCGCGCACGCCTTGCTCGACGCCGAAGATCTTCAGCGCCGGAATGCCGGACAGCCCGGATGCGCCCCCCGTGACATCGATGGCCGCCACGAAGCAGACATAGATGGCGATGCCCCAGGCCAGCGTGGCAAGGGGCAGGTAGTGGCCGCGCAAATGCAGCGTCAGGCGCCCGATGACATAGGCCAGCACCAGATTCGCCAGCAGGGTGACGAAGATGGCGAGCACCGGATCGACGCCGTAGTCACGCGCCAGAATGGCCGAACCATAGGCCCCCAGGCCCACGAAGGCCACGTGCCCCAGCGACAGCTGGCCGGCCGCCAGCAGAAAGCCCAGCCCGATGCACACCAGGATGTTGGTGCCCGCGATGGTCAGCACCCCCACGTGATAGGTGGACAGCGTTGCGATCAGCAGCCCCACGACGACCGCAGTGACCAGAAAACCAGTTCGGTGTGTATCCATGTCCAGATGAGTCCAGTACCGCATGTGTCCCCGCTAGTCCAGGTTGTCCAGATCGGCACCCGCACGGGCATTGCGCCAGATCATGATGGGAATCACCAGGGCAAAGACCACGGCGTCCCGGTAGGAACTGCTCAGGAACGAGGCAAAGGATTCGAAAATGCCCACCAGAAAGACCCCCAGCACGGCCAGCGGGTAATCCACCAGACCGCCGGTGGCCGCGCCCACGAAGCCCTTGAGGCCCACCACGAAGCCCATTTCGTAGTGGGCCGTCACCAGGGGGGCCAGCAGCATGCCGCTGGCGGCCGAGAGCGCCGCGGCCAGAAAGAAGCTCAGGCGCCCCGCCATGATCACCGGAATGCCGCAATATTGCGCGCCACTGCGGTTGATGGACGCCGCGCGCAGCGCCTTGCCCGTCAGCGTGTAGTTGAAGAACAGGAACAGCGCGATCGCCGCCAGCAACGAGAAACCCATGATGAACAGGGACTGGGCTGCGACATCCACCCCGCCCACGTCGAACCATTGGTCGCTGATGGCCTCGACCGGTATGGGATCGGCGCCCCAGAGCAAGAGTGCCAGCGGATGCATGATCAGCGAGACCCCGATACTGATGATGACCAGCACGATGATGGGATTGTCAGGCTTGGGCTCCACCGTCAACCTGTAGATGATGGGCCCCAGCGCCGCCACCAGCGCGAGCGTGGCCACCATTTGCAGGACCAGCCAGCCAGTGGCCAGGGCCAGCCAGGTCAGTACCGCCAGCACCACGGCCGCCAGGACGTAGATGGTCGCCAGGCGCCAGGGATTGTGATGCTGGCGCCGCGCGCGCACCACATCGAGCACCAGGCACACCGCCCCGGTGATGGCGACGACGTAGATCACGGGGGCAAGCCGCCCCTCCATGAAGGTGGCGAAGGTCAGCGCGCCAAAGGCCACGAATTCCCCCTGGGCGATGTTCACCACCCGCGTGGTGGTGTAGACCAGCACCAGGCTCAGCCCCACCAAGGTATAGACGGCCCCATTGGTGAGGCCGTCGACCAGCAGGAACAGGCTTGTCAAAGCATCCATCAATCGGCCAGAAGCTTGAATTGCCCGTCTTCGACTTCCACCAGCAGCGTGCTGCGTTCATCGATACCCAGGTGGTTGTCAGGCGAGAAGGTGTAGATCCCGTTGACGCCCTTGAGATCCTTGACGTTCTCGAGCGCGTCGCGCACCGCCACGCGCGCGGCCGGCAGATCATTCGCATCGACACCCGCCTGGGTCGCCAGCTTCAGGGCCTCGATGGCCACCAGCATAGTGTCGTTGGCCTGGGCCGAGAACATGTCGACCTTGCCCGGCCCGTACTTCGCGTCGTAGCTCGTGACGAACGCCTCGATCACCGGCCGCAATGGGTAGTCTGCAGGCAGTTGCTCGCGCACGGTGAAGGGGGTGGCCCCGACGATGGCGCCTTCGACGGCCTTCTTGCCCACGGCAATGAAGGACGGTGTAGGTGTACCGGCCCCATGGAAGATCGGGCCCTGGTACCCCACCCTGCGCAGCGCGGCCGTGGCCAGCGCCGAAGAGGGCGGAATGGCGTGGAAATAGACGGCATCGGGCTTCTCCCTGGAGACCTTCAGCGCCTGGGGCGTGAAGTTGGTATCGCCGCGCGCAAAGCGCTCGTCGGCCACGATGTTCAGGCCCTTGTCGGCCGCGATATTCTTGAATTCGACCCAGCCCCCCTCGCCGTAGGAGTCATCCAGCCCCATGAAGGCCACGTTCTTGTAGCCCTTGTCGAGCATGTAGTCTATCGTGTAGGCGATCATCAGACGGTCGGTCAGCGGTGCCTTGAACGTGAACGGGTGCTCGGCCGCCGGGTCGATGACCGAAGCCGCAGAAGCAAGCGACAGATTGGGGGTGCGGGCTTCGTCGACCACCGGGTTGACGGCCAGCGAAGCCGGTGTGGTGGTGCAGCAGATGACCAGGTGCGCGCCGTCTTCCTGAATCAGCTTGCGCACGGTATTCACCGACTTGGCCGGATCGGAGCCGTCGTCGTAGTTGATGAAGCGCACCTTGAAGGGCAGCGTGTCATCCTTGGCGTAGCGATCCTCGAGCAGGTCGAACGTCGAGACGGCACCGGCCGCGATGGCGGATGCGCCGCCCGTGACGGAATTCACGACCCCGACGACAAACTCCGGGCGCTGCTCTGCCGCCTGGGCAGACTGCGCCAGGCACAATGCGGCCAATGAGGCTGCACAAAAAGACAATCCGAACTTGTTCATGGCTTCTCCGAGTAAGGTCATGCGAGCCCAGGCACGACGGTCATGCGAGCCCGGGCGCGACGAATTGCCGCTGTTTTGCATGATGACATTGGACACCGCGACGCCAGTCTAGCAACGCCCGGCCATTGGGGATGTATCGGCCGATACAAAGCCGGACCCGCATGAATGGGTATTTTCCCGCACTCGGGCTGGGGGCCGCCGATGCATTTGACCGATGCGCCGCGACAGTGCAAAGATACCGCGAGATTTCATACACCCGTCGCAACCAGAGGCTTGCCGTGAACCCATTTGCCCTTCCCTTGAACGACACCTATCTGTGGCGCTGCGACCAGCCCGCCCCCGTTGACGTCCCTCTTGAAACCGCACGGGGCTGGCTCGCGGCAGGGGTGGCTGTGCATGCGCCGGTGCGAGGCTCGGTGTACGGTACGCTGCTCAATGACCGCCGCGCCCTGCAGGCGCTGGGCGATGCCGTACACCAGCCGCCCTACAAGGCGCCTCCGCAGGCCCCGGTGCTGTACATCAAGCCGCGCAACACGCTGTGCGCCCATGGCACCCGGGTCGTCGTGCCTGCGGGGGTCGAAGGCCTGCTCGCGGGTGCCGCCCTGGGCGCGGTGATCGGCACGACGGCCTGCCGGGTGCGCGAACAGGACGCCCTGGCCTGTGTGGCAGGCTATGTCATCGTCAACGACCTGACCGTGCCGCACGACAGTTTCTACCGCCCGGCCCTGCCCTTCCGTGTCCGCGACCACAGCTGTCCCATGGGGCCCTGGATCCGTGCGGCCCGCCTGCTGCCCGACCCCGATGACGTCACGCTGTCGGTGTATGTCGACGGCATCCGGCAGCAACAGGCCAGCACCGCCGGCTTCATACGCCCTCTGGGCCGACTGCTGCAGGACATCACGGCCTTCATGACGCTGGTTCCGGGCGACGTGCTGCTCACTGGCGTGCCTGCAGAAGCCCCCCTGGTCAGGGCCGGCCAGTCCGTGGCCATCGAAATCGCCGGCCTGGGCCGGCTGGAAAACCACCTGATCCCGGAATCGCCCTCATTCACTGGAAACAAGCCATGAAACACGCACGCGTCGCCTACGCTGGCGCAATCCATCATGCGACCCCCCACCCTCGTGGCCTGCAGCTTGCCGACGGCCGCGTGCTGGCCGAAGAGGCCGTCGTCTGGCTGCCGCCCATCGAGGTCGGCACGGTTTTTGCACTGGGCCTGAATTACGCCGATCACGCAAAAGAGCTGTCCTTCGACAAGCAGGCCGAGCCCCTGGCCTTCATCAAGAGCCCCCAGGCCATCATGGGCCATCGCGGGCAGACCCGCAGGCCCGCCGACGCCACATTCATGCACTACGAGTGCGAACTGGCCGTGGTGATCGGCCGAACGGCCCGCAACGTGCCCCGCGAAGAGGCGCTGTCGGTGGTGGCCGGCTATACCGTGGCCAATGACTACGCCATACGCGACTACCTCGAGAACTGGTACCGACCCAATCTGCGCGTCAAGAACCGCGACACCTGTACGCTGCTGGGCCCGTGGCTGGTGGATGCTGCCGACATCCCGGACCCCGGCAGGCTGCAACTGCGCACCGAAGTCAACGGTTCGACGACCCAGGAAGGCACCACGGCCGACATGGTGTTCGACATCCCCGAAATCATCGCCTACCTGAGCGGCTTCATGACCCTCGCGGCGGGTGACGTCATCCTCACGGGGACCCCGAAGGGCGTGGTCGACGTCCAGGTCGGCGATGTGGTGACCACCGAAATCGAGCACATCGGCCGGCTGGTGAGCCATATCGTGGGTGACGAGGTCTTCGGCATTCCGGCCGCACCCACCGCAAAAGCCTGACGAGCCCGTCCCGACAGGTCCATCACATCAATTTCATCCAGGAAAGACCATGCCTCACCTCACGCTTGAATACAGCGCCAACCTGCGCCCCCTGACCGACATCCCGAGCCTGCTGCGCAAGCTCTCGCAGGTGCTCGTCGACGAACGCGCCGATGGCCAGCCCGTCTATCCGGTGGCGGGCATCCGCGTGCGCGCCGAACCCCGTGAAGCGTATTGCATTGCCAACGACCGCGTGGCAGATGCCGCCTATGTCCACGCCACCCTGCGCATCGGCAACAAACGCCCGGCCCAGGTGCTGCAGGCCACCGGAGACCACCTGTTCGAGGTGCTCAAGCAGCATTTTGCCGATCTGTACGAGCGCCAGGGTCTGGCCCTTTCGCTGGTGGTCGAGGAATTCCCGCCGCCGGGCGCCTGGAAGCACAACAATCTGCACCAACGCCTGAAGGACTGACCATGCTCGCCGACCATCTGATTCATCAGCTTGCCCAGGAACTCTACGACGCGCGCAAGACCCGCACGCCGGTGCGCCATTTTTCGGCCCGCCATCCCGACATGACCATAGAAGACGGCTACCGCATCCAGCAGGCCTGGGTGCAGCGCGAACTGCAGGACGGTCGCCGCATCCGGGGGCGCAAGATCGGCCTGACTTCGCGTGCCATGCAGCAGGCCTCGCAGATCAGCGAACCCGATTACGCGCCGCTCATGGACGACATGTTCTTCGAGGGCAACGGCGATATTCCCTTTGCGCGCTTCATTGCACCGCGCGTCGAGGTCGAGCTGGCCTTCATCCTCGCACGCGATCTCAAAGGCCCGGGTGTCGATCTGTTCGACGTACTGCGGGCCACCGAATACATCGTCCCGGCGCTCGAGATCATCGACGCCCGCATCGAGCAATACGACCGCGAAAGCGGGGCACCGCGCAAGGTCTACGATACGATTTCCGACTTTGCCGCCAACGCCGGGATCGTCATCGGCGGCACACCGGCGCGCCCGGACGCACTGGACATCCCCAGGGTGGGTGCCATCCTGCTGCGCAACGGCATCATCGAGGAGACCGGGCTGGCTGCCGGCGTGCTGGGGCACCCGGCCACCGGGGTCGCCTGGCTGGCCAACAAGATCGCACCATTCGACGAACACCTCCAGGCGGGCGATGTCGTGCTGTCGGGATCCTTCACGCGTCCGATCACCGGTCAGGTGGGCGATACGCTGCACGCAGACTACGGCCCGCTGGGGCATATTGCCTTCCGCTTTGCCTGACGGGCGAGCAGACTTTGAACCACCGGATTCCAACCCCATTTTCGTCAACGGCTGCCTTTCATGAAACCCAACGCCTTCAAACAGGCCCTGCGCTCGAACCAGGCCCAGATCGGCCTGTGGGCCGGCACGGCCGATCCCTACGTGACCGAGATCCTGGCCGGCACCGGCTTCGACTGGCTGGTCATCGATGCGGAACATGCCCCCAACGACCTGCGCACCATTCTCGGGCAATTGCAGGCCATGGCGCCCTATCCCACAGCACCCGTGGTGCGCACCCCGTCAGCGGATCCCGCCGGCCTCAAGCAACTGCTGGACATCGGCGCGCAGAACCTGCTGATTCCAATGGTGGACACGGCCGAACAGGCCCGGGCGCTGGCGGCCGCCACGCGCTACCCGCCGCAGGGTACGCGCGGCGTCGGCACGGCACTGGCCCGGGCGGCCCGCTGGAAACTGATCCCCGACTATCTGCAGCGGGCCAATGACGAAATCTGCCTCATGGTGCAGGTCGAATCGGTACGCGCGCTGGAAAACCTCGAGGCCATCACGGCAGTGGATGGTGTCGATGGCGTGTTCTTTGGCCCGACGGACCTGGGTGCCTCGATGGGCCATATCCACGACCCTGGCAACCCGGCCATCCGCCAGGCCGTCGAAGACGGCATGCGCACGGTACTTTCGATGGGCAAGGCCGCTGGTGTGCTGACCACCAGCCAGGCCTTTGCGCAAAGCTGCCTGGCGCTGGGTGCCCAGTTCGTCGCCGTGGGCCTGGACACCCTGCTGATCATCGACGCCGCCAAGGCGCTGCTGGAAAAATACCGCCCAGCGAAGCCCTGATCACGGGCAGGCCATGTGGCCAAAGCCTGCCGCCTGCTGCGGCAGCTGAATCACCCGAGCCCGCCGCAGGCGCAGACGGGCCAGCGCGCATGCCCGCTGGCCGGCCGTGGCCGGCCGCTGCCGGCGCTTGCAGCTACGCCGTGCACACCTGACCGATCAGGCCATCGAGCCACTTCAGCAGGGTCTCGATTTCATCGGCAGTGACATTCAGGGCCGGCATGAAGCGCAGCAGATTGTTGCGCGGGCTGTTCAGCAGCAGACCTTCGGGGCTGCGTTCACGCGCCGCCTCAACAAGGGCCGGCCCGTGGTCGCCGTCCAGTTCGAGCACCCGCAGCAGGCCCAGGCCGCGTTCACCCGGCAGGCCCCATTTTTCACACAGGGACAGCAGCCCGGTGGACAGCAGCTGCGCCCGGGCATTGACGTCATCCAGAAACCCCGGGGCCGTCAGCGCATCGAACACCGCCACGCCAACGGCCGTCATCAACGGGTTGCCATTGTAGGTGCCCCCCTGGTCGCCCGGGTCGAAGCAGCTGACCGCCTCGCGCGCGCACAGAGCGGCCAGCGGCACGCCGCCACCGATCCCCTTGCCCAGGGTCATGATGTCGGGCTCGACATCGGCATGCTGGTAGGCAAACAGCCGACCGGTCCGGCCCATCCCGGTCTGCACCTCATCGACGATGAGCAGCAGGCCATGCTCGCGGGTCAGCGACCGCAGGGCCTGCATGAACGCCGGCGTGGCCGGTATGACCCCCCCTTCGCCCTGCACCGGCTCGAGCATCACGGCCACGGTCTGCTCGTCGATCAGGGCACGTACGGACGCCAGGTCATTGAGCCGGGCCTTGGGAAAACCCTCGACCTGTGGTGGAAATTTTCGATCCCAGCCTTCTTTGCCGGATGCCGACATGGTCGCCAGGGTGCGCCCATGAAAGGCATGCTCGAAGGTGATGATCCGATAGGCGCCATCGCGGTGCTTCTGCCCCCATTTGCGGGCCAGCTTGATCGCCCCTTCGTTGGCCTCGGCACCGCTGTTGGCAAAGAATATCCGGTCGAAACACGAGGCCTGCACCAGCCGCAGGGCCAGATCGATGGCCGGCTGGTTGTAGAACGCTGCAGACGGGTTGATCAGCAGGCGCGCCTGGCGCTCGAGCGCCGCGACGATCTCGGGGGCCTGGTGCCCCAGGCTGTTCACCGCCCAGCCCTGTACGAAATCGAGATAGCGCTTGCCCGCGTGGTCCTCGAGCCAGGAACCCTGCCCGCGCACGAATATCAGTTCGGGGCGGGCAATGATTTCCATCAGGGCGTCGAACCCTTTGCGATGCATGGACATGGTAGTGACCTCATTCAAAGTTTTTTCAGGAATCCCGGCTGCAGCCAGCGCCAGCCAAACAGGTTGACGGCGAGCCCCACGAGAATCACGAGGCCGCCCAGCCATTGCAGCAGAACCAGGTGCTCCCCCAGAAACACGCTTGCGCACAACAGCCCGACGATGGGGATCAGCAGGCTGAGCGGCGCCACACGCGCCATCGGGTGGCGTGCGAGCAGCTGCCCCCACAGCACATAACCCACCAAAGTCGCCAGAATCGAAAGATAGGCGATCACCAGCACGCCCTGCAGGCTGACGTGGGCAAGGCTGTACATGATGTTTTCCCTGCCTTCGAACAGCAACGACAGCAGGCCGAACGGCAACGGTGCCACCAAGGATCCCCACACCACCAGCGACAGCATGCGCACCTGGCCCGCGCACTTGAGTGCCACATTGCCCACGGCCCAGCTGAACGCCCCCATGAGGGTCAGCAGCAACCCGACCAGCGGCACTGGCGCAGCCCCCTCACTCCAGGGATACAGCATGAGCAGGCCCACCACCGCCAGCAGCATGCCCCAGAGGTGCTGGGCCTGCAGGGTTTCGCGCAGCACGATGGCCGCAATGCCCACGGTCATGAAGGCCTGCAACTGCATCACGATCGATGCAAGCCCCGCGGGCATGCCCAGCCATAGGCCCAGGAAGAGCAGCATGAACTGGCCCACGCAGATGGTGGCACCGTACAGCAGCACATGGCGCCAGTGTATGGCCGGGGGCGGCACGAACAGAATCGCCGGAAACGCCACGAACACGAACCGCAAGCCGCCCAGCAGCAGTGGAGGAAATTCTTCCAGCCCCAGCTTCATGACCACGAAATTGGCGCCCCAGACCACGATCAGGATCAGGGCCGCCAATATATCTCTGGGGGGCATCCGGGCTCCCGATGGTTGCAAGCGGCAAAACCTGCATCATACGCTTCCGGGATCCAGGCACGGGCTGCAGCGTCGGCAGCCGCGGCGTGGCATGTTCAGATTTCACCCACCAGTTCGGTCCCGGCCCGCGGGCTGCGGCGATACGAGTAATGCATGAAGACCAATGACACACAGACCGTACCATAGAGCAGCATGAAGGCACTGGAATAGACCCCGGTGAGATCGAGCAGAATACCGAACAGGATGGGCAGCACAAAGCCGCCCAGGCCGCCGGCCAGCCCCACCACCCCGGAAACGGCACCGATGTTTTCGACATAGTCATCGCTGATGAACTTGAAGACCGATGCCTTGCCGATCGCCATGGCCACCCCGACGATGAACAGCAAGGCCGTGAACAGGCCGGCATTCAGGCCGATGTTCAGCGACAGGGGGCCGTGCAGGGTCTGGACCGTCATGCGGGTCTGGGGATATGACAGGATGAAGAAGCACACCCAGCACACCCACATCACCCACCAGGTGACAGGGTACGCCCCGTAGCGGTCGGAAAACCAGCCGCCCAGTGCCCGCAGCACCCCGCCAGGCAACGAGAACACCATGGCCAGGAACGCCGCGAGAGTCAGGTCGAAGCCATATTCGGCCACGTAGTATTTGGTGATCCACAGGGCCAGGGCGACATAGCCGCCAAACACCACCGAGTAGTACTGGCAATAGCGCCACACGCGCGGATCCTTGAGCACCTGGAGCTGTTCCAGCATGCTGACCCTACCCGCCGAGCGATGCCCCGGGTCGGAGTGGCTGAAGAGCCAGAACAGCACCGCCGTGCCCAGCATCAGGCCGGCGTATACCTTGGGCAGCATGGTCCAGCCAAATGCCGCGATGATCAGCGGGGCCACGAACAGGTTCAGCGCGGAGCCCGAATTGCCGGCACCGAAGACCCCCATGGCAAAGCCGCGCCGTTCGGGGGCGAACCAGCGCGCCACGTAGGGTGTGCCGACAGAAAACGTGCCGCCGGCCAGGCCCACGAACAGGGCCAGCACCAGGAACTGCATGTAGCTGTCGGCGTGCGCCATCAGGTACAGCGGCGGCACGCAGACCAGCAGCACCAGGAAGAATACGATGCGCCCGCCAAAGCGATCCGTGAGCATGCCCAACGGCACGCGCACCAGCGAGCCCGTCAGGACCGGCGTGGCAATCAGCAGGCCGAACTGCGTCTCGTTCAGATCGAGATCTGTCTTCAGCGGCACACCCAGCACCGAGAACATCGTCCAGATGGCGAAGCAGATGGTGAAGGCGAATGTACTGGAAAACAGCACGGACAGGGCCTTGCGCGAAGCAGGCACGGCAGGTGCGGCAGCATTGGATGGCATGGTGGCCTCATGGGTCAGGATATGTGCGGACCCATGATAACCACATTGATCACATCGTTATTTGACCTGCATCAGACAGCCTGCATCAGGCATGCCCGCAGGAAATTCGCGCGCCAGGCTACTGTACGGTGAGTGTGACGCGGATGTTGTTCTGGGTGGCGTTGGAATAGGGGCACACGACGTTGGCCTTCTGCACCAGACTTTCCAGCACGGCCTTGTCCACCCCTGCTGCGGCGATCGTCAGTTCGACGGCCAGGCCAAACCCGGTTGCATTCGGGCCGATGCCCACGGCGGCGCTGACCGTGGCATCATCGGGCAGGGTCACCTTGTCCTGGCCAGCCACCAGCTTCAGCGCCCCCAGGAAGCAGGCCGAATAACCACAGGCAAACAGCTGCTCGGGGTTGGTGCCCGACCCCCCGCCGCCACCGATCTCGGTCGGCGTGGACAGGGTGACCGACAGGCGCCCGTCGTCGGTCTTCGCGCTGCCCTCGCGCCCGCCGGTGGCGGTCGCATGGGCGGTATACAGTACTTTCTCTGGTGACATCATGGCACTCCTGTAAAACAGATTCATGAGAACGATACTCATTCTACGCTTCAGGAGACTACGCGCCTGTCATCCCCCACTTGCTGCAGTGGGCATTCCAGGGCCACGCGTTCATGGATCCGGCACATGAATGACCAGGCACCCGTGCCATAATGCAACGAAAATGGAGGAGGACCCGATCATGGCCGAGCCCGTACTCACTGACGCCGAAAAAATCCTCAAGGCAGAATCCGGTGGGCGTGAACCCGACAAAACCTGGCAGCGCTGGCTGATCGTACTCATCGCCGTGGCCTGGTCCCTGTTTCAGGTCTATGCCAGCGACACGGGCTCGCTCGATCCCCAGAAAGTCGGCTCCATCCACCTGGCCTTCGGTTTCGCACTGGCTTTTCTGGCGTATCCCGGCAAGTCCGGGCCGATGAACCGCATCCCGTGGCTGGATTGGTTGCTGGCCATCGGCGGCATCGTCACCTCACTCTATATTTTTGTCGATTATTACAACCTGATCGCCGTCCAGGGCGGGGTGCCCATCGAGCGCGATGTCTGGATGGGCACGGCACTGCTCATCATTCTGTGCATCGCGGCCGCCCGCATCGTCGGCTACGCACTGCCCATCATCGCCGGGCTCATCATCCTGTACGGGGCCATGGGTCCGGCCGGCATCATCCCGGTCACGCCACCCGACGTGCTGTATCTGCACAACGGCTACAGCTGGAACGAAATCATCCAGCAGCTGTACATCACGGCCGAAGGCATCTGGGGCACCCCCATCCAGGTGTCGGCCACCTTCGTGTTCCTGTTCGTGCTCTTCGGGGCCCTGCTCGACAAGGCGGGCGCAGGGCAGTATTTTGTCGACCTGGCCTACAGCGCGCTGGGTACGTACCGAGGCGGGCCGGCCAAGGCCGCAGTGGTCGCGAGCCTGCTCACCGGGGTGATCTCGGGCTCGTCCACGGCCAATGTGGTCACCACGGGCACCTTCACCATCCCGCTCATGAAGCGCGTCGGCTACCCGGCCGTCAAGGCGGGGGCCACCGAATGCGCCGCGTCGGTCAATGGCCAGCTCATGCCGCCGGTCATGGGCGCGGCCGCCTTCATCATGGCCTCATTCCTGAATATCCCCTACTCGCAGCTCATCATCTACGCCTTCGTGCCGGCCATCCTGGCCTACGTGGGCCTGCTGTACGTGGTGCACCTGGAAGCCGTCAAGCTCGACCTGCACGGTCTGCCACGCGCCGAACTGCCGCCGTTCTGGCCCACGTTCTTCAAGGGCATCCATTACCTGATCCCGGTCATCTGGCTGCTCTATGAACTGATGTGGGTGCAACTGACACCCGAACGCAGCGCCCTGCATGCCACCTTCGTGCTCATGGTGCTGATGCTCGTGCAGGAAACCTGGCGTGCCTGGCGCAAGGGCACCGGCGTGGTGGCGGGTCTGTGGAAAGCCTGCAAGGACATCTTCAGGGGCTTCGAGGCCGGCGCGCGCAACATGACCACCATTGCCATCGCCACTGCGGCAGCCGGCATCATCGTGGGCATGGTCACCATGACCAACCTGGGCTATGGCCTGACCCAGGTGCTCGACATCCTGTCGGGCGGCAATATCTGGATCGTGCTCATCCTGTCGGCCATCACCTCCCTGATCCTCGGCATGGGCCTGCCCACCACGGCCAATTACATTGTCATGGCGGCGCTGGTGGCCCCGGTCATCGCCAATCTGGCCGATGCCTCGGGGCTGATGGTGCCGCTGGTGGCCATCCACCTGTTCGTGTTCTATTTCGGCATCCTGGCCGATGACACCCCACCGGTCGGTCTCGCGGCCTACGCCGCGTCGGCCATTTCCGGGGGCGACCCGATCGCCACCGGGGTCCAGGGCTTCATCTATGACCTGCGTACCGCCATCCTGCCCTTCATGTTCTTCTTCAACCCGCAGTTGCTGCTCATCGACGTGGGCAGCTGGTACAGCGGCGCGTGGATCATACTCACGGCGCTGATCGGCATGCTGGCCTTCGTGGCCGCCACCCAGGGCTATCTGAAGATCAAGATGCACTGGTACGAGCGGCTCGTCATGCTTGCCGCCGCTGTGCTCATGATCATTCCCGGATGGCAGTCCGACTCGTTTGGCATCGCCTTGCTGGCGTTGGCGCTCGCCTACCACCACTGGCGGGTGCGCCGCAACCCCACCCCGCCGCCCGCCATGGCCTGAGTGCGCAGCAGCCCGAACGCACAGCCCGGCCCTGCGCACGGTCTGCACGTCCGAGCAACGCCGGCCGCCGCGCCGCAGTGCAGGCTCAATGCGGTGCAAACGGCGCCGGATCGAGCGCCGGGCGTTCACCGGCCATCAGGCCATCGAGCAGGCTCGCGCTGCCACAGGCCAGGGTGAAGCCCAGGGCACCGTGGCCGGTATTGAGCCAGACATTGTCGGTGCCGGGGCAGCGCCCGATCAGCGGGCGGCCATGCGGGGTGGCCGGGCGCTGCCCGGCCCAGGCCTGCGCTCGGCCGAAGTCCGCCTGCGGCAGAAATTCGCCCGCCTCGCGGCGCACCTGGGCGATGCGATCCGGCTCGGGCGCCAGCCCATCGAGCCCCATGCCGACCATGGCCGAAACCCGCAATGCATCGCCCAGGCGGACGTACACGGTACGCCGCTCGTAATCTGTCACGCTGATGGCTGGCGCGCAGTCTGCGGCGTCCTGCACGGTGAGGCTGTAGCCTTTCAGGCCATACAGCAGGGGCGCATACCCAAGTGTGCCCAGCAGCGCGCGGCTGCCAAGCCCGCCCGCCACCACGAACTGATCGGCCTCGATCTCGCGCCCGTCGTCCAGGCGCAGCGCCCGCACGCGCCGGCCCTCGCGCCTGAAACCCAAGGCCCGCGAACCCAGCCAGGCCGACTGGCCGCTGCGCGCGGCCCAGTGCTCGAACAGCCGTTGCGTGAACAATCGGCAATCGCCCGATTCTTCACTGGGCGTATGCAGCCCGCCGGCCAGATCGCCCGCCACGGCCTTCAGGGCGGGCTCGAGCGCCACGCAGGCGTCTGCCGAGAGCACAGCCTGCCGGGCCCCGCCCAGTTCGGCCTGCAGCCGGACCTGCGCCCGGGCCTTGTCGAGTGGCCCCGGATGACGGTATACGATCAGCTTGCCATTGCCGGCATGGTGGAAATCCAGCGCAACGGCCTGCATCCAGGCCTGCAGCGTGGCCCGGCTGAGGGCCGCGAGCCCAAGCACCTGCGCCGTGCTGGCCGCGGCCTGCCGCGTGGTGCAGGCGCGCAGGAACGCAAGCCCCCAGCGCCATTGCAACGGATCGAGCCGGGGCCGGAAGCGCAAGGGTGAATCACGCCGCAGCAGCCAGGCCGGCAGACGCGGCAGGACCCCGGGCTCGGCCAGTGGCGCCACATAGCTGTAGCTGAGCTGGCCGCCATTGGCGTGGCTGGTGAGCGCAGCCACCTGCCCGCAGGCCTCGACCAGGCTGACCCGGGCGCCGCGCAGCGCCAATTGCCAGGCCGTGGTCACCCCGATCACCCCACCTCCGATAATGCATACCTGCATGGTCCATTCCTGTTGCGTGCACAAACGACGTTACCCTTGATACACTTCCTTATACATCACGACAATTTGAGGAGTACACAAAATGGGCTCTAGAACTGCAAAGTTTCTCATCGCTCTGGCCTGCACCCTGGGGTTGATCCCCCTGGCTGGTGCCAAGACCTTCGTCACCATAGGCTCAGGGTCCACCACCGGCCTGTACTATCCCACTGCCGTGGGCATGGCCAAGATCATCAACGACGCCAACATCAACGTGCGCGCCAATGCGCGTTCCACCGGCGCCTCGGTGTTCAACTGTCGCGCCATTGGCGAAGGCCAGCTGCAGATGGGCTTCACCCAGAACAACGTCGCCTACTACGCCTACAAGGGTGAAGGCGTCGAAGCCTTCCAGGGCAAGCCGATCGAAAATCTGCGCGGCCTGGCCGTCCTGTACCCTGAAGTCATCCACATCCTCGCCCGCAAGGAAGCCAGCATCCAGTCACCGGCCGATTTCAAGGGCAAGCGCGTCTATGTGGGCGACATCGGTTCGGGCACCGAGCAAGATGCCATCAACGTGCTCGAAGCCTACGACCTCACCCTCGATGACCTGAAGACCGCCGTGCGCGGCAGCGCCGGCAGCGCCGTGAACCTGCTGCGCGACGGCCAGATCGACGCCATGTTCTACACCGTGGGGGTCGGTTCGTCCGCCATCACCGAAGCCGCCCAGACAGCCCCCATCACGCTGGTATCCATCTCCGACGACATGGCCGCCAAGCTGCATGGCAAGTATGCGTTCTACACGCCCTTCACGATCCCCGGCAAGACCTATCCCGACATGCCGGCCGACATCCCCACCATCACCCTGTCGGCCATGCTGGTGGTCGATGCCAACATGAACGATGACGACGTCTACGCCTTCATGGATACGCTCTTCAACAAGAAGCTCGACACCTTCTACAACGATATCCAGAACCCCAACCTGAAAGAATACTTCCAGGTCAGCAAGGCGCTCGATGGCATGCCCATCCCGGTGCACCCCGGTGCCATCAAGTTCTTCGAAGAACAGAACGTTGCGGTAGCGCCCGCGCTCAAGGCCAACTGAGCCAGGGCGGCGGGCTCATACGCCACAGGAGACACCATGATTCGTGAAATGGCCCACATCACCGTTCGGCCAGGCGCACAGGCCGCTTTCGAAGCGGCCGTCGAGAAGGCCCGCCCCCTCTTCGAGAGTGCACGTGGCTGCCGCCACGTCACTCTGCTGCACCAGATCGAGGATCCACACGAATATGTGCTCATGGTGCACTGGGACACGCTCGAAGACCACACCGTGCATTTCCGTGGGTCCGACGCCTTTCCGGCGTGGCGCGCCCTGGTGGGCGAGCACTTCGCCAAGCCCCCGCACGTGGTGCACGTATCGTTCAACGCGTACTTCTGAACGCCCTCAGGTATCGGGCCAGCCGGGCGACTCCGTCGAGCAGCCGTTCGGGCGAGGTCGCATGGCACCAGCGCAGCCAGGCGGCCGATTCGGGCCCGAACGCCACCCCGGGGGCCAGCCCGAGGCCGACCTGATCCACCAGCGCGTGCGCCAGCGCCATCGAATCCCCATGGCCCGCTACCCTGAAGAACACGTACATGGCGCCATCGGCGCCCGGCACCTCGATCTGCGGCAACGCTGCCAGGGCATCCACCAATGCACTGCGGGTCTGCGCCAGCCGTGCGCGCAACTGTGCAACCTCGGCCTCGCCCTGCTCGAGCGCTGCCACGGCGGCCCTTTGCACGACTTCGAATACGCTGGCGTAATTGAATTCGATGAGCTTGGCCAGATCGACCTGCAAGGCGGGCGGCGTCACCATCCAGCCCACACGCCAGCCGGTCATCGACCACGCCTTGGAAAAACTGTTCACTGAAATCACGCGATCATCGGTGGCCTGATGCGCGAGAAACGACGGCGCCACCGGCCGCTGCACGTCGTATACCAGCCGCTGATAGACATCGTCACACAGGATCCAGATCCCGTGCCGTCGGCAGTGGGCCAGCAGCACGCGGATTTCTTCATCTGAAATCACCCAGCCCGTCGGGTTGTTGGGTGAATTCACCACCAGCATGCGGGTGCCGGGCACCAGAGCGGCCAGCAGGCGATCCAGGTCCAGGCTCCAGCGCCGCTCGCGTACCACCAGTGGCACGCGCGTGACATGGGCGCCGAGAATGGCCGGGATCTCGATCAGATTGGGCCACAGCGGCGTGATGGCGACCACGCGATCGCCCGGATCGAGCAGCAGCTGCGCGGCCAGCATCAGCCCCGTGACCCCCGAGGCACACACCGAGATGCGATCCTCTGCAATGGGCAGGCCGTGCAGACGGCCCAGATAACTGGACAGTGCCTGCCGCAGATAGCCGCGCCCCGGATTCTGGGTGTAGAAGGTCTGGCCCTGATTCAGGGCCTCGATCGCCGCCTGGCGGATGAACGGCGCCGTAGGCTGATCGGACTCGCCAAACCAGAACGGCAGGACATCAGTGCGCCCCATGGCCCGATCGGCCAGGTCGCGGATGGGCGACGCCGCCATGCGATGGATGGCAGACCGGGCGTGCAGCGTACGCTGATTCACGGGCTGTGTGAAAATGTCGGGCATGATCCTGCTTCCATGTTGCGTGCCGGAGAGACTTGGGTGCCGGAGATACGGGCGGCACCATGCGCATGCGCCCGTGCCAGCCCCGGCACGCTGCGCGGCTTGGCCCCGGTTCCTGCATGGTACGGCAATTCGGCTGCTGTCAGGCCACGGGCACGCATTCGTGCAGCCGCCTGGCGAGCGCCGAATCATTGTCCAGCCGCTGAACGAGCGACAAGGCAATGCAGCCCCGTGCGCCCGGATCATCGAGGGCCACGAAACGGACCCGCCGATCGGCGTGGTGATGCCGTGTCACCGCAGGCACCAGGGCAATGCCCATATTGTTGGCCACCAGACCCAGCATGGTCTGGACCTGGATCGCTTCCAGACTGATGCGGGGCTCGAACCCGGCCGCATGACAGAGCCCGCGCGCCACTGAATGCACCCCGGGTGCGCGGGTCGAACCATTCATGATGAACGCCTCGTCGCGGCACTCGGCCAGGCGGATGCGGCGCCAGTGGGCCAGGCGATGCCCTGCGGGCACCAGCAGCATCAGGTCGTCCGTCTGGATCACCCACGACTGGAGCACGGGATCCTGGGTGAACGGGCTGCGCACGAGACCGGCGTCCAGTTCACGCCCCTTCAGCTGCTGAAGGACGCCGGCCGTGCTGTCTTCCTGGAGAATCAAGCGCACATCCGGGTACTGCAGCCGGAAGGCATCGACGATCCTGGGCAGCAAGTCGTGGATGGCCGAACTGACAAAGCCGATCTGCAGCGTACCCCATGCGCCCGTGGCCACCAGATTGGCCACCTGACGCGCCTGCCGGGCATGGAACAGGGCGCTGCGCGCTTCATCCACGACGGCCAGGCCAGCCGCCGTAAGCCGCGCCCCGCGCGCACCCCGTTCGACCAGGCGCACGCCAATGGCCTGCTCGAGCTTCTGGATCGACACCGACAGAGCGGGTTGCGCAAGATGCAGCTGCTCGGCGGCCCGTCGAAAGCTGCCGGCTTCGGACAGGGTGATCAATTGCTGAAACTGCCGCAGGGTGATGGGCAGTGCACTGGATATGGAATCGGGCACCGGCATGACCATGAGTATATGACGATCACTGAATAATAAAACAATATTGGATATCTATCGCTGGTACCCGGTACACTGAGCCGGACGGGGTTGCATCGGGCCGCCGGCTGCATCCATCGATGCCGGCCTGCCACTTGCGCGGCAGGGTCGGGCCGTGAAAGCCGGCCCGGCAGGCGGGATGCATGCCGAGCGGCGCGAACCCGGGCTTGAACCGCCCAGACCCCGATCCTCAGGCAACCACAAGGAAACACCATGGCAGGTCCTTTCAAAGGCATCCGGGTACTGGATATGTCGACGGTGCTCATGGGGCCATACGCCTCGCAGATGATGGCCGACATGGGCGCCGATGTCATCAAGATCGAACCACCGCAGGGCGATGTGATGCGCAAAGTCGGCCCCATGCGACATGACGGCATGGGCGCTCTGTTCCTGCATGTGAATCGCGGCAAGCGCTCCATCGTCCTGGATCTCAAGGTGCCCGCCGGCCTGGATGTCCTGCGGCGCATGCTCGTGGACGCCGATGTGCTGCTCTACAACCTGCGGCCCCATTCCATGGAACGGCTGGGGCTGGGCTACGAGGCGGTGGCCAGGATCAACCCGCGGCTCATCTACCTGGGTACGTTCGGCTTTGGCGAAGCTGGCCGCTATGCCGGGCGACCGGCATTCGATGACCTGATCCAGGGGGCCATCGGCCTGCCTTCGCTGATGCACGCCGCGGGCACCGACGTGCCCCGTTACGTACCCGCGAATATCGCCGATCGCACCGTCGGCCTGCATGCCGTGGCCGTGCTGGGTGGCGCCCTGTATCACCGCGAGAAAACGGGCCGTGGCCAACGCATCGATATCCCCATGTTCGAAACCATGGTCAACCACCTGCTGGGCGATCACCTGGCCGGGCAATCATTCGACCCGCCGCTGGGGCCGGCAGGCTACCCCCGGTTGCTGGCCTCGAACCGGCGACCCTATCGTACCCGCGACAGCTACGTCTGCGCCATGATATACAACGACCCCCAGTGGATCCGTTTCCTGTCGGCCATAGGCAGATCCGAGCTCTGGGGCACCGACCCGCGCCTGGCCGACATGAATACGCGCACGCAGCATGCCGAGGCCCTGCAGACCATGCTCGGCGAGATCTTCCTCGAACGCACCACGCAAGCCTGGCTGGCCCTGCTCGAGCAGGCCGATATCCCCTGCATGCCCCTGCACACGGTCGATACCCTGCTGCAGGACCCGCACCTGGCCGATGTCGGGCTGTTCGAGTGGACCGAACACCCCACAGAAGGTCGCCTGCGCCAGATTGGCGTGCCGACCCGCTGGTCGGATTCCCAGCCCGAACCCGGTACCCCGGCACCCCGGGCGGGCGAGCACAGTCTGGAGATCCTTCAGGAACTGGGCTGCACTGCGGTCGAGATCGAAGAACTCATGCGTTCGGGGGCGGCAGCAGGCGTGCCCGGGGCGGACCGGTCCACGGCCAACCCACAGACCCTGGATACGCCACAAACACGCTGCGCGCCCCCAACACCCTCACGAACCGACTGAACAGGAATACCCCATGGACTTTTCCTTTTCCCCAGAGCAGGAATCCATCCGCACGGCCATCCAGGATATCTGTGCGCGCTTCGATGATGCGTACTGGCTCGAGCATGACACCCACGGCGGTTTCCCACACGAATTGCACGCGGCCATGGCCGCTGCCGGCTGGCTGGGTATCTGCATGCCGGAAGCCTATGGCGGTGCCAATCTGGGCATCACCGAAGCCGCCATCATGATGCAGGCCATCAGCGAGTCCGGGGCCGGCCTCAGCGGTGCGTCGGCCGTGCACATGAACATCTTCGGCCTGAGCCCCGTCGTGCAGTTTGCTACCGAAGCGCAAAAGCAACGCATGCTGCCACCGCTGATCCAGGGCCGCGAGCGCGCCTGCTTCGCCGTCACCGAACCCAATACGGGCCTGAACACCACGCAACTCAAGGTTCGCGCCCAGCGGGCCGGCGACAAATACATTCTGAATGGTTCGAAAGTCTGGATTTCGACTGCCCAGGTCGCAGAAAAAATGCTGATACTGGCCCGCACCACACCGCTGGAATCCATCCGCCGACATACCGACGGCCTGAGTCTGTTCTACACCGACCTGGATCGCGCGCGTGTGCGGGTCCATGAAATCGAGAAAATGGGGCGCAAGGCGGTGGATTCGAACGAGCTGTTCATCGACCAGCTCGAAGTCCCGGCAGACGACCTGATCGGCACGGAAGGCGAGGGCTTTCGCTACATCCTGCATGGCATGAACGCCGAGCGCATCCTGATTGCCGCCGAAGCCGTGGGTCTGGGGCGGGCCGCCTTGCGCAAGGCAACCCAATATGCGGGGGAGCGCATCGTCTTCAACCGGCCGATCGGGCAGAACCAGGGCATCCAGCATCCGCTGGCGCAGTCATGGGCCGAACTCGAAGCGGCAGATCTGCTGGTGTTCAAGGCGGCCACCCTGTACGACCAGGCCAGGCCCGCCGGCACGCACGCCAATGCCGCCAAGTACATGGCCGCAGAAGCCTGTTTCAACGCCTGCCAGCGTGCCGTGATGACCCTGGGCGGCTATGGCTATGCCAAGGAATACCACGTCGAGCGCTACCTGCGCGAGAGCTTCATCCCGCGCATTGCACCCATCAGCCCGCAGCTCATCCTGTGCTATATCGCCGAGAAGGTGCTGGGGCTGCCCAAGTCGTACTGAGCATGGTTGTACGGGCTGCGGCCATACGGCGCGCTCAGGCCGCGTAGCCCGGATTTCTGCGATCCAGGTGGCGCAGCATCGCCGGCCATTCCATCAGACCGAACCGGCGTATGGTGTCCGGGCGATAGACATGGTGTGTCCTGGCGATGACATCGTCCGACGGCCTGATCAGCGGCGTGCCGGCCGACAGGGCATCGACCTGTGCACGACAGGCCATCTCGAGCCAATACATGGCATTGAACGCCTCGGCCACGCTGGCACTGGCCACCAGCAGGCCATGGCTGCGCAGAATCATGGCATCTTCGGTACCCAGATCCCGCACCAGACGTTCGCGCTCGGCCAGTTCAAGCGCCACACCTTCGTAGTCGTGGTATGCAATGTCGCGAAAGCGCATGGCCGTTTGCGTGATGGGCAACAGCCCGACCTCCATGGCCGACACCGCCATGCCCGCGCGTGAATGCGTGTGAATGACGCAATGGACGTCTGCACGCGCCGCGTGCACGGCGCTGTGGATGACGTAGCCGGCCAGATTCACGCCATGATCCCGATGCGGATTGTCCAGAACCTGGCCATCGAGATCGATCTTGATCAGGCTGGAGGCCGTGATTTCTTCGTACAGGAAGCCGTACGGGTTGATCAGGAACTCGGCCTCGGTGCCCGGGATGCGCGCACTGATGTGGTTGTACACCAGATCGCTCATTCCGTAGAGCGGCATGAGCCGGTAACAGGCGGCCAGATCCACCCGGGTTTGCCATTCGGCCGGGCTGTAGCGCGTGGAAGCCGCCGCATCCACGGCCAGTGTGACAGATGAATGCATGAACCTCTCCTTGAGGTATGGTGTGGAATGTCAGCCCTGCGTGAGCCTGCTCTTCCTGGCCCGCCGGCGAAACTGCTCGAGGTGCCGGCGCACCAGTTTTTCGACCCGGTTGCCGTCGCGCGCACGCAGTGCGGCAACGATGTCGGAGTGGTGCTTCACTGCAGTCTCGGTGTCGCGGCGGGAGTATTTCACCAGCACCTGCTCGTTCAGGAAAAACTCACGAAAATCATTGATCATCGCAATCAGGCGCTCGGAGCGGGACGCATTGAAGATGATTTCGTGAAACGCCCGATTCGTCGCCACCCGCCCCTGGATGTCGCCCAGCATCGAGCGGTGGGATTCCTGCAGCAGTTCATCCAGACGCCCGAGTTCGGCCTCGGTGATGCGCGCCGCTGCCAGCCGGGCTGCGGCGCCCTCGAGTGCTTCGCGTATGCAGCAGATTTCATCGTATTCGCTTTCTGTGTCGACCACCTCGACCCCACCGCCAGCCAGCGGCGTCACCAGCCGATCCCGGATCAGCCGTGAAATCGCCTCGCGCACCGGCGTACGGCTGGCATCGAACTGCTCGGCGACTTCGGCCTCGACCAGCCGCGTTCTGGACAGGATCTGCCCATGCAGGATCGCCTTGCGCAGCTGCTGGTAGACCTGATCAGCGCGATTGTTGGCACTGGGCGCGGGCCGTGATCCCTGCTGGCGCTGACGCACCTGGCCCACGACCCGACTGCCGCTGGCTGGGGTGACTGGATGATCGGCATTGATGAAACCCTTGCCCGACACTCGAAAGCTCCGTTCGAAGAAATAGCCCTGTACGGGACGCGATGCAATGACGCGCATTCGATGCACCAACCCGTTCTATTATATAAATGGACAACGCCTGTAACGCAATGATACAGGATCCATCAAGTGGGTTGCGCCGGCCGGGTCGCGGCCAGCGATGGCCGCTCGGAGATGCGATCCAGCCATTGCGCTGCATTCGGGGCCATCGCACGCCAGCCCATGTCGGCAAACCTGAAATCCAGATAGGCCAGTGCGCAGGCAATGGCAATCGTGCCGATGTCGAAACGCCCGGCCCAGCTTTCATGCGTGGCTTCGAGCAGGCGCACCCCGTCCTCGATCTTGCGTCGTTGCCCGGCGGTCCAGTCGGCATGCTGCATGGCGGGCTCGCGCACGGTGAGCTCGTAGCGCACCAGCAGCCCGGCATTGAGTATGCCGTCGGCAAGCGCCTGATCACGCAACGCCACCCAGCGCCGCGCCGGATCGGCCGGAACCAGCTGGCCCTGGCCGAAGGTGGCATCCAGATATTCACAGATGACGCGCGAATCATACAGGACCGTGCCATCATCCGTGAGCAGGGTGGGCACCTGGCCCAGCGGGTTATGGCCGACCACGTTCGCATCGATGCGGATCGGATGCACGGCGCTGGACAGGCGTTCGATCTTCTGATCCACGCCCAGCTCCATGGCCACGATCATGACCTTGCGCACAAAGGGCGAACTGACAGAATGGTAAATCTTCATATGGACTCCGAAAGGTTGGTTTGTTGCTGGGTGGCCACGCAAGGTGCCCGGTTGACATGCACCAGCTTGCCTGATTTCACGACCGCATGGCACAGGCCACCCCCAATATAAGACGAAAGTTCGGCAGGATGGCCGACATCCCAGATCGCCAGGTCCGCCCGCCGATTCGCCATCAATGTACCGCACTGTTCCTGCAACCCCAGGGCGCGCGCCGCACAGCGCGTGAACCCGGCCAGGGCTTCGACCGGGGTCAGCCCGAACAGCCTGCAGGCCAGATTCATGATGGCCGTGGGTGCCACGCACGGGCTGCTGCCAGGGTTCGAGTTGGTCGCCAGCGCAATCGGTACGCCATGGGCCCGCAGAGCATCGATGGGCGGCACGGAACCCAGCGACATCGTCCAGCTCACCCCCGGCAGCAGCACGGCGGTGGCCCCGGTTCGTGCCATCGTCGTCGCCGCTGCCGCATCGGCATGCTCGAGATGGGCAACCGCCCGGGCCCCGTGTTCGGCAGCATGCTGCGCGGCACCAAACGCCACGTACTGATCCGCATGGACATGCATCCACAGGCCGAAGCGACGCGCACAGGCAAACAATTGGCTGGCATGACGGGCATGGAAGCCTTTTTCATCGAAGAATATGTCCACGCCATCGACCAGCCGTTCCTCGACGAGCCGCGGCAGCACCGTATGGCACAGAAAATCGATGTAATCATCGGGGCGGCCGGCATATTCGGGGCCTGTCGCGTGAGCGCCCAGAAATGTCGACACGACGGTGATCGGCAAGCGCTGCGCAATGGCGCGCGAGACGCGCGCCATGCGACGTTCGGTCTCGAGGTCCAGGCCGTAGCCGGTCTTGCTCTCGAGCGTGGTCACCCCTTGCGCCAGCAAGGCGCGCGCACGCGTGAGGCTTTGTGCGAGCAGATCGTCTTCGGAGCAGGCCCGCGTCTGCCGCAGTGTCCACATCAGCCCCACGTGTTCGGCGGGGGGTGCCTCGCTGCCCGGCGTGGTTTTCCAGAGAAATTCTTCCCAACGCGACCCGGCATGCACCACATGCGTGTGGGGGTCGATGAGGCCAGGCGTCAGCAGGCGGCCGGCCAGATCATGCACGTGATGCGCAAGCCGCGCAGGCGCGCCCGGCAGCGCACTCATCGGCCCCACCCAGGCAATGCGCCCGCTGCGGATACCGAGTGCACCGTGCCTGATCAGGCCGAACCCGCACTGGTCATCGGCCAGTGTGGCCAGGTTCCCGTTCAGCCAGAGGCTATCCCAAGGGGCCTCTGGCATCACGACTGCACGACATATCGCTGGGGATCGGTCACCCGACTGATGTAGCCATCGCGCAGGGGCGCATACAGATCCCAGAGACGCTGCAACTCGGTGAGCGGCTGATCGTGCTGATCCACCCGCAGATCGACGGTCTGCCACCCGTGCCGGTCGGCCACCACCAGCCCGGCCGATTGCAGCGCACGCGTTTCGCCACCCGCCGCCAGCCCCGCGTGCATGGCATCGAGCAGGCGCTGTGCCAGGTCCTGGCCCGCAGATTCTTGAAATGCAGCAACCATGCGTGCTGGAATGCCGTCATTGGCCAACAGGTTTCCGGCCGCACCACAGTGTTCGTCGATGTGGCTGGCATGAATGGGCAGTGCCCGGGCCCCCGTGTGATGGACGCAGTGCCCATGGTGACCGAGCACAAGAATCTGGCGGTAATCCCGCCCCGGATCGGACGCCAGCAGCATGTTCATGACGTGTGCCTCGTCCAGGTCATCGCGCGCCAGCAGATCCAGGCCTAGAGGCCCCAGCAGGGGGTTCGTCAGGTTCTGCGTGGCGACCGCACCCACGTCGGAGCGCACCCAGGCGCAGCGCGCCGCCACGCACACGCTGGAGGAACTGATGGCCAGACCGAAGGCACCGGTGTCCGGGCAATGCCCGACTATGGAGAATGTCATCGCGAAACCTCCGTCGAGCGGGCCGGCGCGCCGACCTCGTAATAGGAACGGTCCAGATACACCAGCGGCTCCTGGCGTGCGATGCGGATATGGGCGACACGGCCAATGAGGATTTCGTGCGACGCATACGACAGATGGCTTGCCAGTTCGCAGTCCAGGGCCACCATGGCTTCATCGAGCATGGGCGCACCCGTGGCACCGCTGGCCCAGTTGGCACAGGCAAACCGGTCGTGGCGCCGATGCGGCACCCGGCCGGCAAAGATTTCGGCAATCTCGAGGTGCTGGCGCCCCAGCAGATTGACGCAAAAGCTCTTGTTGTGCTGGATCAGGCCCAGCACACCACTGCAGCGATTGATGCAGATCAGCACCGAGGGCGGCTCGGCCGATAGCGAGCTCAGCGCGCTGATGGTCAGGCCCGCGCGCCCCGCCTCGCCATCGGTGGTCACCACGGCCACCGTAGAGGCCACACAGCGCATGGCCTCGAGAAACATGCCCCGCTCGACCGGGGATTCCGTATTCACCATGAGTCCTGTCACTCCACCCTGAACATTTTTTCCAGCCCCACAAGCCGATTCATCACGAATACCAGAATCGTGGACAGGGCAATCAGCACGGCCGCCATGGCGGCCACCGTGGGATCATCGAAATCCCGTATGTAGCTATAGCTTTCAACCGACAGCGTGGTGACATTCATGGTGGTCAAGAACACCGTAATCGAAAAATTATCGATGGCCTCGACGAACACGAACGTCCCCCCCGCCAGCAACCCGGGGCGCAGCTGGGGCAAAATGACGTGCCAGAAGACCGATGAAGCCGGCGCACCCAGATTGCGCGCTGCTTCTTCCATGGATGGCTGCAGCCCATGCATGTTGGCGACCAGGGCACGCACCGAGAAGGGCAGCGTGAAACAGGTCAGGCCCAGCATCAGCCCGATGAACCCGGGGCCGATGCCCAGGGCAGACATGAGGATGAGGAACGCCAGGCCCGTCACCACCCCGGGCACGATCAGTGGCGACATGATCAGCATGCTGATTGCGTCACGTCCGGGAAACCGGCCGCGCACCAGGGCATAGGCCGTCGGTACCGAAATGGCCAGACTCAGAGGTGTGACCAGCGCGCCAATGCCAAAGCTCACCAGCATCGCATGACGGAACCGTTCATTGGAAAAGAAATTCTCGAACCACTTGAACGAAAAGCCGGTGGGCGGAATCACGAAGTAGGCCCCGTCGTGGAAGGCAAAGATCACGATGAACACGACTGGCGCGAGCAGGAACAGGGCCGTCAGGACCGCCATCAGCAAAACGGACCGGGAATAGGGCTTGTGATCAGGGTGCATGCGTGCCTCCTCAGTGCGCCTGGTTCGTCGGACCCTGTCCAACCATGCGTTGCAGAACCCCGAATCCCCAGAAGAAGAGCAGGGAAATCACGAGGAACACCGAAGCCGAGGCGGCTGCCATCGGCACGTCGAAAGCCTGGAAGATATGTTCATAGATCGCGTTGGAGACCATGCGGAACCGGCCACCACCCAGCACCAGGGGAAACAGGAACGAACTGAGGGCCACGGCAAAGGCCAGCGAGCCCGCCGCCACCAGCCCGGGCACCGACATGGGCAGTGTGACCAGGAGAAAGCAGCGCAGGCGCCCCGCACCCAGGTTGATCGCCGCGTCTTCCAGCGAGCGCGGGATGTTCTTCAGCGGGCCCATCATGGTCAGCACGAAAAATGGCAGCACGAAGTGCAGCAGGGAAATGAACACCCCGGTCTCGTTGTAGACCAGATGCAGGGGGCTGTCCGTCAGCCCGATCTTCATCAGCAGCGTATTGATCAGCCCGCGATTGCCGAGGATGATCAGCCAGGCATAGGCCCGCGTCACCGTGCCCGACAGAAAGGTGACGACCAGCGATACGATCAGAAACTTGCGCAAAAAAGATGACTGGCTACGCACCATGACATAGGCCATGGGATAGCCGATCACGATACAGGCCAAGGTGAGTTCGACCGAGATCACGAACGTCCGCCAGAGCGTGTTTCGTTCGTTGGCCGAGGCAAAATAGCGCAGATAGTACTTCAGCGTCCAGCCCGCATCTGCGGCGGCGCCCCCTGTGGCTGGCGGATGTACGCTGTAGAACAGGAAAATGGCGTAGGCGCCGAAAAAGATCCCCAGCAGCAGCGCCGCCGGCGACAGGCTCAGGATGACCTGGCGCCAGTGGATCGGATTTGCGTCATGCATCGCTGCCGTCCTCCAGCATCACGCAGGCCCGCGTGGGCGCGCTCAACGCCACACGCTCGCCCACCTTGTACAGCCGCGTGGCGGGGCCGCGTTCGACCTCGGCCAGAATGTTCGCCCCGTTGTCCGCGCGGATTTCATACGAGACGCTGCTGCCGAGCAGCACGCAGTTGCGCACTTCGCCCGGCAACGAGAAGGCGGCGTGGCCGTTCAGCTGCCCATTCATGGCACGCGCGGTCGCCATGTCGAACACTTCGAAAGCGCGCGGCTTGATCGCCAGATCCACCGCTGCGCCGCGATTCAATGCGCGGTCGGTCGCCAGCTCGAATTCCGGCATCTCACCGAGCCGCAGCATCGCCCGGCCCGCCTGGGCCTGCACGACTTCAGCGCGCAAAATGTTGGAACTGCCGATGAACTGGGCCGTGAACAGGTTGCGCGGCGTGTCATAGATTTCCAGCGGTGTGCCGAATTGCACGATGCGCCCCTGGCTCATCACGCTGACGTAGTCCGAAATGACCATGGCTTCGCGCTGATCGTGCGTCACACAGACCATGGTCAAGCCCAGCGCCTGCTGCAGCTTGCGCAGCTCGACCTGCATATCCTCGCGCAGGTTTTTGTCCAGCGCTGCGAAAGGCTCGTCCAGCAGCAGGATCTTGGGTTCGGTGACCAGCGCCCGCGCCAGCGCCACGCGCTGCATCTGTCCACCGCTGAGCTGTGAAGGGTAGCGATCGCCCAGTTGCGACAACTGCACCATCTCGAGCGCCTGCCCCGCGCGCGTCAAGGCCTGATCCCTGGGGACGCGGCGCATCTTCAGGCCGAACATGACGTTATCGATCACACGCATGTGCGGAAACAGCGTGTAATTCTGGAATACCATGGCGGTTTCACGCCGATTGGGCGGCAGGTGCAGGATGCTCTGGTCATTGAGCAGCACATCACCTTCATCGGCGTTCACAAAACCGGCGATGATGCGCAGCAAGGTTGACTTGCCACAACCACTGGGCCCCAGCAGGGTCAGTATGCTGCCCCCTTGTACCGCGAGTGTGATGTCCCTCAGGACACGTTCCTGGCCATATGATTTGCCAATCCTGCTGATGGTCAGATTGACGCTGTTTGTTTGAGACTGCATCAAAAACCTTCTCCTCTGCCCGAGATTTCAGGCGGGGCTGCGATTCGCGGCGCTGGCCGCAGCCCCTGCTTGCCTCGACAGAATGACTGAAATGGGTTGTGGACCTCCACGGCTGCGGCCACTCGCCTGATCGAGCAGCTGGCGTGTCTGCGCACAGCGGGAGGCATGGGGGTTCGTCAGGCAATCAGCCAGGCATCAGTTGGCAATCTTGTCCTTGAAGATGTCGATCCAGCGCGCGATGTGCTCGTTGACGACCGCCTCATCCGGTACATATTGATCCTCGGCCTTGGGCAGCATCCCCTTCAGGTCTGCAGGTTGCTCCGAGTTGACATTGACCGCAGCCATGCCCAGCTTCGCCGCAACCTCCTCGTTGACCGGGGCCGACAGCAAATAATTGATGTACTTGGCCGCGGTATCTTCCTTGCCGCCACGCACGATCATCATCACGTCATAGTTCATCACCGTGGGTCTGGGGCTCACGACCTTCACCGGGAAGCCGGCATCGGCGATGCGCTTGGCGTGCGAAGTGGGGCCGACCATCACCGATGCTTCACCCTGGGCCAGCGCCTGGCGGGCCTGGGAGTCCGACGCGAAGAACAGGACGACGTTGGGTTTGAGTTTTTCCAATTCTTCGAAGCCGCGCTTCTCGTCCATTGGATCGCCACCATCCTTGCCGGCAGCGATCATGAGCAGCCGCCCCTGGAAGAAACCCATGTCGGGCATGCCCAGCTTTTTCTTGAAGCGCGGATCCCACAGATCGGCCCAGCTGGTGATGGGCTCGGCCACCAGATCGGTGCGGTAGATGATCGACGTCGGGTACGAATAAATCGGTGCGTAGTACGCCGTGGCGGACCCCGACACCAGTTCCTTCAGGTTCGGCATCAGCTCGGTGGGCAATTGATCGAAGAGCTGCTTGTCTTCCATGGCACGCGTGGCTACCGAAGCCGTCGTGAACCAGACATCCACCGTGGGTTTGTCACGCATGGCCTGGAGCTTGGCCAGACCCTCTCCAGAGCTCGCCTGGGACACCAGATTCACCTTGACCCCGGTATCCTTGGTGAACCCCTGGCTGACCTCATCGATGGCGCTTTGCCAGGTCGCGCCCCAGATCATGACATTCAGGCTGTCATCGGCCGCCTGGGCGGGTGCCATGGCATGCAGCCCCACCGCCAGGGCGCCCGCCCACAACCAACGCTTCGTGTTTTTGACTTCCATTGGATACTCCTCCGTATGATGAATCATCAGCCGCATCGACATGACGGCCGTTCTGGGTAACACCAGCCCTTTCATATCCTGCAGCGAGAACATGATCGGGGTGATTTCAGGCACGTTCGCACGCCCTGTCCGGATGCCGTGCGGCCCAACCCGGGCCATGCGGCATCGCCGCGAGACACCCTGCGGATCAGGTCAGCCCGGCAAACCTGGCGGCCGTGGCGCGTGCGCGGTCACGGTCGTAGGTGTTGTACAGGGACATGGCCTGGACCATCGGCGGGCTTTCGGCAAACATCTGATAGCCTTGCATGCGCCCGGCAAACGCCGTGGACGTCAGCTCGGCCGCCAGATTCAGCACCCGCATGCGCGCCTGGGCGTCGACATCATTGATGCGGTAATACTTTTCGACATCCGCCTTGATCTCGGGGTGTGCTGCATTTTTCAGGTCGGTCAGCATGATCGGCGTCCCGCCGGAAAGATCACGCAGGATCTGGACCATCTGGTAGTAGTGCGTGGACGCAAAATGGCGCCCGGCGTTCTGGATCGCCTGATTGGGCATCACCATGCCAGTATGGCTGGGCTCGTGCTGTGCCTCGGCGGCCATCACGAAGGCGTGGATGGTTTCACGATATTCCATCAGCTGGGCGATCTTCTCGCGCACCGGTGGCAAGTGCTCCAGGCATGACTGCTCGGACAGCAGCAGGGCCGTGCCCACGAGCAGGTCGGCCTTGGCCAGCGAGCGCACCAGAAACCCCTGGGCGGCCCAGTTGTGCAGGTCCTTGCGGATCTGGGCAGCCAGTTCGGGCTGCCGCGAGAAGATCACGTTTTCCCAGGGGACGAACACATTGTCGAACACCATCAGGTTGTCGATCTCGTCAAAGCGCGATGACAACGGGCGCTGATCCGGATCCGGATCGCGAATCAGCGGTGCCCGGCAGATATGGCGCAGATTGGGCGAATTCATGGGCACCACGCAGGACACGGCATAATCGCGGTTTTCGGGCAGCCAGACCCCCACCGTGGGCTTGACGAAAGCCACGTGCGCATAGCTCGCCCCGGTCTCATATTTGGCGCCACGCAGTACGATGCCGTCCTCACGCTCTTCGACCACGCGCAGATACATGTCCGGATCTGGCTGCTGGTAGGGCTGCTTGCTGCGATCCCCCTTGGGATCGGTATTGCCGCTGGTCATGAACCAGTTGCTGGCCTGCAGTTTCTTCAGCCAGCCCTGCACGTTCTGGTAATAACGGGTGTCGTACTGATCCAGCAATGCCTTGTTGTCGGTCAGCACGAAAAGCGGCGTGACGGTTTCGTCGCCAAAGCGGTCGATGACGGGGCTCACCTCTTTCAGTACGGCCTGCGTCATCTCGCGGCGCATGCGCAGATCGTCGATGGTTTCGGGCAGCTTGTAGACCCGGCTCACGCGCTCGCCTGCTTCGTTCACGTAGCTGAAGAGCTCGTGATATTGCGCGGTGTGCTGCAGATCATAGACGCGTGCCATGGTCTGCACCATGGGACGCAACGCCGGATGCTCGGACACCCGGGCAACCTTTTCACCTTCTATATAAACCTGTCGACCATCATCCAGAGACTGGATGTAGTCCTTTCCCGTCATCAAAGCCATATTGTGTTCCTCAGAGTGTATTGGAGTGGAGCTGGGAGATTCGACGGATGATTTCGTGCAGCATGGCGCCGCGCGTCACCATCGTCTGGATTTCCATGGTTTCCTGCAGACTGCAGATGTCGTGGCTGACCGGCCCCAGACTGTCCAGGGTGGGCACGCCCATTGCGGCCGGAAAGTTGCCGTCCGAGCCCCCGGCCGTCGGGGGGACCTCGTGGATGTCGAAGCCCAGCTCACCACTGATGTCCCTGGCCAGCGCATACAGGGTCCGGTTGTTGTCCGGAGTGAAGGCCGGGCGCGTCATGCCGCCGCGGATTTCGACCTGCACCCGCTCGACATCCTGGCGCTGCGCAATGGCCGTGATGCGATCGAGCAGGGCCTGGGCGCGCTCCTGGGTACGGGCACGGACATCGATGTTGAGCATGGCCTCGGCAGGCACCACCTGCTTGGCCACCCCGCCCTCGAACACCCCCACGTTGACCACCGTGCCGTCTTCGGGTTCGGAGAGGGCTTCGAGATCCGCCACTTTCATGGCCAGCGCGCGCACGGCACTGGCGCCCGATTTGAAATTCACGGCGCAATGGGCGGTGCAGCCGTGGGCGTGCATGAACAGGTTGCCCAGGGCACCCCGGGCGGTCGTGATGCCATTGCCCGGACGCCCGGGTTCGAGCACCAGAGCATAATCGGCGTCACGAGCCAGCGCCTCGATATGCGCGCGGCTGTTCACACTGCCGATTTCCTCATCGGGCACGATGGCATAGGTGATGGACTCGAGCGCGTCAAAGCCGTTCTCGAGCAAGTGCTCCAGGGCAAACAATGCAATCACCAGACCGCTTTTCATGTCGCCCACCCCGGGACCGGTGGCCAGATCGTCATCGCGCTCCTGGTACGGCCAGTGCGCCACCGTTCCAGCTGGCCAGACCGTGTCGGCATGGCCCAGGATCAGCACCCGCCCGGCGCCACCCAGCGATTTGCGAGCGACCACGAAATCACCCACCGCGGCATTGGGCTTGCGCTCGATGGCAAAACCCAGACCGGCCAGACGCTCTGCGAGAATTGACGACACGGCATCCACGCCCTGCTTGTCGTGTGAACCACTATCGATATTGACCAGTCGTTCGAGCAATGCCCGCATGTCCGGCAGACGGGCATTGAAATGGTCCAATAATGCACTGCCTGTTTCTGTCGTGATGGATGTCATCCTGGCTCTACCCTTTCCGTGAATACTGCATGCGTCATTGCATGCAATGTTGCATGCACCGAACTGTATTCCTGGAATTGATTCAGATCAACTCAAGGTTTGCCTCGACTGGCTTTCAAAAAGCCAACGAATCACATATCAACTGATTTTATTATTTAAAAACAATAGCTTATTGATATGATAGCTAAATTTAGGGGTTTTCCCTTGTTGTTCGGGATCAATACCCCAGATGCGGATCAACCACACCGGAAACAGGTGTTCCATGCAGGAACGCACGGATTTTTCCTGCAATCTGCTCTATGATTTTGCTTCGCTGACTGATGCCGGCCAGGTGTGGCGTCACCTGGATGCGCGGATGCACCCAGAATGGATGCCCTTGCGGCAAGGGCTCGGCCGCGAACACATCCAGCGCGGCACCAGCCAGCTGGCCGTCGGCCAGCGCCGCGAGCAGATCCTCTTCCACCAGATGCGCGCCGCGGGCCATATTGATCAGGTAGGCCCCGGGCAGGAGTGCATCGAACACCCGCCGCGACAGAATGCCCGTAGTCTGGGGCGTCAGTGGCAGTACATTGATCAGGACCCGGGTGCGGGCGAGGAACGCGTCCATGCCAGCCGCGCCGGCATGCGCCTCGAGCCCCGCGGGCGCACGGCCGCTGCGCGACCAGAGTGCCACCGGAAACTCGAGGCTTGCAATGGCCTGGGCCACCCGCGCGCCGATCACCCCGGCCCCCATGATGCCCACCGGCCACTGCCCAGGCTGGAAATCATCGAGACGACGCCAATCCTGCCGTGCCTGCAGCCGTTCATAGTCAGCGAACCCGCGGGCGACGCGCAACAGATAGTAGAGCGCATACTGGGCCATGAGGATCGCCATGCCGCCATCTTCCAGACGCACCAGGCGCACGCTGGCGGGCCGCCCCGGCATGTTCAGCAGGGCATCCACACCCGCGCCGATGTTGAAAACGATCTCCAGCTGCGGTTCGCGCTCGAACAATGCCGCGGGCGGATCCCAGACCACGGCGATCCGTGCCTGGCCGTGTTCGCCCGCACGCCAGTCGCGCACGGTCAGCTGCGGCAGCGCCGCACGCAGCTCGTGCAGCCATTCGTCGTAATGTTTGATCGAACGCGAGGCAAAGACAATGTCCATGAATCATGCTCCAGTGCAATGGGTTGGGTTGGGGACGGCTGAACTGCTCGGCATGATGCCTGACACCACGGTAGTCCGCCAGGATGACGCTGTCGAATTCCGGCCCCTTGCCCAATAGCGTGTCGCCGGCACGCAGTTCGTAGAGCGATCGGGCACTGCGATCATTGGGCAACAGCACGCGTAGCGTATCGCCCTTCTATCGTCGATATGGTGCACATGCCTGCTGCCCTCATCCAGCCCGGCGTGACCAAACGTGATGGCCATCGCTTTGCTTGATTATTCAACCATCGACTTATGAGATCACACTCGGCTGATTTGTTGAAATAGGTGCAAATGGGTGTGCTATTGGCTGGATGATCAGCGCAATCCCGCAACGCGCAGACTTGGTAATGTGTTCATTATTGAGTATATTGAATACATCAAGACTGCAAGGAGCTGACCATGCCCCGCACGAACACCACCACCATGACAGTGCGCCTCAGTGGCCCTCTGAGCGAATTCGTTGCCACAAATGTTG
>NZ_JBAYPG010000012.1:0-78572 GCF_041677825.1 Castellaniella sp.
CTGATTCCGGTATCGTGACCAGCCATTCCGGCATCGTGACCACCGATTCCGGTGATCGTGACCAGGGCATTCCAGCGAGGTTGATCAACGACGCGTTGTCATCAACTCTGCGGTAGTGTGATGGGCTTTTTGGAGCCCGTATGCCGCCGCCTCTTCTGAGAACGCACATGATCAAATCAATCTTGCAACGTGTCTTGTCGCAGGGCCAGTCCCAGCGGCGTTGTGCCCAGGCGCTGGGCATCTCCAAGAGCGTCGTGGCCAAGTACGTCGCGGCAGCCCACGCGGCGGGCCTCTCCTGGTCGGCCATCGAGCCCCTTGAGGAGCCCGCGCTCGAAGCGCGCCTGATCTCCGCCAGAGGCACGGCCCAGGCCTTGGCCCCTGACTTCGCCGCCATGCACCGCGAACTCTCGCGCAAGGGCGTCACGCTCATGCTGCTGTGGCAGGAGTACCAGGCCGAGCACCTGGGTCGGCGCACCCTGCAGTACAGTCAGTTCTGCGAACGCTACCGTCAGTACACCAAGACCCTGAAGCGCTCGATGCGCCAGGTGCACCGCGCCGGCGAGAAACTCTTCGTGGACTACGCGGGTCCCACGCTGGCGCTCGACGATGGCAGCCGTGCCAACATCTTCGTCTCGGCGATGGGCGCCTCGCACTACACCTATGCCCAGGTCACCGCCGGACAGAAGACCGCCGACTGGGTCGCCGGCATGACCGGCGCCCTGCACTTCATGGGCGGGGTGCCCGAGCTCATCGTGCCCGATAACCCGCGCGCCGTCATCGCCGTGCCCGACCGCTACGAACCGCGCGTAGGCGACACGGTGCTGGACTTCGCCCGCCACTACGGCTGCTCGGTGCTGCCGGCGCGCCCGCGCACGCCGCAAGACAAGGCCAGCGTCGAGTCGGCCGTGCAGGTGGTCGAGCGCTGGATCCTCGCCCGCCTGCGTCATGTGCGCCTACCCAACCTGGCTGCCGCCAACCGGGCAATTCGCCCGCTGCTGGCAGAATTAAACGGCCGGCCCTTCCAGAAGCTGCCCGGCAGCCGGGCGAGCGTGTTCGCCGCGATCGATGCTCCGGCCATGGGCGCGTTGCCCGCGACTCGCTACGAGTACGCGCGCTTCAAGACTGTGCGGGTCCACGTGGACTACCACGTCGAGATCGAGGCCCACCGCTACAGCGTGCCGCACGCCCTGGTGGGCCAGCCACTGGATGCCCGGATCACCGCCACCGCCGTGGAGCTGCTGCATCGGGGCCGTCGCGTGGCCGCGCACGCGCGCAGCCGCCAGGCCGGCGGCTACACGACGCTCGATGCCCACATGCCAGCGGCCCACCGCGCGCACCGCCAATGGACACCGCAGCGCCTGATCGACTGGGGGCTGACCGTGGGCGTTGCCACCGGCACACTGATTGGCGAGCTGCTGGCGCGCTACAAGCATCCGGAGCAGGGCTATCGGTCATGCCTGGGACTGCTCTCGCTGGCCAAACGCTATGGCAAAGATCGGCTGGAAGCGGCCTGCGCCCTGGCGCTGTCCCTGCGCGCTTGTCACTACCGGACCGTGCGCGACATCCTGGCCAATGGCCGCGATCAACTTGCCGATACCGCCCAGGCGCCCTGGACCAGCCCCGAGCACGAACACCTGCGCGGCGCGCGCTCCTATCACTGAGCAGGGGGATCGAACATGATGATTCAACAAACCATCGCGCAACTGCACGCCCTGAAACTCCAAGGCATGGCCACCGCCTTGCAGCGCCAGATCGAACAGCCGGCGGCCTGCGACATGGCCTTCGAGGAACGCCTGGCCCTGCTCGTGCAGCACGAATGCGACAGCCGCCACGCACGGCGCTGCGCACGGCTGCTCGCGCAGGCAAAATTACGATATCCGCAGGCTGCCATCGAGGACTTCGACAGCCGCGCCGGCCGCGGGCTTGAGCGCACCCGCTTCATGAGTCTGGCGCTGGGCGAGTGGATCACTGCTGGCCAGACGGTGATCCTCACTGGTGCCACGGGTTGCGGCAAGACGTGGCTGGCCTGCGCGCTGGCCCAGTACGCCTGCCGCCGAGGGCACAGCACCCGGTACCTGCGGGTGCCGCGTCTCTCCGAAGAGCTGCGCACCCAGCAGGCCGCCGGCACCTACACCCGGTGGCTCGCACAGCTGGCCAAGACCGAGGTCGTGGTGCTCGACGACTGGGGGTTGGTCGGGCTGGACGCCATTACCCGTGAAGCACTGATGGAGCTGCTCGATGATCGTGCCGGCAGCCGGGCAACGCTCGTGACCAGCCAGCTGCCCGTGGATCACTGGCACGCCTGGATCGGCGAGCCCGCCCTGGCCGACGCCATGCTCGATCGGCTGCTTGCGCAAGCGCACCGCATCGTCCTGAAGGGCGAGTCCATGCGGGCCGCCAAGCGACCGAATCAAGCCTCGCCAGCCGCTGACTGATCTGACCCCTGGCGCTTCCCAAACCTGGCCATACGGGGCCAAAAATGGCCCCGAAGTACAATCCTTACTGCGTTGTTGACCACCTCGACATGCCCGGGTGGTCACGATCATCAGAATCACTGGTCACGATGCCGGACTGAGTGGTCACGATGCCGGAATCGCTGGTCACGATCAACCGGAATACCCAGCTGGATCATGTGCACATGATGTTGTCGGTGCCACCAAAGTTGGGCGGGACGAAGAAGTAATCCGAGCCTACATGAGGGATCAGGAGCAGGAAGATCGGCGACTGGATCAGATGAGTCTTTGGCGCTGAGTAGCCACCATTACGGTGGCTCCAGTCATGCGGGGCCGCGTGAGCGACCTTGTTCAGCCGCTTTGAGCGGCTCACAAAACCAAAGCCCCCGGCTCTGCCGGGGGATACTTACTGAAACTTCTGGCGAGTGTTGCGATAAGGAACACTCTCTCCTGGTTACTTGGCCAATTTTTCAGCTGCTGTCTGCAACCCGCTGAGGATACTGTCCGCCACGTGTGCAGGAAATTCGTCAGGCAGCTGCGTGCGGACCGCACGCACGACCTCCGGGGTTTGGGCGACCATCTCGTCGAGCACAGCTTCGACGCCCTGACCGTCAGGTGCCATGATGCCGTGTGTTGTTCCTACTGTCACCCAATGCCGTCGTGCAATGTCACGCATGACCCAATGTGTGTTCTTGGAACGTACCGCCATGGCCATCTTCGCCTTGAATGGGGATAGCTGGTTTGCCTCTGTGCCGATGACCGGGTAGGCGGAAAGTACATCGTATAGCGGCGCGAGTTCGTAGGCGCCCCTGGCGCGCAGGAAAATACTGAAGTTCTTCGCATGGCCATCGGTGGCTCGCAGCATCCAGAACAGGACTTGGGCCTGGAAGAATGTGCGCTTGTCATGGTCGGAATTGCTGGATGTGGCCAGCAATTCCATGATGGTGCGGATCCCAGGCCCGCCGTCGGATTCGTACTTCAGGTGCGGCGGAGTCCCTGTTGCCTGACACATGTCTTCCTGCGGCAGTCGCAGAAGCCACCGATTGCCTTGTTTGCCCTCCCACCACCTGCGGTCGAAGCGCTCGACGGCAAGCGCCTTCATATCCTCGAACTGGACGACCTCCGTTCGTGCCGCTGGCAGACCATATGCGTGCAGAATTCTGGAACATAGCCATTCGTTTTCCACTGACCCGCTCATGTCAAGCCTGAAATTGCCGACCAGGCCCAGCGGCAGCTTGAGGATGTGCGAAGTTGGCGTCGCCCCGCGAGGTAGATGCCATTGGCTGTTGAACCAAAGCAGTCCGGTCTTTTCCTGCGCACCCGCGATGGAAATCCGGAAATCACCAGCATCGAGGTCCCGACCGTCCAGTGGTGCTGGCGTCAGGGCGCTGCGCAGTACGCGAGCCACGCCTGTATTGTCCAACGGCGTGGCGTTTACCGCTTGAACGCCTTGGGGTGGGGCGTCATCGGGAAGTATCTGCAGTGCTCCTGCGCAGTCCCGCCCGACTTCGGCCAGCAATGCGAAGGCCTGAGTCGAGCCCGCCTGAAACCGGCGCGCAATGCGTTCGCGAATGGCTTTGCTGTCTGGGAGCAGGTTTTCAAAGTAGGCTTGTACAGCATCGCCGCGGTGTGGCTGGTTGCCTGGAGTAAACGGCAAGGATAGAGATAGCGGTCGACCCTGTTCGGAGGCCACCCAGCCGTCGTCATACTGCAGTGTCTCGCCCGTATGGGGATGTACGCTCCAGGTGCCGACGAAAGCGTCGTTCATCCAAAGATACAGAGTCTGTGTGTGTGAGCGCCTTCCCATTCACTCACCAGTCGGGAGCGGTTGATGGCGGTTTGGGTGTGTGTGGAGCACCGCTCTGACGCAGCACCATCTCTACCCCGAGTGCGCTCAGCAGCGCCAGTAGTCGGCCAGCATTGACCTTTTCTGCATTGCGTTCCAGTGAGGAAAGCGTCTGCTGTGTGACGCCCAGTCGGCTTGCGACGTTAGCCTGGGTCAGGCCGGCCTGTTTTCGGAATGCTTGCAACAGCAGGGGAAGCTGCTCCGCAGTGCGGACTGTAAAGTCTGACATACAAACCTTGTTTTGTATCTCTGATTTACAGATTATAATTTGTAAAACGACAATATACAACGAACAAGGTAAGAAAAATACAGCCCGCAAATTGTATTCAGTATTTACAGTCCATATGTTGTGAAAGGGTGAATCAGTAGAGAGTGGGCATATAGCTTTGGCTGTTCTTCGTGGTTTTTGGAAAGGGGTGAAGTCGTCCTGGAGAGGCTCATGCAGCAGGCGCAAGATGCGCCTCATCGTCCTGTTCTCAAGATCGACCTGGGTCCAGGTCAACAGTGCGATTTCTCCGCGACGCATCCTCGTTTCAAGCGCTAGAGTGATGCCCGTGCCCAGTGTCGAGGCACGTGCTTCATCCGCCGCTGCAAACGGCCGTTCTTCTTCGTCCTCCTCCAATCGTCGTTCTCGCCCGGGCGGCAGCTCGGGCTTGCGGATGTTGGCAATGGGGATGGACCAGTCTTTGCTGGCGGTCGCCAGGGCAGACGACATCAGCGATAATTCAAGATGTACGGTCTTCGGTGCGACCTCTTTCTGCCGCTCGTCGTGGTGTGTCGAGAAGTCGACGCTGCGCAGGCTGGCCAGGGTGCGTCGGGCAAGCGGATGTTTTTGCAGTTGCTGCAGCCAAGCACGTTCTGCGGTTGCCCCTTTGTGGTCCGGCGTGACTTCGCGTTGGAGTCAGGTTTAGCGACAAGCGCAGCAAAACTGCAGCAAACACCGAATTCAGAAAGCACAAGAGCTTGCCGAATTTCGGCAAGCTCTTGATCTTATTGGTTGCGGGGACAGGATTTGAACCTGTGACCTTCGGGTTATGAGCCCGACGAGCTACCAAACTGCTCCACCCCGCGGCTGAAGACGAAACTATAGCAAGTCTGTAAAAATAATGCAAGCAAACCTTTTGAGTTCAAGTTACAATGACCGAAGCGGAAATCCTGCGTATACTTGAAGCTGCCCTGTTGTGTGCAGAACACCCCCTGATGGTGGGCAAGCTGCGCAAACTTTTTCAGGATCAGGTTTCGGCAGACGACATCCGTCGCCATCTGGCTGCCCTGCAACTGGATTGGAAAGACAGGGGCCTGGAACTGGTTCAGGTGGCAAGCGGGTGGCGTTTCCAGAGCCGCCCCGACGTACAGCCTTACCTGGGTCGCCTCAACCCCGAAAAGCCAACGCGATATTCTCGTGCTGTCCTTGAGACACTGGCCATCATTGCGTGGCGCCAGCCGGTCACACGCGGCGATATCGAAGACATTCGCGGGGTGATGGTATCCAGCCAGATCATGCGTACGCTCGAAGAGCGTGGCTGGATCGAGGCGCTGGGATACCGCGACGCACCGGGCAGGCCCGCACTCTGGGGCACCACGCGTCGTTTTCTCGATGATCTCGGGTTGCGGGCCCTCGATGAACTGCCCGCCCTCGACCCCCAGCAGTCTGCTCGGGTCGATGCATTATTTCTCGATTCAGCCGACCCGGATGGGTCACAGAAAAAATTGTTTCAGGAGTGACACAGCCTCATGACAGCAGATCTCGAAGCCACTGAACCCGGCGTCCAGAACCCGGCAGAACAGTCCGTTGCGGCCGAGCGTGCCGGCAAGGGGCGTTCGCACGGGCGCAAGTTGCGCAGCCCGTACAGGCGCCGTCGGGCAGATGCGGCCGACAGGGCGCCCGAGCCTGTGCCCGGCGTGGATCCCGGCTCAGCCGAAGAGGCCGATCAGGCGCTGTCCTATCTGCAGCAGGCCGAGCCACTCGAGCGCCGGCTGGGCACGTATCTCGAACATGACGCACTGCGGCCCAAACTGCACAAGGTGCTGGCCGATGCGGGGGTGGGTTCGCGGCGCGACATGGAGGATCTGATCGTGGCAGGGCGGGTGTCGGTCAATGGTGAGCCCGCCCACGTCGGGCAGCGCATCGGGCCCGATGACAAGGTGCGCGTGAACGGCCGCCTGCTGTCGCGCCCGAAAGCCGGCAAGTTGCCCCGTGTCGTGATCTATCACAAGCCGGCCGGAGAAATCGTCAGCCATGACGATCCCGAAGGGCGGGCCACGGTGTTCGCACGCTTGCCACGCGTGCGGGGTGCCAAATGGCTGTCGGTCGGGCGCCTCGATCTGAATACCGAAGGCCTGCTGATCTTCACGACATCCGGTGATCTGGCCAACCGGCTGTCACATCCGCGTTACGGTGCCGAACGCGAATACGCTGTGCGGGTCCTGGGCGAATTCGACGCCGAAAAGCAGCAGCAGTTGCTCGACGGCATCGAACTCGACGATGGTCCTGCGCGTTTCAATACGCTCGATTATCTGGGTGGTGAGGGCAGCAATCGCTGGTATCGGGTCACCTTGGGCGAAGGCCGCAATCGCGAGGTCAGGCGGCTGTTCGAGGCGGTGGGCGTCGTGGTCAGCCGGCTGATCCGTACCCGGTTTGGCGATCTCGTTCTGCCTGCGTCCTTGCGCCGGGGGCGCTGGGAAGAACTCGATCAGAACCTGGTGGGGGCGCTGATGGTCCAGTTGGGCCTGCTGGGGGCCGGGCCGGCCGATGAGACCGCACACGAGCGTCAGCCGCTCACGCATGCCAGCGCCCTGCCGCCCGGGTTCGGAACCGTCGCACAGAATGGCCAGAATGGGGCGCGGCTCAACCGGCGCGGCAAGGTATCGGGCGGCCGTCGGCAGGGTGTGGATCCTTTCGGGCCAGGGCTGCTGATCAGTGGTGGTCTGGCCAATGGGCATCCAGAGCAGGGTCGCAAGCCATCCCGCAAGAAAACGGGGCAGGCTGGCCACAGGGCTGCCGCGGGCGTGCCTGAAGACGGCGGGGCAGCTGCGCCCGGCGGCAGGAAATCGGGCGGCACCAGGCAGGGCAGCAAGCCAGCCAGGCCGGCCAAACCTGCGCGGCCAGGCAAGCCCGCGGGTGCGCCACAGGCGGCAGCAGGTGCCAAGCGGCCGGCGCGTCGTGGCACCGAGGCACGCAGCGAACACCAGCCGCGTGGCGCCCATGCGCATGAATCCCAGCTTTGGCGTGTGGGCCGCTCTCGATAGGGGCAAGAAAAATCCTGCATTGTTGCATCCAAATGATGTTACAATGCAAGGCTTTACAGCACTTTGTGTTGTGGGCTCGGGGCAACCCGAAGGTACCTGAATTCGCCCGGCTTCTTGCGGGCAAACAGAGGGCTGGCGGACAGCCCCTTTTTTTTGGATTTCATGGCAGACATTCTCACGGTGACCCGGCAGGCCCTGCTGGGTTTCGATGTCGAACTGGTTGACGTGGAGCGCGCGCGCATGGGGGTATTGCGTGTCACCATCGATCGCCCGAACGGGGTGCGCATTGAAGATTGCGAGCAGGTGTCTCGCCAGCTTTCGCACGTCTTCGATGTCGAAGGGGTCGATTACCGGCGTCTCGAGGTCAGTTCGCCGGGTGTTGACCGGCCGCTGCGTCGGCCTGCCGATTTTGTCCGGTTCGCCGGCCAGCGCATCGAACTGCGCCTGCATGAGCCGGTCGAATCGCGCAAGACATTCGTGGGCCTGTTGCACCTCGAGTCCGAAGACCCGGCAAGGTTCAGCCTGCACTGGCAAGACGATGCGGGCCAGCAGCGTGTACTGCCGTTTTCATGTGACGATGTGGATAGGGCCAGGCTGGACCCGATTCTCGATTTCAAGGGTAAGAAGCGATGAGCCGTGAAATTCTCCTGCTGGTAGACGCCCTGGCGCGTGAAAAGAATGTCGAGCGCGAAGTGGTGTTTGGCGCGCTCGAAAGCGCTCTGGCCTCGGCCATGAAGAAGCGCTTCAAGGAAGATGTCGACATCCGTGTTGCCATAGACCGGCAAACAGGCGAACACGAAGGGTTCAGGCGCTGGCTCGTGGTGCCCGACGAGGCTGGCCTCCAGGAGCCCCAGTCACAGGAACTCCATACCGATGCCCAGGAAATCGTGCCGGGCATCGAAGTGGGCGAATACATCGAAGAACCCCTCGAACCGGTCGAATTTGGTCGCATCGGGGCGCAGGCTGCGAAGCAGGCCATACTGCAGAAGATTCGCGACGCCGAACGCGAGCAGTTGCTCAACGACTTTCTCGATCGCGGCGAAAGCATTGTTTCGGGCACCGTGAAGCGCATGGACAAAGGGGATGCCATCCTCGAGATCGGCAAGGTCGAAGCCCGGCTGCCGCGTACCGAAATGATCCCCAAAGAGAACATTCGTGCGGGCGATCGCATCCGCGCGTATGTGCTTCGCGTCGATCATGCAGCGCGTGGTCAGCAGGTCATCCTGTCGCGCACCTCGCCTGATTTCATTCGTGAACTGTTCGAAAATGAAGTCCCCGAAATCGAGCAGGGTCTGCTCGAGATCAAGGCGGCGGCCCGTGATCCCGGTGTCCGTGCCAAAATTGCCGTGGTGGCCTACGACAAGCGCATCGACCCCATCGGCACGTGCGTGGGCATGCGCGGGTCACGCGTCACCGCGGTGCGCAATGAACTCGGTGGTGAACAGGTCGATATCGTCCTCTGGGCCGATGCGCCGGCCGAATTCGTGATCGGCGCGCTGGCGCCGGCGCACGTCGAGTCCATCCTGGTCGATGAAGAACGTCACGCCATGGATGTCGTGGTCGATGAAGAAAATCTGCCCAAGGCGATCGGGGCCCGCGGCCAGAACGTGCGCCTGGCCTCGGAACTCACGGGTTGGCAGATCAACATCATGACCCCCGAGGAAAGCCGTGACCGCCAGGAGACCGAGCGCGCAGAATTGCGCCATGCCTTTGTCTCGAAGCTCGATGTCGATGAAGAGATCGCAGACATCCTGATCGATGAAGGCTTCACCGGACTCGAAGAAGTCGCCTACGTGCCCTTGCAGGAACTCCTCGAGATCGAGGCCTTCGACGAAGAAACGGTCAACGAGCTGCGCGCCCGGGCGCGCAATGCGCTGCTCACCGAGGCCATTGCACAGGAAGAACGGGTGCAGACTGCGCGCGATCTGCTGGAAATCAAGGGTATGGATGCAGCCATCGTGGCCCGTCTGGCAGAAAACAACATCACCAGCCTGGATGATCTGGCTGAACTGGCAACCGATGAACTGGCCGAGCTCACAGGGCTCCCGGAAGACATCGCCAGCGACATGATCATGCAGGCAAGGGCGCACTGGTTCGAGGATGAAGAGGGCTGAGCCTTCACGCATCCCCCGGTACGCCCATCAACGAAGTCAAAGAGAGAGCCGAATGTCGAGTAACACCGTCGCCCAACTCGCTGAAGAACTGAACATGCCCGCGCCTGTCCTGCTGGACCACTTCCGCTCGGCTGGTGTGGAGCTGGCTTCAGTGAACGCCGAGGTGACCGAAGCAGATAAAAGTGCCTTGCTCGAATCCCTGCGCCGCTCGCATGGTTCCGGCTCTGGCAAGAAGGTCGTGCTCACGCGTCGAAAAACATCCGAAATCCATCAGGCCGACAGTTCGGGCCGGTCACGCACCATACAGGTCGAGGTGCGCAAGAAACGGGTTTTGGTCAAGCGCGATCGCAGTGAACTGCTCGAGGCCGCTCGTGCCGAAGCTGCAGCAGTGGCTGCGCAGGCCTCAGATGCGCAGGCTTCAACGACCGGCCCCGAAGCAGATGAAACCCAGGCCGTCGCGCCAGTGGCGCCCGAGTCAAGGGCGCCTGTTGCGGCCGCCGAAGCAGCGCCGTCGGCGCTGCCCGATACGGTCCCATCGGCTACCGCGGCAGCAGTGCCAGCCGCCGCAGGTTCGGTGTCCACCGAGGCACCAGCGCTTGCGCAGCCGGCCCAGGGCACCGCCGCCGTTCCGGCACAGACGGCCACGCCCGAGTCAGCCACCCAGGCGCCCGCGCCACAGGTGCGCGCGCCCGAATCGGCAACATCCGGGCCAGATGAAACCCGGCCTGCGGTTGATTCGGGGGATGCTGGCGCAGAAGCAGCGGCTCGCGCAGACCACCCTGTGGCAGCGCCCGAAGGCGCCGCTTTGCAGGGTTCCGATGCGCCGGTGCAGGTCGCCGATACCGTGGTCGATGGCGGCGGCACGCCTGCCGAAGCTGGATCTCGTCGTGCCGGGCCGGGTACCCAAACCCAATCCGCAACCCCCGTATCGCAACCGGCCGCGGCTGCCGCGACACCAGGCAAGGCCCGCAGGGCGCCCGCCGAGCCCGAGCGCGAGCGCGCCCGCCGCGCGGCCGAGGCCGAGGCGGCCGCGCTGCGCGAAATGATGCGCCAGCCGCGCAAGGTGCTGCGCGCCCCAGAGCCCGAAGAGACGCCCGCGTCACACAAGGCAGCGGGCTCCAAGGGCACGCCTCGAAAAGAAGCCGATGGCAAGAAAGTCATCAAGACGGCCGATGTATCGTCCAGCTGGTCCAGCGAAGGCCGCAAGAAGCCGTCCAAGGCCGACACGTTGTCTGCCGGCTCGGGCCGTGAGGCCTGGCGTACCGGCGGCAAGCCCGGGCGCGGCGGCAAGGGCGGGCGTGGGCGCGGCGGCCGACGTCAGGCCGATTTTCACGAAACACCAGCGTCAGAGTTCATTGCCCGTGAAGTGCATGTGCCTGAAACCATTTCCGTTGGGGATCTGGCTCACAAGATTTCGGTCAAGGCGGCCGAGGTCATCAAACAGCTCATGAAACTGGGGCAAATGGTCACCATCAATCAGATTCTTGACCAGGAAACGGCCATGATCGTGGTCGAAGAGCTTGGTCATACCGCCATCGCCGCCAAACTCGACGATCCGGAAGCGTTCCTGGCCGATACTGAAGCGGCCGAGGTCGAAGCCCTGCCACGGGCACCGGTCGTGACAGTCATGGGGCACGTCGATCATGGCAAGACCTCGCTGCTCGATTACATCCGGCGCACCAAGGTGGCGACGGGTGAGGCAGGTGGCATTACCCAGCACATTGGCGCCTATAACGTAAAGACCGAGCGCGGTGAGGTCGCCTTCCTGGACACCCCGGGCCACGAGGCCTTTACGGCCATGCGGGCGCGCGGTGCGCAGGCCACCGACATCGTGATTCTGGTGGTGGCGGCCGATGACGGCGTGATGCCCCAGACCAAAGAGGCCATCCACCACGCTCGGGCAGCCCACGTGCCCCTGGTGGTCGCCATCAACAAGATCGACAAGCCCGAAGCCAACCCCGAACGGGTCAAACAAGAGCTGGTCGCCGAAGAGGTCGTGCCCGAAGAATATGGGGGTGACGTTCCGTTCATTCCCGTGTCGGCCAAGACGGGGCAGGGCATCGACGATCTGCTCGAGAACGTGCTGCTGCAGGCCGAAATCCTCGAACTCGTGGCCCCTGTCGACGCACCGGCCAAGGGGATCGTGATCGAGGCCCGGCTCGACAAGGGGCGTGGCCCTGTGGCCACCATACTGGTGCAAAGCGGCACATTGCACCGGGGTGATGCCGTGCTGGCTGGCGTTGCGCACGGTCGCGTGCGGGCCATGCTCAACGATACCGGCAAGCCGGTGCAATCAGCCGGGCCGTCCACGCCCGTGGAAATCCAGGGGCTGACCGAAGTCCCGGCGGCCGGCGACGAGCTTCTGGTGCTGGGCGACGAACGCAAGGCGCGCGAAATTGCCTTGTTCCGCCAGGGCAAGTTCCGTGATGTCAAGCTGGCGCGCCAGCAGGCTGCGAAGCTCGAATCCATGTTCGATCATCTCGGCGAAGGGGTCAGCACGCTGGCACTCATCGTCAAGACCGATGTGCAGGGTTCTCAAGAGGCTTTGGTCCAGTCGCTGCTCAAGCTGTCCACCGATGAGGTCCGGGTGCAGGTCGTGCATGCGGCGGTCGGGGGGATTTCCGAAAGCGACGTGAACCTGGCCATTGCCTCGAATGCCGTGATCATCGGCTTCAATGTGCGTGCCGATGCCCAGGCCAAGAAGGTGGCCGAGGCCAATGACATCGATCTGCGTTACTACAACATCATCTACGATGCCATCGACGACGTGCGCAACGCGCTGTCGGGCATGCTGGCACCCGAAAAACGTGAAGAGATCATCGGTCTGGTCGAGATTCGCGAGATCTTCACAGTGTCACGGGTCGGCAACATTGCCGGTTGCATGGTGCTCGAGGGGCTGGTGCGGCGCGATTCGCAAGTACGCCTGTTGCGCAATCACGTGGTGCAATGGACCGGTTCGCTCGATTCCCTGCGGCGCTTCAAGGATGATGTGAAAGAGGTCAAATCCGGCTTCGACTGCGGGATCACGCTCAAGGGCAACAACGATATCCAGGTGGGTGATCAGCTCGAAGTATTTGAAATCAAAGAGGTCGCCCGCACGCTCTGACTGCGGCATACATCATGGGTCGTCACAAATCTTCCTCAAAACCCGATCGCAACACGCGGCTGGCCGATCAGATCCAGAAGGATCTGGCTGGCCTGATCCAGCGCGAGATCGAGGTCGCCCAAGCCGGGCTGATCACCCTCACCGGGGTCGATCTGTCTACCGATTATGCCCATGCCAAGGTGTATTTCACCGTGCTGGGCGCCGAGCCCGACGAAGCGACCCGCCTGCTCAACGAAAAGGCGGGCTGGCTGCATTCCCAGCTGTTCAGGCTGCTTCACATTCATACGGTGCCCACGCTGCGCTTTGTTCACGACGTGCAACTTGCGCAGGGCCTGGCGCTGAGCCAGCTCATCGACGAGGCCAACCGGCCGCCCGACAAAACGGATGGGCCAGGCGCCAGTCCCGCTGACCCCGACGCAGAACCCTGACGGGGCGTCATACATTTCCGGACGGATCACATCATGGCGAGCCGACGCGGGCAATTGCTCGATGGCGTACTGTTGCTGGACAAACCTGCAGGCCTGTCCAGCAACCAGGCCTTGCAGCGTGCCAAACGGATACTGGATGCCCGCAAGGCGGGTCACACCGGCACGCTGGACCCGTTCGCCACGGGGTTGCTGGTATGTTGCCTCGGGCGGGCCACCAAAATCGCGGCCACCATGTTCGAGGCCGACAAGGAATACGAAGCCACGCTGAGTTTTGGCGAGGAAACCGACAGTGGTGACCTCACGGGGGTGGTCGTGGCGCAGGTCGAGCCCGACTCGGTGAACGTGCAGGCTGCGGCGCTCGAGGCCGTACTGGCGGGGTTTAGGGGCCCCGTGGAGCAGGTTCCGCCCATGATTTCCGCCCTCAAGCGCGATGGCAAGCCCTTGTACGAATATGCGCGCCAGGGCGTGGTGCTCGAGCGCGCGCCGCGGCGCATCACCATCCATGCACTCGAACTGCTGTCCTGCTCAAAAACCCAGGCCCGCATCCGCGTGCATTGCAGCAAAGGGACGTACGTGCGTACGCTGGCACAGGATATCGGGCGTCGCCTGGGGTGTCTGGCGCATCTGTCTGCGCTGCGGCGCACCCGGGTGGGTCCATTTGCAATCGAACAGGCGGTCACGCTGGATGCGCTGCAGGCACTGGCGCAGCCCGCGTCTATCCTGATCCCCCTGGATGCATTACCGGCGGGGCTGATCCCGGCCCCCGGAGTCAAAAGAGAATTTGAATGAAACGAGCTTTACGCAACGTGGCGATCATCGCCCACGTGGATCATGGCAAAACCACACTGGTCGACCAGCTTCTGCGCCAGTCGGGTACTTTTCGCGACAACCAGCAGGTGACCGAACGCGTGATGGATTCCGGCGACATCGAGCGCGAGCGGGGTATCACGATTTTGGCCAAGAACTGTGCGGTCGAGTATGAAGGTACGCACATCAACATCATCGATACCCCCGGCCACGCCGATTTCGGTGGCGAGGTCGAACGGGTGCTGTCCATGGTCGATGGTGTGCTGCTGCTGGTGGATGCGGTCGAAGGCCCCATGCCACAGACCCGTTTCGTGACCCGCAAGGCCCTGGCGCTCGGCCTCAAGCCCATCGTCGTGGTGAACAAGGTGGATCGCCATGGCGCGCGCCCCGACTACGTGGTCAATGCGACCTTCGACCTGTTCGACAAGCTCGGTGCGACCGAAGAGCAGCTCGATTTTCCCATCATTTATGCCTCGGGCCTGTCGGGTTACGCCGGCCTGGAGCCCAGCGTGCGCTCGGGCGACATGCGACCACTGTTCGATGCCATTTTGCAGCATGTGCCCCAGCGTGACGATGACACTGACGGGCCGCTGCAGATGCAGATCATTTCGCTCGACTACAGCAGCTACGTTGGCAAGATCGGCGTGGGGCGCATCAATCGGGGCCGCCTGCACGCAGGGCAGGATGTGCTCGTACAGTTCGGGCCCGATGCCGAGGTGCTGCGCGGCCGCGTCAACCAGGTGCTGAAATTCAAGGGGCTCGAGCGCGTCCAGGTGGATCAGGCCCAGGCGGGTGATATCGTCCTGATCAACGGCATCGACGACATCGGCATCGGTTGCACGCTGATGGATCCTGCGCATCCCGAGGCGCTGCCCATGCTGCACATCGATGAACCCACCCTGACCATGAACTTCATGGTCAATACCTCACCGCTGGCCGGCCGTGAAGGGAAGTTCGTGACCAGCCGCCAGCTGCGTGAACGCCTGGATCGCGAACTCAAGTCGAATGTGGCCTTGCGGGTGAACGACACCCCGGACGATACCGTGTTCGAAGTCTGCGGGCGTGGTGAACTGCACCTGACCATTCTCCTCGAGAACATGCGCCGCGAAGGCTACGAGCTGGCAGTGTCCCGTCCGCGGGTACTGTTCAAGGAGCTCGATGGGGTGCGCTGCGAACCCTGGGAGCACCTGACCGTCGATGTCGAGGATGCGCACCAGGGCGGGATCATGGAAGAACTGGGTCGCCGTCGCGGTGAGTTGCAGGACATGCAGGCCGACGGCCGGGGCCGCACCCGCCTCGAGTATCGTATTCCGGCACGTGGGCTGATCGGGTTCCAGGGTGAATTCATGACACTGACCCGGGGCACAGGCCTCATGAGTCACATTTTCGATGGTTATGATCCCGTGCGCGAGGGCGCCGTCGGCGAGCGGCGCAACGGTGTGCTGATCAGCCAGGAAGATGGCGTGGCCGTGGCCTACGCCCTGTGGAAGCTCCAGGAGCGCGGGCGCATGTTCGTCTCGCCGCAGGAGCCCGTGTACGAGGGCATGATCATCGGGATCCATTCACGCGACAATGATCTGGTGGTCAATCCGATCAAGGAAAAGAAGCTGACCAATATCCGGGCGTCGGGCAAGGATGAACACATCGACCTGGTCCCGCCCATCGAACTCAACCTCGAGTACGCGGTCGAATTCATAGCGGATGACGAACTGGTCGAGGTCACGCCGAAGTCCATCCGGTTGCGCAAGCGCTTCCTGAAAGAGCACGAACGGCGCCGCAGCCTGAGAGAATCGGCCTGAACGCCGCCCGGGCTGGACACATCCTGTTGCAGGCTTCGACTTCGGATGGCCCCGTGCCAGGCCATTTCAGGTAACCAGACGGACACTGCCGCAGACGCCGGCTATTTCAGATTGCCCGACAGAAACTGTTGCAGGCGCGGGCTTCTGGGCTGATCGAAAATCTGCTCGGGAGGGCCGATTTCTTCTGCCAGACCCTGGTGCAGAAACATCACCTGCGATGCCAGGTTGCGTGCAAAGCCCATCTCGTGCGTGACCACCAGCATGGTGCGGCCCTCTTCGGCCAGCTTCTGCATGACCTTGAGCACTTCGCCCACGAGTTCGGGATCCAGGGCCGAGGTCGGCTCATCGAACAGCATGACTTCCGGTTCCATGGCGAGCGCGCGCGCGATCGCGACCCGTTGCTGCTGACCGCCCGACAGCGAGGACGGATATTGCGCCTCGATGCCGCGTGCCAGCCCGACTTTGGCGAGGTAGTGGCGGGCGCGCTCGAGCGCCTCGGCACGCCCCAGCCTGAGAACCTGGGTGGGGGCCTCGGTCACGTTGCCCAGTACGGTCATGTGGGCCCAGAGGTTGAAGTGCTGGAAGACCATGGCCAGCCTGGAACGCATGCGTCTGAGCTGGTCGAGATCGGCAGCATGCGGCACCCCTTGCCGGTCGTGGCGGATCTTCAGGGTTTCGCCATTCAGCGCAACTGAGCCCTGATCGGGCCGTTCGAGGAAATTGATGCAGCGCAGGAAGGTGGATTTTCCTGAGCCGCTGGAACCCAGGATGCAGATCACGTCGCCACTGTTCGCCGTCAGTGAAACCCCCCTGAGGACTTCATTGCTGCCGTAGCGCTTGTGGATATCGAGGACTTCGAGCTTGGACATGAGACTCAGTGGTTATGGCGCAGATAGGCCAGGGTACGGCGTTCGAACCGGCGAAAAAGGCCGATCAGCACAAAAGACAGGATGAGATAGAGCACGGCCGCGATCCCGTAGGCCGCGAAAGTCTGGTAGGTGGCCGAGTTGGCATCCCGGGCGACCTTGAGAATATCCGGTACCGTGGCGGTGAACGCAAGCGATGTGGCATGCAGCATGAGTATGACTTCGTTGCTGTAGGCCGGCAAGGCGCGGCGCAGGGCGGATGGCAGGATGATGCGCCGATACTGGGCGAAGCGGCCCATGCCAAAGGCGCGCGCGGCTTCGATCTCGCCCGCCGGGGTGGCCCGGATCGCACCCGCGAAGATTTCCATCGTATAGGCGGTGGTGTTCAGCGTCAGTGCCAGCACCAGGCAATTGAAGCCGCTCTGAAAGAATGCGGCCAGCGGAGGTGTACCCTTGACGAAGTCCAGGCTGTAGAGGCCGGCGTAAATGAACAGGATCTGTACATACAGCGGGGTGCCCCTGAACACATAGCTGAACGCCCACAGCGGCCATGAAATGCTGCGCCGGGGCGACACCCGGCCCACGGCCATGAACAGCGAAAGAAAAAAACCCATGGAGACCGCCAGCACCAGCAGCCACAGTGTGACCGCCACCCCCGACATCTGCCCGTGATTCTCGAACAGATAGGCCTGCCAGAATTGTTCAAGTACGTCCATCATGGTGCCAGCCGACGCACCCCCACGTTATAGCGCCTGTCGAGCCAGTACAGGATGCCGTTGGAAAGCGTGGTGAGCAGCAGGTAAATCAGACCCGTAAGGGAGATGAACAGAAATACCCTGAAGGTGACATTGCCTGCGTCCTGGGCCACCTTGACCAGATCCGTCAGGCCGATGAGAGAGACCAGCGCCGTCGATTTGAGCAGCACCTGCCAGTTGTTGCCCAGGCCCGGCAAGGCGTGGCGCATCATTTGCGGAAAGAGGATGCGCCAGAAAATCTGCGAGCCGCGCATGCCATAGGCCGTGGCCGACTCGAGCTGCCCGCGGGGCACCGCCATGAAGGCGCCGCGGAAGGTTTCGGTGAAATAGGCGCCATAGATGAACCCTATGGTGAGCACGCCGGCCGCAAAGGGATCGATGTCGATCGGTTCGATGTCGAGCAGATCGGTGAAATCGTTCAGATAGATCTGCATGCTGAAGAAGATCAGCAGCATCAGGACCAGATCGGGTACACCGCGGATCAGCGTGGTGTAGGCCGTAGCGAGCAGGCGGCTGGGTGCCGAGTCAGACAGTTTCGCCCACGCTCCGATCAGGCCCAGGCCAACGGCCACGGCCAGCGACAGCAGTGCCAGTTGGACGGTGACCCACGTCCCCGCCAGAAGCAATGGGCCATAACCATCCAGAAACATACGGACTCAGGGGGCTGGAAACTGGATCCCTTTTTCCGGAAAATACTTTTTGGCGAAATTCTGGATGGTGCCATCGGCCAGCATGTCCAGCAGGGTCGCATCGATCTGCGCCTTGAGCTTGTGGCCTTTGCGTATGCCCATGGCGATGGGCTCGTTGAAGATGGCGACGTCTTCGAGCACCATGGGGGACAGTTCGTAGTCGGCACCTTCGGGTTTGCTCAGGAAGCCATCCACGGCTGTGGGCGCCTCTTGAAAGGTGGCATCGAGGCGCCCGGCGGCGACATCGACAAAGGCATTGGTGTAGCTGGGGTAGGACACCACCGTGACCCCCTTGGGTGCCCATTCCTGATTTGCGTAGGATTCCATGGTGGTGCCTTGCTGCACGCCCACCCGCTTGCCCTTGAGTGATTCGGCAGTGGGTTGCAGCCCGCTGCCCTTGCGCACCATGAGCTTGACGGGCACGATGTACAGCGGCGTGGTGAAGTCGATGACTTTCTTGCGGGCCTGCGTGGCGGTCATGGTGGAGTTCGCCAGGTCGAACTTGCGGGCCTGCAGGCCGGGAATCAGGCTGTCGAACGATTGATCGATCCACACGCACTTGCGCGCCATGCGCTGGCACAGCTCGTTGCCGATATCGATATCGAAGCCTTCGAGCTCGCCATTGGGGTTGCGGTACTCGAATGGGGCGTAGCCCGCCTCGGTGGCGATCTTCAGTTCTGGTGCGTCTGCCGCAAGGCTGGCGCCCGCCAGCATGGAGGTGGCAAGAAAAAGGCAGGTGCCGGACAACAAGAATTTCATCGGGTGGGTCTCCTGGGGCTGCCGGTCAGAATACGGCTGGCCTGATGCCGGTCGGGACAGGTCGGAATGGAACAAGGGGTGATCTTACTGCAGCAAGCCATCCGGGGATATCGAGCATTACCCTGCCATCAGCCTGGCAGGGCGGGTTCGCGGCCTGGCTGGATCTGTATGGCCTCCTGGATCAGGCGCACGATGTCTTCGACATCATCGGTGAGGGTCAGGCGGTCCAGATCGAACGGGCCGATCATGTGGTGGGCCAGTACCTGCGCGCGAACCCAGTCGATCAGCCCGGCCCAGAACGTGCTGCCGACCATGATGATGGGTGCCGGCGGCTGTTTGAGGGTCTGGATCAGGGTGATGGCCTCGAAGAGCTCATCCAGTGTGCCGAAGCCGCCCGGCAGCACCACATAGGCCAGGCTGTGCATGAAGAAGGCTGACTTGCGTGAATTGAAATACTCGAAGTGCAGGCTGTCGGTCTGGTAGGGGTTGTTCCTGGTTTCGCGCGGCAGGCGGATATTCAGGCCGATGCTGCGCCCACCGGCTTCGTAGGCGCCGCGGTTGGCGGCTTCCATGAGGCCGGGGCCGCCACCGGCAATGACCGGCAGACCCAGTTGCGCAATCCGTCGGCCGATGTCCTGGCCCAGGGCATAGAAGGGGTGGCTGCGTGCGATGCGCGCGCTGCCAAATACACTGACGCCCATGCCGATTTTCCGAAACGCTGCGGCAGCGTTCTGCATCTCTGCAATAATTGTGGGGATTTGTTCTTCGGCCGAGACCCGTTTTGTATTGATCATGAAAAAAACTCTGCTGCTTGTGGATGGGTCCAGTTACCTGTACCGCGCTTATCATGCCATGCCCGATCTGCGCAATGCGCGCGGCAACCCAACCGGCGCCCTGTATGGGGTCATGGCCATGCTGCGCCGTCTGCTGCACGACTACAAGGGCGTGGCCACACATGGCGCCTGTGTGTTCGATGCGGCAGGTGGATCGTTTCGCGAGGAACTATACCCCGATTACAAGGCAAACCGTCCCTCGATGCCCGAGGACCTGCGCAGCCAGCTTGCCCCGATCCACGAGGGCGCCGCGGCCATGGGCTGGACCGTGATTGCCCAGGAAGGCGTTGAAGCCGATGATGTCATTGGCACCCTGGCACGCCAGGCCAGCGAAAACGGCTTTTATACCATCATTTCGACAGGCGACAAGGATTTGGCGCAATTGGTGAATGACGATGTCAAGCTGGTGAATACCATGACCGGAGAGCACCAGGACACGGATGGGGTCATCCAGCGCTTTGGTGTGCCACCCGAACGCATCGTCGATTATCTCATGCTGACCGGCGATGCGGTCGACAACGTCCCCGGGGTGGACAAGGTCGGGCCGAAGACCGCGGCCAAGTGGCTCGGCCAGTATGGTGACCTCGAGCAACTGCTGGCTCATGCGGATGACATCAAAGGGGTCGCAGGCCAGAACCTCAGGGCGGCCCGGGCGCAGTTTCCGCTCACCCGCGAACTGCTCACGGTCCGTCTGGATTGCGCCTTGGTGCCCGAACATGCGCCTCAGGCCCTGCGCTTGCGCCAGCCCGATCACAAAACGCTGGTACGACTGTACGAAGAGTACGGATTTCGCTCCTGGCTGCGCGAGGAAACAGGTGACTCGAGCCGCATTCCCGAGCAGGACGGGCGTGTCGAAGCTGAAACCGCCGAGGCGCCGCAGGCCCTGCATTACGAACTGGTGCTCGAGCAGGGGCAGTTCCTGGCGTGGTTGGAAAGGCTGAAATCTGCCAAGCTGGTGGCTCTGGATACCGAAACAACCAGCCTCGATCCCATGGCGGCGCGATTGGTGGGGTTCTCGGTGGCGCTTGCGCCGGGTGTGGCTGCTTATGTACCGCTGGCGCATCGTGGGCCCGGGGTGCCGCGGCAGCTCGAGTCCGAGTGGGTGCTGGCGCAATTGCGCCCCTGGCTCGAAGACGCTTCTGCAGCCAAGGTGCTGCACAATGCCAAGTACGACACCCACGTCTTTGCCAACGTGGGGCTGTCCCTGCGCGGGGTCCGGCACGACACCATGCTCCAGGCCTATGTGCTGCAGTCCAACCGGCGCGTCAACCTGCAGGATCTGTCCATACAGTGGCTCGGGCAGGCGGGCACCAGCTACGAAGATCTATGTGGCAAGGGGGCCCGCCAGATCGGCTTTGATGAAGTCGCCCTGGATCAGGCGGGGCCTTATGCGGCCGAAGACGCGGATTTCACCTTGCGCCTGCACCAGGCCCTGTTCCCGCAAGTCGCCGAAGACGCCGGGCTGTCGCGTATCTACGCACTCGAAATGCAGACTTCTGCGGTTCTGGCGCGCATCGAGCGCAACGGCGTGGCCATCGATGCCCGCGAACTGGCCGTACAGAGTCACGAACTGGGTCAGCAGCTTCTGGCGCTCGAGGCGCAGGCGCATGAGCTCGCCGGGCAGCCGTTCAATCTCAACTCGCCCAGACAGCTGGGCGAAATCCTGTTCGAGCGCATGCAGATTCCGGTGGTCCGCAAGACCCCCAGCGGGGCGCCTTCCACCGATGAAGAAGTGCTGACCCAACTGGCGGCCGATCATCCGTTGCCCAAACTGCTGCTTGAATACCGCGGCCTGGCCAAACTCAAGTCCACCTACACCGACAAACTGCCACGCATGGTCGATGCGCGTACGGGCCGCGTCCATACCCGTTATGCCCAGGCCGCTGTGGTGACAGGGCGGCTGGCCTCGTCCGATCCCAATCTGCAGAATATCCCCGTACGGACCCCCGAGGGGCGGCGGGTGCGCGCGGCCTTTGTCGCCAGCCAGGGGGGCAGCATCGTCTCGGCTGATTATTCCCAGGTCGAGCTTCGCGTCATGGCGCACCTTTCGGGCGATGAAAATCTCTGCAAGGCTTTCGAACAGGGGCTGGACATACACCGCGCCACGGCGGCCGAAGTATTCGGGCTGGCGCTCGATGCGGTCGACGCCGAGCACCGAAGGGCTGCAAAAGCCATCAATTTCGGGCTGATCTACGGTATGGGCGAGTTTGGTCTGGCCAATAACCTGGGCATTGCCCGCTCAGCCGCGCGCGCTTATATCGATCGCTACTTCACCCGCTATCCGGGCGTTGCCGCCTATATGGACCGGATCCGCCGCCAGGCCCATGAACAGGGGCGGGTGGAGACCGTCTTTGGCCGGCGCCTGCATTTCCCCGAGTTGCTCACGGCCAAGGGCGCGCGGGCTGCGGCGGCCGAACGTGCGGCGATCAATGCGCCGGTGCAGGGTACTGCGGCGGATCTCATCAAGATGGCCATGGTGGCGGTACAGGCCTGGCTGGATGATCAGAATCTGCACAGCCTGATGGTGATGCAGGTGCATGACGAATTGGTGTTCGACGCCCCTGCCGGCGAAGTGGCGCTGCTGCGTGAACACATACCCGAGATCATGGCGTCCGTGGCGACGCTGGCCGTACCGCTGGTGGCCGAGGTCGGCGTCGGCCCCAACTGGAGCGAGGCGCATTGAGCGTGTGACGCGCGGGCGCATCGAGGGGTAACGCTCATCCAGAGTGTGCCGCGCGGCCATGCCGCATGTCGCGGGATGTGGCCTGCGGCATATGGCATGCAGGCCGCCGCGTCATTCGGTTTCGCGCAGCCGGTTGGGCAGCAGCTCGCCATGGCGCGACAACACCGGGTAGGCGGCGCCATTGACCAGGTAGGCATTGACCCCGCCGGCGTCGCGCAGAATCTCGAGGTAGAAGGCGCCGATATCGGCGGCCTCGAGGCGGCCTGTCTTGATGCGTTCGAGGTGGCGCTCGGCCGCCCGGGCCTCGAGTTCGCGAAAATGGTCTTTTTCGTAGGCCAGGTGGCGGGCTGAAATGCGATCACCCGACAGGAACAGCGCCCCCGCCTGCGACAGATTGTGCAGCAGCCGGTCCATGACCTCGGCCAGTTCGTGGGCCTGGTCTGCATCGAGCATCCAGTTCTTCTTGTTCATGCGGCTGGCATGACCGAGCAGACCCATGCCCGAGAAGCTGGCCGCATGCGCCATGTTCATCGAAAAGGCCAGGATGGTCTTGAGATTGCCTTCGTCTTCCGCGCTCAGGTTGTCCTGGTCGAGTGTGGCGAGGAACGTGGTGATGGTCTGATCCAGCCGGGCGATGCTGGTGTTGAGGTCGCGGGCCCGGCTGATGGCGACCGAGTCGCCGGCCAGCAGGGCCCTGCGCGTCAGCTGCAGCGACTCGCGCAGCAGGTCGGTGAGGCGCAGCGCTTCGCGTGCCGCCTGGCCCAGCGCCACAGCCGGTACCTCGCGCGAGGGCTCGGACAGGTACAGCGGGCTGGCGCGGTCGACATCCGCCACCTTCTGTGGCAGCAGACGTTCGAGCACATGGGCGTAGGGACCCAGCAGCGGCATGAAGAGCAGGGCGACTGCGACATTGAAGGCCAGATGCAGGTTGGCTACTGCATGGGCAGGATCGCTGGCACCCAGCAGTTGCATGATGGGCTGCGCCCAGGGCAGCAGGGCCATGGCTGCGGCACAGCCTGCCACACGCGTGCCCAGGTTGCCGATGGGCAGGCGGCGCGAGGCCGGATTGTCACCGGAGCCACTCTCGGTGACCGGATTGATCGCCGTGCCCAGATTCGCGCCCAATACGAGGGTATAGGCCAGTTCAAGGGGGACCAGCCCGTGGTGGGCGAGAGACATGATGAGGACCACGACCGCCACGCTGGAGTGCGAGGCCCAGGTGAGCAAGGTGGCGGCGGCCAGGGCGACCAGAGGCGTGGCTACCAGCATCTGCAGGGCATCGCCCAGCATGGGGGCATTCTTGAGGGGCTCGAACATGCTCACCAGTTCGTGCAAGGCCAGCAGCAGCAGGCCCAGCCCGATGAGGGCCCGCCCCAGGTCGCGTGTCCGGCCGGGTACGTAATGACGGAACATCCAGACACCGAGCAATATGAGGCCGGGCGCGATTGCCGTCGGGTTGAAGGCGAGCGCCTGCACGATGAGAGTGGTACCCACGTTGGCGCCCAGCATGGCCGCCAGCCCAGGTACCAGGGGGACCAGCCCATCCATGGCAAACCCGGCGATCATCAGGCCCGTGGCGGTGCTGCTCTGGATGGCGGCCGTGATCATCAGGCCCGTGCCGAAGGCGCGCGGCAGTGAGCCCATGGCGCGCCCCATCCACAGGCCCAGACGCTTGCCGAATGCGCGCTGCACGCCGGACTGCACCATGTGCACGCCCCAGAGCAGCAGCGCGATATAGCCGCCAAACGAGATCAGGACCTGGAGTTCCCGCATCGCATTCAGCGGCTGCGCAGCTGGCGCAGGGCCTCGATGCGCTTTTCTATAGGGGGGTGGGAGGCGAACAGGGCACCGATGGCAGCGCCGGTGATCCCCGATGCGGCAAAGGCCTTGGGCAGTTCGCCCGCTTCAAGCCCGCCCAGGCGCGCCAATGCCCTGATCATGGGCTCGCGTGAACCCAGCAGCGTGGCAGAACCGGCGTCTGCACGGAATTCGCGCTGGCGTGAAAACCAGGCCACGATGATCGAGGCGATGAGCCCGAAGAAGATCTCGCACACGATCACGCTCAGGTAATAGCCCATGCCCACGTCGCGCTCGTTGCGCAGCACGACCCGGTCGATGAAATATCCGACCAGTCTGGAGAGGAAGATCACGAAGGTGTTCACCACCCCCTGGATCAGGGTCAGGGTGACCATGTCACCGTTGGCAATGTGCGCGACCTCATGGCCGAGCACGGCGGCCACCTCTTCTTCGGTCATTGAATCGAGCAGCCCGGTGGATACGGCGACCAGCGAGTCATTGCGGAAGGCCCCGGTTGCAAATGCGTTGGGCGCGCCTTCGTAGATGGCGACTTCGGGGCGTCCGATACCCGCGCGATCGGCCAACTGATGGACGGTTTCCACCAGCCAGGCCTCGCGCCGGCTGCGCGGCGCCTGCGGGTCGATGACACGCGCGCGCGTGCTGGTCTTGGCCATCCATTTGCTGAGCAGCAGCGAGATGAACGAGCCTGCAAAACCGATGATCGCGGCAAACACCAGCAGGGCACCGGGATCGATGCCATTGGCCGTAAGGTACGGACCGATACCGAGCAGGGTCATGGTGATGTTGAGCACGACCAGAACGGCCAGATTGGTCGCCAGGAACAGAAGGATACGTTTCATGAAAGCGGGATGTGGTGGCGGGCGCTGGGCGCGGGTTGCCGGGGCATGCATGCAAGACGCCCGGATTGTACGAAAGTGTATAGTATTGGATTTCCAAACGGTAGCCCGATTGCGGCAAGAAGCATGCAGTCTTTATGGATGTTGCTGGCGTGCGCCATGTTTGCCACGATGGGGGCCCTGATCAAGGTGGCTGCCGATGGCACCGCCAGCCTGCCCGAGATCGTTCTGTTTCGGGGGCTGCCATCCGTGCTGCTGCTGTTTTTCTGGGCGCGCTCCACCCGCAGGCGGCTGCGTCCAGCCAGCTGGCGGTTCCATATCTGGCGCAACGTCAGCGGCATTCTGTCCATGTGGCTGGGCTTCTACGCGCTATCCCATCTGGCATTGCCCACGGCCATCAGCCTGAACTACACCGCGCCCTTGTTCATCGGTGGCTGGATGCTCTTCTTTGGCGGGGCACAGCGCGACCCCGTGCGCGTCATGGCGGTTCTGGCCGGGTTTCTGGGGGTGCTGGGCGTGTTGCGGCCCAGCATAGAGCATGATCAATGGGTGGCGGCCCTGCTGGGCCTGGGCGCCGGGGCCCTGTCGGCTGTGGCGATGATGCAGATCCGGCAATTGGGTCGTATCGGCGAGCCCGAATGGCGTACCGTGCTGATCTTCTCCATGGGTGCCAGCCTCAGTGGTCTGGCGGGCATTGCGATCGATGGCTGGCACACGCGTACGCCGCTGACCGTGCTGGCCCTGATTGGCCTGGGCATTGCCGGGCTGGTCGGCCAGTTGGCCATGACACGCGCGTTTGGTTTGGGCTCGACCCTATTGACGGCGGCTCTGCAGTACACGACCATCATCTTTGCCGCGCTCATCGGGGTCGTGTTCTGGGGTGATCGGCCGGCGCCGCTGGCCTGGGTCGGCATGGCGCTGATCGTGGCTTCTGGCTTGCTGTCGGTCTGGCGTACCCATGTCGAAGCACGCATCCTGCGCGGCAACAACGAAAACAAAGTGGCGGGCCCGGTCCCGCAGGAGGCAGATGCATGAGTACCTACTTGATTCAGGCCGAAAGCCTGCGCGAACGGCTGGCACGCCCTGGATGCCTGGTCTTTGACGTTCGTCACGATCTGACGAACCCGCGTGCAGGGCGCGAGGCCTACGAAGCGGGTCATATACCCGGCGCCCTGTTTCTCGACTCCGAGACCCAGCTGAGCGGCACCCGTACGGGGCAGAACGGGCGCCACCCCTTGCCCGACCGTGCCGATTTTGCTTCGTTCATGCGCACGCAGGGTCTGTCGGCCCGCGTGCAGGTCGTGGCCTACGATGCGGGTGCCGGGGCCATGGCCGCGCGCCTGTGGTGGATGCTGCGCTGGCTTGGGCACGAATCCGTAGCTATACTCGATGGCGGCCTGGCAGCGTGGCAGGCCGCTGGCGGATCGCTGGAGACCGGAACCCGCAGTCCATCGGTCAGCGAGGCGCAGGCGGTGCAGGGTCTGCGCCTTGCCGCACAGCCCGCCATGCCAGTCGTGGATGCCGGGGCCGTTCTGGCCAACATCGATCAGCCTCGTTTCACGGTGCTCGATGCGCGCGCCCCGGAACGCTTCATGGGGCAGGTCGAACCACTGGATGCCGTCGCCGGGCACATACCCGGCGCCCTGAACCGGCCTTTCGGCCAGAATCTCGATGAACATGGCCGGTTCAAGTCGCCCGAGCGGCTGCGCGCCGAATTCCAGGAACTCCTGGGCGAACGCCTGAAGCACGGTATCGTGCATCAATGTGGGTCGGGGGTCACGGCCTGCCACAATCTGTTTGCCATGGAACTCGCTGGCTTGCCCGGTTCATCACTGTATCCGGGCTCCTGGAGCGAATGGTGCAGCCGGCCGGATCATCCGGTCGCCACGGGGGCCTGAAGCCTGCGCCAGCCGTCGGCTTCAGGCCATCATTTCGCGGTACCAGGCATGGAAATGCACCATGCCGTCTTCCAGTGGCTGCTGGTAGGGCCCGCTCTCGCTGGTGCCTCGCTGCATCAGGGCCAGACGACCCGCGTCCATGCGTTCGGCGATTTCGTCATCCTCGATCGCGGTTTCCATGTAGGCGGCCTGCTGGGCCTCGATGAACCCGGGCTCGAAGGCAATGATGTCCTCGGGGTAATGGAATTCGATCACGTTGACCGTTTCCTGCGGCCCCTGCGGGTACAGCGTCGACAGCACCAGGCAGTAGGGGTAGACCTCTATCATGTGCGTCGGGAAGTACGTCACCCAGAATGCACCGAAGTCGGGTACCTGGCCTGACGTGTACTCGAGCAGCCGGCTGTGCCACTGCCGGTAGACGTCCGTGCCCGGCTGGCCCAGTGCCCGGTGGATGCCCACCTGCTGTACGCTGAAGAATGCGCCGAATTCCCATGCCAGCTCGTCGCAACTGACGAATTGCCCCAGACCCGGGTGGAATGGGCCCACGTGGTAGTCCTCCAGGTAGACCTCGATGAAGGTTTTCCAGTTGTAATGGCATGGGTGCACCTCGACGTGATGCAATGCGTAGTTCGAGAAATCGAATTCGGGGCGTGTGAACAGGGCGCCCAGATCTTCATGCGGGTCGCGGACGCCTTCGAACAGCAGGCCATGGCAATCGTGCAGCGGCCACGACTGCAATGCGGATCGGGGTTTTGGGTCGAACAGGGGCGTATTCAGTACGCGGCCCCGGGTGTCATAGCTCCAGTGGTGGAGCGGGCAAAGAATGCGGCCGCCCGTACTGGACAGGTTGCCTGATGCACATCCGGGATCGCGGCCATTCTGGCAACCCAGCATCAGGGCCTGGCGATGACGGCAGACATTCGACAGCAGGCGGATGGTGTCGCCATCGCGCAGCAGCATGCGGCCACCGCCTTCGTGTACCAGAGTACGCCAGTCGCCCGCCGTCGGGACCATCTGTTCGTGCCCCACGTAGCGGGCACTGTGGGCGAACACCTTCTGGCGTTCGATGTCCAGAATTTCAGGGTCGAAGTAATGGCCGACCGGCAGGGGGCCCTGAACGGCGGGGTTTGCGGGAGTCGGATGTGTGCTCATGGTTTGCCTGCAATCATGGGTCGGAAACACAAACCACCGGGTGGCGGCCGGCGAAAGGCCTTTCATGCCCTGGCGGGGTTCTCGTACAATCCAGTCTGGAATGCACAGATGATAGCCATGTTCAAAGTTTTTCGGTATGGGCCCTGTCGGCCCTCGTGGCCGGCCCAGCGGCACGCGCAATACCCGTATGGCCTGCGGCAGCGAGCTGGTCTGGCATGACGTCGGCCTTGCCAGAATTCGACGGCTGGCTGCGTGCCACGGTCGAGCGTACCACGGCCGTGCTCGATGAACTGCTGCCGCAACCCGCTGAGTCCGACCCGGTACAACTGCATGCCGCGATGCGCCATGCGGTCCTGGGGCCGGGCAAGCGGGTGCGTGCAGCGCTGGTCCTGGCGGCGGGCGAAGCCAGCCGCTCGGCAGGTGGGCCGCCCGATGTGCTCGATGTCGCACTGGACAACGCGGCCGCTGCGGTCGAACTCATCCACGCGTATTCGCTGGTGCACGACGATCTGCCTTGCATGGATGATGACGATCTGCGACGCGGCCAGCCTACGGTGCACCGCCGGTATGGCGAGGCCCTGGCCATGCTGGCCGGTGATGCCTTGCAGCCACTGGCTTTTGCCTGCCTCGCGCAGATGCCCATCGCCCCGGCGCTGGTCGTGCAGGCCGTGCAGTTGCTGGCCCGGGCAGCCGGCAGCCAGGGCATGGTGGGTGGTCAGGCCATTGATTGCGCGCATACCGGGCATGCCATGTCGGTGGCAGCGCTGCAGCAGATGCATCGCATGAAGACCGGGGCCTTGCTCGAAGCCAGCGTGCTGCTGGGGGGTGTGGTCGCCGGGGCCAGTTCAACGGCGCGCACCGGGCTCGAGGCGTATGCATTGGCCATGGGGCTGGCTTTTCAGGTCGTGGATGATATTCTGGATGTCACGGGCAATGCCGATACCCTGGGAAAGACGCCAGGCAAGGACGCCGCCCTTGGCAAACCGACCTATGTGTCCACGCTGGGGCTCGCCGAGTCTCGCAGCCTGCTGGCCAGCCTGCACGATCAGGCGCAGGCGGCCCTGTTGCCCCTGGGGCCCGCTGCGGGGCGCCTGCGCGAATTATCCGATTTCATCATAGGCCGCTCATCCTGATGGGCGTGGCCTCGAATCCATGATCTTATGACGACTTTACTTGAAGGGATCGAATCGCCGAACGACTTGCGTCGCCTTCGGCGCCAGGATCTCACGCTTCTGGCCGATGAATTGCGCACATTCGTGCTCGAATCGGTGGCCCGTACCGGGGGGCATCTGTCCTCCAACCTGGGTACCGTCGAACTGACCCTCGCCTTGCATTATGTATTCAACACACCGGATGATCGATTGATCTGGGACGTCGGTCACCAGTCGTATCCGCACAAGATTCTCACGGGTCGGCGCGAGGCCATGGCCGGGCTGCGCCAGTGGGGGGGGATCTCGGGCTTTCCCAGGCGTTGCGAATCGCCATGGGATGCCTTTGGCACGGCCCATTCATCGACCTCGATCTCGGCGGCCCTGGGCATGGCCGTGGCCGCCCGCAACGCAGGGCTGCAGCGGCAGCACATTGCCGTGATCGGTGACGGGGCCATGACGGCCGGGATGGCATTCGAGGCACTGAACAATGCCGGCGTGCTGTCCGATGTCAATCTGCTGGTCGTGCTCAATGACAACGACATGTCGATCTCGCCGCCCGTGGGGGCCCTGAACTATTATTTTGCGCGCCTGCTCTCGGGCCAGTTCTATGCCCGGGCACGCAACATGGGGCGTGCTGTATTGCAGCATGTGCCGCCCGCACTGGCTCTGGCGCGCAAACTCGAGGGGCACGCCAAGGGCATGCTGTCGCCGGCGACCCTGTTCGAGGAGCTGGGTTTTCATTACATGGGGCCCATCGACGGGCACGATCTGGATGCGCTCATTCCGACGCTCGAAAACGTGCGTCAGTTGGGTGGTCTGCAGTTTTTGCACGTCGTGACACGCAAGGGGCAGGGCTACAAACTGGCCGAAGCGGATCCCGTGCTCTACCACGGGCCAGGCCGCTTCGATCCGGCCGTGGGCATACAGAAATCCACCCGGCCATCCCGGCAGAGTTTTTCGCAGGTCTTTGGTCGCTGGCTCTGCGACATGGCCGACCACGACGAACGGCTGGTCGGCATCACGCCGGCCATGCGTGAAGGCAGTGGGCTGGTCGAGTTCGAGCGGCGTTTTCCGGCGCGCTACTTCGATGTCGGCATTGCCGAGCAGCACGCGGTGACTTTCGCCGCCGGCCTGGCGTGCGAGGGCAACAAACCGGTGCTGGCGATCTACTCCACATTCCTGCAGCGTGGCTATGATCAGCTCATCCACGACGTGGCGCTGCAGAACCTCGATGTCACCTTCGCACTCGATCGAGCGGGCATCGTGGGTGCAGACGGCGCCACGCATGCCGGCAGTTTCGACATTGCCTTTCTGCGTTGTGTGCCCAATATGGTGGTGGCCACGCCTTCGGACGAACACGAAGCGCGCCTGCTGCTGAGTACCTGCTATCGGTACGATGGCCCGGCTGCGGTGCGCTATCCCCGGGGCGCCGGCTGCGGCGCCGACCCGGGCACCAGCCTCGAGAGTGTGGCGATCGGCCAGGCCGTCCTGCGGCGTACCGGCGTCGCGGTCGCCTTGCTGGTGTTCGGTACCTTGCTGCCCGAGGCCGCCCTTGCCGCCGAGGCGCTGGATGCCACACTGGTCGACATGCGCTTCGTCAAGCCGCTCGACGAAGCCCTGCTGGCACGGCTTGCACAGGATCACACCCTCTTTGTGACGCTCGAAGAGGCCACCATCATGGGCGGCGCAGGCAGCGCCGTCTCCGTGTTCTTTCACCGTGAAGGCATCGGCTGCCCGATCCTGCAGCTGGGTCTGCCCGATGCGTTCATCGATCATGGCGAGCAGAAGGCCATTCTCGCTCGCCTGGGGCTGGATGCCGCAGGTATCGAAGCCGCCATACGCCAACGCTTGTCAAGGAAGCCGACATGAACACCGTGCTCGACCCGGTACTGACCACTCTGCCCGACGTACAGGGGGGGCTGGATACTCGCCAGATACCGATTCAGCGGGTTGGCGTCAGGGGCCTGCGACAGCCGCTGATGATCGACGCGGGTGGTGAACCGCAGGCCACCATTGCCGAGGTTGAAATGACGGTGGCACTGCCTGCGCCCGAGAAAGGCACGCACATGTCACGCTTCATCGAATTGCTCGAAGAGCACCGTTTGCAGCCTCTTTCCATCGAGGGGCTGGGGCGCCTGGCCGTGCGCATGCTGGATCGGCTTCAGGTCGAGGCAGGCGATATTCATCTGGCATTTCCATACTTCGTGGCCAAGCAGGCGCCGGTGTCGGGGGCCCGCAGCCTCATGGATTATCAGGTGTCCTGGCAGGTACAGGCACAGAAGGGCCAGGCACCGGTGTTCGTTGTCCAGGTGCAGGTTCCGGTGACCAGCCTGTGCCCGTGCTCGAAGGCGATTTCAGACTACGGGGCGCACAATCAGCGCTCGCTGATCACGCTCGACCTGGGTGTGACCCAGGCGCCTGATCTCGCGGGCCTGATCGCCCGCATCGAAGCCCAGGCCTCGTGCGAGCTCTGGGGCCTGCTCAAACGGGCCGATGAAAAATACGTCACCGAGCATGCGTATGAAAACCCCAAGTTCGTCGAGGACCTGGTGCGTGACGTGGCCCTCATGGTTCACAACCTGCCCGGCATCCGCCATTATCGGGTCCAGGCAGAGAATTTCGAATCCATCCATAATCATTCGGCGTATGCCATGGTCAGCAGTCACTGAAACGTGCTATCATGGTTGGTTACTTGCCCGGCCTGCGATCGTGCGGTCGGGCTGTCTGTTCATTTGCACAGATATCCACAAGGAGTCCATCATGCGTCACTACGAAGTAGTGTTCATCGTACATCCCGACCAGAGCGAGCAGGTGCCCGCCATGGTCGAGCGTTACCAGGCCATGGTCACCGGCCATGGCGGCCAGATTCACCGGGTTGAAGACTGGGGTCGCCGCCAGCTGGCCTATCCCATCCAGAAGCTCGTCAAGGCCCACTATGTGTGTTTCAACATCGAATGTGGCCCGGCCGCGCTCGAAGAGCTCGAGCACTCGTTCCGTTACAACGATGCCATCCTGCGTCATCTGTTCATCAAGACCCGGCATGCGCACACGGAGCCGTCACTGATGATGAAATCCGTCGAACGCGACGAAGCGCGCAAGGCATCCACCGAGACCCAGAGTTCCTGATCTGGTGGCGCCGCAGCCTGCCAACCGGCTTGAACTCATCGCCCGGGCCAGCCAGATCGAGCCCCTGCGCCATACGCCTGCAGGCCTGCCTATTGCGCGGGCATGGCTCGAGCATCAGGGCCAGGTCAACGAAGCGGGTGTGCCCCGGCAAGTCTGTTTTGGCGTGCAGGCCGTGGCGCTGGGCGCCCTGGCGCAACAGCTGGCAGAGACCACAGACGGCACGCTGCTGCAGGTCAGCGGGTTTCTGGCCCCATTGCGGCAAGGCTCCGATCGGCTGGTATTGCATATACAGCAGTTTGCAGAAGCACTTTGAATCCATCCGCCAGCCGCTGGCTGGCATATCGATATAGGCATTTATCATGGCATACTTCAAGAAGCCCAAGGACAAGCGCAGGTTCGGTCAGCAGAATCCCTTGTTCAAGCGGCGCAAGTTCTGTCGTTTCACCGTGGCCAAGGTCGAAGAAATCGACTACAAGGATCTCGACACCCTGCGCGACTTCATCCAGGAAAACGGCAAGATCATTCCGGCGCGCCTTACGGGCACCAAGGCCCGTTACCAGCGTCAGCTCGATACGGCCATCAAGCGGGCCCGCTTCCTGGCGCTGCTGCCTTACACCGACAACCACCACTGAAAGGGCGCCTCTCATGCAAGTCATTCTGCTTGAAAAAGTCTACAACCTGGGCAATCTGGGCGATGTGGTGCGTGTGCGCGATGGCTATGCCCGCAACTACCTGATTCCCCAGAAGATTGCACGGCGGGCAACGGACGCCGCCCTGAAAGAGTTCGAAGCACGGCGCGCCGAACTCGAACGGCAGCAGGCCGAAAAACTGGCAGCGGCCCAGTCGCTGGCCGACAGGATCCATGGCTATGCACTGGTCATCAGCCAGAAGGCCGGGGTTGATGGGCGGCTGTTCGGTTCGGTCACCAACATGGATGTCGCCAGGGCGCTGCAATCGGCCGGGTTCGATGATGTCCACAAAGGTCAGGTGCGCATGCCCGATGGTGCCATCAAGGCCGTGGGTGAGTTCCCGCTGCAAGTGGTTCTGCATGCCGATGTAGTGGCCGATGTGACCCTCACCGTGCAGGGCGAAATGGCCTGATTGCATGATGCCGGCCCAGCCGGCATCCGCAGGCATGAATCGGTACGAGAAATCGCTGTGGAAATCCAAACAGATGCCCAACTGGATTATCTGCGCGTCCCGCCTCATTCGGTCGAGGCCGAGCAGTCGGTCCTTGGGGGGCTGCTGCTCGACAACGCGGCATTCGACCGGATCGCCGATGTTCTCGCCGAAGATGATTTCTATCGCTATGATCATCGGCTGATCTGGCAACACATCACCCGTCTGGTGGCGCTTTCGCGCCCGGCCGATGTGGTCACCGTGCTCGAATCCCTGAGTACGGCGGGCAAGCTCGACGAATGTGGCGGCTTGCCGTATCTCAATGCGCTTGCCCACAATACGCCATCGGCCGCCAACATCCGGCGCTATGCCGAGATTGTGCGCGAGCGCTCCATGCTGCGCAAGCTGGTCAGCATTGCCGACGAAATCTCTGCCGCCGCATTCAACCCACAAGGCAAAGAGGCGCGTCAGATCCTCGATGAGGCAGAATCCCGGGTATTCCAGATCGCCCAGGAAGGTGCGCGCGGCATGGCCGGGTTTCAGGAAATCCGGCCGCTGCTTGCCCAGGTGGTGGAGCGCATCGACGAGCTCTACCACCGCGAGGGCGATTCCGATGTCACCGGGGTGCCCACGGGCTTTCATGATCTGGACCGGATGACCTCCGGGCTGCAACCCGGGGATCTCATCATCGTCGCCGGGCGTCCGTCGATGGGCAAGACCTCGCTGGCCATGAATATCGGCGAACATGTGGCGATCGAGCAGGGCCTGCCGGTGGCCGTGTTCTCGATGGAAATGGGGGCCGTGCAGCTTGCCATGCGCATGATCGGCTCGGTCGGCATGCTCGACCAGCACCGGATGCGCACCGGCAAGCTGGGGCAGGACGACTGGCCGCGCCTGACGCATGCCGTGCAGAAAGTCGAACAGGCCCAGATCTACATCGACGAAACACCGGCGCTGACCGCGATGGAAGTCCGTGCCCGGGCCCGTCGCCTGGCCAGGCAATGTGGCCGCCTGGGGCTCAACATCATCGATTATCTTCAGCTCATGTCGGCCAGCAGTTCGGGTGAGAACCGTGCGACCGAAATCTCGGAAATCAGCCGCTCCCTCAAGAGCCTGGCCAAGGAGCTCGATTGCCCCGTCATGGCACTCTCGCAGCTCAACCGCAGCCTCGAGCAGCGGCCCAACAAGCGCCCTGTCATGAGCGACCTGCGCGAATCCGGCGCCATAGAACAGGATGCCGATGTCATCCTGTTCATCTACCGTGACGAGGTCTACAACCCCGATTCACCCGACAAGGGCTCGGCGGAAATCATCATCGGCAAACAGCGCAATGGGCCGATCGGTACGGTGCGTCTCACGTTCCAGGCCGCCAGCACGCGCTTTCTCAATTTTTCTGCCTCACCTGGCTTCTGATCGCCTGCGGCAGGTTCCGTGGCCAGGCTGCCAGGCCGCAGTGAGGCCCTGCGCCCGACCTGTGGCAGACGACAGCAAGGGGCGGCTGGTTCAGGGCCTGGCCGACATCTGCAGCGCCATGCGGATGGCCGCCGCAAGGGAATCCGCCTGTGCCACGCCCTTGCCGGCGATGTCGAAGGCCGTACCATGGTCGACGCTGGTGCGCACGAAGGGCAGGCCCACCGTGACGTTCACGCCGGTATCCAGACCCAGGTACTTGACCGGGATCAGCCCCTGATCATGATACTGGGCCACCACGATGTCGAATTCGCCCTGACGGGCCCGCATGAAAACCGTGTCGCCCGGCCAGGGCCCGCTGACGTCCAGCCCTTCGGCGCGCGCCTGCGCGATGGCAGGCTCGATGATGCGGATTTCCTCGGTGCCGAACGCGCCGTTTTCGCCCGCGTGCGGATTCAGGCCCGCCACGGCAATACGTGGCGCGGCCACGCCACTTTGCAGGCAGGCCAGATGCGCCAGCCGCATGGCATCGAGCTCGGCCCCCTGGCTGATGGCCTCTGGCACCCGGGCCAGCGGGATGTGGATCGTCACCAGCAGGACGCGCAATTCGTCATTGGCCAGCATCATGGCGTAGCGGGAGGTCCCGCTACGCTGGGCGAGGATTTCGGTATGACCGGGGAACTTGAGCCCGGCCAGCTGCATGGCTTCCTTGTTCAGAGGGGCCGTGACCAGTGCCCTGAGCCGGCCCGCCTGGGCATCGTCGATGGCGTGACACAGGTACTCGTAGGCGCCCTGACCGGCACGGGCATCCACGCGGCCCCAGGGCAGATCAGGGGGCAGGCCATGCCAGCGGTCGAGCACGCCGATCGTACTGCGGGTCGAACCGGGCCCGGGGTGACCCAGGGCGATGATGGACAGCGTGTCGTCGAGGCCGGCCACCGCACAGGCGCGCTGCAAGGTCGCCGCGTCGCCGTAGACCACTGCGGGGTGAGGCAGGCCGCGCGCAAACAGTTGCACGATGAGCTCGGGCCCGATGCCACAGGCATCCCCCATGGTGATGCCCAGGGGCCGGGCCGGCGCCTGCGAGGGGGCGCCGTGTTCAGAGGGCTGCGCTGGCATAATCGGCCAGGCGCGACCGCTCGCCGCGCTGAAGGATGATGTGCCCCGCATGCGGCCAGCCCTTGAACCGGTCCACCACGTAGGTCAGGCCGGAACTGCCCTCGGTCAGGTAGGGGGTGTCGATCTGTGCGATGTTGCCCAGGCAGATGATCTTGGTGCCGGGCCCGGCGCGGGTGATCAGCGTCTTCATCTGCTTGGGCGTGAGATTCTGGGCTTCGTCCATGATCAGAAACTTGTTCAGGAAGGTGCGCCCGCGCATGAAGCTGAGCGACTTCACCTTGATGCGCGAACGGATCAGGTCGAGCGCGGGCTGGCTGCGGCCCCAGTCGCTCTGGCTGGCCGCAGCGCTGGTGCTGCGGCTTGCGCCCTGATGAAGAACCTCGAGATTGTCTTCGAGTGCGCCCATCCAGGGCAGCATTTTTTCTTCTTCGGTACCCGGCAGAAAACCGATGTCATCGCCCACGGGCACCGTGGCCCGCGTGATGATGATTTCTGTGTATCGCTGTGTGTCGAAAATTTGTGCCAGGCCTGCTGCCAGTGCCAGCAGGGTCTTGCCGGTACCCGCCTGGCCGAGCAGCGAGACGAAGTCGATATCCGGATTGAGCAGCAGATTGAGTGCGAAGTTCTGCTCGCGATTGCGTGCCGTGATGCCCCAGACGCTGTTCTTGCGGTGGCTGTGGTCGCGCAGCGTGGCGAGTACGGCACTGCGCCCCGTGACCTCGCGTACCTGTGCGTAAAGCGGCATGTCCCCCTCGAGCCAGACAAACTCGTTGACGATCAGTTCCTGGCACAGGGGGCCGTGTATGCGGTACCAGGTCCGGCCATCCTGTTGCCAGGATTCGACCTGCTTGCCGTGCCGGGCCCAGAAGTCGTCGGGCAGGGGCATGACGCCCCCATAAAGCAGGTCGGTGTCATCGAGCACATGATCGTGCAGGTAATCCTCTGCCGCCAGCCCAAGTGCACGGGCCTTCAGGCGCATGTTGATGTCCTTGGACACCAGCACGACATCGCGCTTCGGGCTGCTCTGGCGCAGATCGTGGACAATCGACAGGATCACGTGGTCGGCCTTGCCCATGGGCAGCTCGATGGGCAGTTGCGCCACGGCCGGGCGCATCTGGACATACAGCAGGCCGGTGGCCTCGGTGTGGCCGATCGCGTTCAGCCGGACACCCTGGGCAAGGTCGGCAGACTGGATGAGCTGGTCCAGGGATCGGCTGACCTGGCGCGCATTGCGTGCCACTTCGGACAGGCCCTTTTTCTGGTGATCCAGCTCTTCGAGCACGATCATGGGCAGAAAGATATCGTGCTCTGCGAAACGGAACAGCGAGTTGGGGTCATGCAGCAGGACGTTGGTATCGAGCACGAACAGCTTCCTGGCGTCTGCTGCCGACGAACGGCTGGCAGCGCGCGCTGCCGGATCCGTTGCCAGGGTCGAACGGCTGGCAGGGCGCGCTGCCGGATCCGTTGCCAGGGTCGAACGGCTGGCAGGGCGCGATGCCGGATCCGTTGCAGCCGACGAACGGCCGGCAACGGGTGGCGCCGGATCCGTTGCTGTCGGCGGACGGCTGGCAGCGCGTACGGTCGGCCTTGCGGCATGCGCTTCGGGTTTGCCTGTGGTGCGGGCCTGCGGTTTGCGTGCCGCGCTGGATTCAGGTGCTTTGGCAGCCGGCTTTGGCCCGGTCTGCGTCTGTACCCGATCGCCCAGGCGGGCAGGGGGTTTGGGCAAGGGCATGGGGCTGCTGCCTCAGGTGCCCAGGGCCTGCACGGCCTGCAGGACTTCGGCAGCATGGCCGGGGACCCGCACGGCACGCCATTCGCGCTGCAGGATGCCGGCGCCATCGATGAGAAAGGTGCTGCGTTCGATGCCGCGCACCTGCTTGCCGTACATGTTCTTGTTTTTCATGACACCGAACAGGGTACACAGGGTTTCCTCCGGGTCGCTGATCAGCGCGAAGGGCAGGGACTGCTTTTCTGCAAAACGCTCATGGGATTTCTGGGCGTCTCTGGAGACGCCGAAGATGGTGCAGCCCAGCGCTTCGAATTGCACGTGCAGGTCACGAAAATCCTGGGCTTCGGTGGTGCAGCCGGGCGTGTTGTCGCGGGGGTAGAAATACAGGACGAATGGTTTGCCGACCAATTGGGCCGAATCGAATGGCCCATGGGTGGACGGACCAGTGAGGTGGGGAATGGGCTGTCCCTCAGCGGGCATGCTCATGCAGCGTCTCCAAGAATCAACAGGGCCAGCACGCGGCGTTCCTCGGACATGAGGATGTTGTACGTGCGGGCCGCAGAGTGGGTCGTCATGGCCTCGACCCCGATGCCGGCCATCAGCAGGGGGCGGACCACGTCCGGGGGCAGGAAGGCCTGGCGCAGCCCGGTGCCGATGAGCACGACTTCGGGGGCGTCGGCCGGCAGGGTGGGTGGTGCAGGCTCGTCATCGAGGAAGGCCATGGGGTCTTGCTGCGCCGTGCCCAGACCCACCAGATCCTTCAACAGGGTGCCGTCGATTTCAGCGATGCCGTGCAGCGGCATGCGGCGGATCGGGCCTTCGGGTGCCAGGCACACCGAGGTCTCGAAACGCTCGCGATTGATTTCGAGATAGCCTTCGCCATAAGCAGTGATCGTGTTCAGCGACGGGTTCGATTCCTTTTGCAACAGCATTTGGGTCGCCCTGTGAAGTGTGGCCAATGCGTTCAATGATAGCGCAGCCCGGCAGGCACCGTGGGCGCTTCCGCTGGTCGCGCAGTACGCCGATTTGCGAGACGGGCCCGCTTGGGATAGATTATCGGATTTGCTGCACTGCAATTTCTGCTGCGGCACGGCCTTTTCCAGAACATGTCCATGAAGACTTTCTCCCGCATCGAGCGTCTGCCGCCCTATGTGTTCAACATTACCGCAGAGCTCAAGATGGCTGCCCGGCGGCGCGGCGAAGACATCATCGATATGTCCATGGGCAACCCCGACGGGCAGACGCCCAGCCATATCGTCGACAAACTCGTCGAAGTGGCGCGCCGCGACCACACGCATGGGTATTCGGTATCGCGCGGCATTCCCAGGCTGCGGCGCGCCATTTCGCAATGGTATCAACGGCGCTATGGGGTCGACGTGGATCCGGACACCGAAGCCATCGTGTCGATTGGCTCCAAAGAGGGGCTGGCACATCTCATGCTGGCCACGCTCGATCGGGGCGACACGGTCCTGGTGCCCAATCCCAGCTATCCCATCCATATCTACGGCGCGGTGATTGCGGGCGCCAACATCCGCTCCGTCCCCATGACACCCGGGCTGGATTTTTTCGAGGAAATCGAGCGGGCGGTACGCGAATCCATTCCCAAGCCGAAGATGATGGTGCTGGGCTTTCCCAGCAACCCGACGGCGCAGTGCGTCGAACTGCCATTTTTCGAGCGCATCGTGGCGCTGGCCAGGGCGCATGACATTCTGGTCGTGCATGATCTGGCCTACGCCGACATCACGTTCGATGGTTACGTCGCGCCCTCCATCATGCAGGTGCCGGGGGCCAAGGACGTGGCCGTCGAATTTTTCACCATGAGCAAGAGCTACAACATGGCGGGCTGGCGCATCGGCTTCATGGTGGGCAACCCGGAACTGGTCGGCGCCCTGGCGCGCATCAAGAGCTACCACGACTATGGCACCTTCACGCCGATTCAGGTGGCGGCGATCACGGCGCTCGAGGGCCCACAGGACTGCGTGGCCCAAGTGGTCGAACAGTACCGCAGCCGGCGTGACGTCCTGGCGCGCGGCCTGATCGACGCGGGCTGGCCGGTCAGCATACCCAGGGCCTCGATGTACATCTGGGCGCATATCCCGGAGCCTTATCGCGCGGAAGGGTCGCTCGAATTCTCCAAGCGGTTGCTGGCCGATGCCAAAGTGGCCGTATCGCCGGGTATTGGTTTTGGCGAATATGGCGACGAATACGTGCGCTTTGCCCTGATCGAGAACGAGCAGCGTACGCGTCAGGCCGTGCGTGGCATCAAGGACATGTTTCGCAAGGATGGGTTGATTCGATGAAACCGTTGCGCGTTGGGCTGCTTGGCCTGGGGGTTGTCGGAGGCGGCGTATGGATGGTGCTGTCACAGAACGCCGAGGAGATCTCCAGGCGGGCCGGGCGGCGCATCGCGGTCACCGCCGTGGCTGTGCGCGATGTGGCCAAGGCGCGCACTCTCCTGGGGGCCGATGTGCACGTCACCACGGATGGCATGGCACTGGCCCGGGACCCGGACATCGACATCCTGGTGGAACTCATGGGGGGCGATACCGTCGCGCGCGACTGTCTGCTCGAAGCCATTGCCCATGGCAAGCATGTGGTCACGGCGAACAAGGCACTGCTCGCCATGCACGGCAATGAAATCTTTGCCGCGGCCCAGGCGCGTGGCGTGATGGTGGCCTTCGAGGCCGCCGTGGCCGGCGGCATTCCGATCATCAAGGCCATCCGCGAGGGGCTCACGGCCAACCGTATCCAATGGCTGGCCGGCATCATCAACGGCACGACGAATTTCATTCTGTCCGCAATGCGCCAGCGGGGCCTGCCCTTCCAGGACGTGCTGGCCGAGGCCCAGCGCCTGGGCTACGCAGAGGCCGATCCCACGTTCGACATCGAGGGCATCGATGCCGCGCACAAGATCACTCTGCTGGCCTCACTGGCTTTCGGCATTCCGGTCCAGTTCGACAAGGTGCATATTGAAGGCATTGCCTCTCTGGCATCAGAGGACATCCTGCATGCCGAGCGCCTGGGCTATCGCATCAAGCTGCTGGGCATGACCCGGCGCCGTGCCGAAGGGGTCGAACTGCGGGTACACCCCGCCCTGGTGCCGGATACCTGCCTGCTGGCCCAGGTGGAGGGCGCCATGAACGCGGTGCTGGTGCGCGGTGACATGGTCGGCACCACCATGTACTACGGCCAGGGGGCCGGCGCCTTGCCGACCGCATCGGCCGTCGTGGCCGATCTGGTCGATGTGGCGCGTCTGCACCTGGCCGATCCCGAGCATCGTGTGCCTCATCTGGCCTTCCAGCCCGAGTCCGTGGTGGACATCCCCGTGCTACCCATGGCCGAGGTCCGCACCAGCTATTATCTGCGCCTGCGGGTCGATGACAGGCCCGGGGTGCTGGCTGATCTGGCCCGCGTCCTGGCCAGCATGGGCATCTCGGTGGGCTCCATGTTCCAGCAGCCTCATGGCGAACATCAGGCCGACATCATTTTCCTGACACACGAAGCTCGCGAAGGGGACGTCGATCACGCCCTGGAAACCATAGGCGGCTTGCCTTTCGTGCATTCCGGGGTCATTCGGCTGCGGGTGGAGAACATCAATTGAACTATCTGTCCACGCGGGGCGGGATGCCGCCGGCACCATTCTGCGACATTCTGCTCGAGGGGCTCGCACCAGACGGCGGCCTGACGCTGCCAGAGCAACTGCCACGCCTGGACACGGCCACCCTGGATTCATGGCGCGCGTTGCCCTATGCCGACCTGGCGGCCCGGGTGCTGGGCCTGTTCATCGACGACATCCCGGCTGCGGATCTGCTGGCCATGACTCGTGCGGCCTATGCGCCATCCGTGTTCCCGCAGCTCGCGCCCATCAAGCCGCTCGACGACGGCTTGCTGCTTCTGGGGCTGTCCGAGGGGCCCACGCTGGCGTTCAAGGACATGGCCATGCAGTTCCTGGGGCAGGTCTTCGAGTACGAACTGGCGCGCCGAGGCCAGACGCTGAACATACTGGGCGCCACATCGGGCGATACGGGCTCGGCGGCCGAGTACGCCTTGCGCGGCAAGGCCGGGATCGCGGTCTTCATGCTCTCCCCGCATGGTCGCATGAGCGCCTTTCAGCGGGCCCAGATGTATTCGCTACAGGATGACAACATCCACAATCTGGCCCTGCGCGGCGTATTCGACGAGTGCCAGGATGTGGTCAAGTCCCTGGCCGGCGACCTGGATTTCAAGCAGCGCTACCGGCTGGGTGCCGTGAACTCGATCAACTGGGCACGTATCGCGGCGCAGGTCGTCTACTATATCTGGGGTTACCTGCGCGTGGCGGCCAGGCCCGGCGATCCGGTCTCGTTTGCGGTGCCTTCGGGCAATTTCGGCAACATTCTGGCGGGGCATGTCGCGCGGCAGATGGGGGTGCCGATCCACAGGCTGGTGCTTGCCACCAACGAGAACAACGTGCTGGAAGAGTTCTTTCGCACGGGGCTGTACCGCCCCCGGCCCGCCAGCCAGACCCAGGCCACTTCGAGCCCCTCGATGGACATCTCGCGGGCCTCGAATTTCGAGCGCTTCGTGTTCGATCTGGTGGGCCGGGATCCGCAGCGAGTCAGCGAGCTGATGGGCCAGCTGGGTACGCATGGGCAATTCGATCTTTCCGCTTTGCAGCCCGGCTTCGAAGGGCAATATGGCTTCGTCGCCGGTACCAGCACGCACGCCGATCGCCTGATGACCATCCGCGCGACATTCGAGCGGTCCGGGGTGCTGGTGGATCCACACACGGCCGATGGGCTGAAAGTCGCCAGCCAGTATCTCGAACCGGATATCCCCATGCTGGTGCTCGAGACCGCATTGCCCGTCAAGTTTGCCCAGACCATCGTCGAAGCAACGGGCCAGTGGCCTGCAATACCGGCAGGGCTGGAAGATCTCGAACAGCGGCCCCAGCGCGTCCAGGTGCTCGATTGCGATGTGGGTCAGGTGGCCGATTACATCCGGCGTCACGCTGTCTGACCGGCAAGTGCCCGCTCGGCGGCCTGCAGCCCGCTGCAGACCGCGCCTTCCAGGGTGGCCGGGTAGCCGGTGTCGGTCCAGTCGCCGGCCAGAAACAGCCCGTGCCAGCGCGTGCCCGGCCCCGGACGGCGCAGGCCGGGCAGGGCATCGAAGGTCGCGCGTTTCTCGTTGACCAGCAGATGGGCCCGGACGGCAGGCAGCGGCCGTACGGATTGCGCATCGATCTGGCGTACGATCTGCTCTGCGGCCGCGTGCCGGCCCAGATGCTCGATGCCGTGCGCGCGCGCAATCACCACATGCAGCAGGCACCGTTGGGCGGGGCTGCGGGCGGTATGACACCGACTGAACAGCCAGTGTCCATTGATCGAGAGCCGATCGTCAGGGCGCAGCATCATCATCGGATAGGGCAGGGGCCAGGGTTCTTCGAGCTGCAGCGTGAGGGTTGCAATGGCGCCCTGCTGCGCGTGCGGCCAGCCGGCGAGTTCCGCCGAAGCCTGATCCAGCGGGCTCAGCAACCGCTGCGCCTCGGATGCGGGTGTGGCCACGATGACCTGCCTGAAGGGCTGGCCATCGACACGCCAGCCCGAGCCGTCGTGTTCCAGGCTGTGGATGCGTCCATGCACCAGCCGCCCACCCAGCTGCGTACACACCACAGCAGGCCACAGCTCGTGCAATCGTGTGCGCGGAATCAGGAGCTGGCTGGCCTGCGCATCCGCCGCGCCCAGGCTCTCGTTCAGCAGGCGGGCCAGCAGGCTTGCGCAGGCCTGCTCGAGTGGCGTATTGAGCGCGGCCAGTGCCAGCGGTCGCCACAGGGATTCGAGCAGCCGCGGCGGGCAGCCGAGGGACGTGAGCCAATCTGCCGCGGTCGATGCCATGGCGGGCCCCGGTGTGCGGGCAGCCTGCAAGACCCGTTGCAGGTGCCGCCAGCTTGCCGGGCCGCCCAGCCCACGGCTCAGCAACAGGCTGCCCACGAGATTCCACGGCCTGCGCCATGATGGGAGGCTGAAACTGAAGCGGCCATCGAGGGTGGCCAGTTTCAGGGGGCGGACATCGAGCACGTCTGCGGGCCGGATGCCCAGGCCCGCCATCAGCGCAAGAGTTCGACGACAGGCGCCCAGCAGGACATGCTGGCCATTGTCCATGGCCAGGCCGCCCAATGCAGCCGGGTGGATCGTGCGGGCCCGCCCACCGGGCTGTACGGCCGCCTCGAATACATGGGGAACCTCGCCCGCCTGCATCAGGCGCGCCGCTGCAGCCAGGCCGGCCCAACCGGCCCCGATGACTGCAGTGCTCATGCCGTACGGCTGTGGATCAGCCGTCGGCCGCCCCCCACCCAGACCCGCCAGGCCAGCCAGAATTTGCGAATCGGCGTCAGGGCGATCCGTTTTTCCAGAACCCGCCAGTGGTCCCGTTCGATTTCGTCGAGCAGGGTGGCGTAGATCGATGCCATCATCAGCCCGGGGCGCTGGGCCCTGCGGTCTGCCTCGGGCAGGGCGAGCAGCGCCATACGATAGAGTTCGCGGGCCCGTTGGGTCTGCAAGCGCATCAGCGGTTCGAAGCCCTCGGCGTAGCGCCCGTCGAGGATGTCGTCGACCTGAACGCCATGCTCGGCCATTTCATCGCCGGGCAGGTAGATCCGCCCGCGACGGGCGTCATCACCGACGTCGCGGATGATATTGGTGAGCTGGAACGCCAGGCCCAGGGTTTCGGCGTACTGCAGCGTGCGTTCATCCGTGAAGCCGAAAATGCGGGCCGACAGTTCACCGACCACCCCCGCCGCATGCCAGCAGTATTTTTGCAGTGCGGCCCAGTTCGCGTAGCGAAACTGGTCCAGATCCATTTCCATGCCTTCGATGATGGCATGGAACAGGGGGGCCTTCAGGCCATATGCCTGCAGATGGGGCTGCAGGGCCACGGCAACCGGATGATCGGGTGTGCCATGGAACATCTGTTCGACCTGTCCGCGCCACCAGGTCAGTTTCATGCGGGCCACCGAGGCCTCGCTGACCTCATCGACGATGTCGTCGACTTCACGGCAAAAGGCGTACAGCGCAGTGATGGCCTTGCGCCGCTGCGGAGGCACGAACAGAAAGGCATAGTAGAAGCTGGAGCCGCTGCGGGCCGCCTTGTGCTGGCAGTATTCGTCTGGCGTCATGAAAGAGCTGGAACCGGTTGGGGCCTTGGCTGGCAGAATGCGCGCCAGCATAGCAGGATCATATCGCGGCGGGTCAGAATGGGTCGGCTGGCAAAAGGGTTGTAGCCGCCTGCGGCAAGCCTGTCGAGTATGCGCAGGCCCCCATGGACGACCAGCCGCAGTTCGAGCCCGATCCGGCCTGGCAGGCGCCAGGCCAGCGGGCTGCCGGCCAGCAAGGCCAGGCGCGCCTGCCCGCATTGCTCGTGCAGTACGGCCTGCCAATGTGCCGGTACTCGTGCCGGTGGGGCCTGGCACAGGGCGGCCAGCTCGTCCAGCGTCGCACCGTGGCGCCGCAGGCAGTCTTCAGGGATATAACAGCGGCCCTTGGCGTGATCCAGCGCGACATCCTGGCAGAAATTTGCCCGCTGCAGGCCGCTGCAGATCGCATCGGATTGCTGCACGTCAAGGGGGTCGAGTGCGCCGTACAGGTGCAGCATCAGCCGTCCCACCGGGTTGGCCGAGCGCCTGCAGTAATCCACGAGGGCCGCGTCATCCGGGTAACTGGCCTGTCGCACGTCCTGGCGAAAGGCCGAGAGCAGGTCGAACAGTGGTTGTATGGGCAACTGGTGTGCGTGTATGGTTTCGTTCAATTGGGCAAACAGCGTATGCTCGTCGGGTGACAAAGACGCCGGCAGGGGCTGTCGGGTGCACAAGGCGTGCAAGGCCGCGCGCCAGCGATCGAGTGCCTGCATGCGTTCGGCCGGCGCGGCATCGCCCTCGTCGGCCAGATCGTCGGCACCGCGCGCGAAGGCATACAGGCGGCGTACCGCCGGGCGCAGATGTGCCGGCAGCAGAATCGAGGCAACCGGGAAGTTCTCGTAATGATCGATACCCATGGTGAGGCAGTATACTGAGCCCGGTTCTGATTCGGCTTTTTGGGAGACTGGATGCCACGCCCCGTACTGGCCACCATCGATGCTCGTGCCATGGCGGCCAATCTCGACACGGTCAGCCGCCTTGCCCGTGCCACGCTGCCGGGCGTGTCCGTGTGGGCGGTGATCAAGGCCCGTGGCTACGGGCATGGCATTCAGGCGGCGATCGAGGGTTTTGCCCAGGCCGATGGCCTTGCCCTGCTCGATTTCGACGAGGCCGTGCAATGCCGTGAACTGGGCTGGCGCAAGCCGATCCTGCTGCTCGAAGGGTTCTTCGAGCCCGCCGATCTGGCGCTGGTGCAGGCGCATGATCTCGGCATCGTGATCCATGATTCAGGCCAGCTGGACATTCTCGAATCCATGCACCTGGAACGACCGGTCGATGCCTGGGTCAAACTCAATACCGGCATGCATCGCCTGGGCTTCCAACCAGAAGAGTACCGCCACCAGTATGCCCGTGCCCTGGCCCTGCAGGCCCGTGGCCAGCTTGGCCAGGTGGGCCGCATGACCCATTTTGCGCGGGCCGATGACGACCCGGCCACGACCCGGGCACAGCTCGCTTGCTTCCGTACCGTAACGGCCGGGCTGCCGGGGCCCGTCAGCGTCTGCAATTCGGCCGCAACGCTCACTGCGGGCCTGTCGCGTACCCTCGGCGAGGGGCCACAGGTCGTGCGTCCAGGGGTCTGCCTGTATGGCGCCAGCCCGTTTTCCAGCAAAAGCGCGGCCAGTCTGGGTCTGCAGCCGGCCATGACCCTGTCCTCCGTACTCATATCCGCTCACAGCCTGCAGGCCGGTGAGGGCATCGGCTACGGGCACGTCTACAGGGCGCCCCATGGCATGCGCGTGGGCATCGTGGCCTGTGGCTATGCCGATGGCTATCCCAGGCATGCGCCCACCGGCACGCCGGTGCAGGTGGCCGGCGTACGTACCCGTGTGGTGGGCCGGATCTCCATGGATATGCTGGCGGTGGACCTCGACCCCATCCCGCAGGCCGGGCCCGGGGCCCCGGTCGTTCTGTGGGGTGCCGGCGGCCCGTCGGTCGACGAGGTGGCCGCGGCCAGTGCCACCATAGGTTACGAACTGCTGGTGGCATTGGCCCCCCGGGTGCCCCGTCGGGTCGTCTCTGTTGCTGGCACAGGCTGAGGTCATCATGAAAAACCGCTGCATTCTGGTCACCGGTGCTACCAAGGGAATCGGCTGGGCGGTCAGCCAGCGTCTGGCCGACCTCGGCTGCCACGTCGTGGGGCTGGCCCGTCATGTGGCGGACATCGATTTCCCGGGATATCTGTATTCATGCGATCTGGCTCATGCCGGTGAAACCGAAGAACTGCTGCGCATGATCCGCGAAAAATATCCCGTCGATGGGGTGGTCAACGGGGTGGGGCCCGTCATTCCCGAAGTTCTGGGCGAAATCGGGCTGGCATCGCTGTACGAAGCGTTCGATCTCAACGTACGGGTGGCCGTACAGGCAGTCCAGGCCTTTGTGCCGGGCATGAAAGCGCGCAAAGAGGGGCGCATCGTCAATCTGTGCGGTCGGGTGGTGCACGGGGCGCCCGGGCACACCAGCTTTTCTGCCGCCAAGAGCGCTTTGCTGGGCTGTACCAGAACCTGGGCGCTCGAATTGGCGCCGTATGGCGTCACCGTCAATGCCGTGTCGCCCGGGCCGGTCGAAACCAGCCTGTTCCGGGCGCAATGCCCCATTGGCAGCGAAGCCGAAAAGGCCGTGCTGGCCAGCATCCCCATGGCCCGGCTGGCCCAGGCCGACGAGGTTGCCGCCGCGGTGGTGTTTCTGCTCAGCGATGCCGCCTCCTACATCACGGGCCAGGAACTGGGCGTGGATGGTGGCGGCAGCCTGGCAGGGCGTTGATGGCCAGGGCGCGTTCGTCGTTCGTGTGCGCCGACTGCGGCGCCGTGTCGGCCAAATGGGAAGGCCGCTGCGCGCAGTGCGGTGCCTGGAATACGCTGCAAGAGGTCGTAGAGACAGCCCGCACCGATCGGCACCGCTTTGCGCCGCTGGCTGCGGTGACACCCGTGCAGCGGCTGGCCGATATCGAGGCGCGCGAGCAGGTGCGTACGCCGACGGGGCTGGACGAATTCGATCGTGTGCTGGGTGGCGGGCTGGTGTCCGGTGCCGTGATCCTGATCGGTGGCGATCCGGGCATCGGCAAATCCACGTTGCTGCTGCAGACTTTGGCCAGCCTCTCGACGCGCGTGCCGGTGCTGTACGTGACCGGCGAAGAGTCCGCCGAGCAGGTGGCCTTGCGGGCCCGGCGGCTGGGGGTGGCCGGGGATGCGGTCGATGTGCTGGCCGAAATCCGCCTCGAACAGATCACGCAGGCGGTGCTCGAGCACAAGCCGGCCGTGGCCGTGATCGACTCGATCCAGACGCTGTATTCGGGCGAACTGACCGCCGCCCCCGGTTCGGTGTCACAAGTGCGCGAATGTGCAGCGCAACTGACCCGCATCGCCAAACAGACGGGGGTGACGCTGGTGCTGATTGGCCATGTCACGAAGGACGGGGCGCTTGCCGGGCCGCGTGTGCTGGAACACATGGTGGATACCGTGCTGTATTTCGAAGGGGATACCCACTCTTCCTTTCGTCTGGTCCGTGCGATCAAGAACCGTTTTGGTGCGGTCAATGAACTGGGCGTGTTTGCCATGACCGATCGCGGTCTGCGCGGGGTGAACAATCCGTCCGCGCTGTTTCTGGCGGGTCATGCCCGGCGCGTGGCGGGCGCCTGCGTGATGGCCACCCAGGAGGGCACCCGGCCTCTGCTGGTCGAGATCCAGGCCCTGGTGGATGCCTCCCACGCACCCAATCCACGCCGGCTGTCGGTGGGTCTCGAAGGCAGTCGCCTGGCCATGCTGCTGGCGGTGCTGCATCGGCACGCGGGGGTGGCCAGTCATGATCAGGACGTGTTCGTCAACGCCGTGGGTGGTGTGCGCATTACCGAGCCTGCCGCGGATCTGCCGGTGGCGCTTGCAATCCTTTCATCCATGCGCAATCAGGCCTTGCCCGAAGGTCTGCTGGCCTTCGGCGAGGTGGGCCTGGCCGGCGAAGTGCGCCCGGCGCCACGGGGCCAGGAGCGCTTGCGCGAGGCGGCCAAGCTGGGCTTCAAACGGGCTGTGATTCCACGGGCCAACCAGCCGCGGCAACCGGTCGAGGGGCTTCTCATCCATCCTGTGGACCGCATAGAAGATGCGCTCGCGGTACTCTCGCACAGCGATACATGCTGAGCGGGTTCTGGTTGATTCCGGCCTGCCTGGCGGCTGGCGGGATGATTGGCTTCACCGGTGGGGTCCTGGGTATCGGGGGCGGGCTGTTTGCCATCCCATTGCTCGGGCTGTTATTGGGCTATGAGCAGCAGGCGGCGCAGGGGACCGCGCTGATCATGGTATTGCCCGCCGTTCTGCTGACGGTGCGAAAATATCACCAGCGCACGCCAATCGAGTGGCGATCGGCCGCTTCAGGGGCGCTGGGATCGATTTTTTTCACCTGGGTGGGGGCGTTGATCGCGCTGGACATAGACTCGACGCTGTTGCGGCAGATTTATGCTGGTTTCGTATTCCTGATCGCCCTGTTCTATTTTCGTGAGAGTCTGGGGCGGCGTGCCCGGCAGGCGCCCCCGGGCGGATATCGATCGGCAAGTGAAGTACCGCAGCATCGGTACTTCATCGTGGGTGTGGGGGCTGGGCTGGCGGGCGGGATTTTCGGCGTCGGTGGGTCCGTACTCGCGGTACCCTTCATGACCACATTCTTTCACCTGCGCCAGACGACCGCACAGGCGCTGGCACTGACCATGATCGTGCCCGGCACGGTTGTGGCCCTGCTCACGTACGCATGGCACGGACAGGCCCATGGCCTGGTGGGTATCCCCCTGGCGCTCGGCAGCCTGCTGTGCGTACCCTATGGCGTGCGCCTGGCGTATGCCCTGCCCGAAGCCCGGCTGAAGCTGATTTTTGCCTGCATGCTGCTGGTCATCATGGCCCTGCTGCTGGCCAGGGGGGGCACATGAGGCCTTTGCCGCCTGGTTGGTCCCTGCACGCGTTCGGAGCGCTCTGGCTGGCGGTGCCTGATCACCTGTCCCACCTGGCCGGGCTGCAATGGCTGGACGCATCGCAGCCCGATGCCCGGCCGGTCAGTGCCGGTGGGCGGCAGGCGGCCTGGTTCGTGGAGGGGGCTCATGGGCCTGCAGTCCTGCGCCATTATCGACGCGGCGGTCTGCGTGCCCGGCTGGGGCAGGAACGCTATTTCTGGCTTGGATTGGCACGGGTGCGTGCGCTGGCCGAGGTCCGGGTGCTCGTGCACCTGAAGCAGGCGGGCGTACCCGTGCCGGAGCCACTGGCAGCCGGATTCTGGCGTGCGGGCCCATGGTACCGGACTGCCATCCTGCTGCACCGCATACCGTCAGCCAGGCCGCTGGCCCTGTGCCTCGATGACGCTGACCCTGGCAGCGTGGCCCGTGTGCTTCTGGAGATGCACGCGGCCGGTGTCTGGCACGCGGATCTCAACGCCTGGAACATTTTGCTGGATGACAGGCAGCAGGTCTGGTTGATCGATTTCGATCGCGCCCGCCTGGGTGTGGTTTCCAGGAAACAGGCGCAAAGAAACTGGTTGCGCCTGCGCCGCTCTTTGGTTAAGGTTGCCGGCTTGCGCGGTGCGCAATGGTGGGACGGATTGTCTCTTTGTTTACCTCGATCATCAGGGGCCATGCCATGAAAATCGGCGCCATTCACACCCTGTTGGCTGCAGCCGCGCTGGCCGTTGCCGGGTTGCCTGCTGTTGCGCAGGACCGTGTCGTCAATGTCTACAACTGGGCGGAATACACGGCCCCGGATACCATTCCGGGCTTTGAGCGGGCCACGGGCATCAAGATTCGCTACGATGTCTATGATACCAACGATACGCTGCAGGCCAAGCTGCTGACGGGCAAGTCGGGCTACGACATCGTGGTGCCGTCCACTCATTATGCCGCGCGCCAGATTCAGGGCGGCCTGTTCCAGAAGCTCGATCGCAGCCAGATTCCCAACTGGAAGCATCTGGATCCCGAACTCATGGCGCTCGTGGCCAGTGTGGACCCGGGCAACCAGTACCTGGTGCCCTGGGGGTACGGTACCAATGGCCTGGGCTACAACGTGACCCAGGTGCAGGAAGCAATCGGGCCCGACGCGCCACTGAGCTCCTGGGATATGCTGTTCAAGCCCGAGAATGCGGCCAGACTGCAAGCCTGCGGGATTTCTATACTCGATGAGGCCGCGCAGGTGTTTCCGGCCGTCCTGCATTACCTCGGCAAGAATCCGAACAGCAGCGATCCGGCGGATTACGAAGAAGCATTCGCGCTGCTCAAGCGCATCCGGCCCTATATCCGGCAGTTCAGCTCTTCGGGCTATATCGACGAACTGGCCTCCGGTGGCCTGTGCATGGTCTATGGCTATTCGGGCGATGTCATGATCGCCGCCGCCCGGGCGCGGGAAGCCGGCAAATCCTACAACATCGAATACTTCATCCCGGACGGCGGGGCCCCGGTCTGGTTCGACACCATGGCCATTCCGAAAACCGCCGAGCATGTCGCCGAGGCGCATGCCTTCATCAATTACATCGAAACCCCCGAAGTGCATGCGGCCATCACCAACGAGATGTTCTATCCCAACGCCAACAAGGCGGCGCGCAATTTCGTGGTGACTGAAGTGGCCGGCAATCCCATGATCTACCCTTCGCCCGAGGTCTCGCGCACGCTTTATGTGATCCAGCCCCAGCCGCTCAATATCCTGCGCCTGCAGACCAGGCTGTGGGCCGATCTGAAAACAGGCCGTTAGCTGCGATGATGGATGCCCGCGGCCTGCCCCTTTCGGGGGGTGTCGATGACTTCGTGCGCATGGAAGAAGTCGTCAAGATCTTCGGTGATACGGTTGCGGTGCGTTCGGTCAACCTGGCCGTGCGCCGCCACGAAATCTTCGCGCTGCTGGGCAGCTCGGGTTGCGGCAAGACCACTTTGCTGCGCATGCTGGCGGGCTTTGAAGAGCCCACATCCGGGCGCATCATCCTGGACGGTGAGGACATTACCGCGCTGCCACCATACAGACGGCCGGTGAACATGATGTTCCAGTCCTATGCCCTGTTTCCGCACATGAGTGTCGAGGCCAATGTGGCATTTGGCCTGAAGCAGGAAGGCGTGCCGCGCCATGAAATCCAGAGCCGCGTTTTCGAGGCCCTGGATCGGGTGCAGATGGCGGGCCACGCGCGGCGCCGGCCACATCAGCTTTCGGGCGGGCAGCAGCAGCGGGTAGCGCTGGCGCGCAGCCTGGTCAAGCGCCCCAAGCTGCTGCTGCTCGACGAACCCATGTCGGCACTCGACAAGCAGATCCGCCAGGCCACGCAAATCGAACTGCTGCATATCCTGGCTCAGGTCGGCGTCACCTGCATCATGGTGACGCACGATCAGGAAGAGGCCATGACGATGGCCAGTCGCCTGGCTGTCATGACCGAAGGCCAGATCATGCAATGCGGTACGCCGCACGAAGTCTACGCCTTCCCGGCCAATCGTTTCGTGGCCGGTTTCATCGGCTCCACCAACCTGTTCACGGGTACCATCGTGGTGGATCAGCCGGATCACGTGCTCATCGAGACCGATGCGCTGCCACGGCCCCTGCATGTCAGCCATGGGGTCAGTGAGCCCCTGGGCATGGTGGTGCACGTGTCCGTGCGTCCCGAACAGTTGCGCATCAGCCGGCACAGGCCGCAGACTGATGCCAACTGGGGGCATGGGATGGTGTCGCACGTGGCGTGGATGGGCAGTTATGCGCGCTACCAGGTGCGCCTCGATGCAGGCCATGTGATCGAGGCCAGCATTCCCACACTTGAGTGGAATCCTTCCGAGGCGCCTGGCATCGACGAAGAAGTCTACGTCGCCTGGTCCAACGACGCGGGCACCGTTCTGGCGAGCTGATCATGCGCATGCGCTGGCGACTCCCCCGCCCCGACGCCCGTCAGTGGGCCATATGGGTGCCCTACGCCTGGCTGGCGATGTTCCTGCTGGTGCCGTTCCTGCTGGTACTGAAGATCAGCCTCTCCGATCTGCAGTTTGGCATTCCGCCCTATACACCGATCGCTGCGCTGGAAGACGATACCCTGCAACTGACCCTGCATCTGCGCGGCTACCTGCTGCTGTTTACCGATAGTCTGTATGCAGCGGTCTATCTGAATTCAGTGAAGATGGCCCTGATCACCACGGCATGCTGCGTGCTGATCGGCTATCCGCTGGCCTGGCAGATTGCCCGCTCGAGGCCGCAGATCCGCAACCTGCTGCTCCTGGGGGTGATCCTGCCCTTCTGGACTTCGCTGTTGCTGCGCGTCTATGCCTGGGTAGGCATTCTGCGCAACGACGGCCTGTTGAACAACCTGTTGATGGGCCTGGGCCTGATCGATTCTCCACTGGAAATCTACCGGACCGATCTGGCCGTGTATATCGGGCTGGTCTACGCCTACCTGCCGTTTTTCATCCTGCCCCTGTATGCCAACCTGGTCAAGCTCGATCAGCGCCTGATCGAGGCGGCCCATGATCTGGGTGCGCGCCCCTGGGCCACGTTCCGGCACATCGTGCTGCCGCTGTCCATGCCGGGCGCGATCGCAGGCGCCATGCTGGTGTTCATTCCCTCTGTGGGCGAGTACGTGATACCTGAAATGCTGGGTGGGGCGAACACGCTGATGATGGGCAGGGTCATGTGGAACGAGTTCTTCAACAATGCCGACTGGCCCATGGCCGCCGCGGTCACCTGCATCATGGTCCTGCTGTTGCTGGTGCCGTTGACCATCTTCCAGTACAGTTCGGCGCGCCAGCTGGAGAAGCCCCGATGACCCGCCGCAGCCGTGCCATACGCTGGGCGACGTTGGCGCTGGGCTATGGCTTTCTCTATGTGCCCATCGCCTCCCTGATGGTGTTCTCATTCAACGAGTCCAAGCTGATGACCTCATGGACGGGGTTTTCGCTGCGCTGGTATGTCGAACTTTTCCAGGACCAGACTCTGCTGGCGGCCGCCCGCCTGTCATTGCTGATTGCCGTCCTGACTGCCTCGGCGGCGCTGTGCATCGGCACCTGGGCGGGCTACGTGCTCGCGCGCATGGGGCGCTTCCGGGGCTTCGGTCTGTACGTGGGCATGCTGGGGGCTCCGCTGGTCATGCCCGAAGTCGTGCTGGGCATCTCGCTGCTGCTGATGTTCGTCGAACTGTCCAGGGTCGTGGGCTGGCCTGACGGCAACGGCCTGTTCACGATCTGGGTCGGCCACGTCACGCTATGCACGGCGTATGTGGCCGTCATCATCCAATCGCGGGTCAGGGATCTGGACCGCTCGCTCGAAGAGGCGGCGCTGGATCTCGGGGCCACGCCGCTGCGGGTCTTTTTCGTCATCACGCTGCCCCTGATCGCCCCGGCACTGATGGCCGCCTGGCTGCTGGCATTCACCCTGTCGCTGGATGATGTCGTGATCGCGTCGTTCCTGTCAGGGCCGGGCTATACCACCCTGCCTCTCGAGGTGTTCTCCCGGGTGCGCCTTGGGCTGAAACCCGAAATCAATGCGCTGGCCACGCTGTTCATCCTGGCAGTCGGCGTGGTGGTGGTGGCGGTCAATCGGATGCAGGGGCGTGCGGCAAGGCTGTGATCCGCTGCGCTGCAGACGGCGTGTTTCACAAGCCTTGCTGCCAAGAAAGGGGGCGTCAGCGAGAGGGACAGGGCGGTGTCCAGAACCATTACAATGGAAGCCTCGTATCACGATCCGTCAACAGGGCTTCCATGATCACACAAGACCAGCTCAAGCAGCAGGTTGCGCAGGCCGCGCTCGATGTCATACTGCCCCAGCTGCAGCCCGAAAGCGTGCTCGGTGTGGGCACCGGTTCCACGGTAGACCGTTTCATCGATCTGCTGGGGGTCCATCGTGATGCGTTCGGGGCTGCGGTATCCAGTTCAGAGCGCAGTACCCGGCGCCTGCAGGCAGCAGGTATCCAGGTGCTCGACCTGAATCAGGTCGCAAGCCTGCCGTTCTATGTCGATGGGGCCGACGAAGTCGACCATCAGCTCAATCTCATCAAGGGGGGCGGCGGGGCATTGACCCGCGAAAAAATCGTTGCCTCGGTGGCCGATCGCTTCATCTGCATCGTCGATGAGACCAAACTGGTCGAAACCCTGGGGCGGTTTCCATTGCCCATCGAAGTCATTCCGCTGGCGCGCGAATCCGTGGCGCGCGAAATGCGCCAGCTGGGTGGGCGGCCCGAATTGCGTGCCGGCTTCATCACCGATAACGGCAACCAGATCATCGATGTGGCCGGCCTGGCCTATGGCAGCCAGCCCGCCGAATTCGAGGCGCTGATCAACAACATCCCTGGGGTGGTCACCTGTGGGCTGTTTGCCATCTCCGGCGCCCATCTGGCCCTGGTGGCGGGCCAGGCTGGCATTGCCCGCCTCGAATTGCAAGACTGACCTGGAGCCCGTCATGCTGGAGCATACCAACAAGCAATTTCACGCCGAGCTCGAAACCACCCGTTCCATGTTTCTGCAGATGGGCGGTGTGGTCGAATCCATGGTGCTCGATGGCATACAGGCGCTGTCCGAAGGCGACCTGCATCTGGTCGATCGGGTGCGCGAACACGAGCGCCAGGTCAACCAGCTCGAGGTCGAAATCGACGAACGCATCAGCCAGCTGATTGCCCGCAACCAGCCCACGGCGGTCGACTTGCGGCTCCTGCTGTCCATCTCCAAGATGCTCACCGACATGGAGCGCTGCGGCGATGAGGCCGAGAAAATCGCAAAGGTGGCGCGTCGGCTGCACGAGGCCGATTCGGCCTACGAGCCGGTGGTCGAACTGCGCCACATGGCCGATGCCGTGGCCAGCATGATTCGAGCTGCGCTCGATGCCTTCGCCCGCGAAGATCCGGTGGCGGCTGCGCAGGTGGTGCGCAACGACAAGGCGGTCGACAAAGAATGGAAGGCCTCGCTGCGTCACATCATCACCTACATGATCGAAGACCCGCGTACCATTTCACATTCGATCGATCTGATCTTCATCGCCCGCGCGCTCGAGCGCATCGGGGATCACGCGAAGAACATGGCCGAGCGGGTGATCTACATGGTGCTGGGCGATGACGTGCGGCACACCGGGGTCAGCAACACCGAACGCATGGCGCGGGGCGAACCGCCACGGCCGCGCGGCTGAGCGCCCAACGGCGTAGGGCGGATCCCACAACGACTGGGTCGAACGTTCGACGGCGCGAGGCGAATCGCGCAACGACCGAGCTGAATGTTCAGCTGCGCGGTTGCGGTGGCTCAGAGCCGCTTGATGAACACCAGGCTGTTGCGCGAGTGGTTGTAGTGGGTGCGTTTCTCGTATGGCAGATCGGACACCCCGCCCTGCACGAAGCCCCGTTTCAGAAACCAGTGTGACGTGCGCGTGGTCAGGACGAACAGGCGCCGCACGCCCATGGCGCGTGCAGTGGTTTCGGCATGGCGCAGCAGTTTTTCTCCGTCGCCCGTGCCCTGCCATTCGGGGTGCACGATCAGGCAGGCCATTTCGGCCATGCCCTCATCCAGATACGGGATGACCGCCACGCAGCCATAGATGACGCCATCGTGTTCGAGCACCGTAAAGCGTTCGAGCTCGCGTTCGATCGCTGCCAGGCCCCGGGGTACCAGCGTGCCGTCGGCCTCGAGCGGCTCGATCAGCTGCACGATGGCGCCGACGTCATCGGCTTCGGCGGCGCGCAGGTCTTCCAGCGTATCTTCGACGACCATGGTGCCCACGCCGTCGTGGGTGAAAATCTCGAGCAGAATGCTGCCATCGAGCGGATAGGGCACCAGATGGGCGCGGGCCACGCCCCGCTTGACCGCCAGCGAGGCATGGCGCAGGAATACCGTGGTGTCTTCATCCAGAATACCCTGTGCCAGCAGATCGTCGGCATCCTTGCGGGCCAGTTCGGTGTCGACCGAGCCGTCGGTTTCGGTCACCGTGCGGTTCTGGGTCAGGAAGATCAGCTTTTCGGCGCGCAAGGCCACCGCGGCGTTGGTGGCGAGGTCTTCCATGGCCAGATTGAAGGCTTCGCCCGTGGGCGAGAAGCCCAGAGGCGACAGCAGGACGATGCCGCCCTGGTCCATCACGCTGCGCAGAGCCGACACATCGAGCTTGCGGACCTGGCCTGCGCGCCGGTAATCCGTGCCGTCGATCACGCCCACGGGCCTGGCAGTGACGAAATTGCCGGAAAAGACGCGGATCTTGGCATGCGACATGGGCGTGTTCGGCAAGCCCTGGCTGAACGCGGCCTCGATATCGAGGCGGATTTCGCCCGCGGCCTCTTTCGCGCATTCGAGCGCTTCGGGGCTGGTGGGTTCGGTACCCCGGCCGAACTGGGTGATATGCCCTTTGACCCGAAGCTGTTCGTTGACCTGCGGGCGCGAACCATGCACCAGAACCAGACGGATCCCCAGCGCCGAGAGCAGGGACAGGTCGGCCACCAGCGATTCAAGGCCGCCATCCTGGATGAGTTCGCCGCCAAAGGCGACCACAAAAGTCTTGCCACGGAAGTCATGCACGTAAGGTGCGACCTCACGGAACCAGCGCACGAATTGTGCGGCTGCGACGTCAGGGGCATCGTGGGCAGACCAGATTCCGGTCTCGGAAGCGTTCATGGCATTGTGCTGGTGCAGTCGGAATACAGGGGAAATTATAATGACTGGCTTCACTGCAGTCTTCGGAGTTCTGTTGTCCAAGCCCATTGCACCACAATCGACCCCCCCGCCGCGCCCGCCCCGATCCAGGCCCCGGGGTGGGGCCGGTGACCGGCCGCTGCCCCATCTGGCGTTTCCCCCCGATCTGCCCGTCAGTGCCTGCAAGGATGAAATTGCGCGTGCCATCCGGGCCCACCAGGTCGTGATCGTCTGCGGCGAGACCGGGTCGGGCAAGACCACGCAGTTGCCGAAAATCTGTCTCGAAATCGGCCGTGGGCGCAAGGGCATGATAGGTCATACCCAGCCCCGGCGCCTGGCCGCCACCTCGGTTGCACACCGCATTGCCGAAGAACTGCAAACCGAACCGGGCGACTGGGTGGGCTACCAGATCCGTTTCAGCCAGCGCGAAGGCCCGGCGACCGCCATCAAGCTCATGACCGATGGCATCCTGCTGGCGGAGACCCAGCGCGATCCCCTGTTGCGCCGCTATGACACGTTGATCGTCGATGAAGCGCACGAGCGCAGCCTGAACATCGATTTTCTGCTCGGCTTCCTGAAGCGCCTGCTCAGGCGCCGCAAAGACCTGAAGCTGATCATCACATCAGCGACCATCGATGCCGAGCGGTTTGCGCAGCATTTCGGCACGCCACAGGGCCCCGCGCCGGTCATCCAGGTGTCCGGGCGCCTGTATCCGGTCGAACTGCGCTATCGTCCCGTCCTGCCCGACGCCTCCGAGGGCCCGACGCAGGATCGGGTCGACGAGGAACGCGACCTGGTCGAGGCCGCTGGTGACGGGGTGGAAGAATGCATGCGTCATGGCCCGGGCGATATCCTGGTATTTTTGCCCGGTGAGCGCGAGATCCGGGAATGCGCGGATGCACTGCGCAAGCGGCACCTGGGCGGCGCAGCCATTTTGCCCCTGTATGCCCGGCTGTCGCGCGCCGAGCAGGAGCAGATCTTTCATCCGGCAGGTCAGGCCCGGCGCATCGTGCTGGCTACGAACGTGGCCGAAACCTCGCTGACCGTGCCGGGCATCCGCTACGTGGTCGACAGCGGCCTGGCGCGCATCAAGCGGTATTCGTGGCGCAGCAAGGTCGAACAGCTGCATATCGAGCCCATCAGCCAGGCCTCGGCCAACCAGCGCGCAGGCCGCTGCGGGCGGCTGGGCCCCGGTGTTTGCATCCGGCTGTATTCCGAAGCGGATTTCCACCAGCGTCCGGCTTTCACGGATCCCGAAATCCTGCGCTCGTCATTGGCCGCCGTCATTCTGCGCATGAAGGCGCTGCGTCTGGATGACATCGAGCACTTTCCGTTCGTCCAGCCACCCAGTGGCCGTGCCGTGGCCGATGGCTATCAGCTGTTGCAGGAACTTGGCGCACTCGATGATGCCAACGCCCTCACCGACGTTGGCCACGTGCTGGCACGCATGCCGGTGGACCCCCGTATCGCCCGCATGATCCATGCGGCGCGCGAACAGCAGTGCCTGCGCGAGATTCTGGTGATTGCAGCGGCGCTATCGATACAGGATCCACGCGAGCGGCCCATGCAGGCGCGTGATGCCGCCGAACAGGCGCAAGCCATGTTCAGGCACAGGCAGTCCGAATTTCTCGCCTGGGTCACGCTCTGGGACTGGTACAGAGCGCAGGTGGCGCACAAGGTGTCGCAGCGCAAGCTGGTCGAGCAGCTGCGTGCCCGGTTCCTCTCGCCGGTGCGTCTGCGCGAATGGCACGATACGCACGTCCAGTTGCATGCGCTGGTGCGAGAGCAGGGCTGGCGCGTGAACACCACGCCGGCCACGGTTGAGCAGGTGCATCTGGCGCTGCTGGCCGGTTTGCTGGGCAATATCGGCATGCGCACTGAAGAAGGGGGGCTGTACCAGGGCGCGCACGGCGTGCGCTTTGCCATTCATCCGGGCTCATCCCTGCACCGGAAGGCGGGGCGCTGGGTGCTGGCGGCCGAACTCGTTGAAACCAGCCGCCTGTATGCACGCTGTGTGGCACAGATCGAGCCCGGCTGGGTAGAGAAAGCGGGCGCGCATCTGTTGCGCAGATCATGGTCGGACCCGCGCTGGGACAGAAAGTCGGGCCAGGTGCTGGCCCATGAGCGCGGCAGTGTGCATGGCCTGCCGGTCTATCATGGGCGGCGGGTGCACTATGGGCGCATCGATCCCGCGGCCGCGCGTGCGATCTTCATCGAACAGGCCCTGGTGCCGGGTGATATCGACAGCCGTCTGCCCTTCATTGTGCATAACCGGCGCCTGATCGCCTCGATCGAACGCCTCGAGCACCAGAGCCGCCGGCCCGACATTCTGGTCGATGACGCGCTCATCGCCGCATTCTATGAACAGCATATTCCGCCAGAAATTTGCCAGACGGCGAGCCTGGAAGCCTGGTACAAGAGCCTGGACAAATCCGCCCGCGCCGCCCTCGAACTGGATCGCAAGGCCCTGATGCAGCATGATGCGGCGGGCGTGACCACCGAGGTGTTCCCGCGCCGCCTGCACTGGGCCGGTGCCGAACTTGCCGTGGATTATCATTTCGAGCCGGGTTCCCCGCGCGACGGCATGACGCTGACGGTACCCCTGTTTGCGCTCAACCAGATCCCGGCGGCACGCTGCGAATGGCTGGTGCCGGGGATGCTGAAAGAAAAAGTCCACCTGCTGCTCAAGTCCTTGCCACAGAGGCTGCGCCGGCACTGCGTGCCGTTGCCCGAATACGCCGCCGAGTTCCATGCCCGCTGGTTCGAGCGCGCGGCCGATCCCGGCATGGGGCTCATCGATGCGCTGATCCTGGATGTGCGCGAGCAACGCCGCGTGACTCTCCAGGCCACTGATTTCAAGCCCGAAACGCTCCCGGCCCATCTGTTCATGAATTTCAAGGTGGTGGATGAGCATGGCCGCATGCTGTCGGGTGGCCGCAACCTCGATCAGCTGCGTGCCGAGCATGCCCAGGAAGCCCGGGCGTCGTTTCAGCGCATGGCGGTCGACGATCGGCAGGCGGCCCGCATACTGGACCACGAAGGCCTGACCTCCTGGCGCTTCGGCCCCTTGCCCGAGCTGCTTGAAATCCAGCGCGACGGGCAATCACTGATGGGTTATCCAGCCTTGCGGGATCGGGGCACGCATTGCGATCTCGAAGTCTTCGATGACCCCCTCGAGGCGCGCAGGGTCCATGCCCTGGGCCTGCGGCGGCTGTTTCACCTGGCGCTGGGCGAGCCTGTGCGGCAGCTGCAGAAGAATCTGCCCGGTCTCGTGCGCATGGGCATGCAGTTCATGGATCTGGGGTCGGTGGATGACCTGGCCGCGCAAATCATGGCTGCGGCGCTGGATCAGGCCTGCCTCGGCGAACCCTGGCCGGAAGATGCAGGGGCGTTCGCGCAGCGCTGCACCGAGGGACGCAGCCGCCTTGGCCTGCTGGCGCGCGAGTACGCGCTGCAGGCTGGCGCGATTCTGGATGAGCGGGCGGCCCTGCTCAGGAAACTGCCCCAGGCCAGGCCCTGGGCCCGGGCGCACCAGGACATGCAGCAACAGCTCGAGGGTCTGATTCATCGTGCGTTCGTGACGGACACGCCGCCCGATTCATTCAGGCACCTCGCGCGCTATCTCAAGGCCATGCAGCTGCGCATCGACAAACTGCGCACGGACCCCGTGCGTGACGAGCGCCTGATGGCCGAGATGGCCCCCCTGCTGACGCAGTATCAGCGGGCGCGGGCGGCGCTCAAGGGGGCGCCTGATGCGGCGCTGGACCAGTTTCGATGGCAACTGGAAGAGCTGCGCGTGGCACTTTTTGCGCAGGAACTCAAGACGCCGTTCCCGGTGTCGGTCAAGCGCCTGCAAAAGGCCTGGGCCGCCCCGACGCGCTGAGCGCAGGGGCCGGCCCGCACTGGGTACAATCTGCGCATGACGCATCCATCCGATCCCACCTTGTTCGTACACCTGCGCTGCCACAGCGAATTTTCCGTGGTCGACGGTACGGCCCGTATTCCCGCCCTGATCAGCCGGGCTCGGGCGTATGGCCAACCGGCGCTGGCGCTGACAGATCTCGCAAATCTCTTTGGCTGGATCAAATTCTACAAGGCGGCCCGCAAAGCCGGCATCAAGCCCATTGTGGGCAGCGATGTCTGGCTGCACAACCCGGGTGATGTACGCAAACCCTTTCGTATCCTCCTGCTGGCATCGGATCATGCAGGCTATCTGGCATTGTGCCGCTTGCTCACCCGGGCGTGGCTCGAAAACAGCCAGTCGGGCCGCGCCGAGATGCGCCGCGAGTGGCTGGCCCGATTGCCTGGCATCATCGTGCTGTCCGGGGCCCGCGATGGGGATGTCGGGCAGGCGCTTGGGGCCGGCCGTGAAGACGATGCACGCGAGTTGGCGCGGCAATGGGCAGCCGACTTTCCCGGGCGGTATTTCATCGAATTGCAACGCGCCGGCTTCGACGGCGAAGAACTGCTGGTGCAGTCTTCCGTGCGCCTGGCAGCCGATTGCGCCTTGCCGGTCGTCGCCACGCACCCGATCCAGTTTCTCGATGCCGAAGATTTCCGCGCGCACGAGGTCCGTGTCTGCATTGCCGATGGCGAACTGCTGGGCAACCCACGCCGGGTTCGCCGTTTCACCACCCGGCAATACATGCCCGACAGCGCTGAAATGGCCCGGCGCTTTGCCGACATCCCGAGCGCACTCGAAAATGCGGTGCAGATCGCCCGGGGCTGCAACGTGCAGCTGGTTCTCGACCAGCCACAATTGCCGCCGTTTCCAACACCCGAAGGGGTGACCCTGGAAGATCATCTGGTCGAACTGGCGCGCAGCGGGCTGCAGCGGCGCCTCGAGCAACTGTATCCGGATGCCGCCGAGCGCGAACGGCAGCGGCCGCAGTACCAGGAGCGGCTCGATCTCGAATGCGCAACCATCATCGACATGGGGTTTCCCGGCTACTTCCTGATCGTGCAGGATTTCATCAACTGGGGCAAGAGCCACGGGGTGCCTGTAGGGCCGGGACGCGGCTCCGGGGCGGGTTCGCTGGTGGCCTACAGTCTGGGCATCACCGACCTGGATCCCTTGCGCTACGATCTTCTGTTCGAGCGCTTCCTGAACCCCGAACGGGTGTCGATGCCCGACTTCGATATCGATTTCTGCCAGGACAACCGCGAACGCGTCATCGAATACGTCAAGCAGAAGTATGGCCGGGAAGCCGTCAGCCAGATCGCCACCTTCGGCTCGCTGGGGGCCAAGGCGGTGGTGCGTGACGTGGGCCGGGTGCTCGAGTTGCCCTACAGCCTGTGCGACCGGCTCTCGAAGATGATTCCGTTCAATCCGGCCGACCCCTGGTCGCTCGAACGCACGCTGGAACACGAGCCGGCCTTCAAGGAACTCTACGATTCCGACGAAGAAATCCACGCCCTGATCGACCTGGCCCGTCCGCTCGAAGGGCTGACCCGCAACGTGGGCATGCATGCGGGCGGCGTGCTGATTGCGCCTGGGCAGCTGACGGATTTCTGTCCGCTGTATTGTCAGCCGGGCAGCGAGAACAGCGTGGTCTCCCAGTTCGACAAGGACGATGTCGAATCCGCCGGTCTGGTGAAGTTCGACTTTCTCGGGTTGCGCAACCTGACGATCCTCGACTGGGCGGTGCGCTACGTGCGTCAGTTCAATGCGGGCATGGGCGATTTCGACCTCATGAGCCTGCCGCTGGATGACCGGCAGACCTACGAGCTGCTGTCATCGGCCAATACGACGGCCGTATTCCAGCTCGAATCACGGGGCATGAAGGAACTGCTCAAGAGCCTGCAGCCCAGCACCTTCGAAGACGTGGTTGCCCTGCTGGCGCTGTTTCGCCCGGGCCCGCTCGAATCCGGCATGGTGGTCGATTTCGTCCAGCGCAAGCACGGTCGGGTCAAAGTGGATTATTTTCACCCGGACCTCGAACCCGTGCTCGACAGCACGTATGGCGTGATCGTGTATCAGGAACAGGTGATGCAGATCTCCCAGATTGTTGGCGGGTACTCCCTGGGCGGGGCGGACCTGCTCAGACGGGCGATGGGCAAGAAAAAGCCCGAGGAAATGGCCCGGCATCGCGCCATATTCCTCGAAGGGGCGGCCAGGAAGGGGTATGCGCCCGATCTGGCGGCCCACCTGTTCGATCTGATGGAAAAGTTTGCCGGCTATGGCTTCAACAAGAGCCATTCCGCAGCCTATGCCCTGATTGCCTACCAGACCGCCTGGCTCAAGCGTCATCATCCGGCAGAGTTTCTGGCCGCCACAATGCTGTCCGATATGGATGATACGGACAAGCTGCAGGTCTTCTGGCGCGATGCGCTCAACAACAACGTCACCGTTCTGCCGCCGGACATCAATGCATCCCTCTGGCGTTTCGTGCCGGTGGCCGACGAACATACCCGCCAGGGCCGCCCGCCGCGCACCATCCGTTACGGGCTGGGCGGGGTCAAGGGTGCGGGGCAGGCCGCAGTAGAGGCCATTCTCGAAGCGCGCGGCACGGGCGGGCCTTTTTCCGGGCTCTTTGATTTCTGCGCCCGGGTCTCACGGCACGAGGTCAATCGGCGTACGGTCGAGGCCCTGATCCGGGCGGGTGCGTTCGATGCGCTGGAGTGCAATCGCGCAGCGATGCTGGCCACCCTGCCCAGGGCAATGGAAGCGGCCGAGCAGCAGGAACGCGATGCCCAGCAGGTCTCGCTGTTTGAAGACGACACGCCGCAGTTGATGGCCCAGGAAATCGCAGCGGTACCGGCCTGGGATCTCGAAACCCGCCTGACGCAGGAAAAACAGGCCCTGGGGTTTTATTTCAGTGGCCATCTGTTCGATGCCTGGCGCGATGAAATCCGCCGCGTGGCCCCGGTACCACTGGATCGGTTGGCCCCGGCGCGTCACGCCCAGTGGCTGGCGGGGGTGCTGGTCGAGGTGCGCACCCGCATGGGCAAGCGCGGCAAGACGGTCCATCTGCTGCTCGATGACGGCAGCGCCCAGGTTGAAGTGGCCGTCTTCAACGACCTGCAGGCCGAACATGGCCAGCACCTGAAGGTCGACCGGCCACTCGTCATCCAGGGTCGTGTCGCCCATGATGACTACTCGGGCGGCCTGCGCGTCTCTGCCGATGCGCTCTGCACGCTGCAGGACATTCGCGAATCCAGGGCCCACAGCCTGCGCCTGTCGATTGCGGCCGAAACCGAGGTCCAGCAGTTGCGCGCCCTGTTGTTGCCCGCCTGCCATTCGGGTTCGGGCGTGCCAGTCGAATTGCGGCTGCAGGTACAGGGTTTTGCCTGTCTGCTGCGCCTGGCCGATGACTGGCGCGTGCGGCTGGATGATGAGTTGCTGGCGGCTGCCCGTCAATGGCTGGGTGCCGATGCAGTCGAGGTGCATTACGGATGAGGCCTCTGCGCATCGTGCATTCCGAGGCGGCCACCAGTTTCGGGGGGCAGGAGAACCGGATTTTCAAGGAAATGTGTGCCATGCGCGACCGCGGGCACCATATGGAAGCCATTTGCCAGCCCCATGCCCGCCTGGCCGACCGGCTGCAGGCAGCGGGTTTTGCCGTCCAGACCCTGCTCATGGACGGGCCGCGCAATTACCTGCGCGGTGTGCTGCAGTTGCGCCGGTACCTGAAGGCCGGCGGCTTCGATGTGCTCAATACCCACAGCCGGCGTGATACGCTGCTGGCGGGGGTGGCTGCGCGCCTGGCGGGTACCCCGCTCATCGTGCGCACCCGCCATCTGGCCATTGCGCCCGGGTCGCTGTTGTCCTACACGGGGGTGCCGCATCGCGTGACCACGGTCAGCGACCATGTGGGGCAGTTGCTGATCGGGCGTGGCGTGCCGGCCAGCAAACTGGCCACCATCTATTCGCCGGTGCCGTCATTCGAAGCGCTGCAGCATTCGACGTTGCGGGCCGAACTTGGCCTGCCGGCCGAGGCCGTGGTGGTCGGCTGTGTCGCGGTGATGCGCGAAAAAAAAGGCCACAGGCTTCTGATCAGCGCCATGCGTGCGCTGCTGCAGCGGCCTGGCGTCTACCTGGTCCTGGTCGGCGATGGTTCGCCCCTGTATGAAGACCTGCAGGCATGGGTGCGCACGCTGGGCCTGGAAAACAGGGTGGTCTTTGCGGGCCGGCGCCAGGACATCCCCAACGTCCTGGCGGGGTTCGATGTGTTTGCCCTGGCCACCGAGCAGGAAGCGTCGGGTACGGTCTTTGTGGAGGCCGCGATGGCCGGGTTGCCGGTGGTGGGTACCCTGGTGGGCGGCGTCCCGGAAATGTTGCAAAATGGCACAACAGGTTTGCTGGTTCCGGCGCATGATGTCCAGGCGCTTGAACATGCCCTCACGCGGCTCATCGACGACCCGGCGCTGCGCCAGGCCATGGGGCGGGCCGGTCAGCAATTCATTCGCGAAAGCGGTCGTTTCGACACCCGGGCGCTGGTGGAACGTACCGAAGCCTGCTATGGTCGCTGGCTCGAGGAACTGAACGCATGACCCGAAAACCGATCGTGCCGGTCCTGATGTACCACCATGTGACCCCGGCCGGGGGTGACATCAACGTCACCCCTGAGCATTTCCGTGATCAGTTGCAGTGGCTCAGGGCCCATGGCTACCAAAGCCTCACCTGCGCCCAGTTTGCCGATCATCTGGCCGGGCGCAAGACCGCGCCCGAGCGCTCGGTGCTCATTACCTTCGATGACGGCTATCTCGACAACTACGTGCATGCCTGGCCGTTGCTGAAGGCCTTCGGTTTTCATGCGGTGATCTTCCTGGTCACGTCCTGGGTGGGCGACGGCACGCCGCGCGCGCATGCCGGCAGCCGCGATGCGCTGCCCCGCACGCCCAGCCATGCCGAATTCAAGATGCTCAGCGAACAGGGCGACACCGACTGCTTTGCGTTGCGCTGGTCCGAGATCGAACGCATGCGCGCCGATGGGATCTGCGAGTTCCACAGCCACACGCACACCCATACGCGCTGGGACCTGCTCGAAGGCGATAAAAACGCCCACATGCGCGAAGAGCTGGCTCGATCGAGGGCGACCCTGCAGGCGCGGCTGGGCGAGGTCTCGGACCATCTGTGCTGGCCCCAGGGGTACTTCGATGCCGATTACGTGCGCATCGCCCACGAGGCGGGCTTTCGCCATCTCTACACGACCCGGGCGTTCGGGCGCAATCGTCCGGGGTCGGACCCCGCCATGATCTTCCGCTTTGCCGTGCGCAATACCACGGGCGCCTCCGTCGGCCGGCGCATCCAGGTGGCAGCCAGCCCGTGGATGGCACCGGTCTTCAATGCCTGGAAGCGATTCAAGCGCGGTCATCGCTATCCAGGATGAAACTCTCCGTCATCATCATCACCAAGAACGAGGCAGCCCACATTGGCGCCTGCCTCGACTCGGTGGCGTTTGCCGACGAGCGCATCGTGCTCGATTCGGGCAGCACCGATGCGACCTGCGCCATTGCCCGGGCCCGCGGGGCGCGCGTCGAGGTGTCAGCCGACTGGCCAGGCTTCGGCCGGCAGAAGAATCGGGCCCTGGCACTGGCCACAGGCGACTGGGTGCTGTCCATCGACGCAGATGAGCGCGTGACCCCCGAGTTGCAGATGGCCATATTGAAGGTGCTGCAGGCCCCCCAGGCGCCTGCCTACCGCATTGCCCGCCTGTCACGCTTTTGCGGTCGCTGGATCCGGCACAGCGGCTGGTGGCCGGATTACGTGGTGCGTCTGTTTCGCCGCGACGCCGGCCGTTTCACCGACGTGGCCGTGCACGAAAAGGTGGATGTCGATGGGGGCGTTGCCACCCTCCAGGGTGGACACTTTCTGCATGATCCATACGACGGGCTTGAAGAACTCATAGACAAGCTCAATCATTACTCCAGCGAGGCTGCGCTGATCGCCCACGAACGCGGGCGGCGCACCAGCGTACTGGGCCCGCCCGGGCACGCCTTGTGGACTGTTTTCAGGATCTACATCCTGCGCCGTGGCTTTCTGGATGGTTGGCAGGGTCTGGTGCTGGCCGGCATGGCCGGGGCCGGCAGTTTTTTCCGCTATGCAAAACTGTATTGGCTGAATCGTCAGGCAGGGCGTTGAGGGCGATGGCATGAAGATTCTCTACACCAATTTTCATCCGCGCAATGGCGGCGGGCATGCCACATACGTGGCCAATCTTGCCGGCTGCCTGCAGGGTGAGCATGAGATCGTGGTGGCCACCCCGGCCAGCAGCCGCCTGTACGCCCAGGTGTCGCAGATCGCCGGGGTGCGGGCCATTTCGGCCGCCTTCAGCACACGGCCCGCACCCATGCTGGTCGAAGTCGCACGCTTGCGCAGCCTGCTGCGCCTCGAGGCATTCGATGTCGTGCATGTGAACGGGTCGGCGGATCACCGGCAGGTCATGCTGGCCTGCCTGGGCCTGGTGCGCAGGCCACGAATTGTCTTCACCAAGCACAATACAATGCCACTGAACAGCCTGGGCAACCGCTTGCGTGCCCGTCTGGGGACCGACGGTGCCATCGGCGTGAGTGACTTCGTCAGCCGCCTGTTGCGGCAGTCCCCCTACGCGTGCGTACCCATACAGACCATCCGGCACGGGGTGGATACCGATCGCTTCCGCCCGCGGGATGCCGCCTGGGTTCGTGCCCAGCGTCATGCACTGCTGGGCGATCTGCCGCCGGGGGTGCTGGTGCTGGCCAGCGTAGGCGGCACAGACCGTGACAAGGGCTGGCTGTACCTGGCCCGTGCCCTGGCTGCGCTCGCGCCTGAAGAGCAGGCGCGCTTTCGGGTGCTCGTGGCCGGTGACCCCTTGCGCGGGCGTCTTCTTGAAGATTTCCAGGCGCTGGGTCTTGCGCACTGCGTGCTGTTTCCGGGCCTGGTCAGTGACCCCGAGCGCATTCTGGCACTGGCCGATGCGGGCTTTGTGCTGTCCGATCATGAGGCGTGTTCATTTGCCGCCTGTGAATCCCTGGCGACTGGTTTGCCCACGCTGGTGTCCGCAGCCGGCGGTCTGCCCGAGGTGGTGCGTGACGGCGCCGACGGCTGGGTGGTTCCCACCGGCGATGTGGCGGCGTTGAAGGCATGGCTCTTGCAGCGCCTGCATGCACCCCTGCCGGAATCCATGGGCCTGGCCGCGAGGGCCCGGGCGCTGGACAGTTTTTCCATGCCCGTGTTCGCCCGCAATACGCTCGGTTTCTATCACAGGCTGGCGCCAGGCGTGCAGGTGGCCAGGCGAGCTGCGTCATGATTCCGATTCTCATGTACCACCAGATCGATGAACCACCAGTGCGTGGAACACCTTACCGCGGGCTGACGGTGCATCCGCGCAGTTTCCGGCGCCAGATGCACTGGATGCGGCGCCTGGGCTATCAAGGCCTGTCGATGCGCCAGCTCATGCCCTATCTGGATGGTCGCAGAAAGGGCCGGGTGTTCGGGATCACCTTTGATGACGGCTATGAGAACGTCTTGCGGCACGCTGCACCCATACTGGATGCGTGCGGATTCCAGGCCACCAACTATTTTGTCGTACAGCAACTGGGTGGCACCAATGAATGGGATCGGGACGAAGGGGTGCCACCCGCGCCGCTCATGGACGTTGCCGGGCTGCGAGAGTGGGTGGCGCTGGGCCATGAGGCGGGTTCGCATACCCTCAGCCACCCGGCTCTGACCCGTGTGCCGCCGGAACAGGCGGGTCTCGAAATCCGTGATTCCCGCGACCGACTCGAACAATTGACCGGAGAGCGGGTCGGGGCATTCTGCTACCCCTATGGCAAGCTGTCGACCGATCTCGTGGACCTCGTGCGGGCCGCCGGTTATGACAACGCCACCACGACGCAGCGTGGCCTGGTGCGGCCCACCGACGACCCGTTCACCTTGCCGCGGGTCGCGGTGATGCGCTCCACGCATGTGCTGCGTTTCCTGCAGAAATGCCTGACCCGACTGGAGGATGGCAAACGTGGCTGATCCAGCCGGCCTGTCAATCGGGTTTGTCGTCGATCGCTTTGGCGCGCGCTACGGCGGCGCGGAAGCCTATGGGGTCGAACTGATGCGTGAACTGCATGCGCAAGGCCACCGGATCACGGTCTATGCCCGTGAGTACGACCCGGCCTGTGGCCTGGGGCTGCCTTTCGTGCCGATCCGGATCGCGCGCCACTGGCCCAGCTGGATCCGTGTCTGGCTGTTCGCCCGGCGGGCTGCACGCCTGGTGCGCGGGCGCCACGACATCGTGCATTCGCACATGAATGGCTGGTGCGGCGATGTCGAGGTGGTCCACGTCACCCCCGTGCGCAGCCGCTGGTTCGACAGGGACATGGCCCGCCACAAGCGCTGGCAGGCCCACATCAGCCCTCGGGTGCGCACGTATCTGCGCCTCGAGACGCGACGCATGCAGCAGCGGCCCGGGCACCGTGTGGTGGCGGTTTCGCGCTTGATCGCCAGCCAGATCGAGCGCGCGTATGGTCTGCAAGGCGTGCCCGTGATCCCGCCCGGGGTGGGCGTGGTCGGGGCGACCCGCACGCTCGAGCGCAAGGCCGTGCGCGCAGAGCTGGGCCTGCCGGCCGAGCAGACCCTGTGCCTGCTGGTGGCCCGCAATCCCATGCGCAAGGGCCTGCCTACCGTGTTGCAGGCCATGGAACGCCTGCCCGACCACATCGGCCTGATCGTGGTTGGTGCCAATGCAGCGGCGCGTGACTGCGTGGCGCGCGCGCCAGAGGGCGTGCGCGCACGGGTGCATCTGGTGGCCCAGACCTCCCGGGTGGCGCCGTATTATCGGGCGGCCGACATCTACGTGCATCCGACCCTGAATGACAGCTTTGGCATGGCCCCGCTCGAAGCCATGGCATTCGGCCTGCCGGTCATCCTGAGCCCGGCACCCTGGTGCGGCTTTGCCCAATACCTCGAGCATGGCCAGGATGCGCTCATTCTGCCCCATCCGGAACAGCCGCAGGCATTGGCCGATCTGGTCCTGCAGCTGCAGTCCGATCCGCAGCTGGTGCGGCGTCTGCATGCCGGCGCGCAGCGTGTGCTGGCACGCCATGCCTGGCCGGAAGTGGCGCGCCAGTATCTCGATCTCTACGCTCAGGTGCTGCACGAACGAGGTACGGGCCCAGCCGCATGGCCCGCGTAGCCCGTGTACCCGCGGAGGCCGAAGCCCGCGCCAGGCGCAGCCCGTGCACCAGCGGGCCGGATCTCGGGCCCAGCCGCGCAGCCCGTGCACCAGCAGGCCGGATCTCAGGCCCAGCCACGCAGCCAGTACACCAGCAGGCCGAGGTATTCCTTGATGATCGATCGGCTGGCCTGCAGACTGCGCCAGTCGGGCAGCCAGGGGTGAAAGCTGCGTTCGCCGGGAACGGTGATCTGCGGCGGGGAGGGTGCTGCTGTCGGATCCAGCCCGAGCTTTCGGAAACTGGCGATGGCGCGTGGCATATGCAGGGCCGACGTCACCAGGAAGAATGAATCGATGCCCGACTGACGCAGCAATTCGGCGGAATACAGGGCATTCTGCCGGGTCGTCAGGCTGTGGTTTTCGAGAATCAGGGCCTGGACCGGAATGCTGCGCTGTTCGAGCGCGGATGCCATCATCTGCGCTTCGCTGATCCCGCCGTCGAGGGCCGCACCAGACGCAATGATGATGGGCGCCTTGCCGGCCAGATACAGTTCGGCGGCGGTGTCCGTACGCGTATGGACCTTATGCGCATCGATGGGCTCGAACCAGTTGCTGCGGCTGTTGGCCGTGTGTCCCCCCAGGACCACGATAGCCTGCCTCGGGGGGGTGTCGGCAGGGTGTATCCAGGGGTATTGCTGTTCCAGCCACGCACCCGCCCAGAGTGATGTGATGGGCAGGGACCAGAGCAGGATCCAGGCGGCTGCGCCGCCGGCCATCCACAAGGCCCATGTGCGCCTGCGCAGAAGCCCGGCCAGCAGCGCGAGCAGCAGCACGGCTGCAGCGAGGTTCCAGGGCAGGATCAACTGGGCCATCAGGGCAGAAAAAGACATGCTCAACCCGACTGTTGTGGCCCTGCAAAGACCCGGGCGTGCAGGGTTTCGGCCAACTGCGTCTGGGCGACAGAGACGACTTCATCGAGGGCGGGCCAGTTCTGCCACTGCCCCAGGCGCAGCGCCCTGCTTGACCACGGGCCGGTGCGTGCTGGCCGGGTGACGCCAAACAGCGTGATTTGCCGCGCGCCAGCGGCGGCAGCGAGATGCGACACCCCGGAATCGTTGCAGATGACCAATGCGGCCCTGTGGGTCAGGACGGCAAAGGCGCCAAGCCCGAGCGCAGGCATCAGGGTGGCGCTGGGTGCTGCGCGGCGGGCTGCAGCCTGCTCTGCGGCGGGGGGGGCCATCACCACGGTATGACCCTGAGCCTGCAAGGCGCGTGTCAGGGCATCGAAATGTGCCCACACCTTGACCCGCCCTTTGTGCAGCCCTGTGGCGGTGGGCGCAATCAGTACGAAATGCCCCGGCGTCAAGCCGGCCTGGGCCATGGCGAGCGTGGTCGCAGTGCCGTGTGATTCGGCCGCACGCCAGTGCAATTCGGCGGCCGGTTCGGCCGCGGGGACGGACAGCTTCCAGTGCGCCATGGCCTGACGGGTGAGGTGGTACCAGGACTGAACGGCATGCAGTGCCTGGGTCGGTTTGCGAATCGGCCAGCGCAGCAGCAGGCTGCGGCCGTCATCGCGGTAACCGGCACTCGGGATGCCCGCCAGACGGAAGCTCAGCGCGCTGGACAGTGAATCGGGCAACAGCAGGCCCAGGGGCCGCTGGCCTGGATATTCGGCTCGCGAGCCGAGCAGGGCCTTGCGGTTGCGGCGCCAGGAGGCGTCCATGGCGACGAATCCGGCCAGCGGGTATGCGCCGAGAAAGTCACGGGCCCACGGCCGGGCACATACCACCAGCGGCAGATCGGCGGCCAGCAGGGCCTCCAGACTCGGCAGGCTCATGCAGACATCACCCACCCAATTGGGCAGGCGCACGTACAGGATGGGTGGGTTGGCGGGTGACAATGCTGCAACTCCCGGCCCGTCGCCAGGGCGAACCGTGGGGGCGGGCTAAAATGCGTGATTTCCAAGTATATAAGAGGTTGTGCCGGGTGAAGACCATACGCGACAAGCCGTCCCATGCCCGCCCTGTCCGTCGTGAGCTCTGGCTGTACATCTACACGCGGCTGGGCAAGGACTGGAAGGCCGCCTTGCTGGCCATGGGCATGCTGGCCGTCACGTCGGCTACGCAGCCCCTGCTGGCGATCATCATGAAGCCCCTGCTCGATGAAGGCTTCACCGGAGACAAACCGTCGTACATCTGGTCGATTCCGCTGGCGGTGGTCGGCATCATGCTGGTGCGCAGCGTGTGTTCGTTCTTTGGCTCATACCTGATGTCGTGGGTGGCCAACAACATGCTCCTGGGCTTGCGCCGTGACATGTTCGAGCGTCTTCTGGGGATGTCCGATGCGCAGTTTCGCGAGGCAGAGCATGGTCGCCTGTTGAACCGCTTTACCGTCGATGCGGGTCGGGTCAGCTATTCTGCAGCCGATGTGCTGCAGACGGTGGTGCGCGAAACACTCACCGTGGTGGCCTTGCTCGCCGTACTGCTGTACATGTCGTGGCAATTGACCCTGATCGTGCTGGTCATGCTGCCCCTGTCTGTGCTCACCGCGCGTTATTTCATCCGGCGCCTGCGGCGCATCAATCGCGACACCATCAACATGAATGCCGAACTGACCCGGGTCGTGTCCGAAGGCATCGCCGGGCAGCGCGTGATCAAGCTCTTTGACGGCAGTGCAAAAGAGCGCGACCGGTTTGCCTATGTGAATGCCCGCCTGCGGCGCTTTGCCATGCGGGCGGCGTCGGCGGATTCGGCCCTGTCACCCATCTCGCAGTTCTTCGTGGCGCTGTCGGTGGCAGCCGTGGTGTCCGTGGCCTTGTACCAGGCCAACCATGACGGCCTCACGGTGGGCAGCTTTGCCGCGTTCATGGCCGCTCTGGGGCAGATTTTCGATCCCCTCAAGCGTTTGACCAACATCGCGGGTGCCACGCAGCGCATGCTGGTGTCGGCTGAAAGCGTATTCGATCTGATCCGTGAGCCTGTCGAGCAGGACACGGGCCAGCGCGAGATCACGAAGCGCCTGCGCGGGCATATTGTCTTTCGGGATATTCAGCACCGGTTTGCCGATGCACGGCAACATACTCTGGCAGACATCGATCTGACGGTCAGGGCTGGCCAGACCGTGGCGCTGGTGGGCCGCTCGGGCAGTGGCAAGACGACTCTGGTCAACATGCTGCCCAGATTCGTCGAGCCGACAGCCGGGAACATCCTGCTGGATGGGATCGATATTCGTGAATTCAGGCTCAGGGCGCTGCGTTCGCAGCTTTCCCTGGTCAGCCAGGATGTCGTCCTGTTCGAGGGCACCATTGCGGAGAACGTCGCCTATGGGGTGTCCGAAGAGGTGTCCGGGCAGCGCATCCGCGACGCGCTCGATGCCGCCAGCCTGCTGGATTTCGTCGAGACCCTGCCGCAGGGCGTGCACACACAGGTCGGCGCCAATGCAAGTTTCCTGTCTGGCGGCCAGCGCCAGCGCCTGGCGATTGCCAGGGCGCTCATCAAGGATGCCCCCATCCTGATCCTCGACGAGGCCACTTCGGCGCTGGACAATGAATCCGAGCGCCAGGTACAGCAATCGCTTGAACGCTTGATGGTCGGGCGCACCACCCTGGTCATCGCCCATCGCCTGAGCACCGTGCAGAAGGCAGACCGCATTCTCGTCCTCGATCACGGGCGTATCGTGGAAGACGGCACGCACGATGATCTGCTGGCTCGCGATGGCCTGTACGCCAGGCTGTATCATCTGCAGTTCGAGGATTCACGCCCCTTTTCCCCGGAACCCTGACCTTCTGGAGTGTGCCATGAAGACCTGGTCTATCGTTGCCCTGGCGTTGTTGTTGCCGGCCTGTACAGCGACCCCCCCTGGGTTGCAGGTGGATCAACTGGAGACAGAACGCTATCTGATCACCGAGCGTCGACGCCTGCCGATCGATTTCCCCGAAGTGCAGAAGAATCTCTTCAAGCACGAGCGCGTGTGCGGCGTGCGCTACATCTTCGAGATGCTGCCCAATGAATCGGCCTTTGCCCGCGTGGTGTATCGGCCCGAAGCGGATTCGGGCTGGGAAGACGCAGTAGTGCTGTCATTGGTGCGCCTGCACAACACCACCATCAACGTCTATGCCTACAGCTACTATCCGGGGCAGGGTGAACGGGCGCTCGAAATGATCACGGCCTTCATGAAGCCTGAATCCTGCCAGGCCGACCGCAGTTGGGAAAACACGCTGGATGACTGACCCCTGCCGGGGCAGGGCGATGCCGGGGGCAAGGCCAGCCCGCATCCTCCAGGCCCCGAGCGAAGCGGCTTGTTGCGCGGGATCGGGGCGGGCGAGGTCCGGGCAGGGCCAGGGCAGTGTGGGGTCTGAGCAGTATGAGGCCAGGGCAGGGTGGAGTCAGCGCGGTATGGGGTCAGAGCAGCACGATGTCATATTGCTCTTGACTGTAGCCGCTTTCCACCGCCAGGGATATCGGCTTGCCCACGAAATCGCCCAGCATGGCCAGGTGCTGGCTTTCTTCTTCCAGGAACAGGTCGATGACCGCCTGCGCGGCAACGATACGAAACTCTTTGGGGTCGAACTGGCGGGCTTCGCGCAGGATTTCACGCAGGATTTCGTAGCACAGCGTGCGCGCAGTGCGCACCGAACCGCGAGACTGGCAGGTCGGGCAGGTTTCGCACAACTGGTGGGCCAGTGATTCGCGCGTGCGCTTGCGGGTCATTTCGACCAGGCCCAACTGGCTGAAGCCGCTGATGGTCGTGCGTGTGCGGTCTTTGGCCAGCGCCTTGGCCAGTTCTGCAAGAACGGCGGCCTGATGCTCTGGGTCATCCATGTCGATGAAGTCCAGCACGATGATCCCGCCGAGATTGCGCAGCCGCAACTGGCGTGCAATGGCGACGGCGGCCTCCAGGTTGGTCTTGAAGATGGTGTCATTGAAGTTGCGCCCACCTACGAAACTGCCCGTGTTCACGTCCACCGTGGTAAGCGCCTCGGTCTGATCGATGATCAGGTAGCCGCCCGACTTCAGTTCGACCCGTCTGGCGAGTGCGCCGTCGATCTCTTCGTCGACACTGGCCGTATCGAACAGGGGGCGGTTGCCGCGATAATGGTGGATGCGATCCCGCACGGATGGGGTGTAGCGTTCGGCCCAGTCGAGCAGTTCTTGCGTCACCGTGCGCGAATCGACGGTGATCGATCGGGTGTCCGGGGTGACCATGTCGCGCAATACGCGCTGCGCCAGGGTCGGTTCTACATAGATGGCCGATGGCACGGGTTGCTGCTTGATGCGCGTCTGGATATTTGCCCACAGGGCGCGCAGATAATCCAGATCCGCAAGCAACTCGGCATCTGCCGCAGCCTCGGCCTGCGTGCGGACGATGAAGCCGCCGTTTTCATCCGGCCCGGCCAGTGCCTGAATCCGGTTGCGCAGCGTGGTGCGTTCGTCTTCACCTTCGATTTTCTGGGAAATGCCGATATGGGGTTCGTGCGGCAGGTAGACCAGCATGCGGCCTGCCAGGCTGATGTGTGTGGTCAGCCGCGCCCCTTTTGTGCCCATGGGGTCCTTGATGACCTGCACGAGCAGGGTCTGGCCTTCGAACAGCAGTTTTTCCATCGGGATGGTGGTGACCGGATCGCCCTGACTGCGGGTGTGACGATTCTGGCGCAAGTCGGACACATGGATGAACGCCGCACGATCCTGCCCGATATCGATGAAGGCGCTCTGCATCCCCGGCAAGACCCGGGCCACGCGCCCAAGGTAGAGATTGCCGACCTGGCCGCGCTGCATGCTGCGTTCGATGTGCAGTTCCTGGACGATGCCCTGGCTGGTCAGGGCAACCCGCGTTTCGAACGGAGTCACATTGATGAGAATGTCTTCTTGTGCGGGCATGGGGTGTGCCTGAAGGTTGGTTTCATAGGGCTCGCGCAGAGGCTTGCAGCGGCGTTTGCTATTATCCACCACGAACCGGACCGGAATGTTCCGTCTGCGTCCAGGGAGTGTACGTGAACGTGTTTCGAAGGGGCTTGCGTCGGCCACCCAGCCCGTCTCCGTCGGGGTCGGGCGTGCTGAAACTGCGCGAACTGATTGGCACCGGCAATGATCGCATGTGCTGGCGCCACCCGGAAAACCCGGCGTGGTGCGTCAAGGTGCCCAAAGCCACCCAGGAGCGGCCGCAGAACGAGATCGATGCGCATTATGCGCGTCACCTGGCCCGCCGCAATGTGCGCGGGCCCCATATGCCTCGCGTGCATGATTGGGTGCAGACCGATCATGGCCCGGGTCTGGCCTTCGACCTGGTACAGGAGCCCGATGGCTCGCCGTCGCCTGCCTTGCTGGACGCCGTGCTGGGCGGGCGGGTGACACCGGCTGAAGCCCGTGAGCTGATCGACGAGGCGTTCGGGTGGCTGATCGACCAGCGGGTTCTTCTGGTCGATTTCGGCATCGACAACCTGCTGATCCAGACGCGGCCAGACGGGCGTCGTTTTCTGGTTTTTGTGGACGGCCTCGGGGCGCGGAAGTTCAGTGCGCGGTACTGGTTTCACCGACGATTCTGGCTGAAGGCGGTCTGGAAGGCACGCGAGTTTCGCCTCAAGACCCTGGCTTTGCTGGATGAGGCGCTGGCGCTGCGTGCGCCCAAGGGGTGACCCGATGTGCGGCCCGCGGCGTCGCGCCGGGAGGGCCAAATCGCAATCCACTGCTACGGTCGGTTCGCAGCAAACGGCAGTCGGTGCGGTCGGCAGCAAGAGCCGGTTCGCTGCGCACCTCAGTGCCGGGCGTCGCTGCGCGCCTTCCATTTGTTGTATGCGGGGCCCCAGACCGGGTGCGTCGCCAGCCAGAGGCGTTGCCTGAGCCAGCCCCAGGCGCGATTGCGCACGGCAAACCTGAAAACGTATCCCGGATTGCCGCCTGGCTGATTCTGGCCTCTTGCATCGGTGGTGTAGAGGCAGTCGAAGCCGCTGTCCTGCGCGACCGCCAGGTAGTCGGCGTCGAAATAACCCTGCGGCCAGCACAGATGGCGTGACGCTGCACCCAGTCGCTGCGTGAGCATGGCACGGGAAGCGAGCAGGTCGGTACGCAGGCTGGCCACTTTTTCACTTGGTGATGCGCTGATCTGGTCCCAGCGCGTATGCGTGTGGGTGTGACTGTGGATTTCGAAAGTCCCGGCGGCCTGCATGGCCTGGAGTTCATCCCAGCGCAGCATGACTTGATCCCGCTCGGGGCTGAACATGAGCACCTTGGCCTGGTGATGCGATGGGCAGGCGGGCAATACGACATGATGCTGCCCGGCATGCGGGCGTATGGGGCCTTCTCCCACAAGCCCGGTCACCGCAAACAGCACCGCATTCAGGCCGTACCGTTCGAGTACCGGATGCGCGTGAACCCAATTGTCCAGATAGCCGTCATCAAAGGTCAGCAACAGCGACCTGGGCGCTACAGGTTCACCCGCCATGAAGGCAAAAAACTCATCGGCCTTCAGTGTGCGCCAGCCATTCTCGACCAGCCCACGCATCTGATTCTCGAACTGGCGCGCGGTAACGGCCAGTGAACCGGGCTGTTCGGTGACGTGGTGGTACATCAATACGGCCACGTTGTGAGCGGACTTCATCGACAGCTCCGAAGCAGGTTGGCCCAGGCGCCTGAAGCCACGGGACGGCCAAGGGGCAAGCGCCAGGTTGTGTGTTTCGAGGGCATGATACCGCAGGCGCAGGGTAGCGTGACTGCCCCGAGGGCTCGTGTTTGCAGCCGTCATTCTGTCGTGCTATATTCTCGTTTCTTTGCAGCACGTCACAAGGGTTAACCCTTGGTGCAACGGGCTTTGGGCGGTGTCGGACACGGCCCGGGTTCTGGTGCGGCGGGTTGCAAAGGTGATGCACAGTGGGTCATGTTTGACGCTGGATCGCGCAAGTGGTTCAATGTCGGGCCTGGCAGCGGGTTTTGGGCTTCATGGGTTGTGCGGTCGGCGGGTGGTTTTACAGCTGCTTGACACGCCCCAGAAAAAGC
>NZ_JBAYPG010000013.1:0-77286 GCF_041677825.1 Castellaniella sp.
GCCCGCCCCGTTGGGGCCGATGAGCGCGTGGATATGGCCCCGCTGGACCTTCAGGTTGACGTCATCGACCGCCACGAAGCCCAGAAAGGACTTCGTCAGGTGACGAGTCTCGAGAATGATGTCGGGCTTGGTTCCCATGATGCAGGGTTCCCTTTGAACTGCAGGTTGATCTCGGATAACCAGCGAATTATGAAACGTGCGCCGGGCCTTCTCCATAAGGGTTTTACAGGGTTGCGAGCTGGACAATTCTTGATTGGTGCGCTGCAGCAGGTGCCTTGAATGCCGTATTCATTTCAGGTAATCATTTGATTTTATTTGGATATTCGCACAGATCCCGAATCGGGCATTGGGGACATCTGGGCTTTCTGGCCAGGCATATGTGGCGACCATGGAGGATCAGCCAGTGGTGCGCATCGAGCAGATACTCGGCCGGAACCCGCTGCATCAGGTGGCGCTCGACCTCGAGTACGGTCTTGCCCGGGGCGATCCCGGTGCGGTTGGCCACCCTGAAGACATGCGTGTCCACGGCCATGACGGCGTGTCCGAATGCAGTGTTCAATACCACGTTGGCGGTCTTTCGGCCGACCCCCGGCAACGCTTCGAGTGCCGCGCGATCCTCGGGGACCGACCCCCCATGCCGCTCGATGATCAGCGTGCTGGTCTGCAGGATGTTGCGGGCCTTGGTGCGGTACAGGCCGATGGTCCGGATGGCATCCATCAGGCCCTCTTCGCCAAGCGCCAGCAGGCCTTCCGGGGTTCCGTGTTCTGGAAAGAACTGGCGTGTGGCCAGATTCACTGCACGATCCGTCGATTGGGCCGACAGGATGACAGCGACCAGCAACTGGAAGTGGGTCTCGTATTCCAGTTCGGTCACGGGCTTGGGATTGGCGGCCTTCAGGCGCCGGAAGCATTCGGAAACGACGGCGGGGGTCATGTGCGCAGCATGCGGGCGCGTGCCAGTGCGCGGGCGATCCGGTCTTGTTTGTCGTTTTCGTCGAGTTGCACGGGTGGTGGCTTGTTTGCGAGCGTGCGGGCTGCCGGGCCGTCATGCTCATGGTGCCGTGTGGCCAGCCGTTGCTGGCGGGCGGCATGGCGTTGGCCCGCGATGCGCTCGGCTTCGTCGGTCCATTGACGCGTTGTGGGCACCATGGTGATGCAGTCGACCGGGCAGGGTGCCAGGCACCGCTCGCAGCCCGTGCAATCGGCTTCGATCACGGTGTGCATGAACTGGCTGGCCCCCAGGATGGCATCGACCGGGCATGCCTGGATGCACAGGGTGCAGCCGATGCACAGGGATTCGTCGATGAGGGCGATGCGAAATGCCGGGCCGGCACCATGCGCCGGCCCGTAGGGCAGAGAGGGAACGTCGGTGTCAGGCATGGGCCCGTATGAAGCTGGAAATGCGCGGGTAGATCTGTTCGCGCCAGCGGCGCCCCGAAAAGATCCCGTAATGACCGCAATGCGCCGCCGTCAGGACTTCGCGCATGGACGGCGAAAGATTGGCGCACAGGGTATGGGCCGCGTGGGTCTGGCCCAGCCCGGAAATGTCGTCGAGAGCGCCCTCGACCGTCATGAGCGCGGTCTTGCGGATGGCACCGGGATCGACCGTTTGCCCATCGATCACCCAGGTGCCGCGCGGCAGGCGGAATTCCTGGAAGACGGTGCGGATGGTGTCGAGGTAGAACTCGGCGGGCATGTCGAGTACGGCGTTGTATTCATCGTAGAACCGGCGATGGGCTTCGACATCGCTGTCGTCGCCGCGCAACAGGTGCAGATAGTAATCGTAATGGGACTTGACGTGCCGATCGGGGTTCATCGCCACGAAGCCCGCGTGCTGCAGGAACCCCGGGTACACTTTGCGCCCTGCGCCCGGATAGCGTGGGGGCACCCTGTGGATGAGATTGTCTTCGAACCAGTCGTAGGGTTTGGTGGTGGCCAGGCGGTTGACCTGCGTGGGCGATTTGCGGGTGTCGATCGGCCCGCCCATCATCACCATGCTGCGCGGCTGGTTGGGGTCGTTTTCGGCGGCCATCAGCGAGAGGGCTGCCATGACCGGTACCGTGGGCTGGCAGACCGAAATCACGTGGGTGTCCGGCCCCAGGTGCCGCAAAAAGGCCTGCATGTAGCGCACGTAGTCGTCCAGCCCGAAGGTGCCGGCGCCGATGGGTACCATGCGGGCGTCGACCCAGTCGGTGACGTAGATTTCGTGATTCTGGATCAACGAGCGGGCGGTGTCGCGCAGCAGCGTGGCATGATGGCCCGACAGTGGCGCCACCAGCAGGACACGCGGATCCTTGCGCCGGATGTCGCGGTGAAAGTGCACCAGGCGGCAGAAGGGCCTGTCGATGGTGATTTCTTCCGTGACGGCGACTTCGCGGCCGTTGATCCGCGTGGTGTCCAGGCCCCATGCGGGCTTTTCGTATTCTTTGCCCACGCGGTGCGCGAGTTCATAGGCGGCCGCCAGCTGCCGGGACAGGGGCGTGTAGGCCAATGGGCTGTATGGATTTGAGAAGAGTTGTGAACCGGTTTCGGTAAAGGCCGAAAAGGGGCCGAGAATGGCTCTTTGAATCTCGTGCAGGTCATACAGCATGTGTTTTGGGCCTTTTGTCGTGGACAGCGTATACGGACAGGCGCACTCTGGATGTGCCTGGTTACAGTAACGTCAGTTCACAAAAACCCTATACTGGGATTTACCCGGATTCACAGGAACTCCGAAATGGGGGGGCCTGGAACAGCACGGGCCCTGTAGCGCCTCTGCGCACACCCCGGACAGGCCACCACGCTTCACGGGCGTTCGAGGTATTTCAGTTTGTCGGCCACACCGTTCCAGTCGTCGGCGCCGTCGAGTTCGCCCACCGAGCGGTTGATGGGCCCGAAGATGGGCGAGAGTTCGGCGTTCAGGGGGATGAAATCGACCTGGTCCTGGGGAACGTCTTCTTCGGCAAAGATTGCGTTTGCCGGGCATTCTGGCACGCACACGGCGCAGTCGATGCATTCTTCGGGGTCGATCACCAGAAAGTTCGGGCCTTCGCGGAAGCAGTCTACCGGACAGACGTCGACGCAGTCGGTGTACTTGCACTTGATGCAGTTTTCGGTAACGACGTGGGTCATGGTGGGTACTCCTGAAATGCTCGGACCGGCAAAGTCTTGCGACATTTTACCCGAATACTAGGGGTCAACCCGTATATCCCGCCCTGTTGTCAGGGATGAAACAAGGATTCCGGAGGCGGGTAGTATAGAGTTTTGTAACCCGGCCCGGAAATCTGGCCCTCTGGTTGGGGCAGCCTGCCATGAAATCCTCCTCAGTCTCCCTGTCGGCAGATCCTTTCGATACAGCCTGGCTCGAACGGGCGGCGCGCGGCCTGGATGCCGAAGGCCGCGGCGTGCTCCGACGCGCCCTCGACTGGGTGCGCGAGCCGCTCGAAAGCGCCCGTGCAAGTACGGGCGAACCGCTGGCAGGCCACAGTGCGGCCATGGCCGTGATTCTTGCCGAACTCGAGACAGATGCGGCCACCCGCGCTGCGGCGCTGCTGTCGGTCGAGCCCGAACCGGCAGGCGAACTCGCCCGTGATGATCCACTGCGCCAGGCATTCGGTGCCGAGGTCATCACGCTGGTGCAGGGGGTCAGGGCCTTGTTGCGGCTGAGCACGATGACCGGCCAGGCAGGCGCGCGCGGCGAGGGCAATCAGCAGGAAATGCAGCGCAAGATGCTGCTGGCCATGGCCGCCGACCTGCGTATCGTCCTGATCCGGCTGGCGTCGCGCCTGCAGTCCTTGCGCTGGTACGCGATCGGGCACGCGGCCTGCCCGGCCGAATTCGCCCGTGAAACGCTCTCGCTGTATACGCCGCTGGCCAATCGCCTGGGGATCTGGCAGCTCAAATGGGAGATGGAAGATCTTTCTTTCCGGTTTCTCGAGCCGGCAACCTACAAGGCCATCGCGCGTCAACTGGAAGAAAAGCGGGTCGAGCGCGAGGCCTTCATCGAGGCCGTCATCCGGCGCCTGCGCAAGGCCCTGGCCGAGGCCGGCATCCGTGCGGAGATCTCCGGCCGCCCCAAGCACATATACAGCATCTGGAACAAGATGCGCATCAAGCATCTGTCCTTCGACCAGCTCTATGACCTGCGCGCCCTGCGCGTCATCGTCGCCGACGAACGCGAATGCTATGCGGTACTGGCCCTGGCGCATGCGCTGTGGGTGCCGATTGCCGATGAGTTCGACGACTACATCACCCGGCCCAAGCCCAACGGCTATCGTTCATTGCATACCGTGGTGGCCGATGCTCAGGGCCGGGCCTTCGAAATCCAGATCCGTACGCACGAGATGCACTATTTCGCCGAGTACGGGATGGCCGCGCACTGGCGCTACAAAGAGGCCGGGGCCCAGGGCGGGCAGGTGGCGGCGTCCGGTGCGTATGACCAGAAGATCGCCTGGATGCGGCAGTTGCTGTCCTGGAAGGACGATCGGCGCCCGGATGACACCGCGGTCGCGGTCGCGCGTGATCCGCATATCTATGTCATGACACCGCAGGCGCGGGTGCTCGAGTTGCCGGCGGGGTCCACGCCCCTGGATTTCGCCTACCTGCTGCACACCGATCTGGGCCACCGTTGCCGGGGTGCGCGTGTCGACGGTCAAATGGTCTCCTTGTCCACACCGCTCAAGACCGGGCAGACGGTGGAGATCATCGCGGCCAAGTCCGGCGGGCCCTCGCGCGACTGGATCAATCCCCAGCTGGGTTTCCTGGCCAGCTCGCGGGCGCGTGCCAAGGTGCGCGCCTGGTTCAACGCGGTCGAGTTGCAGCAGCGCATTGCGCAGGGTCAGGCACTGGTGGAAAAAGAGCTGCAACGCCTCGGGCGCACGGCCATCAACCAGGAACACCTGGCGCAGCAGCTGGGGTTCGCGCGCGCCGATGACCTTTACGTGGCCGTCGCAAAAGAAGACTTCAGCCTGCGTCAGATCGACGCTGCATTCCAGGCGCCCGAACCATCGACCGCGCAGCCCGACGAACCACGGGTCTACGACAGTGGCGCAGGCAGCGTCTCGCGCACGGGCAAGAGCGGGGTGCTGGTGGTGGGCGTCGATGCCCTCATGACGCAGCTGGCGCGCTGCTGCCGCCCGGCACCGCCCGATGCCATCGAGGGTTTCGTGACGCGCGGCCGAGGTGTGTCCATCCATCGACGCGACTGCCCGTCCTGGGCGGTGCTGGCCCAGCGTCATCCGGAACGCTGTATCGAGGTGGCCTGGGGGGATACCGGCCAGAGCCTGTACCCCGTCGATCTGAGCGTGCACGCCCAGGATCGCCCCAACCTGCTGCGCGATCTGTCCGAAGTCTTTGCACGCCTGCGCTTGCGTGTGGTGCGCGTGACGACCCACAGTCGGCGCTCCCTGGCCCATATGGTCTTCACGATCGAGGTCCGCGATGGTGAACAGATCCGTGAGGCACTGGCAGCGGTCAATGAACTGCCCGGTGTCCAGGCCAGCCGTCATTAGCCCGCTGCTGCCACTGGCCAGCCAACGCCATTGACCAGCCACTGTCGTTGGTCCGCCACCATTGTTGGCTGATGGCGGCAAGCCTGCGTGGTACCGGTGCCGTGCGCAGCGGAGCGCAAGGTCGGCGCCGGGGGCGGCGTGCGCCACTCTGTCAGCCAGGCCGGTGGCTGGTAAAATGCCAGTTTGCCCGGCGGGTTCCTGGCTCGGGGCTCATTTTCGGAGAAACTGCACTTCATGTCCTATCAACTGCCCGATGCACACGGACACTTTGGCCGGTTTGGTGGGTCGTTCGTGGCCGAAACCCTGGTGCACGCCCTCGAAGCGCTGCGCGATGCCTATGCGCGGTATCGTGATGACCCCGAGTTCCAGCGTGAATATGCCTACGAACTCGAGCATTTCGTGGGCCGGCCCAGCCCGGTCTACCATGCGCGCCGCTGGTCCGAGCGCCTGGGGGGCGCGCAGATCTGGTTCAAGCGCGAGGATCTCAATCATACGGGTGCGCACAAGGTCAACAACTGCATTGGCCAGGCGCTGCTGGCGCGGCGCATGGGCAAGCAGCGCATCATTGCCGAAACCGGGGCGGGCCAGCATGGCGTGGCCACCGCCACGGTGGCGGCACGCTACGGCATGCCCTGCGTGGTGTACATGGGTGCCGAAGATGTGCGGCGGCAGGCCTCCAACGTCTATCGCATGAAGCTCCTGGGGGCCGAAGTGGTGCCGGTCGAGTCCGGTTCCCGTACGCTCAAGGATGCCCTCAACGAGGCCATGCGCGACTGGGTCACCCACGTCGAAGACACCTTCTACATCATCGGCACGGTGGCCGGCCCGCATCCCTATCCGCAGATGGTGCGCGACTTTCAAACCATCATCGGCCGTGAATGCCGCGAACAGATGCCCCGGGATGCCGGCCGCCAGCCCGATTACGTGCTGGCGTCGGTAGGCGGGGGGTCGAACGCCATCGGCATCTTCCACCCCTATATCGAAGAGGCCTCCGTGCAGCTGATCGGTATCGAGGCCGCCGGAGAAGGCCTGGGCTCGGGGCGCCACGCGGCGTCGCTCAACTGCGGGGTGGTGGGGGTGCTGCATGGCAATCGCACGTATCTCCTGCAGGATGAGCACGGCCAGATCATGCCGACACATTCGATTTCCGCCGGCCTCGATTACCCGGGCGTGGGGCCCGAGCATGCCTGGCTGAAGGAAAGCGGTCGGGCCCGCTATGTAGGCATCACGGATGCCGAAGCGCTCGCCGCCTATCATGATTGCTGCCACATCGAGGGCATCATTCCGGCACTCGAGTCGGCGCACGCGATTGCGCAGGCGATCAAGATGGCGCCCGAACTGTCCGCCGACACCATCATTCTGGTCAACCTGTCCGGCCGCGGCGACAAGGACATGCATACCGTGGCCGAACACAGCGGCATCACGCTCTGAGGGGGGCGGCATGAAGAATCAATCCCGTCTGGCTGCGCGTTTCGCCGCCCTGCAGGGGCGCGCCGCCCTGATTCCCTACATCACGGCGGGGGATCCTCTGGTGGGTTCCACGCCCGCCCTGATGCACGCGCTGGTTTCGGCTGGCGCCGACATCATCGAACTGGGGGTGCCGTTTTCCGATCCGGCGGCAGATGGCCCGGTCATCCAGCAGGCGGGCGAGCGGGCGATCGCGGCGGGTACCAGCCTGCAGACCGTGCTGGGCATGGTGGCCGAGTTCCGCACGCGCGATGCGCAGACACCGGTGGTGCTCATGGGCTATGCCAATCCGATCGAAAGCATGGGGCCGGGCCACTTCATCGAACAGGCCGCGCAGGCTGGTGTGGATGGCGTACTCACTGTCGATTACACGCCTGAAGAATCGGCGGATTTTGCGGCCGCCATGGAAGCCGCCGGTCTGGCGCCCATCTATCTGCTGGCGCCCACCTCCACGGTGGCCCGCATGCAGCAGGTTGCGCGGCTGGCGCGGGGTTATGTCTATTATGTGTCGCTCAAGGGGGTCACTGGCGCAGGTCACCTCGATACCGACGACGTGGCGCATCACCTGGCAGAAATCCGCCAGCATATCGATATCCCGGTCGGGGTCGGTTTCGGGATCCGTGACGCCGAGAGTGCGGCACGTGTGGCTCGGCACGCCGATGCCGTGGTCATCGGCAGCAGGCTCATCGAAGTCATCCGCGAGGCCGCCGGACAGGCCGGTGCCCAGGCCGCCATTCAGGCCGCTGCGGGCTGGCTGGCTCGGGTGCATCGGGCGATGGCCGGCATCACCAGGGAAAAATCATGAGCTGGTTCGAGAAAATCCTGCCGCCTCGCATCAATCGAAGCACCGATTCGGGTACCAAACGGGTGCCCGAAGGCTTGTGGGTCAAGTGCCCGTCGTGCGAATCGGTGCTCTACAAGGAAGATCTGCAGGCCACGCTCAATGTGTGCCCCAAATGCAACCACCACATGCGCATCGGTGCGCGGGCGCGCATCGACTCACTGCTCGATCCCGAAGGCCGAGAAGAGATCGGTGTGCGCATCCGTCCGACCGATCCCCTCAAGTTTCGGGATACACACAAGTACCCCGACCGGGTGTCCGAGGCGGTCAAGCAGACCGGCGAGTCCGAAGCGCTGGTGGTGGTCAGTGGCACGGTGCTCTCCGTACCAGCGGTCCTGGCGTGTTTCGAGTTCGCCTTCATGGGGGGCTCCATGGGTTCCGTGGTGGGTGAACGCTTTGCCCGAGGGGTGAAAGAGGCCATCCGCCGGCGCCTGCCATTCATCTGCGTATCGGCGTCCGGCGGGGCGCGCATGCAGGAATCCCTGTTCTCCCTGATGCAGATGGCCAAGACCACGGCCATGCTGCAGCAGTTGTCCGAGGCGGGCCTGCCGTTCATCAGCATCCTGACCGATCCCACCATGGGGGGGGTGTCGGCGTCGTTCGCCTTCATGGGCGATGTCGTGCTGGCCGAGCCCAATGCGCTCATCGGTTTTGCCGGGCCGCGGGTCATCGAACAGACCGTGCGCGAAAAACTCCCCGAAGGTTTCCAGCGGGCCGAATTCCTGCTCGAAAAAGGCGCCATCGATCAAGTGGTGGATCGGCGTGAACTGCAGGCCAGGGTGGCTCACTTGCTGGCGCTGCTCACGCGCCAGCCGATCGATGTCGTCAGCGGCTTTGCGGCACGACAGGGTGCTTCATATGCCTGAAGCCACCAGCGGGCAGGCACGGCCCGGCGGGCAGACACAGCGCCTGGTGCGCAAACACCCCGACGAATTGCTGGTGGGGCTGGTGTCGATATCCGATCGCGCGTTTGCTGGCCAGTATGCGGACCAGGGTGTGCCGGCCCTGCGGGCCTGGCTGCAGGACACCATCGTCGGTCCGATGCAGGTGGTCTCGTGCGTGCTGCCCGACGAGCGGGCACAGATTGCCGATACCCTGCGCGGGCTGGTCGACGATACGGGTTGCGACCTGGTCCTCACCACGGGTGGCACCGGCCCGGCGCCGCGCGACGTCACGCCCGATGCCACGCTCGATGTCGCCACGCGGGAATTGCCCGGCTTTGCCGAACAGATGCGCCAGGTCAGCCTGCACTTCGTGCCCACGGCCATCCTGTCGCGCCAGGTGGCCGTGCTGCGCGAGTGCCCGGATGGCCATGCGGCCCTGATCCTGAATCTGCCCGGCCAGCCCCGTGCCATTCGCGAAACGCTCGAAGGCGTGCACGCCAATGCCCAGTCGGCCGGGGTATCCGGGGTGTTTGCGGCCGTGCCCTATTGCCTCGACCTCATCGGTGGTCCCTATATCGAGACGCGTCCCGAACGGGTGCAGGCCTTTCGGCCGAAGTCGGCGCGGCGCCAGCAGTGATTCGCATTCCATCTTAAAATCAGCTCAGGCATTTTTCTTACACCATCATCTGGAGGTCTGATCATGGCTCTGGTTTCCATGCGCCAATTGCTCGATCACGCGGCTGAACACGGCTACGGGATCCCGGCATTCAACGTCAACAACCTGGAGCAGGTTCAAGCCATCATGGAGGCTGCGGCCGAAACCGACAGCCCGGTGATCATGCAGGCCTCCGCGGGTGCACGCAAGTACGCCGGCGAGGGTTTCCTCAAATACCTGATCCAGGCCGCAGTCGAATCCTATCCACACATCCCGGTGGTCATGCACCAGGACCACGGCCAGTCGCCCGATGTCTGCCGTGGAGCCATCGACCTGGGTTTTTCCAGCGTCATGATGGACGGCTCGCTGATGGCCGATGGCAAGACCATCTCTTCATACGAATACAATCTCGAGGTCACCCGCAAGGTCGTGCAGATGGCACATCCGCTGGGTATCACGGTCGAGGGCGAGCTCGGCTGCCTGGGATCGCTCGAAACCATGAAGGGCGACAAGGAAGACGGCCACGGCGCCGAGGGCACCATGACGCGCGAGCAGTTGCTCACCGACCCCGAACAGGCGGCCGATTTCGTCCAGCAGACCCAGCTGGATGCGCTCGCAATTGCGGTCGGCACCAGCCACGGGGCCTACAAGTTCACCCGCAAGCCCACGGGCGACATCCTGTCCATCCAGCGCGTCAAGGAGATCCACGCGCGCCTGCCCAATACCCATCTGGTCATGCATGGCAGCTCCAGCGTGCCCCAGGAACTGCTGGCAGAGATCCGTGAATTCGGCGGCGACATGAAAGAAACCTATGGCGTCCCGATCGAAGAACTCCAGGAAGCCATTCGGCACGGGGTGCGCAAGGTCAATATCGATACCGACATCCGCCTGGCCATGACCGGTGCAATCCGTCGTTTCCTGTTCGAGAGCCCGGCGAAATTCGACCCGCGTGAATACCTCAAGCCGGCGCGCGAGGCCGCCAGGAAGGTCTGCCTGGCACGTTACGAACAATTCGGTACGGCTGGTCATGCGTCCAGGATCAAGCCGGTCCCGCTCTCCGACATGGCTGCGCGGTATGCATCGGGCGAACTGCGCCAGCTGGTGAAATAAGTCGCGATGCGCACCCTGCTGCAGTCCGAAATCCGCTCCTTGCCGCTGCTGGGGCGCGGCAAGGTGCGCGACATGTATGCGGTGGGCGACGATCGCCTGCTGATCGTCGCCACCGACCGTATTTCAGCCTTCGACGTCATTCTGGATGATCCGATTCCCGGCAAGGGGCATGTGCTGACGGCGCTGACCGAGTTCTGGTTGCAGCGTCTGGGGCATCTGGTGCCTACGCATGCCACGGGCATCGCGCCCGAAGAGGTCGTGGCGCCCGATGAGCGCGATCAGGTGGCTGGCCGCGCCATGGTGGTCAAGCGTCTCCAGCCCATTCTGGTCGAAGCCGTGGTGCGTGGCTATCTGATCGGCTCGGGATACAAGGACTACAGGGCCGATGGGGCGGTGTGTGGCGTCGCGCTCCCGTCCGGCCTGCGTCTGGCTGACAGGCTGCCCGAGCCCATTTTCACACCGGCGGCGAAGGCCGAATTCGGTCAGCATGATGAGAATGTCGATTTTGCCTACGTGGTGGCCCAGGTGGGCCATGCCCTGGCCCACGAGATGCGCCGGGTCACGCTGGCCCTGTATGCCGAAGCCGCTCGCCATGCACTGGCGCGGGGCATTCTGATTGCGGATACGAAGTTCGAGTTCGGCGTCGACGCCCACGGTACCCTGCACCTGATGGACGAGGTCCTGACGCCGGATTCATCCCGGTTCTGGCTCGCGGAGGCCTGGCAACCGGGGGCCAACCCGCCCTCATTCGACAAGCAGTTCGTGCGCGACTGGCTCGAAACCCAGGCCTGGAACAAGACCGCACCGGCACCGCGCCTGCCGGCCGACATCATTTCACAGACGGCCGCCAAGTACCAAGACGCCCTCGAACGCCTCACTGGGGTCGACGCATGAGCACCCCCGCGGCGGTGCAGCCTGGCATGCCTGCCGATGGTGCCGTGGCCGTCGGGCTGGTCATGGGCTCGTCCAGCGATTGGGCCACCATGCAGCATGCCGCAGCCGTGCTCGATGAATTTTCCATTTCCTACGAGACCCGGGTGGTCTCGGCCCACCGCATGCCCCTCGATATGGTTGACTATGGCCGGCAGGCCCTGGCCAGGGGCCTGCGAGCCATCGTGGCCGGGGCGGGGGGCGCGGCGCATCTGCCGGGCATGCTGGCCGCCCTGACACCGGTGCCCGTATTCGGGGTGCCCGTGGCATCCCGGCACCTGCATGGTGAAGATTCCCTCCTGTCCATCGTGCAGATGCCGCGCGGGATACCGGTGGCCACGTTTGCCATCGGTGAGGCCGGCGCAGCCAATGCGGCGCTGCATGTCGTTGCCAATCTGGCCATCCATGATCCGGGCCTGATGCAGAGGCTGCAGGCGTATCGTGCGCGGCAGACTGAATTCGCACGGGCCATGGTCGTGCCTCCGGAGCCGGCATGAACGCTCTTGCGCCGTTGCCCTCCGGCAGCTGGTTGGGGGTACTGGGCGGCGGTCAGCTGGGTCGCATGTTCTGTCAGGCCGCCCAGGCGCTGGGCTACCGCGTCGCGGTGCTCGATCCGGCACCTGACGGCCCGGCTGCGCGCGTGGCCGATCAGCATCTGCAGGCCGCCTATGACGATCGCGCCGCGCTCGAACAGCTGGCCCGGCGCTGTGTGGCCCTGACCACCGAATTCGAGAACGTGCCGGCGGACAGCCTGCAGTATCTGGCCCGTACACGGGTCACGGCGCCATCCGCCCGGGCGGTGGCCATTGCACAGGATCGCATCCAGGAAAAGACCTGGTTCCAGGCCGCGGGTGTCGCCGTGGCGGCGCATGCCGCCATTGGTTCGGATGCCGATCTGTCCTCCTGTTCCCCAGCGCTGTTTCCGGGCATACTCAAGACCAGCCGCCTGGGATACGACGGCAAGGGGCAGGTCCACGTGCAGGATGCCGCCGCCGGTCGTGCAGCGTTCGCGCAGTTGCAGCGCGTACCCTGCATTCTCGAGGCGCTGCAGCCACTCGACCATGAAATCTCGGTGATCGTGGTGCGCGGTCGCAATGGCCAGGCTGTGGCCTATCCCGCCATCCGCAACCGGCACCGCGATGGCATTCTGGCGGTCTCGCTCTGTGATGGTTCGGTTCCGGCCGACCTGGCTGCTGAAGCCGGGCGCCTGGCGATGCAGGTGGCCAGGCATCTGGATTATCACGGGGTATTGTGCATCGAGTTCTTCGTGCTCGAGGGGGGGCGCTTGCTGGCCAATGAGATGGCGCCGCGGCCCCACAACAGCGGGCATCTGACGCAGGATGCCTGTCTGGTGAGCCAGTTCGAGCATCAGGCCCGGGTGCTTGCGGGTCTGCCGCTGGGCGACACGGGCCTGCTGTGCCCGGCGGCCATGGTCAATCTGCTCGGTGATCTCTGGCAGGGCACCGAGGGTGAGCCTGTCGAACCCGACTGGGCAGCGGTATTGCAGGTTCCAGGAACCCGTCTGCATCTGTATGGCAAGGACGCGCCGCGCGTGGGGCGCAAGATGGGGCATGTGAACATTCTTGCGCCTACGGCGGCCAGCCTGCATGAACGGGTCGCACAGGTCATGGGCGTACTGGGTCTGCCGCATGCCTGAGGTCGACGCCAGACGCATACTCGAAGCCGCCCAGCGTCTGGAGCAGGGGCGTCTGGTCGCCTTCCCCACAGAAACCGTGTACGGGCTTGGGGCGGATGCCGAAAACCCGCAGGCAGTGGCCCACTTGTATGCCATCAAGGGTCGGCCCGCCAGTCATCCCGTGATCGTCCATTTGTCACCCGAAACGGATCCGGCGTACTGGGCCGGTCACCTGTCGCCGGTGGCACAGCGCCTGATCTCGGCGTTCTGGCCCGGGCCGTTGACATTGATCCTGCCACGTGCCGCGCACATTCCGGATGTGGTCAGTGGCGGGCAGGACAGTATCGGCCTGCGCTGCCCTTCGCATCCCGTTGCGCAGATGCTGCTGCATGCATTCGCGGGGCTCAAGCCGCACGGTCAGGGGGGGGTTGCCGCGCCATCGGCCAATCTGTTCGGTCACGTGTCGCCCACCCGGGCTGCGCATGTACGACGCGAGTTCCCGACGCTGGATGAGCAGGCTTTGATGATTCTGGATGGCGGCGAGGCCGAGGTCGGTATCGAATCCACCATTCTGGACGTGTCGCGTCTGGAGTCCGGCCGGCCCCCCGTATTGCTCAGGCCGGGCCAGATCGGCACGGTGCAGCTGGCAGACATACTGGGTGAACCGCCGGCCAGCCCCGATGCGGGCGCGCCCCGGGCATCCGGTTCGCTCAAGGCGCATTACGCACCTCGCACACCCCTGCAGATCCAGTCCCGAGTGGCCTTGCAGGGGTGGCTCGATGCACGGCGAGGTCATGCTGCGGCCCGGGCGGCAACGGCACATCCGGGCCCCGAGGCGCATGTGCCCCGGGTCGCCATCATCGGCCTGGGGCCGGCCCCGGGCCCCTTGCCGCCCGGGGTGCAGTGGGTGGCCCTGCCTGCAGATCCGGCCGTCTATGCACACCGCCTGTACGCCTTGCTGCGCGAACTGGATGAGGCCGGTCTGCAGCAGATCCTGCTGCAGGAACTGCCTGACGAGGCGCTTTGGCAAGGTGTGAACGATCGCATTACCCGGGCGGCGGCCGCGTTTTCCTGAAACACGGCCCTGAAACCGCGCGCGGCCCAGGCGCTGGGGCAGGGCCTGACGAGGCTGGAAGGCTCGGCTGGCGCTTGAAATACGCCGGTATGCGGTTAAACTGATCTGTTGACCGCTTATTTTCACAAGGTATTCATAGTCAGGAAGAACATATGAAATTCAACGAATTCGAACCCGGCATGGTCATCAAGCATGGTCCGGTTACCGTCGATGAGGCCACCATGCTCGAATTTGCCCGGGCGTACGATCCGCAATGGTTTCATATCGATGCCGAGCGGGCCAAAAAGGGGCGCTGGGGTGGCCTGATTGCAAGCGGTTGGCTCACCTGCGGGCTGGCCATGCGTCTGGCGGCCGAGTCCGTCCTCGAGGGGTCCGAGTGCTTTGGCTCTCCCGGGCTGGATCGCATCCGCTGGATGGCGCCCGTGCGGGCAGGAGACGCGCTGCGCCTCGAGGCCACCGTCGATTCGAAGCGGGTGTCCTCATCGCGCGATGATCTCGGCATCATGCGCTGGACCTGGCGCCTGTTCAACCAGAACGATGAGCAGGTCCTTGAAATCGAGGTCACCAATCTCTTTGAACTCGAAACCTGAGGCGCTGCCTGCAGGGGCCGAGGGGCCAGTCGGGCAGGTCGTCAAGTCCTGCAGAAAGTAAGATACCCCGGCGAGCGGGCCCGTCGAGTCTTACAGGGGTGCGCCGCTGGGGGTCAGGTCGAAGTCGCCTGCGTGGTAGATCAGCGGCGGCATGCGGTGGTGTCCGCAATGCTCGACCTGGCCGATGAATATCCAGTGATCACCGGCTTCATGCTGGCCGACATTGAAGCACTCGAACCAGGCGGCACAATGCTCACCAGCCAGCCTGAGGGTGCCCGAAGGGGTGCGTTTCAGGGGTATTCCGCGAAAGCGGTCGGGTTGTGATCCATGGGCAAAGCGGCGCGCCAGTGCGGCCTGGCCAGCTGAAAGCACATGGATCACGTAGCGCTCCAGTTGCCTGTAGATCGGCAATGACAATGCGTTATGGGTCAGCGTCCAGAGCACCATGGGCGGGTTCAGTGAGACCGAACTGAACGAACTGATGGTCAGGCCCACGGGTTGGCTGGTTTCAGGGTCTTCGGCCGTGATGATGGTGACCCCGGTTGGAAAACGCCCAAGCGCCTTGCGGAATTCGGCAGCCGAGAAATCGGCTGGATCTGGGTGTGAGGCCATGCCGTATCAGGGGGCGATGCGCGTGATGCGCCAGGCGCCGGCATGACCAGCGTCGGCATCCTGGGTATAGACCAGGCGGTCGTGCAAGCGTGAGGGCCGCCCCTGCCAGAACTCGAAACGCTGTGCCTGCAGGCAGTAGCCGCCCCAGTAAGGGGGCCGTTGGGGCTCCGTGCCCAGCGTCCGGGCCAGGGCGTCGACTTTGCTGGCCAGGGCTTCGTGGCTCATTGGCCGGCTCTGTGGAGAGGCCCAGGCACCGATGCGCGACCCCAGCGGGCGACTCTGGTAATAGGCATCGGATTCTTCTGCCTTCAATAGGCTGACCCGCCCCTCGATGCGCACCTGGCGCTCGAGTTCCGGCCAGAAGAACAGCAGGCTGGCCTGCGGGTGTGCCGTGAGTGCCTGGCCCTTGCGGGACTCGTAATTGGTGTAGAAGACGAAGCCGTTCTGGTTTGCTTCCTTGAGCAGCACGATGCGCGCAGACGGCTGGCCATCGGGATCTACCGTAGCCAGCGCCATGGCTGTGGGTTCGAGGACTTCACTGTGCAGGGCCTGTTCGAGCCACAGCTTGAATTGTTCGAAAGGGTCGGCGAGGGCGTTGGATTCGAGCAATTCGAATTTCTGGTACGTCTGGCGAATATCAGCGAGCGACATGGGGGATGGGTTCAGAGGATTTCGGGGGAGGCCCGCAAGGCCCGTGCGATGGTACCCAGCTGCGGATCGAGGATGCCCGCCGCTTCCAGGGCCTGGGCGGTCTGCAGCACGTATTCGCTGCAGGGGCCATAACGACCGTGACTGGTGCGCACGATGTGCAGGATCTGCTCGATCGACAGCCCCGGCACATAGCTGGGATCCTTGCGGTCCATGGTGAAGGCCAGTGCCGAGAGACTGCCCCCGGGTGTCTCGCAAGGCAGCCAGCGCGGGATGTAGGCGCCGCTGGGCATTTCCCGGCGCCACAGGGCGCGCATGGTGTCGGGTATGCGCCGGGCCGCGATCCGGTAAGCGCGCCCGTCGCACTGGCCGCCGTGATCCATGCTGAATACCAGGCCCGGGTGTTCGGGCGTACCACGGTTTACCCGCGACCACATGCACAGTGCGCGGTGATACCCCTGGACGGTTCCCGGGCGGGCTTCGAGGTAGTCGAATTCGGGGCGCCAGATCAGCGAGCCATACCCGAAGACCCAGAGATCGGATTGCCCGTCCCAGTGACCCAGTGCCTGGGCGATGGACTGTTCGTGCCAGGCGGCATCACGCAGCTGCAGGGTTTCGGGGGTCGGGGGGGCGACGTACGGATGACTGGGCATGCGATTCAGGGTGCGGTCGGAACTGGGTAACCCCCCTATTGTAAAAGACTTGTCTTCGTTTCATTAAAATGGAGCCAGTCGCGCCGGTGGCGCCCACGATGTGAGTGGCACCGATGGCACCTGTCACGCCAATAAGACCCTTTCATGTCCTTGTCTGCTTCGTCTCCTGTCCCGCATGCCATGCCCGAAGATCTTGATCCCGACCGGCGCTTTGGCGCTCTGGACCGTCTGTATGGCGTTGGGTCGAGCGCCACTCTGGCGGGTCGGCATGTCGTGGTGGCGGGAGCAGGGGGGGTCGGGTCGTGGGCGCTCGAGGCGCTCGCACGTTCGGGGGTGGGCCGACTGACATTGATCGATATGGACCATGTCGCCGAGTCGAATATCAATCGCCAGGTCCAGGCGGTCAGCCGCAGCCTGGGCCAGGCCAAGGTCGCGGCCATGTCCGCCCGCATCCATGACATCAATCCGGCCTGCATTGCCCAGCAGGTCGATGACTTCATTTCACCGGACAACGTGGCGACCCTGATGCAGCAGTATCCCGGGGTCTGGCTCGATTGCACGGATCAGGTCAGTGCGAAACTGGCCATGGTGGTCGAAGCACGTGTACAGGGCCTGCCATTGTTGGTGTGTGGGGGCGCAGGTGGCAAGACGGACCCCTTCGCCCTGCGGGCGGGCGATCTGTCCCAGGCCACACACGACGCCCTGCTGGCACGGATCCGGCAGCAGCTGCGCAAGCACCACGGCTGGCCGCCCGCGCCGGCCGGGGCGGCGCGCAGCCGCCGGCGCGCGCCGCGCATGGGCGTGCACTGCCTGTGGTTTGGCCAGGAGACCATACGGCCGGCCCAGTGGGGGCCGGGCCACGCAGCGGGCCTGTCGTGTGCGGGTTACGGTTCTGCCGTGACCATCACGGCGACCATGGGCCTGGCTGCTGCCCATTGGGCCTTGCAGCACGCCCTGGCCGAGGCACCCTGAGCCGATGCGCGGCAGGTTCCGTCCCGCAGGGCAAAGACGGATCATGCCCCATCGGGCCCCAAAAATTCGGCCAGGATGCGGCCCGTGTGGCTGTTTTCCCGACAGATGGCCCGCGGGTCGCCCTGGGCGACCACCCGGCCACCCTCGACACCGCCTTCAGGGCCGAGATCGATGAGCCAATCCGCTTCAGCCATGATGTCCAGATTGTGTTCGATCACCATGACGGTATGGCCGGCATCGACCAGACGGTGCAGCACGAGGATCAGTTTCTCCACGTCTGCCGTGGACAGCCCGACGGAAGGCTCATCCAGCACATACAGGGTGCGTGGGGCGCGTGATGCGCGCCCGCTGCGCAGCACGCCGTCGTCCAGCCGGGCCTTGGACAGTTCCGCCACCAGTTTCAGGCGCTGCGCCTCACCGCCCGACAGGGTGGGTGACGCCTGCCCCAGGGTAAGGTAGCCAAGCCCGACGTCCTGCATGAGCTGCAGGGCATGGGCGACCCTGCGATGAGCCCGGAAGTGCACCAGGGCGTCATCCACTTCCATGCGCAGCACGTCGCCAATGGAACTGCCGTTCCACAGGAGTTCGAGCGTTTCATCGTTGAAACGGGCACCATGACAGGTTTCGCAGGGGATCTTGACGTCTGGCAGGAAATTCATTTCCACAGTGCGCATGCCCTGCCCCTGGCAGTCGGGGCAGCGCCCGGCACCAGTGTTGAAAGAAAAACGGGATGCAGTCCAGCCACGGACGCGCGCCTCGTTGGTGCTGGCATACAGTTTGCGGATGTCGTCCCAGAAGCCGGCATACGTGGCCGGGCACGAGCGGGGTGTCTTGCCGATCGGCGTCTGGTCGACCTCCAGCACCCGATCGATGGCTTCCCAGCCCTGGATCGCCTGGCAGCCCTGCCAGCGCGCCGCCGGGTCGCTGAGCCTGCGGCCGAGATTTTCGAGCAGTACATCGCGGGCCAGGGTGGATTTGCCGGAGCCCGATACGCCAGTGACCACCACAAGCCGGGCGAGAGGGATACGCGCCTCGACATGTTTCAGATTATGTCTGCTGGCTGCGATGATGCGCAGTGATTCGTGGACAGGGCTGACCGGCCGGTAGCCGTGCAAGGGGTGTGCCAGGGGTGTGCGCAGATAGCGTCCGGTGATGGAGTCCGGGTGGCGCGTGATCTCCTGCACCGTGCCCTGGGCAATGATGCGGCCGCCACGGGTACCTGCGCCAGGGCCCATGTCGATCACATGGTCTGCGCGGCGTATGGTGTCTTCGTCGTGCTCCACGACCACCAGCGTGTTGCCGTGGCCCTCCAGACGGCTCAATGCATCGAGCAGGATGCGGTTGTCGTGCGGATGCAGGCCGATGGTGGGCTCATCGAGTACGTAACAGACCCCCTGCAGGTTGGATCCCAATTGGGCCGCGAGGCGGATCCGCTGCGTCTCGCCGCCCGAGAGCGTGGGGGCGGCGCGATCGAGTGCCAGATAGCCGAGCCCCACTTCGGCCATGAAGTCGAGCCGGGCGCGGATCTCCGACAGGATGTCGCGGGCGATTTCGGCATCGCGTCCGCTCAGTTCGAGCTGCGCAAAAAATGGCCTGGCTGCATCGACTGCAAGTGCGGCCAGCTCGGCAATGGAACGGCCTTGCCACTGGAAGGCCAAGGCCACCGGATTCAGGCGCTGGCCATGGCAGTGCCGGCAGGGCTGCGACTCGTGCGCCTGATCTGTCTGCCAGGCGGCTTCTTCGCCCGTCTGGTCGGCATTGAACCCAGGCAATTCGACCCCGGTGCCGAAACAGGCCGGGCACCAGCCATGACGCGAGTTATAGGAAAAAAGCCGTGGGTCGGGCTCTGGAAAACTGGTGCCGCAGCCCGGGCAGGCGCGCTTGGTCGAGAAGGTCAGCTCATGTGGGTCGGGTGCCAGCCCGGCAGCTCGCCGGGCGGCCAGCGTGCCGGGGCCGGAACGGGTCAGGCCGGCGAGCACCCGTATCGTGCCGTGCCCGTGGGTCAATGCCTGCTGGACAGCCGCGCGCAAGATGCCTTCCTGGTCGGCGCCAACGAGCAGGTCGCGGATGGGCAATTCTATGGTGTGCTCGCTGTAGCGGTCCAGCCGGGGCCATGGATGTGTCGCGATGAATGCGCCGTCGACGCGCAAGTGGCCATGGCCATGTCCGGCGGCCCATTTGGCCAGATCCGTGTAGTATCCCTTGCGGGCCACGACCAGCGGAGCCAGCAGGCCGATGTGCTCATGCTTCAGATCGTGCATGATCTGGGCCACGATCTGTTCCGCAGTCTGCGGGCGCACCGGTATATGGCACTTCGGGCACATTTGCGTGCCGAGGCGCACGTACAGCAGGCGCAGGAAGTGATGGATTTCCGTCATGGTGGCCACGGTGGACTTGCGCCCCCCGCGGCTGGTGCGTTGCTCGATGGCCACCGTGGGTGGGATCCCGTAGATCGCATCCACGTCGGGCTTGCCCGCGGGCTGCACGATGGCCCGCGCGTACGCATTCAGGGATTCGAGATAGCGCCGCTGCCCCTCGTTGAAAAGGATGTCGAAGGCCAGGGTGGACTTGCCCGAACCCGATACCCCGGTGATGACAGTGAACGCATCGCGCGGGATGTGCACGTCGATGCCCTTGAGGTTGTGTTCGCGCGCATTCACGATGTGGATGTCCGGACTGGCGAGTACGGCCTGGGCCTGCGCACCGGGTTCCTGCAGTTCCAGAACCTGCCCGTTGCGCCAGTGCTCATGCTCGACGAGTGCATGGGCCGTGTGCGTGTCCATGTGCATGATCTGGTCGGGGCTGCCCTGGGCCACGATGCGGCCGCCCTGGTCGCCGCCTTCGGGGCCCAGATCCACGATCCAGTCGCTCGCGCGGATCACGTCCAGATTGTGTTCTATGACCAGCAGGGAATGACCGGCTGCCAGCAGCTTGCGAAACGCGCGCATCAGCTGGGCGATGTCGTCGAAGTGCAGGCCGGTGGTCGGTTCGTCGAAGAGCAGCAGCTTGCCTTTGTGCGGCGTGCTCGACGGCCTCGAACGGGCCGCTTCGGCCAGGTGGCCGGCCAGCTTCAGGCGCTGGGCTTCACCGCCCGAGAGGGTGGGCACCGGCTGGCCGAGGCGCAGGTAGTCCAGGCCCACGTCGGCCAGGGGGGCCAGCCCCCACTGCACGTCGCGCAGCCCTTTGAAGAAATCCAATGCCTGATGCACCGTCATGTCGAGCACTTCGTCGATGGCGGCGCTGCGGCCCAGGTGTTCGATGCGGACTTCAAGGATTTCAGGCCGGTAGCGGCGCCCCTGGCAGTCAGGACAGCGCAGGTAGACATCCGACAGGAACTGCATTTCGATGTGCTCGAAACCGGTACCGCTGCAGGTCGGGCAGCGGCCGTCGCCGGTATTGAAGCTGAAGGTCCCGGTGGTGTAGCCTCGTTCGCGGGAGACCTCGGCGGCCGCAAAGAGCTTGCGTATGGCATCGAAGGCGCCGACGTAGCTGGCGGGGTTCGAGCGCGTCGTGCGGCCGATCGGGCTCTGATCGACCAGCACCACGTCTTCGATCTGCTCGGCGCCCAGCAGGGCGTCATGGGCGCCCGGTGCTTCCGTGGCCTGGCCCAGGTATTTGCGCAGCGCGGGATGCAGGACATCCTGTACCAGTGTCGACTTGCCTGAGCCCGACACCCCGGTCAGGCACACCAGGTGACCCAGGGGCAGGGAGACATCGATGTTTTTCAGATTGTGCGCCCGGACCCCTTGCAGCACGAGCCGCGCCGTACCCGCCTGAACGGCTTGCGGGCGTGGCGCCTCGATGCGCAAGCGGCCGCTGAAGTAGCGGCCGGTCAGTGTATCGGCCTGGATCAGCTCTGCAGGCGAGCCATCGAACAGAATGTGCCCGCCGCGCTCGCCCGGCCCCGGCCCGATGTCGAGGATGCGGTCGGCCGCCTGCATGACCTGGGGGTCGTGTTCCACGACCACCAGGGTGTTGCCATGGCTGCGCAGCCGGTGCATGACCTGCACGATGCGGTGTATGTCGCGTGAGTGCAGCCCGATGGACGGTTCATCCAGCACGAACAGGGTATTGACCAGCGAGGTGCCCAGTGCCGTGGTCAGGTTGATGCGCTGGACTTCACCCCCCGAAAGGGTACGGCTTTGCCGGTCCAGGGACAGGTAGCCCAGGCCGACATCGCACAGGAAGCGCAGCCGGCTGCGGATTTCATCGAGCAGTTCCTGCAGCGCCGCGTCGACCGGCGTGCCGGTCTCCAGCATGATGAACCACTGGCGTACCGCGGCCAGCGGCAGGATCATCAGATCATGCAGACCCAGGCCCGGGAGCCTGGCCAGCTGCTCGGGGCTCCAGCCGACCTGGCTGGGCATGAAGCGCGGATGGTGTGGGATGACCCGGGTATCCTGCCCCAGCCGCCAGAGGGTCGCTGCCGGCTTCAGACGGGCACCGTCGCAATGGGGGCATGGGCTGTAGCTGCGGTAGCGCGACAGCAGCACCCGCACATGCATGCGATAGGCTCTGGTTTCGAGCCAGTCGAAGAACCGCTGGATACCATACCACTGGTGTTTCCAGGCGGATGAGCCGCCTTTCCAGTCCGGCGTGCCGTCGATGACCCACGCCTTTTCTGCCGCGCTCAATTGTTGCCAGGGCACATCGAGACGGATCCCCGCCTTGCCGGCATAGCGTTCCAGGTCATCCTGGCATTCGCTGTAGCTGGGGCTTTGCCAGGGCTTGATGGCCCCCGCATGCAGGCTGAGGGATTCATCGGGAATGACCAGGCCGTAGTCGATGCCCATCACCCGGCCAAAACCCCGGCAGTGCTCACAGGCACCGATAGGCGAATTGAACGAAAAGGTGCTGGGGGTCGCGGCCTTGTACGCCAGATCGCAGTGCGCACAGTGCAGCCGGTTGCTGAAATTCCAGGTGTGTTCGGTGCCGTCGTCGAAGCTCGCGTGGACCGTGACATGGCCCTTGCCCTGTTGCAATGCGATCTCCAGGGCTTCCTGGACCCGCCCGGATTCCGCCGTCGCGAGCCGGAAGCGATCCTGCACCACGTGCAGCACCCGTTCGGGGCGGGCACCCCCGGGAGGCCTGTCGCGGGTCCTGGCGGTCGTGGCCACGCGCGATGCATCGGCAGCCTCGGCAGTCTCGGCAGGCGGATGGGTGCGGGTGTAGCCCTGTTGTTCGAGATAGCCGCGAATTTCATTGACGGTGAAATTGGCCGGTACCTGGAGCGGAAATGTGATGATCAGGCGCGGATTGTGCCCGGCGCACCATTCATCGATCTGCTGCCGGATGCTGGCCGGGTTGTCCCTCACCACCTGACGGGCGCACTGGGCGCAGTGCAAGTGTGCGGCACGGGCGAACAGCAGCTTCAGGTGATCGTTGAGTTCGGTCATGGTTCCCACGGTGCTGCGCGAATTGCGCACCGGGTTGACTTGATCGATGGCGATGGCCGGCAGGATGCCCTCGATGCGATCGACCTGTGGTTTGTCCATGCGGTCGAGAAATTGCCGTGCGTACGGTGAAAAGGTCTCGACGTAGCGCCGCTGCCCTTCGGCATAGAGCGTATCGAAGGCCAGTGAACTCTTGCCCGAGCCGGATACGCCGGTAATGACCAGCAGCTGCCCGGTCTGTATGGTCAGGTCGAGGTTCTTCAGGTTGTTCTGGCGGGCACCAGTGATGCGTATGAGGGTGTTCATGGCGTCATCATAATCTGGCGTGGCGAGATCCGTACGGCAAGGCCGCGTTGACCAAAGCGCCATGCAGGGTACTTGCAGGTAAATGCAGATTCCTTGATCGGGATCAGAGCCTGCCGGGTCCTATGTGACCAATGGCGCGATCCTGTCCATACAATGACCAGGTGGCACATTCTCACAGGAGGCCATCATGAAACGTCTTTGCCTGATTCCGTTGCTTTGCCTGGCGGGATACGCCCAGGCGGCTGACTACGCGGTCGATCCCGACCATACCTATGTCACTTTCGAAGTGCTCCACAACGGCACATCCACGGTGCGCGGGCGCTTTGACACCATCGACGGTGCCCTGCAGTTCGATCGCCAGGCCAGAACCGGCACTGCCGCGATCCAGATCGACATGGCATCGATCAGTTCGGGTTCCCCCGGTTTCGACAAGCACCTCCAGGGGGCAGATTTCTTCGATGTGGCGCAACATCCGACGTCGATATTCAAATCCACGGCATTCGTGTTCGATGGCGATGCGCTCACCGCTGTCCAGGGGACACTCGAATTGCTGGGGCAGGTGCATCCGGTCACCCTGCAAGCCGTGCGTTTCAACTGTTACCAGAATAAACGCATCCAGCGCGAAGTCTGTGGCGGTGACTTTCAGGTGGATCTGCAGCGCAGCCAGTGGGGCATGAACTTCGGCCTGCCGGGGATCCCGGACACCGTGCGCCTGCAGATCGAGATCGAGGGGGTTCGCCAGGGCTGATGGATGGCGTCACACGCGCGGCAGATCTCATTCTTCCGGGCGAGCACGGACGGTCTGCGTTGTATCCGCAGTCCTTTCAGCTGTTTTGCTAAAATGATGCGTTTCGTCCTCGTGCACATCCATCTTTCAGGAGCCCATCCATGGCAGAAATCAAACGCAATCGACGCAATACCCTCGAGCGTCGATGCTTGAGCAAGTCCTTCAAGCGTCTTTTCGTGAACTCGCCCAAGGGGATCTTCAAGATGCTCGAGAAGGTCAAGCGCGCCTGAACGCTCGCCCTTCCTCCAGGGTCGTATGGTTTGCATACAATTGCGCCCTGCCACAGACCACGGATCCCGGGATTCGTGGTTTTTTTTGGCTATCATGGGGCGAGTCCACAGGCTTGTCCGGCCCGCTGAAGTGTCCGGGGCAAGAGGCCGCCTGGGTCTGCTGAAGGGGTATCATGGCTGGCAATACTGCATGGCGCCATTTGTTTTCCGTCGTTACGCCCACGTACAACCGGGCACACACACTGGAACGGGTGTATCGCTCATTGCAGGAGCAGTCCCACCAGGACTTCGAATGGGTGGTCGTCGACGATGGCTCCACTGACGACACGCGCTTGCGTGTTTCAGCCTGGCAGGCTGAGGCCGGTTTTCCCATCCACTACGTGTGGCAGAGGCAGCAACACAAGAAAACCGCCCTGAATGCCGGCATACGCCGGGCACAGGGTGAGTGGCTGGTGCTGCTGGACAGCGATGATGAGCTCGATTCCGATGCCTTGTTCCAGATGGCGCGGGCCTGGGAAGACATCCCCCCTGAACGGCGGGCGCAGTTCGTGGGCATCACCGGGTTGTGCGCCCGGCCTGATGGACAGGTGGTGGGGGATTCATACCCGCAGAACGTCATGGACGTGACTACGCTGGAGATGACCTTTCGCCACCGGGTCCGGGGCGAGAAGTTCGGCTGCCTGCGCACCGATATCCTGCGCCGTTTTCCCTTTCCGGAAGACGTGGCGGGCTTTGTGCCCGAAAGCCTGGTCTGGCGTGCCATTGCCCGAGCCGGATACCTGACCCGTTTCGTGAATCAGGTCTTCAGGGTCTATCACGACAGCCCCGACAGCCTCACACGCCAGAAAAAATCCGCTGACATGCGGGTTCTGGCGCCCGGGCTGTGGCTGCTGGCCCATGACACCCTGGAGCAATGCCTGGGCTGGCTGCGCCATGATCCGCGGGCATTCTTGTCGGCAGCCGTGCACTACACGCGATTTGGCCTGCACTGGCGCAGCCTGGGCCTGCCCAGACCGCTGGGTCGCCATCTGACCCGGCCCGTGGCACGCCTGCTGGTCACGCTGACCTGGCCATTGGGGTTTGGCCTGTTCCTGCGCGATCGGCTGGTCTGACGGCTTCGGCTGCTGCCGTTGGGTCAGGCGTGCCGGTCGGTTTCTGCTGCGTCGTCGTCCGGATCGGGTGCGGGGTCGGGTTCGTGCACGGCAAAGGGTAGCAGGCCCGCCAGATTGTCTGACCAGGCCGTTTCTTCGCCCTGGTCATCGACCTTGATGTACTGGATTTCGCCGAAATCGCAGCGTTGTATGGCCCATAGCAGCGCGCATTCGATCATCTGCCCATCGCCCAGGTCGAGCCCGCCGCAACCACCGACGAAGCGCGCGCCCGCGCCGCCCACCTGTACGCGTGCCTCGAGCGCCTCACCGGGCTTGAGCGGGATCGCAAACAGGGCCCATTCATAGCCCGCATCGGTTTCGGCAATGATTTCGGCGATGACCGGTTTGCCCATCCAGGCGGTGAGCGCATCGGCGGTGCGACCCAGCAGATCGGCGTCGGCAGCGGTGAATCCAAGCATTGCGGGAGACCTGTTGGCATGGACAATGGCCTGCCCATTGTACGCGCCCGGCCTGCGCGCCGGATCCGGGATCACCAGGCCGGGTATCCGGGTCCGGCCTACAATCGGGGTTGCGTTCATTTTTGCAGGGTTGCACGATGGCACAGTATGTTTATTCGATGAATCGGGTGGGCAAGATCGTACCCCCCAAGCGCCAGATTCTGCGCGATATTTCCCTGTCTTTCTTTCCGGGCGCCAAGATCGGCGTGCTGGGTCTGAACGGCGCGGGCAAGTCCACGCTGCTCAGGATCATGGCCGGTGAAGACAAGGAGATCGAGGGCGAGGCGATTCCCATGCCTGGCCTGCGCATCGGCTATCTGCCCCAGGAACCTCGCCTGGATCCCGGACATACGGTACGCCAGTCGGTCGAAGAGGGGCTGGGCGAAGTGTTTGAGGCGCGCCGGCGGCTCGACGACGTGTATGCGGCGTATGCCGAACCCGATGCCGATTTCGATGCGCTGGCCACCGAGCAGGCCAGGCTCGAGGCCGTGATCGCTGCGGCGGCCAGCAGCGGTGCAGATGACCTCGAAACCCAGATGGAGATCGCGGCCGACGCCTTGCGCCTGCCGCCCTGGGATGCTCAGGTGGCGCATCTGTCCGGGGGCGAGAAGCGGCGCGTCGCGCTGTGCCGCCTGCTGCTGTCCAAACCGGACATGCTGCTGCTCGATGAACCCACCAACCACCTGGACGCCGAGTCGGTCGAATGGCTCGAAGTCTTTTTACGCCAGTTTCCGGGCACTGTGGTGGCGGTGACCCATGATCGCTACTTTCTCGACAATGCGGCCGAATGGATACTCGAACTGGATCGGGGCCACGGGATCCCCTGGAAGGGCAACTACAGCTCCTGGCTCGAACAGAAAGAAGCGCGCCTCAAACAGGAAGAGGCGTCCGAGTCGGCCCGTCAGCGCACCATACGCAAAGAGCTCGAATGGGTGCGGCAGAATCCCAAGGGGCGCCAGGCCAAGGCCAAGGCGCGTCTGGCGCGCTTCGAGGAACTGTCATCCCATGAATACCAGAAGCGCAACGAAACCCAGGAAATCTTCATTCCGGTCGCCGAGCGTCTGGGCAACGAGGTCATCGAGTTCAAGGCGGTCTCCAAGTCATTTGGTGACCGGCTGCTGTTCGAGGATTTGAGCTTCAGGATCCCGCCCGGCGCGATCGTGGGCATCATCGGCCCCAACGGGGCCGGCAAGTCGACCCTGTTTCGGCTGATTGCGGGCCAGGAAACGCCGGATTCCGGCGAGGTCGTGCTCGGGCAGACGGTCAGACTGGCTCATGTGGATCAGTCTCGCGACGCGCTGCCTGACCAGAAAACGGTGTTCGAGGCGATCTCCGACGGGGCGGATCTCCTCACCGTGGGCCGTTTCGAGATGCCGGCGCGCGCGTATCTCGGGCGCTTCAACTTCAGGGGCGGGGATCAGAACAAGCAGGTCGGCAAACTGTCCGGCGGCGAGCGTGGGCGCCTTCATCTGGCCCGAACCCTGCTCACGGGGGGCAATGTACTGCTGCTGGATGAGCCCTCGAACGACCTGGATGTCGAAACCTTGCGGGCTCTGGAAGATGCCCTGCTCGAGTTTGCCGGCAGCGTGCTCGTGATCAGCCATGACCGCTGGTTCCTGGACCGTATTGCCACGCACATACTGGCCTTCGAGGGCGACTCTCAGGTTGTGTTCTTCGATGGCAATTATCAGGAATACGAGGCCGACAAGAAACGCCGGCTGGGCGAAGACGGTGCCCGCCCCCGGCGGATCCGCTACCGGGCACTGAGATAACAAGGAGACGGTCAAATGAAATCGATTCATCTGGATGGCTCGACGCTGTCGGTGGCCCGCAGCAGCCTGCTGATCGTGGACATGCAAGAGAGGCTCATGCCGGCCATGCACGGCGCCGATGCACAATGCCGCAAGGTCGAGGTACTGGCCCGGGCCGCCGCGCTGCTTTCGGTGCCCGTGCTGGCGACCGAACACTGGCCCGAAAAAATAGGCCATACCGTGCCTGCCCTGCGCGCGCTCATCGGGCAGTCGTATTCAAAGACCCATTTCGACGCCAGCCGGGAAGCCGCGTTCATATCGACCCTGCCAGAGGATCGGCGGCAGATCCTGCTGGTCGGTTCCGAAGCGCATGTCTGCGTCCTGCAGACCGGCCTGGGCCTGGCCCGGGCGGGCTGGCAGCCAGTCCTGGTGGCCGATGGCGTGGGGTCACGCCATCCCGAGGACCGCGAGGCGGGGCTGGGCCGCTGGCGCGCCTGCGGTCTGCCGGTGGTGACCACTGAAATGGTGCTCTACGAATGGCTCGACACCCCTGAGCATCCGGCCTTTGCGCAGATCCTTGCGTGGGTGAAGACGTTCTGATGAGGTCATCGGGTCATCGGCTGCCCGGTTCGTGCGGCGTCCTCATCCCTGGTGCCGCCGGTCGTGTTACAAATGTCTGGTCTGGACAGGATGTCTCACAGTTCCATCCGCCGTAAAGCCTTATAAAGACAGTATGTATTTTACAAGGAGAGCGGCATGAGCCAATCGCTGAAGCTGGGCGCAAGCCTTCTGCTCGCCATCGCCATGGCGGGTTGTTCATCCTGGGACAGCATGAGCCACAGACAGAAGGCGGCCGTCACCGGGGCAGGCATCGGGGGTGTTGCCGGGGCGGTGGTCTCTGGCGGGGGGGTATTGGGTACGGTCGGTGGCGCGGCCATCGGCGGCGTCATCGGTGATCAGGTCGGCAAGTCGCGTTGAGCCGCCCCTCCGAGTGACTGAGCTCGCCTCCAAGTGACTGAAATGGTCCGCATGCGCCCATGCGCCCGGCGCCCGGCGCCTGGGGCCGAGCCGCCCCTGCGGGGATGGGTCTGGCGTGGTGGCAGTTGCCGGGCTTCTGGTCGCCATCCGAAAGAGGCATAATGCCTTTTTGGCCTGGTCTGCAGGCGCAGAGGCTGCAGGGCCGCACCGGGTGCCACAAGGAGAGCCAGCATGCCTGATTACAAAGCGCCTTTGCGCGACATCCGTTTCGTACGCAACGAACTGCTGGGCTATGCGGCGCATTATCGGCAGTTGCCCGGGTGTGAAGAGGCCAGCCCCGAAATGGTCGAGGCCATCCTCACGGAATGTGCCCGTTTCGCGCAGGATGTGCTGGCGCCACTGAATGCCATCGGTGATCGCGAGGGCTGTACATGGTCGGCCGACGGGGTGCAGACCCCTGCCGGCTTCAAGGCGGCTTTCGAGCAATACGTGGCCGGTGGCTGGCCCTCGCTCTCGCATGAGGCCGCGCATGGCGGGCAGGGCTTGCCTGATTCGCTCGACATGGCGGTGCGTGAACTGATCGGTGAGGCCAACTGGGCCTGGGGCATGTATCCAGGCCTGTCCCAGGGGGCCATGAACACCCTCAAGGCGCACGGTACGCCGGAGCAGCAGAAAACGTATCTCGAACCGTTGGTGGCCGGGCGCTGGACAGCAACGATGTGCCTGACCGAGCCACAATGCGGTACGGATCTGGGGTTGTTGCGCACACGTGCCGAGCCGCAGCCCGACGGCAGCTACCACATCACCGGAAACAAGATTTTCATCTCGGCGGGCGAGCACGACCTGGCCGCGAACATCGTGCATATCGTTCTGGCGCGTTTGCCGGATGCGCCGTCGGGCACCCGGGGGATCTCGTTGTTCGTCGTGCCGAAGTTCCTGCCCGATGCGCAGGGTGAGCCAGGGGCGCGCAACAGCGTGTCCTGCGGGGCGATCGAGCACAAGATGGGCATTCATGGCAATGCCACCTGTGTGATGAACTTCGATGGCGCCACCGGGTTCATGGTCGGGCAGCCCAATCTGGGCCTGCGCGCCATGTTCACCTTCATGAACATGGCGCGGCTGGGTACCGCGCTGCAGGGCCTGGCACATGCCGAGGTGGCCTGGCAGGGGGCATGCGCCTATGCCCTGCAGCGCCGCCAGGGGCGGGCACTCAGCGGGCCAGCCGACCCCGGTGAGGCGGCGGATCTGATCGTCGTGCACCCCGACGTGCGCCGCATGCTCCTCACCATACGGGCGTTTGCCGAAGGCAATCGGGCGCTGCTGTATTTTGCGGCGCAGCAGGTCGACATCCAGCGGTTTTCTGCGGATGCGCAGCAGCGGGAAATGGCCGAGACCCTGTTGGGTTTTCTTACGCCCATCGCCAAGGCCTTCATGACCGAGACCGGGTTCGAAGCCGCCAACCTGGGTCTGCAGGTCTGGGGAGGCCATGGGTACATCACCGAAAACGGCATGGAACAGAACGTGCGCGACAGTCGCATCGCCTGCCTGTATGAAGGCACTACCGGGGTCCAGGCCCTCGACCTTCTGGGCCGCAAGGTCCTGCTCTCGCAGGGTGAATCCCTGCGTCTCTTCACCCGCATCGTGCATGAATTCTGCCAGGCACACGGCACGAATCCGGCGCTGGCCGACTTCATTGCGCCGCTGGCCGAGTTGAACGGGCAATGGGGTGAACTCACGCAGCAGATCGGCATGTCGGCGCTGGCCGACCGCGAGGCCGTGGGTGCCGCGGCGTACGATTACCTGATGTTTTCGGGCTACGTCGTGCTGGCGTATTTCTGGGCCGACATGGCCCGCGTGGCAGCGGCCCGATTGGCAGCAGGCGACACAGACGCAATGTTCTATCAGGCCAAGGTGGACACGGCCCATTTCTACTTTGCACGCATCCTGCCACGCACACGCGTTCATGCGTCTGCCATGCGGGCCGGGCCCGCTTCGCTGATGCGCATGCCGATCCAGGCATTCATGGCGGGTTCGGGGCAGTGAACAGCGGGCTGCGGCGGCAGCCGGTGGGTACGGGTACACTGCCGCTATTGGATACTGCCCGCCGACCATGCTGCTGACCCTGCTGAATATCGTATTGCCCGTGTTTGCTGTGTCGGCACTGGGCTTTTTTCTTGGCCGCAAGCCCGCCCACAAGCCGGAGATGGCGTTCATCAACTACGCCAATGTCATGGTGTTCTGCCCGGCCATGGTGTTCAGCGCGCTACTGGAAAACCCCGTCGACCTGGCACGCGGCTGGCCACTGATCGTGGCCGGGGTGCTGATCATCCTGCTGCCGGGTCTGTTGCTGTCGTTCATTCGTGTGCGCGGCATCAGCCGTTCGGCTTTTCTGGTGCCGGGGATGTTCCGCAATACCGGCAACATTGGTATTCCCCTCATGATGCTGGCCTATGGTCGCAGTCTGCTGGGCGACATCATCATCCTGTTCGTACTGTCGAATCTGGTGAATTTCTCGATCGGCCTGTATCTGATGTCGCGAGGCCGCAGCCGCTGGATGTGGCTGCGCAACCCGAATATCTGGGCGGCCGTCATTGGCATGGCCATGGCGCCCTGGAAAGACTGGATTCCCGCCTTTTTCGTCACCACGGTCGACCTGACCGGCCAGATCGCCATCCCCTTGATGCTGTTCGGTCTGGGCGTGCGTCTGGCCCAGGACAGGATCCAGCACATTGGCCTGGCGCTGTACGTCAATGGGCTGTATCTGGTGGCCAGCCTGCTGTCGCTGCCCGTCATCCTGAGCCTGCTGCCGTTGACACCCGAATGGACCCGCTTGCTGGTGCTGTCCATCATGTTGCCGCCGGCGGTGCTCAATTATCTGCTGGCCGAGCAGTATCAGGCCGACCCCGGCCTGGTCGCCAGCGTGGTGTTGCTGGGGAATGTCATGTCGGTCGTCACGATCCCGGTGGTGGTCTGGGTGACCCTGACCTGGATCTGAGCGGCATGGCTGCGGTAAAGAACGGCAGGGCAAGAACGGCAGGGTGATGACGGGGTATGACCAGGCCGCGGCGTGGGCTGCATTGCCTGCCCGTGGCGTGGCCCCGATGCGGGCGTGAGGCCTGGTGAAGCCCGCCGCCGGAGCCCGTCGCGTTCAGCGGATTTCGGCTTGCTGGGGCATCTCGATCTTGACTTCGAGCACCTCGAGGGCATCCTGGCGCTCGAGGTTCACCTTGATGTCTTCGGGGTTGATGTGCACGTATTTCGAGATGACGGCAATCAGCTCCTTTTGCAGGTCGGCCAGGAAGTCGGGGCCATTGCGCCCACTGCTGCGCTCGTTGATGAGGATCAACTGCAGCCGGTCTTTGGCAATGCTGGCCGAGGCCTTCTTCTGCCCGCGGAAAAAATCGAAGAACGACATGCTCACTTGCTCCCGAACAGGCGTTTGAACAGGCCCGGCTTTTCGTAGTCGACGAATCGCAGGGGCTTTTCTTCGCCCAGATAGCGCGCAACCACATCGGCGTACGCCTGGGCGACGTCGGAGTCTTTCAGATGGATGGCCGGGATGCCCTGGTTCGATGCCTGCAGTACCGATTCGGACTCTGGGATGACGCCGATCAGGCGGATGCGCAGGATGTCTTCGATGTCGCGCAGGGACAGCATTTCGCCTTCGGAGACCCGTTTCGGGTTGTAGCGCGTCAGCAGCAGGTGTTCCTGTACGGGTTGTTCACCGCGTTCGGCGCGCCGCGACTTGGCCGACAGGATGCCCAGGATGCGGTCCGAATCGCGTACCGAGGAGACTTCGGGGTTGGTGACCACCAGGGCATCATCGGCAAAGTAGGCGGCCATGATGGCGCCGGTTTCTATGCCGGCCGGTGAGTCGCAGACGATGTATTCGAAATCCATCGCCGCCAGGTCCTCGAGGACTTTTTCGACCCCCTCGCGCGTCAGTGCGTCTTTGTCGCGGGTCTGCGAGGCCGGCAGGATATACAGATTGTCGAGTTGCTTGTCGCGGATCAGGGCCTGATTGAGAGTGGCGTCACCCTGGATGACATTCACGAAATCATAGACGACCCGCCGTTCGCAGCCCATGATCAGATCCAGGTTGCGCAGCCCGACGTCGAAGTCGATGACGACGGTCTTGTGTCCGCGCAGGGCCAGGCCGGCCGAGAAACTGGCGCTGGTGGTGGTTTTCCCCACCCCCCCCTTGCCGGAAGTGACAACGACGATGCGCGACATGGAATACCCCATAGTGAAAATTTTATATGGTATAGGAAAATCAACTGGTCAGGGCACGGATGCGCAGCGTCTCGCCCTCGAGCTCGATGCGGGCGCCCCGTTTGTACAGGGGGTCGGATGCCTGGGTCTCGAAGACCCGGTACACCCCGGCGATGGCGAGCAGTTCGGGCTCGAAATGCGTGGTCAGGATCATGGCCTGCTCGTTGCCGCGGGCCCCGGCCATGGCCTTGCCGCGCAGTGGCCCATACACATGGATGTGCCCGTCGGCGATCACTTCGGCCCCCTGGCTGACCATGCCCAGCACGATCAGGTCGCAGCCCCGCGCATAGATGCGCTGCCCCGAGCGCAGAGGCTGGCGCACGATGCGGGTTTCGCCCGACAGCGGGTTGTCGGCCGGTTGCGCGCGTGCCGATTTGCCCGTGCTGCCGGCCTTGCCATGCTCTGCGGGCGCCGCCTGGGCTGCTGCAGCCGCTGACGCTGCCACGCGTTGCGCCGAGAGTTCGAGTGGTGCCAGGGCAGCCGTATGCCAGGCGTCATCCTGCAGGGCAGGATCGGCCTGTATGCCGATCGGATGCAGCCTGGCTGCGCGCATGGCGGCCACCAGAGCCGCCCAGTTGGGTGATTCGGTGAGCCCGGTGGCGTCCAGGACCACCGATTCGTGCTCATAGAAGCTGCCGGCTTCTTGCATGCGCTGATTCAGGGCGGCGATCAGGCTGACGGTGTCGGCGGTGTGCAGGACGGCGCGCAGCGTATGCAGGGTGGCGCTTTTGAAATCCAGTGCGATTGCAGTCTTGTTCATGTGCGGGCCCAGGTGTCGCGCAGGGTGACGGAGCGGTTCAGTACGGGGCGTTCCGGGGTGGACAGCTCGCGGTCGGCCACGAAGTAGCCCAGACGCTCGAACTGCCAGGTGGCGCCGGGCACGGCGCGCACGCCGGGCTCGAGCAGGCCCTGCACGGTGCGGCAGGATTCCGGATTGATCAGTTGCAGGAAATCACGCTGGCCGCTGTCGGGGTGCGCGTCCAGGAACAGCCGGTCATAGAGCCGGAATTCGGCGGCGATTGCATGCACGGCACTGATCCAGGTGATCGTGCCCTTGACCTTGATCGCATCGGCGCCCTGGGTGCCGCTGCGGGTATCCGGAAGGTACTCGGCCTGCACTTCGGTGATGTCGCCGTCTTCATTGCGCGTGAAACCCGTGCAACGGATCACCCAGGCGTATTTCAGACGGACCAGATTACCCGGAAACAGGCGAAAATACTTCCTGGGGGGATCTTCGCGGAAGTCGTCCCGCTCGATGTAGAGGGTTCGGGTGAAAGGAAAGCGCCGGCGTGGTCCGTCGGGCGCGTGCGGATTGAGCGGCGCACTGCAGGTTTCGATCCGGGCGTCCGGGAAATTCGTGATCACCAGCCGCAGCGGGTCGAGAATCGCCACGGCCCGGTCGGCGATCGGGTCGAGGTCATCGCGCAGCGCCTGCTCGAGCACGCTGTATTCGATACGTGAGTCGGCCTTGCTGACCCCCAGGCGGTCGCAGAAAAGCCGGATCGATGCCGGGGTGTAGCCGCGCCTGCGCAGCCCGGCCAGGGTGGGCAGGCGCGGGTCGTCCCAGCCGTTGACGTGGCCTTCGAGCACCAGCTCGCGCAGCTTGCGCTTGCTGGTGACGACGTATTCGAGATTGAGGCGGGCAAATTCGTACTGGCGCGGCAGGGGCGCAGCCAATTGGCCGAGTTCGGCCAGGCGCTGGAGAATCCAGTCATAGAATGGCCGCTGGTCTTCGAATTCGAGGGTACAGATGCTGTGCGTGATGCCTTCGAGGGCGTCTTCGACCGGATGGGCCCAGCTGTACATCGGGTAGATGCACCAGGTGTTGCCGGTACGGTGGTGTTCGGCGTGGCGGATGCGGTAGAGCACCGGATCGCGCAGATTGATGTTGGGCGAAGCCATGTCGATGCGTGCGCGCAGCGCCATCCGCCCGTCGGGGTGCACGCCGGCCCGCATCTCGCGCAGCAGGCGCAGTGACTCGTGGGCCGGACGATCGCGCCAGGGCGAATCGGTGCCGGCTTCGGTCAGGGTGCCGCGGGTCGCGCGCATCTGTTCGGCGGATTGCTCGTCGACATACGCGTGGCCCGCCTGTACCAGGGCCTCGGCAAATCCGTACATGGCTTCGAAGTAATCACTGGCATAGTAGCAGTGCTCGACCCCGCCCACCGACCATTCGAACCCCAGCCATTGCACCATGTCGATGATGGCGCGCACGTACTCGTCTTCTTCCTTTTCCGGATTCGTGTCGTCGAAGCGCAGATGGCAGATGCCGTCGTAGTCTTTGGCCAGGCCGAAGTTCAGGCAGATGCTCTTGGCATGGCCAATATGCAGGTAGCCATTGGGTTCGGGCGGGAAGCGCGTGCGGATTCGGGCCGTATCCACGGGGGCTGCCAGCCGCGCTTGCGCCGTGGCCGGTGGCGGGCCCCAGCGGCGGCTTTCCAGGTGGCCTGATTGCAGGTCATTTTCGATGATGCTGCGCAGAAAATTCGAACTGGGCGCGGTTTCTGTGGTCATGGTGCTCAACTGGCTCTAAACTAGCGCACATTATGACGCAAACCGCTTGGGTTCTGTCGCTGTCCCAGTTTTTCCTGAGCCTTGGCTTCATGTTGTTTTTTCTGGCGCTCGAACTGGGGCTGGCCTGGATACTGTTTGCCTTGCGCCTGCGGGCCCGCCGGGGCGGGCCGGCCGTGCTCGCCTATCGGTTCTGGGTGCGCGTGTTTGCCCTGTCGCTGGTCATGGGGTTTGCAGCGGCGCTGCCGGTGCTCCTGCAGGTGGGCACCCTGTGGCCCGGGCTGATGGATCGCGCCGGAGCTGTCATAGGCCCGTTGGCAGGGATGACCGTATTGACGGCCTTTTTTTTCAAGTCCTGCTTTCTGGGGGCCATGCTGTATGGCCAGCGGCGCATGTCGCATACGGCGCACGTCCTGGTGGTCGGCATGGTGGCCCTGGGCTCCAGTCTGACCGCCTGGTGGGTTATGGTATTGCTGGCCTGGTTGCAGTGGCCCGTCGGTGCGAGCCTCGATGACGGCGTCTGGCAGCTCTCTGGCTGGTGGTCCTTGTCCACAGAGGGTGCGGCACCCGTTCTGTTCATGCTGTTCCTGGCCGGGAGCCTGCTGCTTGCCCTGACGCTGATGCTGTCCCTGACGGCCAGGCGGACTCGCATGCGCCCCAGCGACGAAGGGGACCGCAGTGTCTTCATGCTGGGCCTGTGGGGCCTGCCGCTGATGATCATGCTGCAGGTCGTGTCGGCTGCACAGTTGGGGCGCCTTCTGCTGGTGGTGCAGCCCGCGCGGCTGGCCACCGTGGTGTCGCAGTGGTCGGGTGGCCTGCCGGACCCCGTATTGTGGTGGTCCTGGCCAGCGCGTGGCGCCAGCGAGGTGTATTCCGCAGTCATTCTGCACGATTGGGGGCCCTGGCTGGGTATCGCGCGTCAGGGCACCATTCAGGGTCTGGAAGAATTGGTTGGCCTCGCGCCGCCATGGGGGCTGACCTTTTTTTCTGCACGCCTGGCGGTCGTTCTGTCCGGCCTGCTGATGGTGTTCGCGCTGGTCGCGCTGTGGCGGGGCCACCGGCTCGGCTATGAACCCGATGGCCTGTCGCGCGGCCAGCGCTCGATCTTGCGCGTTCTGCTCTGGTTGACGCTGGGTCTGCAGCTGGTGGGCTGGGGCCATCTGCTGGTGGGCAACCTGCCGTATGCCGTACAAGGCGCCCTGACGCTGCGTGATGCGCTGGCGCCAGTGGGCGAGCCCCTGCTGTGGCTGGTCTTCGTGCTGCAGGTGCTGGTATACGGCGCGCTTGGGTTCGGCTTTCGCCAGTTGCTGCGGCATGCATCCCGTTACGGGGTCGTGCCGGTGGCACGCCACAGGGGGCATGCATGATTGACTCGCTGGCCGGCCTGCTGGGCCTGGGGGCCGCAGACTCGGCGTTCTGGATGCCCCTCGCGCTGATGGGCGTGCTGATGGTTACCGTGGTGGCCGGGGTCCTGCTCGATGGCTTCGATGTCGGCGTCGGCTGTCTGCTCTGGGTTGCGCCGACCAGTCTCAGGGGGCGCATGATGTCCCTGCTCAGCCCATGGCGGGATGCAAACGAATATTGGCTGCTGCTGGGCCTGGGGCTGTTTGCTGCGGCCTTTCCGGGGGCCTGGTCCAGAACATTGGGGCAACTGTATCTGCCGCTTTCCCTGCTCGCCATTGGCACATTGCTGCGTTCGGTATGTTTCGAATGCCGTTTGCGGGCGCCCGCCGAGCAGCAGGGCGCGTGGCTGTTCGGTTTTGCCCTGGGCGCCGTGCTGGTGGCGTTTTCGCATGGCTACATGCTGGCGCGGGTGGTATCCGCCTACCAGGACGGCGTGGGCCCCATCGGCTTTGCCACGCTCATGGGGGCGTGCTCGCTGGCGACCTACGCCCTGCTGGGCGCGGCCTGGCTGATCATGCGGGAGGCCGGCGAGCTGCGCATTCGGGCGGTGGGCTGGGCCCGACGTACCCTGCGCTGGGGCGCCGTGGGCGTCATGGGGATTTCCGTTGTGCTCGACTTCTCCAATGCAGGGGTTTTCCTCAAATGGGGTGATGGTCAGCACTGGGGCGCCGTCGCCCTGGTCTGGGGCCTCCTGCTGGCCTGCTTCATTCTGGCCGAGATGCTGCTGCAGCGCATGATCAACCACAGCTACCGCGCCACTGCCGTGCCGTATGGCCTGGTGCTGATCATTCTCATCCTGATGCTGGGTGGGCTGGCCTACAGTTTTTTCCCTTATCTGGTGCTCGACGAGGTGACCCTCTGGGATGCCGCTGCATCCGTCGCCACCCTGCAACTTGCGCTGAGCGCGACCGTGGTGGCCTTGCCCGTCGCCATCATTTTCAATCTGCGCGTATATTGGCGGGTGCTGGGGCGATCGCGTCCGCCCGATCTACCTGATTTTTCCGGCAAGTGGTAGCATAGGCCCAATTCACTGGATATCAATACAGTCATTCCATGGTCATACAGACCGATGCACTCACCACCACCCAGACGCGCCTGGTGACCCCCGAGACGGTCTCGCACGCCGAAGACTCCCTCGAACGCGCCCTGCGCCCCAGGGTCCTGGCCGATTACGTGGGCCAGCGGCGGGTCTGCGATCAGCTCGAAATCTTCATTCAGGCAGCGCGCCGGCGCGATGAAGCGCTCGATCACGTGCTGCTGTTCGGCCCGCCGGGTCTGGGCAAGACCACGCTGGCCCATATCGTGGCGCACGAAATGGGTGTGCAACTGCGCCAGACCTCCGGCCCGGTGCTCGAGCGGCCCGGTGATCTGGCCGCCATGCTCACCAACCTCGAACGCAACGATGTCCTGTTCATCGATGAAATCCACCGCCTGTCGCCGATTGTCGAAGAAATCCTCTATCCGGCCCTCGAAGACTTCCAGATCGATATCCTCATCGGCGAAGGCCCGGCCGCGCGCAGCGTCAAGATCGATCTGCAGCCATTCACGCTGGTCGGTGCCACCACGCGCGCGGGCATGCTCACCAACCCCCTGCGTGACCGCTTCGGCATTGTCTCGCGGCTCGAATTCTATGCCCCCGAAGACCTCGCCCGCATCGTGCAGCGCAGCGCCAGCCTGCTGGGGGTGCCGACCGATCCCGACGGGGCTGCCGAAATCGCGCGGCGGTCGCGGGGCACGCCGCGCATCGCCAATCGCCTGTTGCGGCGGGTGCGCGATTATGCCGATGTCCGCGCCCAGGGGCAGATCGATGTCCCGGTCGCCCAGGCGGCCCTCGAAATGCTCGAAGTCGATCCCAGCGGCCTCGATCTCATGGACCGCAAACTGCTCGAAGCCGTGGTGCACAAGTTCGATGGCGGTCCGGTGGGGGTCGACAGCCTGGCCGCTGCCATCGGTGAAGAGCGCGACACCATCGAAGACGTGATCGAGCCCTACCTCATCCAGCACGGTTACCTGCAGCGCACGCCACGCGGGCGCATGGCCACCCGGCGCTGTTGGCAGCATCTGGGCTTGCAGGCACCGGTATCCGGGCCGGATGCCCGGCCGCTGTTCTGAATCAGTCGGGGTCGCGCACGCTTTCCAGTACGGCAGGGCCGTACGTGGCACGCTTGTGGGCACCCACGCCGCTGATGTGGCCCAATGCTTCCAGGGTCTGCGGCCGTTCCAGCGCAATCTCGCGCAGGGTGGCGTCGCTGAAGATGACATAGGCGGGCTTGCCGTGCTCCCGTGCCAGTTGCGCGCGCCACTGGCGCAGGCGTTCGAAGCACTGTCGCGCGGCAGCCGGCAGGTCTTCCGGTCGGGTGCGGGCCGTCGTGGCGCGTCGTGCACCCCTGGCACGCGCAGGCCTGTGTTCGATCGGGCGCAGCATCAGGGTGCGCTGGCCCTTGAGTACGGGGCGGCTGGCTTCCGTCAGCGCGAGGGTGCCATAGCCTTCGAGATCGACCGACAGCAGGCCCAGGGCCAGGGCCTGGCGCAGAATGCCGCGCCAGGCCTCCGCGGACAGGGTCGCGCCGACGCCGAAGACGCTCAGTGAATCATGGCCCTGCTGCAGGACCCGCCCGGTGCGCTGGCCACGCAGGATATCGATCAGGTGGCCACTGCCATAGCGCTGCCCGCGTTCGCGCCACAACCGATAGACGGTCGAGAGCAGTTTCTGCATGGCCACGGTGCCATCCCAGGCGGCGGGGGGGTCCAGGCAGGTATCACAGTGGCCACAGGGTGCTGTCGCTTCCTCGAAGTAAGCCAGCAAGGCCTGACGGCGGCAGTGCACGGTCTCGCACAGGGCCAGCATGGCATCGAGCTGGCGGACCTGGCGCCGCTGGTGCAGGTCGTCCCCCTCGGACTCGTCGATCATGCGCCTTTGCTGGATCACGTCCTGCAGGCCGTAGGCCAGCCAGGCGTCAGCAGGCAGGCCATCCCGACCGGCGCGGCCCGTTTCCTGGTAATAGCCTTCGATGGATTTGGGCATGTCGATATGCGCCACAAAGCGTACATCGGGCTTGTTGACCCCCATGCCAAAGGCGATGGTGGCGACCATGACGATGCCGTCTTCGCGCAGGAAGCGAGCCTGGTGGGCCGCGCGTACGGAGGCACTCAGGCCGGCATGATAGGGCAGGGCGGTCATGCCATGGTCGCAGAGGTATTGAGCCGTCTGCTCGACCCGCGTCCTGGAGAGGGCGTAGACGATTCCGCACGCGCCGGCATGCGAGTCACGGATGAACTCGAGCAGCTGGCGCCGGACGTCGTGTTTTTCGACGATGCGGTAACAGATGTTGGGCCGATCGAAGCTGGCCAGATACTGGGGCGCGTCCTGCAGGGCAAGGCACTGCACGATGTCGGCCCGCGTCGCTGCCGTGGCCGTGGCGGTGAGTGCCATGCGCGGCACATCCGGCCAGCGTTCGGCCAGTATGCTCAGCCCCTGATACTCAGGGCGGAAGTCATGACCCCACTGCGATACACAATGCGCTTCATCGATCGCAAACAGCGCCACTTGACCGGCAGCCATCAACTCAAGGCAGCGTGGCATGAGCAAACGCTCCGGGGCCACATACAGCAAGTCCAGCTGGCCTCGGACGAAGGCCTGCTCCACCGCCTGCGATTCGGCCAGCGTCTGGGTCGAGTTCAGGAAGGCCGCCCGGACGCCGAGTTCCTGCAGGGCGTCGACCTGATCCTGCATCAGCGCTATCAGGGGCGATATCACTACGCCCACTCCGGGGCGCAGCAGCGCCGGGATCTGGTAGCACAGCGATTTGCCGCCTCCGGTGGGCATGAGTACCAGGGCGCTGCCACCCTGGACGACGTGTTCGATGATTGCCTGCTGTTCGCCGCGAAACTGCTCGTAGCCGAAGGTCTCGCGCAGCACGTGCAGGGAGGGTGCCGTGCCTGCGGGAATCTCGACCCTCATCAGGTGCGGGCCAGATTCTTCAGTGCCTGGCGGATGCGCTCGGCTACATTCAGGCCGCTGTCCAGACCCGCCACCGCCTTGCGGGCTTCCTGGGCCGAATACCCCAGGGCCTGCAGGGCATGCAGAACATCATTGTCGGCAGAGGGCGTGGGGGCACCCCCGGCCGGGGCCGCTGTCTGCAGCCCGGGTGCATCGAGCTTGTCGCGCAGTTCCAGCAGCAATCGTTCAGCCGTCTTCCTGCCGATGCCCGGCACTTTGATCAGGCGGCCCGATTCCTGGTTCTGGATGGCATCGACCAGATCGTCGACGCTCAGGCCCGACAGCAGCGCGAGTGCGGTACGCGCACCGATGCCGGTCACCCGGATCAGGGCGCGGAACGTATTGCGTTCGGCGATCGACGCAAAACCATACAGGACATGGGCGTCGTCGCGTATCGCCAGATGGGTGTGCAGGCTGACATTCTGCCCCACTGCGGGCAGCCTGTAGAGCGTGCTCATGGGCACGTCCAGTTCATAGCCCACCCCACCCACCAGTATGCACAGGCTGGGTGGCGCAAGCTCGACCAGGGTACCTGTGAGACGACCAATCATCATGGACTCCGTGTGTTCAGGCCATCAGGCGCCCCGTGCGCAGCCTGCGGCTGCGCCGGGACAGGCTGTCCGCGGGCGTCAGGTCCTGCAGGCGCTCGGCCAGGGGGGCGCAGTGGGCGTGACAGATGGCGCAGGCCAGGGCATCGGCGGCATCGGCAGCCGGCTCGCCATCGAGTGCCAGTAGATGGCGTACCATGGCCTGGATCTGCGTCTTGCTGGCCCGGCCCGTACCGACCACTGATTTCTTGACCTGCAGCGCGGTATATTCGAACACGCTCAAGCCGCTGTCGGCCAGCGCGCAGACCGCGGCGCCGCGTGCGTGGCCCAGCAGCAGGGTGGATGCCGGGTTGACGTTCAGAAAGACTTTTTCGAGCGCGGCCACATCAGGTTTCGTGTCGCGTGCAACCTGGCGCAGATTGTCGAGGATGACCCGCAGGCGTTCGGCCAGCGGGCGCTGTGCGGGCACGGTGATCGTGCCGCTGGTCACGTACAGCAGCTGGCTGCCGTTGGTTTCGATGATGCCGAAGCCCGTACGGCGCAAGCCTGGATCCACCCCCAATATGCGCATCAGTGCCTGAAGTGCCGAAAGCCGGTGAAGACCATGGCGATCCCTCGCTCGTTGGCGGCAGCGATGACTTCGTCGTCGCGTACGCTGCCACCGGGTTGTATCACGCACGTGGCACCGGCGTCTGCCACCACGTCGAGGCCGTCGCGAAACGGAAAGAACGCATCCGAGGCCACCGCCGAGCCGTGCAGATCAAGGCCGGCATTGCTCGCCTTGATGGCTGCGATACGGGCCGAGTCGACGCGACTCATCTGACCCGCCCCAACCCCCAGCGTAGCCTGATCGCCGCAGAACACGATGGCATTGGACTTGACGTAGCGCGCGACGTGCCAGGCAAAGAGAAGGTCCTGCATCTGTTCTGCGCTGGGGGCCCGTTCGGTGACCACCCGGATGCTGGCCGGATCGGCGCTGTGATGATCGCCATCCTGCACCAGCCAGCCGCCCCCCACCCGCTTGACGTCGAAGGCATTGTGGGCGGATCCGGGCGGGATTTCGAGCACGCGCACGTTCTTCTTGGCCGACAGCACGGTCAGCGCTGCCCCGGTGAACGCCGGTGCGATCAGGACTTCGAGGAAGGGGCCGATGACGGCCTGCGCCGTGGCTTCGTCTACCGTGGCATTGAAGGCCACGATGCCGCCAAATGCCGATACGGGATCTGTCTTGAAGGCCTTCCGGTACGCGTCCAGAGCGTTGCCGCCCAACGCGGCACCGCAGGGGTTGGCATGCTTGACGATCACACAGGCCGGGGTCGCGAAATGCCGTACGGTTTCCCAGGCGGTATCGGTGTCGGCGATGTTGTTGTAGGACAGCGCTTTGCCCTGGATCTGCCGATAACTCGCCAACAGGCCGGCACCCACGGTCGGGTCGCGATAGAAGGCGGCCCGTTGATGCGGGTTTTCGCCGTAGCGCAGAACCTGGTGCCGTGGCCACTGAAATGACATGACGCGTGGCCAGGGCTCGCGCTCGGGCACCTGATCGGCCGCTGGTTCGGCTTCGGCCAGGCTGCCCAGCCAATTGGCGATCGCGCCGTCGTATGCTGCTGTATGGGCGTAGGCCTTGGCTGCGAGTTCGAGGCGCAAGGCATGGGACACCTGGTGGCCCGGGCTGTCGAGCTCGGCCAGGACCCGCGGGTAATCGGCCGGGTCGATCACGACGCAGACCCCGCCCGCCGCGGAGCCGTGGTTCTTGGCCGCAGAGCGCAGCATGGCCGGCCCGCCGATGTCGATGTTCTCGATGGCCTCGCCCAGCGTGCAGTCGGGGCGTGCCACGGTCTGTCCGAAGGGGTACAGGTTGACGACCAGCAGATCGATGGCCGGGATGTCATGCTCTGCCAGCGTACGCAGATGGGCTGCGTCGTCGCGCCGGGCCAGCAGCCCCCCGTGGATGCGCGGGTGCAGGGTCTTGACCCGGCCGTCGAGAATTTCGGGAAAGCCGGTGTGATCTGCGACTTCGGTGACCTGGAGACCGGCTTCGCGCAACAGGTGTGCGGTGCCGCCGGTTGAAAGCAGTGTGACCCCACGCTGGGCCAGTGCCAGGGCAAAGTCGACGATGCCTGATTTGTCGGATACGGAGATCAGGGCGGTCTGTGTGGTCATGATAGGGCGATGTACTCGGGAAGAAGAAAGGGTCAATCGGAGATCTGGTGAACCAGGAGCTTCTTGCGCAAGGTGCCGCGCGTGATGCCCAGCATGTCTGCGGCCCGGGTCTGGTTGCCGGCGGTCCGCTCCATGGCGACCTGCAGCACCGTGCGCTCGACACAGCGGTTTACCATGGCCAGCATGTCGTGGGGCGCAGAATCGCCCAGGTCGGCAAAATAGCGCTCCAGCTGGTCGCGTACGGCTTGTTCCAAGGGGGTTGTGGTGCTCATTTCCAAGAACGGTTTCAATGCAGGGTTGTCTCAGGAATGGCTGCCTTTTCGGCGGCCTGTTGGTCGAACCAGCGGCACAGGGTACGGGCCTGCGCATCGGTGCTGTCCAGTGTCATGATACCCGCGAGCAGGGGCCGGGCTTCGGGCAGGCCCGACAGGTACCAGCCAATGTGCTTGCGTGCCGTACGTACACCGACCTGTTCGCCATAAAACGAGTAGTGGTCTTCAAGATGGCCAAGCAGGAGTTCGCGCAATTCTCCGTAGGTGGGTGGCGGCAGGTGGCTGCCATGCTGCAGGTAATGGGCGATCTCCCGGAAGATCCAGGGCCTGCCCCGGGCCGCGCGGCCGATCATGACCGCATCGGCCCCGGTGACCCGCAGAACGTGCCGTGCCTTTTCGGGGCTGTCGATGTCGCCGTTGGCAATCAGCGGGATCCGTATGACGTCGCGTACGGCACGCAGCGTGTCGTATTCGGCTTCGCCCGTGTACAGATCGCAGCGGGTGCGGCCATGCAGCGCGAGCGCTGCGATGCCGCAGTCTTCGGCCAGGCGGGCGATGCGCACCGCATTGCGGTTTTCGCGATCCCACCCGGTGCGGGTTTTCAGTGTAACCGGAATCCCCAGCGGTCGGCAGACAGCGACCACGCGTTCGAGAATGCGCGCCACCAGGGCTTCGTCACGCAGCAGGGCCGAGCCGGAGGCCGCCTTGCACACCTTCTTGGCCGGGCAGCCCATGTTGATGTCGATGATGCGGGCGCCCTTGCGGATGTTGAACAGGGCGGCCTCGGCCAGCATGTCGGGGTCGGCGCCGGCGATCTGCACGGCGAGGGGATCGGGTTCGCCCGCATGGTCCAGGCGTTGTGCTGTTTTGACGCTGTGCCACAGGCGCGGGTTGCTGGCGGCCATCTCGCAGACCGCATAGGCGGCACCCAGCGCCTTGCACAGGCGCCGGTATGGCCGGTCGGTCACGCCCGCCATCGGGGCCGCACAGACCGGGTGCGGGAGGGTCCAGGGTCCTATCATCATGCCGGGCATTTTAGGCTGTTCTACCGCCGCTGGCCCTGCATGAGCTGCCGGGCCAGCGGCCTGCGCAGCATGGGCAGCAATTCGAGTGCCATCAGCCCTAGACCACAGGCATGGCGCACGGGAGCCCATTCGGACGAGAAGATGCGCGGCAGGGTGTCGGTGATGGCGATGGTCAGGCAACGGTCGAGGCGGCGTTTGTGCCTGTAGTGCTGCAGGGGCTGCGTGGGTTCGGACTGCGGGTCGGCCAGCCAGGGACCCAGGGCGTGAGCCAGCTGGGCGACGTCGCGCAGCCCCAGGTTCAGGCCCTGCCCGGCCACCGGATGCAGGGTCTGGGCGGCATTGCCCAATGCCAGCACGCCCGGTGCCAGCTGCTGTGGGCCCACGTGCAAGGCCAGCGGGAAGCTGTGGGTGTCGCCGGTGAGTTGCAGCGTCCCCAGACGCTGCCCGAATGCCGCTTGCAGTGCCTGGGTGAACCGGGCGGCCGGCATGGCGAGCAACGATTCTGCTCGTACCGGAGGCACGCACCAGACCAGGCTGTACAGTGCCGGATCGGCGGGGTGGGGCAGGAGTGCAAGCGGGCCTTCGCGGGTGAAGCGCTCGAATGCCCAGCCCGGACGTGGCTGGCCGGCACGTATCGTCGCCAGCACCGCCCGCTGCCCGTATTCGCGCTGCAGGCCGCGGGGCGGCGCGCCGTCGGACAGCAGGGCCAGGCGGGTGGTGAGCGCCTGTGCCTTCAGGGGCAGTACAACTGGTACGCCCGCCAGCGGCCTGGATGGGCGTTCGAGCAGACGCTGTACGCCGCTGTGCTCGAGCGCCTGATCCAGGCGTTCGAGCAGCTCATCGTAGCGCACCACACAGCCCAGTTCGGCGACGCCCAGTTCGGCATGGTCGATATGGGTCTGCCCTGCATGCCGGGCCTGGGAGACGTGCACGTGCGTGATGGGGGCCGCATGGGCAGGCCAGGCGCCGAGCGTCTCGAGAAACTGGCGACTGCCATGGTTGAGCGCCAGCGCGCGGGGATCGATGGTCTGGCTGGGCGGCCGGGGTGCTGGCCGTGGGCCTGCCAGCAGGATGCGTCCGGGGTCGGGTGCGTGACGTGACAAGGCCAGGGCCAGTGCGCAGCCGACAGGCCCGCCGCCCAGGATGGCGACATCGAAGTGTGTTGGGGTCATGACAGCCGGTGAGGCGTACAAAGGGCTCATTTTAGAATGCTTTACACTGACGCATCCGATATCTTCAGTATCCGCCCGTATCTTGGCAGGCATGCAGGAGTCACCTGTACCATGCGTAGAATCACTCTGAACCTGTGCATGGCGGCAGCCATGCTGGCAGGTCATGTGGCGGCTGGCGCCCAGCCCGTGGGCCTGCCGTCCATGGGTGCCGCTTCGGCCATCGAGCTCTCGCCGGCGCTCGAGCGCCTGCTGGGGCAGGCCATCATGGAGCAGGGCTACCAGGATCCCACCTATGTGGCCGATATCGACATCAACCAGTATCTGACCACACTGGGTCAGCGCCTCGCCGCGCATGCGCCACAACCGCTGGAGCAGGACATCACCGTATTTGCGGTGCGCGATCCGGCCATCAATGCCTTTGCCATGCCGGGGGGGTACATCGGCGTGAACAGTGGGCTGATGACGGCGACCGAAAGTGAATCCGAGCTGGCCAGCGTGCTGGCGCATGAAATCAGCCATGTGATGCAGCGGCATATCGCCCGTGGCCTCGAGCAGCAGTCCCGCGGCACGGGCGTCATGGTGGCCAGCCTGGTGGGCGCCCTGCTGGCGGCCATGGCCGGGCAGGGTGATCTGGCGATGGGGGTGGCGGCGTTTGGTCAGGCAGCCGTCATCGACCGGCAACTGGGGTTTTCACGCGGGGCCGAACAGGAGGCGGATCGGGTGGGCCTGCAGATGATGCGCCAGGCGGGTTTCGATCCGCGCGGCATGCTCGCCATGTTCAGGCGGCTCATGGATGCCGCGCGCCTGAACGAAGGCCAGGGGGGCGGCTATGCAGCCACGCATCCGCTCTCGATCCAGCGTCTGTCGGACATCGAGAACCGGCTGGATCGGCTGCCCGGCGCGCCGGCGGCCGCAAACCCCGAATACTGGTTCGTGCGCGCCCGTCTGGCACTGCTCCAGGCACGCGACAACATGACCCGGCAGCGGCTCGAGGAAGATCTGCGCAGCCAGGTGGCAGCGCAGCATGGGCCCCGCAAGGCCGCCGCGCTGTATGGGCTTGCGCTGCTGGCGTACGAAGCGGGCCGGCCGGGCCAGGCGCACGATTGGCTCGAGCAGGCCCGGGCCGCGCAGCTGGCGCCGCAGATCGACATGCTGGCCGTCCGGCTGGCCTTGTCGCAGGATCCCCAAGAAGCCCTCAAGCTGTCTGCAGAGGCGCTGGCCCGCTGGCCCGACAGCCAGGGTGTGGCCTACGAGCGGGCGCAGGTATTGCAGCAGATGGGCAAGTCACGCGATGCGGTGACGCTTCTGCGAGCCCTGGTGAAAAAATGGCCCCATGTGGCCGAATTCCAGAAAATGCTGGCCATGGCGCTCGAGCGCAGCGATGACGTGGTCGAGGCACACGAAGCCATGGCAACCTACTATGAACTGCGTGGCGCCCTGCCCACGGCCGTGGAGCATCTGGACCAGGCGCGCAGGCACAGCCAGGACTTCTACGCCCAATCGCGCATCGATGTACGCATTCGCGGCTTGCGCGAGCGCCTGGATGCACAGCGTTCGCTACTCGAGCCTTTCAAGCGCTGAAACCTGGCATGCTCAGTGGTGCCCGAGGGCCTTTTCGCCATCGCGCAGCGCGTATTGCGCCCCGCAATACTGGCAGCGGGCCACCCCGTTTTTCACGACCTCGATGTAGATGCGTGGATGCTGGCTCCAGAGGGGTGCCTTGGGCCCCGGGCAATAGACCGGAAGGTCTTCGGCCCCCACCCGGATGATGTCGTCTTGCCTGGTGTCTGGCGTGCTGCTCATGGTGGTTCCTTCAGACCTTGGTAAGCCAGTGGTGATATTTGGGCGTCTTGCCGGACACCGCATCGAAAAAGGCCTTCTGCAACTGCGTGGTGACTGGCCCGCGCTCGCCGATGCCGATCTGCCGGCCGTCGATTTCGCGGATGGGCGTGACTTCGGCTGCCGTGCCGGTAAAGAAGGCCTCGTCGGCAATGTAGAGGTCATCGCGCGTGAGGCGGCGGGAGGTGATCTGCAGGCCCAGGTCGGCAGCCAGCTGGTGGATGGATGCGCGTGTGATGCCCGTGAGCGCACAGGCGATGTCTGGTTCGTACAGCACGCCGTCGCGCACGATGAACAGGTTTTCGCCCGAGCCTTCGGCCACGAAGCCCTGGGTGTCGAGGAGGATGGCTTCATCGTAGCCGTGATCGAGGGCTTCGGCATTGGCCAGGATCGAATTGGCGTACGTACTGGCAATCTTGGCGCGTGGCATGGTGACGTTGACGTGCTGGCGTGCAAAAGAGGAAATCTTCACCCGGATGCCGCGTCGCAGGGCTTCTTCGCCCAGATAGGCGCCCCACGGCCATGCCGCGATGGCCACGTGCACCGAGGCGCCGCGTGGCGAAACGCCCATTTTTTCGGAGCCGTAGAACGCCACGGGCCGGATGTAGCAGGATTCGAGACTGTTGCGCCGCACGACCTCGATCTGGGCGTCTTGCAAGGCTTCGCGCGTGTACGGAATTTTCATCTGGTAGATGTGCGCCGAATTGAGCAGACGCCTGGTGTGTTCTTCGAGCCGGAAGATGGCAGGGCCATTCTGGGTCTTGTACGCGCGCACCCCTTCGAAGACGGACAGGCCGTAATGCAGTGAATGTGTCAGTACATGGGTGGTGGCTTCGCGCCAGGGCACCAGTTTGCCGTCATACCAGATGACCCCGTCGCGGTCGGACATGGACATTGCCGTCTCCTCAATTGATCAGGCGATTATTGTACCAATTGCCCGGCCTGCTGCGATGCAGGTTAAAATGATCCGTTCATGCATGCGCAGGCCCTTTTTGCCTGTGCCCTTTCCTATTCGAATGACCCAATCCCCCACCTCCGATTCCACTGAATCCACGATACCCTTCACTCAGTTTGGCCTGCATCCCGGCATCTTGCGGGCCATCCAGGATACCGGCTATGTATCCGCCACGCCCATACAGTCCAAGGCCATTCCTGTGGCACTGGCGGGGCACGACATCATGGGGGCCGCCCAGACGGGTACGGGGAAGACCGCAGCGTTTTCCCTGCCCATCCTGCATCGTCTGATGCCTTTTGCCAACACCAGTGCATCACCCGCACGGCATCCGGTGCGTGCGTTGATCCTCACGCCCACCCGCGAACTCGCAGACCAGGTGCATGCCAATGTGGCGCAGTACAGCCAGCATGTACCCCTGCGCACGGCGGTCGTGTTCGGTGGGGTCGACATCCGTCCGCAGCGCGACCAGCTGCGCGAAGGCTGCGAAATCCTGATCGCCACACCCGGGCGCCTGCTCGACCACGTCGAACAGCGCAACGTCAACCTGGGGCAGGTCGGCATCCTGGTTCTCGACGAGGCCGACCGCATGCTCGACATGGGGTTCCTGCCGGATCTGGATCGCATCATCCGGCTGCTGCCCGAAGGCCGTCAGGGCCTGCTGTTCTCGGCGACATTCAGCCCCGAGATCCGCAAGCTGGGGCGCACCTTCCTGCGTACCCCGGTCGAGATCGAGGTGGCCCGGCCCAACGCGGCGGCCGATACCGTCACCCAGATTGCCTATTGTCTCGACAGCGAGGCCAAGCGGCGTGCAGTCGTGCATCTGGTCAAGTCCCGCCACCTGAATCAGGTGATCGTCTTTTCCAACACCAAGATCGGCTGCAGCCGGCTGGCGCGTCAGCTCGAGCTCGACGGCATACGCGCCGAGTCCATTCACGGCAACAAGTCGCAGATCGAGCGCATGAAGGCGCTCGATGCCTTCAAGTCCGGTGCGCTCGAAGTCCTCGTGGCCACCGACGTGGCTGCCCGGGGTCTCGATGTGGCCGGCGTGCCCTGCGTCATCAACTATGATCTGCCGCGCAACCCTGAAGACTACGTGCATCGCATCGGCCGAACGGGTCGCGCCGGCGCCGAGGGCGATGCGATTGCCCTGTACACGCCCGACGAAGAGCGCTACCTGCTCGATATCGAAAAACTCATCAAGACGAAGATCCCGCGTGGCGACCTCGAACTGCCGCGCGAACCACGGCGCCCGGCCCGCCTGTCGGGTCGCAGGGCCAGCCGCTTCACGCCCGAAGCGCCCCTGGACGAGTTTTTCACCAGGCCCTATGAGCCGTCCGCTTCGGTCTCATCGGGCGTGGGTGAACTGGCGGCGCAGCGCGCGGCGTCGAGCAAACCCTGTGTGGGCGTCCTGCTTGGTGGCCAGCGCAAGCCGGTCGGTTGAAATCGTCCTCGGCCCGCGATAATGGGCTGCGCGCCAGGAAACGGCAGCCCGGCTGCGCGCCGGATCAGAAATCCTCGACCCGGCCCGGCCCGACATGCAGCACAGGCAACTGGCCGGCGTGTTCCAGCAGGCGTTGCAGGGCTTCGGCCATCGGGGGCTGGGGCCCCCAGAAACGGGTACCCGTGGCGTCCTGGATCAGCAAGGTCGGGAAGTCTTCCACGTCTTCGTCGCCCAGCCACTCGGGGTTGTCTTCGATGTCGACCCAGATGAAGGTCCAGTCGGCATGTTTTTGCGCCAGGCGCTCGAACAGCGTGTGCCACGCATCGCAGGTCCGGCACCAGGCCGCGCAGTAGCACACCACGCGCCGGCCTTCGTCAACCGCCAGCCGGGCGCTGAGTGCCGGTTTGTCGGTATGCGGGTTATACAGGCGCGGGTCATACAGGCTCATGATGGGATGTCCGGATTCGATGCTGCACCTGCCCGATTGTAAGGGTTTGCGCTGGCCGGGTCTGCGTGGCGCGTCCGGACTGGCGCACGACCATCCTCGTCGGCCACAGCGGCGCAGGACGACGCGCACCGGGGCCGGATCGTCCACGGCGGGGTGGCCCGGCGCGCGGCGGAGCACGCGTCCTGCATGGCGAAACCTGCGCATGGGCGGGCTTGCGCTGGTGCCGCAGTTCGTGGAAACTTCGCATCATGCCCACGACAGAAATCATTGCACATGACACGCCGGCGGGGCCTGGCTTCACCAAGGTGGGGCAGGCCTTTCGCCGGGCACTGGTCAGCCAGTTGCATCCGCGCATGCTGCTGGCTCTGCTGTTGCCATTTTTCATTGCAGTCCTGGGCGCGGTCATCCTGTTGTGGCTGTTCTGGTCACCCCTGACGCTCTGGATCGACCAGTCCATTTCGGCCTGGGGGCCGCTGGATGCACTGGACCAGTGGCTGCTGGCGCTGGGCTGGTTCTCACTCAAGCTGTGGACGCTGCCTGTGCTGGTGCCATTGATGGCTGCAGGCCTGCTGCTGCCCATGGCCGGGATCCTCGGCCTGGTGATCGCGGCAATCTTCGTGATGCCCATCGTACTGAGGCACCTCGAACGGCACGACTACCCCGGGTTGAAACGCCAGGGGCGTCATGTGACCGCGCTCGGCACCTGGAACGCGATCTGGGTCGTCACGCTGTTCTGTCTGGGCTGGCTGCTGACCATGCCCTTGTGGCTGGTGCCACCGTTTGCGCTCGTCCTGCCGGTGTTCTGGTGGGCCTTTGCCGTCAACCGCATGCTGCGCGTCGATGCCCTGATCGAACATGCGTCGGTCGCCGAGCGGCGCGTGTTGTGGCGAAGCAACAATCGGCCGCTGTGGCTGCTCGCGGGTTGTCTGTCGCTGTTGAACCTGATCCCGCTGTTCTGGCTGGTGATGCCCGTATTCTCGGCGCTGGTGTATGCCCATTTCTGTCTGGATGCCCTGCGCGAACTGCGTGCTCGAACCCTGATCGATCTCCAGGAATTTTCTCATGCAAACTGAAGTCCCTCCCCCCGTTGAAATCCCCCGCGTGCGCCTGATCATCATTGGCGATGAAATCCTGTCTGGCCGGCGTCAGGACCAGCATCTTTCGAAGTTCATCGAACTCCTGCAGAAGCGTGGCATGCGGCTGCACGGGGCAGAATTCATCTCGGATGACGAAGATGGCATCACGGCCTGCCTGCAGCGCAGTTTTGCGACCCATGATCTGGTGTTCTGCTGCGGCGGCATCGGTGCCACGCCCGATGATCGTACCCGGCAGGCGGCGGCACGGGCGCTGGGGGTGCCGCTGGCCCTGCATCCCGAGGCGGAACGCCTGATTGCGCAGCGCTGCGCCGAGATGGCGGCCAAGGGGCAGGGCACGGCCGACATGAGTGACCCTGAAAACCAGCAGCGCCTGCAAATGGGGGTGTTCCCCCAGGGTGCAGAGATCATTCCCAACAGTTTCAATCGCATTCCCGGGTTTTTCATCCACGATCACAGTTTCATGCCTGGTTTTCCGGTCATGGCGCATGCCATGATGGCCTGGACACTGGATACCCGCTATGCCCGCTGGCACCATTGTGAAGTTCGCGCAGAGTATTCCTTTCTGGTTTTCGGCCTGCCTGAATCCCGGATCACGCCCGCGCTCGAGCAGCTCGAAGTGCAATGGCCGGGCGTGCGGGTGTTCAGCCTGCCCAATGTAGGGGATCGAGGTGGTCATCCGCATACTGAACTGGGCGTGAAAGGCGCGCCCGAGGCCACTGCGCAGGCGCTCGAATGGTTGCGCGCCCAGGTCCTGGCAGCCGGAGGCCGGCTCAGCCCGCCCGCCTGAACCGGCCGGCGTGCGGGCAGGCCATGCAGCCTGTAGTGCCCCGCCCCCATACAGATCGCGACAGGGCTGACGCCGATGCATCGGCCAGCATCGTGCACCGCTGGCCGCGAGACACCCACCGACCCGGTTGTCGAGCGGTTTGTTGTCATATGGTTTGATTTTTCATATGATGGAAAAAACAAGCTGCTCATCATGCCTTATTCTTCTCTCCATGCGGGTGACCCCGCAGCCATCACCATTCAGGTTCTCGATCGGGCCATGCGCCTGCTCGATGTGCTCGCTGCGCACAACGATCCCGTCACGCTCAAGACGCTTTCCGGTGCCACGGGCCTGCACGCGTCCACGGTACACCGCATATTGGCCGACCTGTGCGTGGGGCGCTACGTCGAGCGGGTGGACAGCGGCCTGTACCGCCTGGGCATGCGCCTTCTCGAACTGGGTTCGTTAGTCAAGGGGCGCCTGGACGTGCGCACGGCCTCCATTGGCCTGATGCGCGCATTGCATCGCCAGACGGGCCAGACGGTGAATCTCTCGCTGGCTCAGGGCGATGAGATCGTCTATGTCGAACGGGCCTGGAGCGAGTGTTCAGGCATGCAGGTGGTGCGGGCCATTGGTGGGCGCGCGCCACTGCATCTGACGTCCACCGGCAAGCTGTTCCTGTCGGTCTGGGATGCGCGCAGCGTGCGCAGCTATGCCATGCGGACCGGTCTGGCGGGCAATACGCGCAACAGCATCACCCAGCTCGATCAGCTCGAGCGCGAGCTGGCGCTCGTGCGTCGCCACGGGTATGCACGTGACAACGAAGAACTGGAACTGGGCGTGCGCTGCATTGCAGCGGGGATCTACGATGACACAGATGCCCTGCTGGCGGGTCTGTCGCTTTCGGCACCCGCCGAGCGCATGCGCGACGACTGGATTCCGCTGCTCACCGACACCGCCACCCGCATTTCGTCGGCCTTGGGCCACGATGGCACGCATTGAGTTGTTGCGTCGCAACAAAAATGATTGACACCGCTTTTCTTTCATGTACAATTTCTATTGTGCAATGCAGCAATCCTGCTGCTTCAGAGAAGGGTGGCGGCCCCTGACCGACAACGTCCTTCTCGCCCACGACAAGGAGTCATCATGAGCGCTACCCAACAACCCCTGCAGGCGACCCAGAAAGCGGCCCTCGACAACCTGCTGGCCGTTCAGGAAACCTTTTTCAGCGGCTTCGAAAAGCTGGTCGATCTGAACCTGAAGGCCACCAAGGCGGCCCTTGAAGAGATCGCGCAGAAATCCAAGGATGCCATCGAGCTCAAGGATGCCCAGGAACTGCTGAGCTTCACGTCGGCGCTGGTGCGCCCCGAGCAGGCCGTGACCTACGGCAAGGATGTCTATGAAATCCTGGCCGACATCCACAGCGACCTGAGCAAGCTGGCCGATACCCACCTGAGCCAGGGTCAGCAGCAAGTGGCCGAAGTGGTCGAGCAGTTCGCCCGCAACGCGCCCACCGGCTCGGAAGGTGCGGTTGCCCTGATCAAGTCGTCCCTGGCCACCGCCACCAACGCCTATGAGTCGGCCGCCAAGGCTGCCCGGCAGGCCGCCAGTGCGGCCGAGTCGAATTTCCAGGCCGCTACGAATGCCACGCTGAAGGCCGCCACCGACGTCAGCAAGGCCGCCACCAAGGCGACCAAGACCGGCAGTCGCGCTGCCGCGGCCAACTGATGCGGCCTACCCATGCACCAGCCTCGAATGGCTGATGCAGCCAACAACGCCCCGCTTGCCGGGGCGTTGTTGTTCCTGGGCCTGGCACGCCGGTTTGTCCAGTTCATCGAGCGGGTGATTTTTGGCCACGGGACCGCGCCAATCCGTCCGTCAGACCGTATACTTCAGCGATGAGTTCAATTCGACGCATGTTTCTTCTGGCGGCCGTGCTGCTGGTGGGTCTGGCCGGGCTTTACTGGTGGCAGCAGCAACCTTCTCGTGCAGCGTCCGCGCCCGCGGCCCCGGCACCGGTTCGGGTGCACCTGGCGACGGTTCAGGTCCAGGATGTCCCGATGTGGGTACAGGGCCTGGGCACCGGCGAGGCGTGGCAGAATGTGGTGGTCCGTTCGCGTATCGACGGCCAGCTCGAGGAATTGGGCTTCCATGAGGGCGACATGGTGCAGCAGGGCCAGTTGCTCGCGCGTCTCGATGATCGCATCCCGCGCGCCCAACTCGACCTGGCCCGGGCGCAATTGGCGCGTGACCAGATTCAACTCGACAACGCCCGCGCGGACCTGGCGCGTTATCGGCAGTTGGCCACGCGTGGTGCCATCGAGCGCCAGGTGCTCGATCGGCAGGCGGCCCAGGTGGCCGTGCTCGAAGCCACCGTGCAGGCAGACGACGCGCAGGTCGCCCATGCGCAGGCCGTGCTCGATGACACGCGCATACTGGCTCCGCTGAGCGGGCGCACGGGGGTGGTCAATTATGATCCCGGCAATCAGGTGAGGATGTCGGATGCACAAGGCCTGGTGACGATCCGGCAGATCGATCCCATCGCCGTGCGCTTCATGGTGCCGGACACCGAGTTCTCGCGCATACAGTCGGCCCTGCACAAGGGCGGTGACCTGCCCGTCGAGGTGTTCGATCGGGCAAGCGGTGAATCGCTGGGGCTGGGGTCGCTGGTGCTGATGGACAATCAGATCGATGAGGCCAGTGCCACCTTGCAGTTGAAAGCCCGCATGAGCAATCCGGAACAGCGGATCTGGCCAGGTCAGACCGTCGACGTGCGTCTGACGATCGGGCAATACCCGCAGGCACTGGTGGTGCCCGACCAGGCCATCCAGCGCGGGGTGGACAGCCTCCAGGTCTACGTGGCCGAGGCGGACGACCGTGTACGCCTGCAGCCCGTTGAAGTGGGTGTGGTGCAGGAAGGCATGGCGCTGGTGTCCAGCGGGCTGCGGGCCGGCGAGCGGGTGGTGATCGATGGCCAGTACAAGCTGCGCCCGGGGCTTGCCATCGAAGCCATCGAGGGCACGTCGTGAATATTTCCGGGGCATTCATCCGTCGGCCCATCGGTACCTCCTTGCTGGCCATGGCCCTGTTTCTGGTGGGCCTGGCCATGTTCCCCCTGCTGCCCGTGGCCCCCTTGCCCCAGGTGGATTTCCCTACCATACAGGTGATGGCGCGTTTGCCTGGCGGCAACCCCGAAACCATGGCCACCAGCGTGGCGCAACCCCTGGAGCGCGAGTTCTCCACAATCCCCGGGTTGCAGCAGATGAGCTCCGAAAATGCGCTGGGCTCCACGCGGATCACGCTGCAGTTCGACCTCGACCGGAACATCGATGGCGCCGCGCTCGATGTGCAAAGCGCAATCAATGCCGCTTCGCGCCAGTTGCCTTCGAATCTCAGCAGTCCGCCTACGTTTCGCAAGATCAATCCAGCCGATTTCTCCATCCTGATCCTGTCGGTCCAGTCGGATGTCCTGCCGATCACCGAGGTCAATGATTTTGCCGACAATATTCTGGCGCAGCAGTTATCGCGCATCGAAGGGGTGGGGCAGGTCGTCATCTGGGGGCAGAAGAAGCCCGCCGTGCGCATTCAGGTCGACCCCGAAAAAATGGCCGCGCTGGATCTGGATCTGGAGGGGATCCGTGGCGTGATCGCCACGACCACGGTGAATCAGCCCAAGGGCATCATCGATGGTTCGCGCCAGAGCTACACGATCTATACCAACGACCAGATCCTCGAAGTCGAGCCCTGGAATGATGTGATCATCGCCTGGCGCAATGGCGCGCCGATCCGGGTGCGCGACATTGGCCGGGCGGTGCCCGGGCCCGAAGACATGAAGCAGGCCGGCTGGGCCTTTGCTGGTGCCGGGGCCGCTCTGGATGACGCCGCCCTGGATGGCCGTTCATTGGTCATGGGCATCACCAAGCAGCCGGGGGCCAACGTCATCGAGACGGTCGAGCGCATCCGTGCCGAACTGCCACGTCTGATGGCGTCGATGCCGGCGAGCATCCATGTCAGCACCCTGATGGATCGCACCCAGAATATCCGCGCCTCGGTGCTCGAGGTTGAGTACACGCTCCTGCTGTCGATTGCCCTGGTGGTGCTGGTGATCTTCATGTTCCTGCGCAACGTGGCGGGTACCCTGATTGCCAGTGCCACCGTGCCGCTTGCCCTGATGGGCACGTTTGCGCTCATGTATCTGGTCGGCTACAGCCTTGACAACCTGTCGCTGATGGCCTTGACGATTTCCGTGGGCTTCATCGTCGATGATGCGGTGGTGATGCTGGAAAACATCTGGCGTCATGTCGAAGAAGGCTTGCCGCCCATGCAGGCTGCGCTCAAGGGGTCCGCCGAGATCGGCTTCACCATCGTATCGATTTCGGTCTCGCTGATCGCCGTGTTCATTCCCCTGCTGCTCATGAGCGGCATGGTGGGGCGTCTGTTTCGCGAGTTTGCCATGACCGTGACCATGACGGTGATGATCTCGGTGGCCATCACGCTGAGCCTGACGCCGATGCTGTGTTCGCGTTATCTGCGCAAGGTGTCGGGGCAGCGCCACGGCTGGCTGTACCGGGTCTTCGAGAGCGGTTTCGAACGCCTGCTGGCGGGTTATCGGCGCGGGCTGGATTTTGTCCTCGATCACAATTTCGCCACCTTGCTGGTGTTTCTGGCCACGGTGGCAGCCTCGGCCGTATTGTTCGTGGTGATTCCCAAGGGCTTTTTTCCACAACAGGATACGGGGGCCATCTTTGGCATGGCTGAAGCGGCACAGGACAGTTCCTTTGAAGCCATGAACGAACGCATGATGGCGCTGGCCGAGGTGATCCGCCAGGACCCGGACGTGGCGGCATTCGGCATGAGCAGCAATGCCCCTACCTTCAATACGGGGCGTTTCTTCATCAGCCTGCGCCCGCGCAGCGAGGGCCGCAAGGCCTCGGCCGACCAGGTGATTGCGCGCCTGCGCCCGCAACTGGCGGAAATCCCGGCGGTGCAGCTGTTCCTGCAGGCGGGGCAGGATATCAACGTGGGCGGGCGCATGTCGCGTTCGCAGTATCAGTACACCCTGACCAGTGCCGACCTCGAAGAGTTGAACACCTGGGCGCCCCGCCTGCTCGAGCGGTTCCACCAGTTGCCGCAGCTCACCGATCTGGCCACCGACCAGCAGAGCAGTGCCAATACCGTCATGGTCACCATCGATCGCCAGCGGGCGGCCATGTTCGGCATTACGCCGGCCATGATAGACAGCACCATCTACAATGCGCTGGGCCAGCGGCAGGTGGCCCAGTATTCCACGCAGATCAACAGCTATCAGGTCATTCTCGAAATCGATCCTCGCTGGCAGTCCGATCCGGACGTGTTCTCGCGGCTTTACATTCGTTCGCCCACCACCGGCAAGCAAGTGCCCCTGTCGAGCCTGGTGCGGGTGGATACCAGCCGTCCGGGCTTTCTGTCCATCAACCACCAGGGGCAGTTTCCGGCGGTCACCATATCGTTCAATCTGGCCCCCGGGGTGGCGCTGGGCCAGGCCGTGAATGCGATCTATGCCGCCGAGCAGGAAATGGCCGTGCCGCTGTCGGTGCAGGGCTCATTCCAGGGTACGGCACAGGTCTTCGAAGAGTCGCTGGCCTCACAGCCCTACCTGATCGCCGCGGCGCTGGTGGCCGTCTACATCGTCCTCGGGCTGCTGTACGAGAGCTACATCCATCCGCTCACGATCTTGTCCACTTTGCCTTCAGCGGGGGTGGGGGCCTTGCTCATCCTCATGGCCAACGGCTTCGACCTGAGCGTGATCGCGGTCATCGGCATTTTGCTGCTCATCGGCATCGTCAAGAAAAACGGCATCATGCTGATCGATTTTGCCCTGGTGGCCGAGCGCAAGCAGGGTCTGAGCCCGCGTGAAGCCATCTATCAGGCCTGCCTGCTGCGTTTCAGGCCCATCATGATGACGACACTCTGTGCGCTGTTTGCGGGTCTGCCGCTGATGCTGGGCAGTGGTGCAGGCTCCGAACTGCGTCAGCCCCTGGGGTACGCCATGGTGGGTGGCCTGTTGCTGTCGCAGGCGCTGACGCTGTTCACGACACCGGTGATCTATCTGTATCTGGATCGGGTGCACCGGCGCTTCAGCCGCAATCCTCAGGCCGCGGTGGTCGACAAGCCTGCCAATGCCTGAACGCACTCGGTGACCAGTGACGGGCCGCGATAGATCAGGCCGGTGTAGATCTGTATGGCATTGGCCCCTGCCTGGATCTTCTCGATGGCCTGGGCTGCCTGCTCGATGCCGCCCACGCCGATGATGGCGGTTTCGGCGCCCAGGCGCGTGCGCAGCCGGCGAATGACATTCAGCGACAGCTCGTGTACCGGGGGGCCCGAGAGGCCGCCGGCTTCGTTGGCGTGGGGCTGGCCCTGGACCGCGGTGCGCGAGACGGTGGTGTTGGTGGCGATGATGCCGTCGATGCCATGGGCCGGTATCAATTCGGCCACGGCATCGATTTCTGCATCTTGCAGGTCGGGGGCGATCTTCACCACCAGGGGGGGGTTGCGCCCGTGACGATCGGCCAGTGCCTTGCGCCGTGCCCGGATGGCTGACAGCAGGGCATCGAGGGCATCATGCCCTTGCAGGCTGCGCAATTGGCTGGTGTTCGGAGAGGAGATGTTCAGGGTGATGTAATCCGCATGCGGATGGACACCATCCAGGCACAGCAGGTAGTCGTCGATGGCCCGCTCGATCGGGGTGTCGGCATTCTTGCCGATATTCAGCCCCAGCACACCGCCGCCGCGGCGCCAGTGGCTGGCCTGCACGTTGCCCAGGAAGACGTCCAGCCCCTGGTTGTTGAAACCCATGCGGTTGATGAGGCTGCGCGCGGCTGGCAGGCGAAACAGCCGGGGCCTTGGGTTGCCTGGCTGCGGCCGGGGGGTGACGGTACCCACCTCGATGAACCCGAAGCCCAGTGCCCCCAGGGCATCGATGCAGGCACCGTTCTTGTCCAGGCCGGCCGCCAGGCCGACCGCATTGGGTAGTGCCAGACCCATCAGGGTACAGCTCGCGCCCGACGGCGTCGGGCCGGCCTGTACCAGCGCGCGCGTCAGGTGGCAGGCATGGGTTTTTTTCAGGGCGGCCAGGGTCAGCTCGTGGGCGTGCTCGGCATCCAGCGCGAACAGGGCGGCGCGCGTCAGCGGATAGGCTCTGGACAGTAATGACATGGTGGGTTCAGAACGCGGTATCAGGTGTGATCCAGTGCCCGTCCTGCAGGATCTGGTGGGGCCGGAATCGTGTCTTGTAGGCCATTTTCCGGCTTTCGGCAATCCAGTAGCCCAGATACAGCCACGGCTGGCGATGCTGGCGGCAATATTCGATCTGCCAGAGTATGGCATAGGTGCCCAGGCTGCCAGGGTAGTCGGGATCATAGAATGTGTAGACGGCCGAGAGCCCCTGATCGAGCCGGTCGATGATGGCCACCATGCGCAGCACGCCAGCGTGGTCATGGAATTCGACCAGGCTGGAACGCACCTGGCTGTGCAGCAGGAACTGGGTGTACTGCGCCGGATCGTCTTCGTCCATGCCCGAGCCGCGATGGCGTGCGCGCTGATACCCGAGATACAGGCGAAAGTGTGTTTCGTCCCAGTGTGGGGGGCTGATCCGGGCCTGCAGCTGCGCGTTCATATGGTGCCACAACTTGTGCTGTGTGCGGTTGCGCACGAAAGCCCGGGTATCCACGCGGATCGGGATGCACGCCTGACAGGTCTGGCAGGCCGGCCGGTAGATGAACAGACCACTGCGCCTGAACCCTTGTTCGATGAGCCGGTCGTAGGTGCCGGCATTGACCAGGTGGGCCGGGGCCACGACTTCGGAGCGTGCCATGCGCCCGGGCAGATAGCTGCAGGGGTAGGGGGCCGTGGTGTAGAACTGCAGGTGGCGAAAGACGGATTCGTGTGGCGTACTCATGGCGGTGCGGTCTGGCGGGTCGATGGCTGGGGATCCAGTTGCCCGTCGGCCCGGAGGCGGCCGCACCCCCAGGCCGGCATGGGGGCCGCGGCCAGTTCGGCCAGTAACTGCAGAAACTGCTGGCGTGGCATGCTGCGGGCCCCCATGCTGGCCAGATGCGGGGTTTCCTGCTGACAGTCTATCCATGGTACACCAAGGGCCTGCAGGTGCCTTGTCAGGTAGGCCAGCGCCACCTTGCTGGTGTCGCTCACCCGGCTGAACATCGATTCGCCGAAGAAGCAGCGCCCCAGGCTGACGCCGTACAGGACACCCGCCAGGTGCCCGTCCATCCATACCTCGACGCTCTGGACATGGCCCTGCCGATGCCAGGCCAGGTAGGCCTGCATGATGTCGGGCGTGATCCAGGTTGAAGTGGATACTGTGCCCGGGCTGGCCATTTGTGCAGGCAGGGCGTCTCCGCGCAGTGCAGCACCAGGCGCGATGCGCTGGCTGGAGCGCAGCGCGCACTGATGGATGACGGCCTCGAAGGCCAGGTTCAGTGTCACCCGAAGCCGACCATCCGCGCGGTCGAACTGACGGATGCGCTTGGCCAGTGAACGGCTGATGCGCAGGTCGGAACAGGCAAGGACCATGCGTGGATCCGGGCTCCACCAGAGGACGGGATCACCTGGCGCGAACCAGGGAAACAGGCCCTTGCCGTAGGCCTCGTGCAGGCGCGTGGTGGACAGGTCGAAGCCCAGCGCCACGAGATCGCGCACGGGTTCTTTCAGCGGGTCGGGAAGCAGCGTGTGCGCATCGACCCAGATCGGTTTCATGGCTGCAGGCTAATCGGGAAAGCGCAGGTCGATGGCATAGTGATGCGTGGGGAACCGCCCTTTCGGGCGGTCGTCAAGATAGTGCCTGAGCGTGGTGCTGACCGTGCGGAAAGCCAGCTCGCGCCATGGGATGGCATCGAAGTCGAAAAAAGCGGCTTCCAGGGTTTCGGGCCCGGGTGCCAGCTTCGGGCCGAGCACTTCGGCCAGATAGTACAGGTGCACCTGGTTGACCGAAGGCACGTCGATCACGGTGAACAGGGACTGCACCCGGATACGGGCGCCGGATTCTTCCTGATTTTCGCGTGCAGCACCCTGCTGGGAGGTTTCACCGAGTTCCATGAAGCCGGCCGGCAGCGTCCATTTGCCGTGGCGCGGCTCTATGGCACGGCGGCACAACAGCACCTGATCGCCGAGTATGGGTACGATCCCCACCACATTGCGTGGGTTCTGGTAGTGCACCGCACCGCAATGGCTGCACAGGTCGCGGATGCGGTTGTCATCCGGTGGCACTTCGCGGCTGAGTGTGTGGCCGCACTGTGAGCAATACCGCTGGGTGCGTGGTGCAGGATGGTAAAAAGCAGGGTCGGAGGGCATCATGCCGGAATATTACCGTGTTTCATGCCCGCCTGGACACAGGTTTGGTCTGGCCCATAGCCCTGCAGATTGCATCTGCGCGTTATTTCCAGTAGCCGTTGGCCGCGGCAATCGTCTGGAAATTGATGGCCACCACCTGCGAGGAGGCAATCAGGGCATTGGCATCTTCGCCATATACGGGGCGCAGCTTGTCGCGCACCTCTGCCGAGGGCTGGGTGTACTTGACCCCCATGCGGGCCAGTTTGATGGCCAGTTCGAAGCCTTCCTGAGGCGTTGCGGTGATGAGTGTGGTGAGCCAGGTGTCGGCCATGATGGGTTCTCCGTAGTGTCTGGACTGCAAGGATCGCATGGAAAGGTTGCCTGCGCCCAGCATGCCCGTATTGGTATCAACGCTTTTTATCCTTTGAGCATTTGGGGCAGATGCCGTAGAGCATCATGTTATGGCTTTCGAGGGTGAAGCCGTTTTCCCTGGCGATGCGGTGCTGGCGCTTTTCGATCTCGGTGTCATAGAACTCGACCACCCGCCCACAGTTGGTGCAGATCAGGTGATCGTGATGGTCGCCGTCGTTGAGTTCGAAGACCGCCTTGCCGCCGTCGAACTGGCTGCGCATCAGGATACCGGCCTGCTCGAACTGGGTCAGCACCCGGTAGACGGTGGCCAGCCCGATGTCGACTTCTTCGTTGATCAACGCGCGATAAACGTCTTCTGCGCTGTGGTGGCGGGTTTCGGCCTTGCGAAACACATCGAGGATCTTGAGGCGTGGAAAGGTCGCCTTCAACCCCATGCTCTTGAGTTCGAACTGATCTTTCATGGTTGAAGTATCTCGGGTTGTGTCCGGAAAAGCAAGTGGACAGTACCGCGGCCAATCGCGCGAAATTTTGAATTCCCTTTATGATAGCGGTTTTGGTGGCAGCTCATTGCGACTGTCGAGACCATGATGGGGGTTCTTGTGCATATCCATATCGTGCATCATCTTTCACGTATCCGGGCCTGTGCAACGGCCCTGGTTCTGGCCGTGGGCCTGGCGGGCTGTGGTTCGACCAACTGGGGCTTTCCATACAAGGCCACGATACAGCAGGGCAACTGGATCACGTCAGAGCAGGTCGCCAGGCTGGAAATCGGCATGACGCGCGACCAGGTCCGCTACCTGCTGGGTACGCCGACGCTGCAGGATGCCTTCCATTCCGATCGCTGGGATTATCCTTTTTACAATCAGCCTGGCTACGGTCAGGATGAACTGCGCAAGTTCACGGTGTGGTTCGACCATGACCGGCTTGCGCGCTGGGTGGGTGACAGGCAGCCCGACCGCCAGCCGTTCGAGCGTGCCGACAGCGGGGTGACGGCTGCCGAGGTGGCCCAGGAAGGCCGGGCCGACATCGAGGCCCGGGATGCAAGCTCTCCGGATCTGGGCGAAGTCGTGGATACCGAAATCCAGGTGGGCGATTTCATGCCCCAAATTCAACGAGGTCTCTAGTACTGATGCGTATAGCGATTGCGGGGGCGTCCGGGCGGATGGGGCGCATGTTGATCCAGGCGGTGTCCGATGCGGCCGACCTGAGCCTGGCGGTGGCGCTCGACAGGCCCGGCAGTTCCGCCCTGGGAGACGACGCAGGGGCTGCGCTGGGCCTGGCCACCGGGGTGTTCATCACCGATCGGTTGTCGGCCCTGGCGCAGGCCGACTGCCTCATTGACTTCACCCGGCCCGAGGGCACATTGCTGCATTTGCAGGCCTGTGTCGAGCATGGCGTGAAGTGCGTCATCGGTACCACGGGTTTCGACCCGGCCGGCAAGCAGGCGATCCGTACCGCTGCGCAAAAAACGGCCATTGTCTTTGCGCCCAATATGAGCGTGGGCGTCAATGCGACCTTCAAGTTGCTGGATGTGGCCGCCAGGCTGCTCAACAGCGGCTACGACGTCGAGGTGTTCGAAGCGCACCACCGCAACAAGGTCGATGCCCCGTCGGGCACGGCACTGGCCATGGGCGAGGTCGTGGCCCGGGCCTGGGGCCAGTCCCTGGACGACATCGCAGACTGGGCCCGGCATGGCGAGACCGGCCCGCGCCAAACCGGGCGGATCGGCTTTTCAGTGCTGCGTGGCGGGGATATCGTGGGTGATCACAGCGTTTTTTTCTGCGGCGCAGGCGAGCGCATCGAAATCACCCATCGGTCTGCCAGCCGGGTCACTTACGCGCAGGGCAGCCTCCGGGCGGCACGGTATCTGGCCCGACGCGAGTTCGGCCTGTTCGACATGCAGGATGTACTGGCCTGAGCCTGTGCGGGCCTGAGCCTGTATCGCCTTGAGCTCGTATCGCCTTGAGTCCGTGTTGGCCTGAATGCTTCGGGCGCGCCGGCACAGGCGCGCAGCCGCTCGTGTCCGTACGGGCGCGGGCTTCATGGTATGTGTGTGGGCCCATGGTGCAGGTGCGGGATCATTCCAGGGCGACGGGTTCGGTTTCGAGGGGCACGCCGAATCGGCTCTGTACCGCTGCCCGAACGGCCTGGGCCAATGCCCAGACGTCCTGGGCCGTAGCGCCACCGTAATTCACCAGCACCAGCGCCTGCCGGGCATGCATGCCCACCGGCCCCAGGCGCTTGCCCTTCCAGCCCGCCTGTTCGATCAGCCAGCCCGCGGCCAGCTTGATGGCGCCGTCGGGTTGTGGGTACATGCGCAGGCCCTCGAACCGGGCATCGAGGTCGGCGGCCCGGGTTGGATCCACCGACGGGTTCTTGAAGAAGCTGCCCGCATTGGCCAGAAGATCCGGATTGGGCAGTTTGTGGCGCCGGATTTCACAGACGGCTTCGAATATCTGCTGGGGCGACGGCGTGCGCCTGCTGGCCAGTGCTTCCCTGAAATGGGCGACCAGGTCGGGGTAGGACAGGCGCGCCTGCCAGGCCTTGGGCAGCGCAAAGCGGACCCTCAGAATCAGCCAGTGGCCAGCGCCGTCCTGCTTGAAACGGCTGTCGCGGTAGCCAAACCGGCAGTCGGTTGGATGCAGAGTGACGGTTCGGCCCGAGGCGAGTTGCATGGCCTCGAGCGAGTGCAGCCGCTCGGACAGTTCGAGTCCGTACGCACCGATGTTCTGTACCGGCGCGGCCCCTACGGTGCCCGGTATCAGGGCCAGGTTTTCGAGCCCCGGCCAGCCCTGTTCCAGCGTCCAGCGAACGAAGTCATGCCAGTTCTCGCCTGCCGCGGCTTCGACGATGTACGCCTGCGGCGTTTCGGCAACCAGGTGGCGCCCGCGCAGCTCGATGCGCAGAATCCGATGCTGGGGCGCGGGGGCCATGACCACGTTGCTGCCGCCGCCCAGCACATGGATGTGGCGCCCTGACAGCGCGGGCAATGCCTCACGCAGGCGATGCAGATCCTGTTCATTCTCGATGACCGCCAATTGCCCGCGCCCGGGCAAACCCAGGGTGTTGTACGTCTGCAGGTCGCGGGAGTGGAACCCAAAGGTCATGATGCTGAAACAGTGATTGATGAAGGTGGAAGAATACCCTGTTCCGAGGGGTATGGCAGCCTGTTTGACAGGGTGCGATCCGATGCCTTATAGTTCGCATCCTGCCCTGTACAGAAGGGGCCTGAATCTGCTTGACAAGCAGTTCTGGCCTGCATAAAATGCAGGGCTTGGCAGAGATGCCAGATGCGGGAATAGCTCAGTTGGTAGAGCGCAACCTTGCCAAGGTTGAGGTCGCGAGTTCGAGACTCGTTTCCCGCTCCAATTAGTTGTCTACAGACTTCCACTGGAGTCTGTAAGGCATTGAAGATAGAGGAAAAAGACTCTTTCTTCATTCCAGCAAAAGCCTCGGAAATCCACCGAAAGCCAGCGTTTTTAAGGCCAAATTTGAGGCCAAAGAATACGGGTGGTGCCGGTTCCGGGCTGTTGCTGGGGTTGGATCGGGATGACCAGCAGCATCGGGCCTAAGTCCAAGACTTAGGAGTTCGATGATGGCACTCTCTGATCTGACGGTGCGGCAAGCCAGAGCCGCCAGGAAAACCTACAACCTCCCCGACACCGACGGCCTTGGCTTGGTGGTCACCCCCACCGGCGGCAAGTCGTGGCATCTGCGCTACTACTGGCTCGGCAAGCAAAAGCGCATCTCCCTGGGCAACTACCCGGAAGTCAGCCTGCGCGAAGCGCGGACCTTGCGCGACGACGCTCGGGCGCTCCTGGCTAAAGGCATCAATCCCCACATCGACCGCAAGCAGAAGCGGCACGCGGTCAAGCTGGCGTCCGACTACACCTTCAAAGCGGTCTTCGATACCTGGGTCGAGCGTCGCCGCAAGGAACTCAAGGAAGGCAGGAACAGCACGCTGTCGCAGATCCTGCGCATCTTCGATAAGGACGTGCTGCCGACTCTCGGGAAAACGTCGATCTACGACATCCGCCGGCCGCAGCTTCTGGGTGTGCTGGCGAGGATCGAGGAACGCAGAGCCTTCACCACCGCCGAAAAGGTGCGCACCTGGTTGGGGCAATTGTTCCGCTATGCCCTGGTCATCGTTGAAGGGCTGGAAGTCAATCCGGCCTCGGACCTGGACGTGGTGGCTGCGCCCAAGCCGCCGGTCGCCCACAATCCATTCCTCCATCTGCACGAGCTTCCCGCCTTTCTTCAGAAACTGAGGCGCTACGACGCACGCGACGTGCAAACTCAGCTTGGCATCCGGCTGCTGATCCTGACCGGCGTGCGTACCGGCGAGCTGCGTCTGGCAACTCCGGACCAGTTCGATCTGGACCGCGGCCTGTGGATCATCCCGCCGCAGATCGTCAAGCAGCTTCAGGACGAGATGCGCAAGGCCGGCAAGCGCCCACAGGACGTGCCGCCCTACATCGTGCCGCTGTCCATCCAGGCCATCGAAATCGTGCGTTACCTGCTGGAGGAGATGCGACCCGCCCAGCGCCACTTGCTGACACACCGTAGCGAACTCAAAAAGCGCATCAGCGAGAACACGCTCAACGGCGCCTTGAAGCGGATGGGCTACGCGGATCAACTGACCGGCCACGGCATCCGCGACACCATCTCGACGGCGCTCAACGAGATCGGCTACCCCAAAATTTGGGTGGACGCGCAGCTTTCTCACTCGGACCCAAACAAGGTGAGTTCGGCCTACAACCATGCCAAGTACGTGGAGCCACGCCGCCGGATGATGCAGGATTGGGCCGATCGTCTCGACCTGCTCGAACAAGGCCAGGTCGAAGCCGCCAGCGCACATCTCACCATCCGCATCGATGGGGTGCCCGTGATGGCCGACGAGGAAGCGGCTGTCCCCACTGTGATGGGCACTGCCGCTGCCGCCGTTCCGCCCGTGGTGGCGACGCCCATCGTCGTGACGCCGAACACCAGCGGGGTCACGTTCCAGCGGCTGTCGCCCGTGCCTCCGCCCCCAATGCCGGCGCCGGAGCCAGAAGTGTTGGCCATCCAGCGCGAGCGCGAGGAAATGCTGGCAATCTACGAGTCGCCGAGCAGCCTGCCGGTCCCGCTGTTCGCCAAGCTGGCCGGGAAGTCCAAGGATCAGATCAATCGCGAACTAAAGGCGGGCAAGCTGCTGTCCATCAGCCTGGGCAACCGGGGGCAACGTGTTCCTGATTGGCAACTGAGGCCGCTCAAGCACAAGCTGGCCCAGGTGCTCATCAAGCAGTGCCCGGAAGCGGATTCGTGGGCGCTATACCGCATGCTGACCCAACCGCACCCGGACCTGGGTGACCGCGCGGCCATCGATGTCGTCACGCCAACCAATCTGGGCGCGATTGTTCGGGCCATTGCGCATGGGCATCAACGTGAGGATGCCCCTGAAGCAGAGTTGCCGAAGTCCACGCCCGAGCCGGTACGGCAAAGTGTTCGCCGTCTCGTCTACAGCGCTGCGATGTGTGAAGTGGTTTGATCGCAGGCGTGGCTGACCGCAGATCAGCCACGCCTGTTGTCAACGCAAGATGGACAAGTACGGATTGTTCGGAGGCAGTTCCTGGAACAACGGGTTCGCGTCGTCGAGCAGGTAGCCATGCAGTCGCCGGGCCTTGCGCGGCCCGGTGACTTCGCAGGTCCAGATATTCAAGCCGCTGGCCTGTTTGCGATGCAGGCCCAGCTTCTCGAAACGCTTCTGCGCCCACTGCCATCCTTCCAGCTTGTCCGGCTTCGCCAGCACGGCGACCTGCGGATGTTCCTGCGCGTAGCGCTGGAAGACACCCGGACTGACCAGGTAGGCCGTGCCATCGACGGTGTGCACCAGCGCCTTGGCATCGTTGATGATGAGCCGACGCGACTGTATGCCCTGATGCAGCCAGGCCATGAAGTGCTCGCCCGATGGCTCGGGCTGTGCCTGGGACATCGCCACCGCGGGCGCGGTCGGCGACACCGGCTCGGCCGCGACGGCGACGGCAGATTCAGGTTCGACTGCGGGCGGACGTGCCGTAGTCGTTGACGCTGGTCTGCGCCGACAGCGCACCGCTGCCCAAAGTCAGCAGACCGGCGAGAAGGATTCGGCACGCACGGGCCGCGGCGATGTTCGAGCGAAGTACCAGGAAGTTCATCGGCCGATCCTCAGTTGAATACGACGCTGCCCAGGAACACCTGGCCACGCCGCTCGCAGCAGGAGTACGGACGCCAGAGCGCCCAGGCGTAGTCGCCTTGCTGGGCCTGGATGCGCACGTCGGTGTGCGGGAAGACCGCGCAGGACGATGACAACCGCGGCGTCAGTTCTTGCCATTTGCCGGTGGAAGCGTCGCTCTCGATCAGGGCACCGGCTGGCCAGTAGCCAGCGCTCGCGTTGGCGAGCAGTGGTTGGTAGACGTGGAGCTGGCCGCGTCGGGTCACGATGTCGCCGGCACGCTGAGCGACGACGGCTGCGGCCTTGTAGTCGTCCACGTGATGCAGGAACCCGCCGCGTGGGTATACGTTCCCCCAGAGATCCCGTCCGAGGCGGGTGCCGATCTCGCGCATGCCCGGAATCAGGGATTCGGGATAGACGGACTCTGGAATGTTCCAGCGCCAGGCCACGGTGTCGAGCGTGCTCAACAAGTAAGGCATGAATGCCGTGCCTGCGCCCGCGCAGGAATAGCCGAACTGGCTGACGAACTCGCCGAAGATGGTGGCACCTGGATGTCCGATCACGTCGGCGTTCTTGAACTTGGCGAGGTTGTTCTCGTGCTCTTCGTTCGTCGTGCCGTCACCGCCACCTCGGGCCGTGGGATTCGGCATGCTCATCGCGCGTACTTCGACCCAGGGGTTCTCGCCCGTGTTCGAGTAGCTGGAAACCACCGCGTCGGGGACGTAGTGCTCGACCCTGACCGAGGTTTCCAGCGAGCAGCCGGTGAGCGTGCAGCGCAGCCAGAAGCAAATGCCCCGAACACGGTAGGCAATGCAGTCGAGCGACAGCGCCGATCCGGCGATGGTTACGGTGTCGAGCGCGAAAGCACTGACGGAAGTACCCAGCAGCAGCGATGCGATGCCGGTGCGCCATGCGCGACGGGATAGCCTCATGGTTGCGTCCTCCTGTATTCCTCTATGCGTGCAAGGGCGCGTGTCACGTCACGCTCGCCATAGACGACGTAGCGTCGATCGACGACGACCGCGGGAATCTTGGTGATGCCGAGGCTCCAGGCATCGGCGACGCCCTGATAGGCGCTCGCCAGGTGGCGCTGCAGGTCGGCACCGCCTTCCTTCAGACGCTGCTGGACGATGGCGGCGGCTTGAGCCGGATCGGCAGGCAGGTTCGCAGCCAGTTCGGCTTCGATGCGGGAAGCAGCGTCCAACTCGACGACGCGCACGTCGGCCAGCGCCTCGACGGGGTGGTTCCGGTCGGTGAACACCCGGATGTCCGCCGCTATCGTATTGGTCGCCACCACGAGACCGCAGAGCACGGCTGCCGGCCAATGCCGAAGGCGGCGCTGCCGACTCCCGACACGATCGGGGCACATAGGCTGACTCCTCGGAGAGTGATACCCGTGGTAGTCGATCCGATCGGCCGGGTGCGCGCCATCAACAAAGCGATATGGCGTTCACCCTCTTTTGGTCGTCCGGTCCAGGCGCGGCCGGAACCGTCCCTTCGTCCTCTCGAAGTCGTTGCTACCTGGGTGGGTCGCCGATGGCGTTAGTGGGCATCTCCGCTGTCTCGGACGCAGGTTCAGCCGGCAAGGCGTCATCGTGCGACGCTGCAAGCAGATCGACCGCCGACAGCAGAGCGTCACCTTCGATCGGCCCCGCCGGCAGCAGCAGCGATCTGCCGGTGTGGTTGTCGATCAAGCGCAACGTGGGGGTCGCGACGACGTTGGTTTGGAGTGCTTCCTCGGCCTGTGCACGGATCACGATGTCGGGCCGCGTACTCTCCAGACATTCGTGCAGGGCCGGTGTCGATCCGGGAAGCCGAGCGTCGGCCGGCAAGCCCTGGCCGCCGCCGAGCGTATGTTGGTGAATCCAGGCGATGGCATTCCAGAACGCAGTCGCGCCCCCGACTTCTCCGGCGCACTCCGCCAGGCGCGCTCCGCGCGTCGCGGCGGGTTCGTGGATCGGCAGCGGTAGGTGGTGCCATTGCCAGTTCACGTCCGCCTGGGTGTCGATCCACTGCTTCAGCACAGGGAAGTAGGCCTTGCAGTAGGGGCATTCGAGGTCGGCGTACTCGACCACCGTGAAGCGCGCGTCGGGGCGGCCGTAGTGCCAGGGCGGCCCAACCGGCGGCGGGCCTGCATCGTGGCTGTCCGGGGAAACGGGGTCGCCGCTGGTGTCCGTAGCCGGCGGCGCGGTCAGGCGCCAGGTCAGTAACAGGAGCAGGACCAGCGCCACGGCGGCAGGCCATGCGAAGCGGCGCAGCGTGCCGCGCAGAGAAGGGTTCGTCGGTCGCATCGCGATCCCCTGGACGAGTGGGTGGCGAAACACGAGTCGAACACGCCAGCCTGTTCGTGGGGGACCAACAATCCGGCATTGCGGCCTTCCGCTTGTCGGGCGGGACGGCTCCGGCGCCTTGCTTGCGTGGGTTTGCACGCTGTTAGATTTTTATCTATAATATCTAACAAACTGAGGTCAAGGTCCATGAGCACGTCCCAAGCCATCCGTGAACGCATCGCCGTCCAGCCGGCCGGCGAGCCCTTCACCCCCGCGCTGTTCGCGGGGCTGGGCTCGCGTGCGTCCATCGACCAGGCGCTGATGCGGCTGGTCCAGGCCGGCCGCATCGAGCGCATCGGGCACGGTCTGTACATCGTGGCCAAGGCCGGTCGGTTCGGCGTCAAGACCCTGCCCGCGCCGGAGCAGATCGCACGAATCGTGGCCGGGGCGGAAGGCGCGACCATCGAGATCCACGGCGCGGAAGCCGCCCGGCGCTTCGGCCTGACGACACAGATGCCGGCGCAGCCGGTCTTCTACACGACGGGTTCCTCGCGCGCGATCCGGTTGGGCAAGATGACCGTCCGGTTGCAGCACGTGGCCCCACGCAAGCTCGCGCTGGCGGGACGGCCGGCAGGGTGGGCGTTGTCCGCGCTCTGGTACCTGGGCCGCCGCCAGGTCACGCCCGGCACGTTCAAGCGCATCGCGGAGAAACTGCCCTCCGGCGAGTTCCAGGCCCTGCGCGAGGCCAAGGCGTTGATGCCGGCCTGGATGGTGGAAGCCTTGAGCCATTACGAACGTGAGGAACTCACGCATGCCTGACTCGCCGCGCTACTTCGACCTGCCCTTGGCCGAACAGGCCGAGCTGCTGCAAGGCCTGGCGCCGGTTCTCGGGCGCCGGGCCGAAATCCTCGAAAAGGACATCTGGCTGTGCCAGGCGTTGGGCGTGCTGTTCGCGCTGCCGGACCGCAAACCGATGGCCTTCAAGGGCGGCACGTCGCTGTCGAAAGTCTATCGAGCCATCGAAAGGTTCTCCGAGGATGTCGATGTCACGATCGACTACCGCAGCCTGATCCAGAACGTCCCCGATCTGGCGACGCTCTCCAGCAACCAGCGCAAGAAGCTGTCCGACGCGCTCAAGGCGGCTCTGGTCGATCATGTGACCCAAGAGCTGGTGCCGACGCTGCGGGACGCGCTGGCCGAGGCGCTGCCAGGGTGCGAGATTACCCTGGAGGTCAGCGACGACGCCGAGAAGCTCTGGCTGTTCTATCCCAGCGCCGTGGAGAACACCGATGCTTACCTGCGTCCGAGCGTGCTGATCGAGTTCGGTGGTCGCAACGCCACCTTGCCGCAGGACACCCTGACGATCACGCCGGACGTGGCAGCGCACGTGCCCGGTCTGCTGTTCCCGCACGCGCAGGTTGCGGTGCTGTCGCCCATGCGCACCTTTTGGGAAAAAGCCACGCTGATCCATGTCGAGTGCCATCGCCCGGCCTTGCGGGCCGGCGCTGAACGCTTGTCGCGGCATTGGTACGACCTGGCACGGCTCGCCGACCACGAGGTCGGCCGCAACGCCCTTGCCGACGTCGAGCTGTTGCAAGACGTGCTGCACATCAAGGAGACGTTCTTCCGCAGTGGATTCAGTCATTACGACCTGTGCCTGTCGGGCGGTTTGAGGCTGGTCCCGGAGGCAGCGTTGCTCGATGCCTTGAAGCAGGACTACCAGGCCATGCTGAGCGCGCAGATGTTCTACGGCGAAGCTCTGCCGTTCGACCGCATCATCGAACGTCTGACTGCCCTGGAGGAGGAAATCAACCAAGGCAGATGAGCGCACCTTCCTCGATGCGCAGCGCCAGCGGTTCGATGCCACGTGCCCGGTCGATCGCCTCGGCCACCTTGAAGGCTGCGTCCAGTTCGCCGATGCCGTACCGCTGCATCAACTGATAGCGTTCCGCTTTTTCCTCCGGTTCCGTCATCGCCATGGCGAGGTAGAGGCTGGGCGGCACGGCTCGGAACAGCACCTCCATCGACTTCGACAGGATCACGCCTTCGGAAAACTTGCCCGCTTCCTTGCGCGCCGAAAGCATCAAGGCCTTCTGCTCCGGCGTCAGCTCGGCGCAGTCCAGGGCCTGGCGGGCAATACTGTGTGTGAGACTGACCTGCATGTTCAGTGCGATGCGTTGCACCTCCATCGCGTAGAGGTCGTCGATCAGCGTGGCCGGCGTCGCGGGGGCGTCGAGCAGCGCTTCCCACAGCTCGACGCCCATGCAGGAACGATCGAGGTTGCGCCAGCGTAGGAAGGTCGTCCCTGCGCCAGTGGTCTGTTGGGCCAGTTGCACGCCGAGCAGGTTGAAGGGGTAGCTTCAAGCCAGTGATGGCTGCTCTCCTGCAGCAAGCGCGTGATCTGCAGTTGCAGCTCGGCATTGGCTTTGTAGAGATGGATTGGCAGTTCGTTGCTCATTGCAGTGCCCTTCGGTCATGGTGGGCCCCTTTGGGGCGGGTGTGGGCCATCCCTAGCGATGTCCCTGCTGAAATGGTCTGGCCTTGTCTCGGCTTCAGTGCGTCTTGTCACCGCATTGCCACATAGGTACCAGGCGCATCACCGAGCGGCGCCTGCGTACCGCCCATGGCAGGTGGCGATACCCGCTCGGTCGAACGCCGCGCCAGCCACTGCTGCCAGGCTGGCCACCAGGAGCCCTCGTGCAGCGGGGTTTCGGCACGCCACGTTTGCGGATCGATGTAGCGAGCGCCGGCGCTGCGAGTCGCCATCTGGTAGCTGCGCCGGGGGTGCCCCGGCTCGCTGACCACGCCGGCGTTGTGCCCGCCGCTGGTCAGTACGAAGGTCAGTTCCGTATCACTGAGCAGGTGCATCTTGTAGACGGATGGCCAGGGGGCGACGTGGTCGCGCAGCGTGCCGACGATGAGCATCGGCACTTCGATGTCGGCGATCGCCACTGGCCGTCCGCCGACCTGGTAGCGCCCCTCGGCCAGATCGTTGTCCAGATACAAGCGCCGCAGGTACTCGCTGTGCATGCGATAGGGCATGCGGGTCACGTCGGCGTTCCAGGCCATCAGGTCATTGAACGCCTGCCGCTCGCCCAGCAGGTACTCGCGCACGCGGCGCGACCAGATCAGGTCGCGCGAGTTGAGCATCTGGAAAGAGGCGGCCATCTGCTTGCCGTCGAGATAGCCTTTCTCCCACATGCCGGCCTCCAGCCAGGCCAGCTGGCTCTCGTCGATGAACAGTGCGATTTCGCCCGACTCACGGAAATCGGTCTCCGACGCCAGCAGCGTCAAGCTGTGCAGCCGATCGTCACCGTCGCGCGCCATCGCGGCAGCCGCAATCGTCAGCAAGGTGCCTCCCAGGCAATAACCAACCGCCTGCACCTTGCGCTTGGGCATGATCGCCGTGACCGCGTCCAGTGCATCCATGACCCCCAGCCACCGGTAATCCTCGAGGCCGAGGTCACGATCGGCCGCAGTCGGGTTCTTCCAGGAAAGGATGAACACCGTATGCCCCTGATCGACCAGATACTTCACCATCGAGTTGCGTGGCGACAGGTCGAGGATGTAGTACTTCATGATCCACGAAGGCACGATCAGCACCGGTTCGGCATACACATCGGGAGTCGTCGGTGTGTACTGGATCAGCTCGATCAGGTGGTTGCGGAAGACCACCTTTCCCGGCGTGACCGCTACGTCCTTGCCGACCTCGAAGCCTTCGACTCCGGCCGGCGCATCGTCAAGCGCAAGACGCTGTGCGTCGTCGAGGAAGTTCATCGCACCGCGCCACAGGTTGGCGCCGCCGCTGGTTCTGATGGCTTCCAGAACTTCTGGGTTAGTCCAGATGAAATTCGATGGCGACCACATGTCCAGCCACTGCCGTCCGGCGAAAGTGACCATGTTTTCGTGATGGCGCGACACGCCGCGCACGTCAGTAGTGGCGTTGTGCCACCACTGCTGCTGTAACAGGAAGCCCTGGTACATGACATTGAAGGGCCACTGTTGCCAAGCCGGCGCTGTGAAGCGCCGATCTTGCTCCAGTGGCTCGATGCACGTCGGGCAGCCCTGAGCGCTTGCAGCGTGCGCCGCGTAGCGCGCCAGGCGCTGCTGCTTGTGCAGCCCCTTTTCGATCAGGTTGCGCTGCTTGCCCGGTGACAGGCTCAGGTGCAGCGCCCAGTCGTACCAGGCCAGCAGACCCGCCGCCGGCGACAAGCCGCCAGTGCCCCGTGCCCGCCAGGCGTTCGCGAGCGTATCCAGGACATCGGGACGACAGACGGACGGTGCCGGTGCGGGCTTGTCAGGCAGGGCAGGCGTGTTCATCTTTGGTTTTTTCGTATTGAAAGTAAGTTATTACTATCATAATGCTTGTGGAAAAAGATGCAAGGCCTTGAAGGTCGCTCCTCTTGGATTCCCGCATTGGCGCGAATGAAATCGCTTCTCTCACTCTGGTATGGTTGGCTGACCTGCCGATCTTGCGGCCCGGTTATTTTGCATGTTAAATTAGTAATAAGTCACTTACTTTATGGGGTCTGAACAGTGAATGAGCGTCCTCAATATCTGTCCGCTGAAGAGCGGCGCGCGGCCACGGTGCAGGCCGTGGTCGACTTGGCAGCGGAGCGAAACCCGGCCGAAATCACCACCACGGCCATCGCCGATCGCATGGGTTTGACGCAGGGCGCGCTGTTTCGCCACTTCCCCACCAAGGACGCGATCCTGGAGGCAACGATGACCTGGGTCGGCGAGCGTCTGCTGGTGCGCGTGGACCAGGCGGCCGAGGGCGCCGCGTCGCCTGCCGCGGCACTCGAAGCCATGTTCATGGCGCACATCGACTTCGTGGCCAGGCATCCCGGCGTGCCGCGCATGCTGTTCGGAGAACTGCAACGTTCTGGCGAGACGCTCGCCAAGCGGATGGTGCAGACCTTGCTCCGTCAATACGGACAGCGCCTGCGCCGCCTGATGGAAGCCGGCAAGGCGCAGGGCGAGTTGGATGCAGAACTGGATGTGGATGCCGCCGCCGTGTTGTTCATCGGCACGATCCAGGGGCTGGTCATGCAGTCTCTGTTGGCGGGCAAGGCGAGCCGCATCCGCCGTGACGCACCAGCCGTGTTTGCCATCTATCGCTGTGGCATCGAAAGCAACACATGAAATGCCTGTCTTTTCCGCAAGCGCGACTGCGACCCCCAGACCCTTCCACAAACCGCGAGCAACAAACATGACGGCACACAACGAATGGGCGATCTGGATGCGCTGATTGCACGCGAGCACTGAGCACCTTTATTCAGCGGAAACCCATCGATGACAACTCCAGACCTGCCTCCCAAAAAAACCCGTTGGGTCGTGATCGCCGTCGCCGTGCTCGCTCTTGGCGGCGCACTGGCGTTCTGGCTGTCGCGCGACCATGGACAGCAAGATGCATTGCGCCTCTACGGCAACGTCGACATCCGCGAGGTGCAACTGGCCTTCCGTCAGCCCGGGCGCGTGATGCAAATGGCGTTCGATGAGGGCGATGTCGTCAGCGCCGGCGCGCGCCTGGCGGCACTCGATGCGCAACCCTATCGGGAGGCCCTGGCGGCAGCGCAGGCCCAGGTGCAGGTGGCGCAGGCGGAACTGGCCAAGCTGCGCAGCGGCTTGCGGCCGCAGGAAATCACCCAGGCGCGCGAAGCCCTCAGACAGGCCCAGGCGCTCGCCACTGAGACCGAGCGCAATTTCCAGCGCCAGAGTGGCCTGTTGGCATCGGGCGCCAGCAGCCAGCGCACGGTCGATGCCGCGCGCATGGCACGCGACCAGGCAGCCGCTGGCGTCGAAGCGGCCAAGGCGGCCCTGTCGCAAGCATCCGAAGGTTTTCGCAAGGAAGACATCGCCGCGGCAGAAGCTCGCCTTGCGGCGGCGCAGGCTGCCGCAGCGCAAGCCACGACAGCCCTGGCGGACACCGAATTGGTGGCGCCCAGCAGTGGCACCGTCATCGCACGGGTGCGCGAGCCCGGCAGCATGGTTGCAAGCCAGAGCGCGGTCTACAGCCTGAGCCTGGACAAGCCGGTTTACGTGCGCACCTACGTGGGCGAGTCGGACCTGGGGCGTATCGCGCCCGGTACTGTGGTGCGCGTCAAAAGCGATTCATCAGAGAAGATCTATCGCGGCCAGATCGGCTTCATCTCGCCGCGTGCCGAATTCACCCCCAAGACGGTGGAGACGGCGGATTTGCGCACCGATCTGGTGTACCGCCTGCGCATCGTCATCAACGAAGCCGACAGCGACGCCGCCTTGCGCCAGGGCATGCCGGTGACGATAGCGGTCGATGCCCCACCCGGCACTGTCGCAGGCACTGGGGCGCGCTGAGATGCCCACGGGCGCAGCCCTCGATGCGGGCAACGACGCGGCACTCAAAACCGCTGCCGTCGTCATCGAAGGCGTGGACAAGCATTTCGGCGACGTAAAGGCGCTGCGGGGCTTGAGCGCGCGCATCCACTATGGGCGACTGACGGGTCTGGTCGGCCCCGACGGCGCTGGCAAGACGACGCTGATGCGGATTCTGACCGGCCTCCTGGTGCCGAACGCCGGCCACGTCACCTTGGCAGGCTATGACGTGGTCAAGGACAAC
>NZ_JBAYPG010000014.1:0-76533 GCF_041677825.1 Castellaniella sp.
TCATTCAGGAACACCATCATGAAGACCTTTGTGGCCAAGCCGCATGAAGTCCGGCGTGACTGGTTTGTGATCGATGCCCGGGGCAAGGTCCTGGGCCGTGTGGCCAGCGAAGTCGCACGCCGCCTGCGGGGCAAGCACAAACCCGAATACACGCCGCACGTCGATACCGGCGATTACATCGTCGTCATCAACGCAGCCGAAATCGTCGTGACCGGTGCCAAGGCACAGGACAAGCGCTACTATCGCCATACCAATTATCCGGGCGGTATCCGCGAAACGAACTTCGAAAAAATGCAGCAACGCTTTCCGGGGCGCGCCCTGGAAAAGGCGGTGAAAGGCATGTTGCCCAAGGGGCCACTGGGCTATGCCATGGCTCGCAAGCTCAAGGTCTACGCCGGCGCCGAGCATCCACATGCTGCGCAGCAGCCGAAAATTCTCGAAATCGAAGGGCGAGCATCATGACTGGAAACTGGAATTACGGCACGGGCCGGCGCAAGACGTCCGTCGCACGTGTGTTTCTCAAAAAGGGCTCAGGCAAGATCGTGGTCAACGGTCGGCCTGTCGATGAATACTTTGCGCGTGAAACCGGGCGCATGATCGTGCGCCAGCCCCTGGTGGTCACCGATCATCTCGAATCGTTCGATTTTCATGTGAACGTGCACGGTGGGGGCGAGTCCGGCCAGGCCGGGGCCGTACGTCATGGCATTACCCGTGCCCTGATCGATTACGACGAAACCCTCAAGCCCTCGCTCAAGCTGGCGGGGCTGGTCACGCGCGATGCGCGTGCCGTCGAGCGCAAGAAGGTGGGTTTCCACAAGGCACGTCGACGCAAGCAGTTCAGCAAGCGATAGTTCGCCTTGCCGCAGCTGTTCGGGTGCATGCAGCACCCGTATCGGTGCAGAACATCAGGCCCGGGTTTCCGGGCCTGATCCGTTCCGGTCATATCACAGGTGATTCCACTGTTTCGGGCGCATCACACGACGGTTCCACTACAATGAAAGGCTGAATCTTGTCAGAGGTCGTCATGGACACACGCCAGAGCATACGCGCCGGTATCGTAGGCGGCACCGGCTATACGGGGGTCGAACTGCTGCGCCTGCTGTCGCAGCATCCGCAAGTGAAACTGCATGCCATCACCTCGCGCAAAGAGTCCGGCCTGCCAGTGGCCGATCTCTACCCCAACCTGCGCGGTCATGTGGATCTCTGCTTTCAGGCACCCGAAGAAGCCGGGCTCGATCAATGCGATGTGGTCTTTTTCGCGACCCCGCACGGGGTGGCGATGGCCCAGGCGCAGGGGCTGCTCGAGCACGACGTGCGGGTGATCGATCTGGCAGCCGATTTTCGCCTGCAGGATGTGGCGACCTTCGAGCGCTGGTACAAGATGCCGCATCAGTGCCCCGATCTGCTCAAGGACGCGGTCTATGGCCTGCCCGAACTCGATCGCGAGCGCATCCGCCAGGCCCGGGTCGTGGGCAATCCGGGCTGCTATCCCACGACGGTCCTGCTGGGGCTGGCGCCTGTGCTGCAGGCGGGCCGTCCGCTCGTCGACACGGCGCATATCATCGCCGATTCCAAGTCGGGGGTGTCCGGTGCCGGCCGTACCGCACAGGTCAATACCCTGTACGCCGAGGCGGGCGACAACTTTGCCGCCTATGGGGTCGCGGGCCACCGCCATCATCCCGAAATCACCGAGTGTCTTGCGCGGATTGCAGGCCAGCCGGTAGGCATCACCTTCGTGCCTCATCTGGTGCCCATGATCCGGGGCATGTTCTCCACCCTGTATCTGCGCATTCTGCCCGAAGCCCTGGACACGGATTTCCAGCGCCTCTACGACGAACGCTATGCGGCGGAGCCATTCATCGACGTCATGCCCGCAGGCAGCCTGCCGCAGACGCGCTCGGTTCGCGCCTCGAACATGTTGCGTCTGGCCGTGCACCGGCCGTCTGGTGGTGATACGCTGGTCATCCTGGTGGTGCAGGACAATCTGGTCAAGGGGGCTGCAGGGCAGGCCGTGCAGAACATGAACCTGATGTTCGGCCTGCCGGAAACCACGGGCCTCGAACAGCCAGCCGTCCTGCCCTGAGTACGGCTGCGCATTCGCGCTCTTTCCAAGAGGTCACATCCATGAGTCGGCATGATTCCACCACGAACCCGGGCGGGCGCATGAGTCACTGGCTGGTGCGCATGCTCAGGCGCCTGTTGCTGTTGCTGCTGGCATTCGTCGCCGGCGCAGTGGCCATGCATGTGGGCATGCACGCAGGCGACGCGGATCACATGCGGATGCTCGAGTCCCAGGTGGCCGCCTTGCAGGCCGATCTGCTGCAGGCCCAGGCCGACAGGGCCGCCGATCAAAGCCGCGTGACAGCCGATTCTGCCGCCTTGCGCAGCTTGCAGGAAAAGACAGACGAACTCCAGGAGACCCTGGGCCGGACACAGGACCAGCTGGCGTTCTACGAGCAACTGATCCCTCCGGGGCCGGCGGGTGCGGTGGCCATTCGGGCGTTCGACATCGTGCCCGAGGGTGAGTTCCTGTCATACCGGGTGTTGCTCACGCGCAATGCGCGCCCCGATGCGGCTGAATTCAAGGGGCACCTGCGCTTTGTGGCACGCAGCATGAAAGATGGCAAACCCGTTAAAATAAGGCTGTTGCCGCCCGGGGCGCCTGATTCATCGGCACCGGATGCCGGGGCGCCAGATGCCCTGGTGCTCGATTTCCGCCAGTTCCAGCGCAGCACAGGCCTGCTTCAGGCCGTACCTGGGCAATCCATTGACAGCGTGCAGCTCGAGATCCTCGAAGGCGGTGTCGTCGTCGCTGCACAAGAGGCCCCTGTGGCCCAGAACGGGAAACAACCATGATGGCATCTTCAAGCATCTCCCGATCCAGCGTGTCGGCGGCGATCGGGCTCACTGCGGCAGCCCTGGCACGGCTGCGCCAGTTGCGGGCCGATCAAGGCAATCCGGCCCTGAAACTGCGCATTTATGTCGAAGGCGGTGGCTGTTCCGGTTTTCAGTATGGCTTTGGCCTCGAAGAATCGGCGGCAGCCGATGACCTCGTCATCGAGCAGGATGGCATGCAGCTATTGGTCGATCCGCTCAGTGTCGAGTACCTGACGGGGGCCCAGATCGATTACGAAGAAGCCCTGAAAGGCTCGCAGTTCGTGGTACGCAACCCCAATGCCGAAACCACCTGTGGTTGCGGCTCATCGTTCACGGCCTGAGGTTCAGGCGGGGTACAGGCATCCTGCGATAGTGGCGTGCCGGGCGCCGGTGACCTCGGGCAGGCAGGCCGCGCGCCCTTGCAGCCAGGCGTGGGCCAGCCAGGCGAATGCCAGCGCTTCCACAGCCTGTACAGGCACCCCTTCATCAGCCGTCGTGCGCAGTGCCACAGGCGCCAGCGCGCGGCCCAGACGCGCCATGAAAGCCTGGTTGAGCGCCCCCCCTCCGCAGGCCAGAACGGTCTGCACATGGTGTGCATGGCGCTGCAGCGCGTCGGCAATCGAGCGCACGCTCAGTTCGAGCAGCGTGGCCTGAACGTCCGCCGGTGCGAACGGCGTGCCCTGATGCGTGAATTTTTCCAGGTGGGCATGCAGCCACCCCAGGCTGAAAAGGTCGCGCCCCGTCGACTTGGGCGGTAAACGGGCGAACCAGGGCTCGGCCAGCATGCTGGCGAGCAGCGCGGGCTGGCAGCATCCGCTGGCGGCCCATTGGCCATCCTGATCGAAGGGCTGGCCCAGATGGGTCTGGGCCCATGCGTCCATGAGCATGTTGGCCGGCCCGGTATCGAAGCCGCGCACGGGGGACTCGAGCAGGGTCAGGTTGGCAATCCCGCCCAGGTTCAGCACGGCCCGGCCCCCACGGGTACCGAAGCAGGCCGCGTGGAAGGCGGGCACCAGGGGTGCCCCTTGCCCCCCCGCGGCGACATCCCGGCTGCGGAAATCGGCCACCGTGGCGATGCCACAGCGTTCGGCCAGGCGGGCGGGGGCATTGATCTGCACCGTATAGCCGGCGTCCGGCGCGTGGCGTACGGTCTGCCCGTGCGTGCCCAACACCAGGATATCCTGCGCTGACAGGCCCGCCTGGGCCAGCAGCGATTGCACCACGGCCGCCTGGCAATCGGCCAGTGCGTTGGCGGCCATGGCCGAGCGATGGAGTTCATTGGGCCCCGGAGCATTCAATGCCAGGAATTCGTCGCGCAGCGGCAATGGCAGCGGCAGGCTGGCCTGCGCCAGCAAGCGGATGGGGTGCGCAGCCAGATCGGCCAGCACCCCGTCGACTGCGTCGGTGCTGGTGCCGGACATGAGCCCTATGCAGTAACTAGGGTTCTTCGGTGGACTCTGTGGATTCAATCGTGTCTGCGCTGGCCAGCAGCAAGCGGTTGTCCTGCAGTTGGGCAAGCCGCTTCATCTGGGGGCGGTAGTCGGCCACCGTGGCCTCGAATGCCTGGCGTTCGGAGGCTTCGAGCGTGCGCCCTACGGGCAGGTCGACTGCCAGAGGATCGACTGGCTTCTGATCGATGCGGAATTCGTAGTGCAGGTGGGGGCCGGTCGCCCAGCCAGTGGCGCCGACATAGCCGATGATGTCGCCCTGACGCACCTTTGCGCCTTTCTTGAGCCCCTTGGCAAAGCGGCTTTGGTGGGCGTACAGCGTGGAATATGGGCCGTGATTCTTGAGGATGATCACATTGCCGTAGCCCCGCTGCTGGCCGATGAACTGTACGCTGCCATCTGCGGTGGCCCGTATGGGCGTGCCCGAAGGGGCTGCGTAATCGACCCCCTTGTGGCCGATCCATTTATTGTGGATGGGGTGCTGGCGCATGCCGAAGCGTGAACTGATGCGCGTGAACTTGATGGCGTTGCGCAGGAAAGCCCCTTGCAGGCTGGCGCCGGAGAAGTCGTAGTAGCCGCCCTGGCCTGCGCTGTTCTCGAACCACACGGCGCTGTACGTCTTGCCCTTGTTGATGAATTCGAGCGCCCGGATGCGCCCGGCCCCGACCGGGGCGCCGTCGTGTGTGTAGGCGTCGTAGACGATGCGGAAGCGGTCGCCCTTGCGCAGGTCGGTGAGGAAGTCGATGCGGCTGCCGAGGATTTCGACCATCTCGAGCGTGATGTGGTCTGGAATATTGGCGGCATCGGCCGCACCGAACAATGAATACTTGATTTCGCCTTCGGCCAGGCGGGTTTCGGGCATGGCCGCTTCGGTGAGTTCCTGGGCCGTGAAACCGCCGGCCTCATCGGGGCGGACTTCGAGCCAGCCCGCATCCATGCCACCGTCGGTGCGTGTGCCCGGTGTGTGCAGGTAGCGCAGCCAGACCAGATGGCCGGCATCATCCAGCGCTGCGCGCACATTGCGGCCCGGATACAGCTTGTAAATGGAGCGCGCGTCCTTGTTGGTGGTGAGGAAGGCCAAAAGCCCGTCTTCATCGACTTCGAGGCGGCGCAGCAGGTCGACCACCGTATCGCCACGCCGAATGCGCGTGGAGGTGATATACGGGGTATCCTGACGCTGGGTGAGCGTATTGTCGATGCGCAGGTCGAGGCGGGTGCGTGCTTCCATCAGCGGGCCTGGCGGCGGTGCCGGCGGCTGGACGACAGCCAGCGCGGCGGCGGTCAGGAACAGGCCCGATGCGGCCAGTAGCAGATTGCGGGTCAGGTGTCGGCGGCGTGGTGTGTGATGGGTGTCGGGCATCATGGACCAGGTGATCGGTTATGGAAATGCGCACCGGCGGGGGCAGGCTCTGCTAACATGAGACCCCGTCACTCGGAACGAGCGATTGAAACTGTTGAAGCGCTTGCATCTGTTGTGCACAAGCTGCAATCGCACGTTATGCTAACGCATGTCGGCAGTTTTTTCGAGCTTTTTTCTCTTTTTTTTGATATAAGCGTTCATCATGCCGTCTCCCATCGACCCTGCCGATCCGCAAATTGCGCACGACCTGCAGGTCGTGCAGCGGGGTTGCGACGAGCTGCTGGTGGCTTCAGAGTTCGCCGTCAAGCTGGCGCGCAGCCGTACGACCGGTGCGCCCTTGCGCATCAAGCTGGGCCTGGACCCCACTGCGCCGGACATCCATCTGGGCCATACCGTGGTGCTCAACAAGATGCGTCAGCTACAGGATCTGGGGCATACGGTGATCTTCCTGATCGGCGATTTCACGGCCCAGATCGGCGATCCCAGCGGGCGCAACAGTACGCGGCCGCCGCTCACGGCAGAGCAGATCCGTGCAAACGCCGAAACCTATTATGCGCAGGCCAGCCTGGTGCTGGATCCCGGGCGCACCGAAATCCGCTACAACTCCGAGTGGTCCGATCCGCTCGGGGCCCGCGGGCTCATCCAGCTGGCGTCACGCTACACGGTGGCCCGCATGATGGAGCGCGATGACTTCACCCGCCGCTTCAGGGCGGGCGTGCCGATCTCGGTGCACGAATTCCTCTATCCCCTGCTGCAGGGGTACGATTCGGTGGCCCTGCAGGCCGATCTCGAGCTGGGGGGTACCGACCAGAAATTCAATCTGCTGGTGGGTCGCGAACTGCAGAAAGAATACGGCCAGGCGCCCCAGTGCGTGCTGACCATGCCCCTGCTCGAAGGGATCGACGGGGTCGAGAAGATGTCCAAGTCCAAGGGCAACTATATCGGCATCACCGAGCCGGCCGACTCCATGTTCGGCAAGCTGATGTCGATTTCCGATACGCTGATGTGGCGTTACTTCGAACTGCTGTCCTTCCGTACTCTTGAAGAGCTCGCCACCCTGCAGGCCGAAGTGGCCGACGGTCGCAACCCGCGCGATGTCAAGGTCCTGCTGGCCATCGAACTGGTCGACCGTTTTCATGGCCAGGGCGCGGGCGCCCAGGCCCTGGCGCATTTCAATGCCCGGTTTCGCGATGGCGCCATCCCCGCCGACCTCCCCGAGGTCCGGGTGGCCGGCGCGCCGCTGGGCATACTCAAGGTGCTGCGCGCGGCGGGGCTGTCGGCTTCGGCATCCGAAGCGCAGCGCAATATCGAACAGGGGGGGGTGCGCATCGATGGGCAGCGCATCGAAGACAAATCCCTGCAGCTGCCTGCGGGTGTGTACATCATGCAAGTGGGCAAGCGCAAATTTGCCCGGGTGACCCTGGCCCGGGCTTCGGAGGCCTCATGAAACTGCATAGCCAATCTTTTCCCGATCACGGGGTGATTCCCGAGAACAACGCCTTCGGGCGTATCGATCCACAGGCACACGTGGCCCTGGCCGGCAATCGCAACCCGCACCTGGCCTGGTCCGACGTACCCGAGGGTACCCGGTCATTTGTCGTGCTGTGCGTCGATTCAGACGTGCCTTCGCGCCCGGATGACGTCAACCAGCCCGGGCGCGAGGTACCGGCCGATCTGCCGCGTACCGATTTTCATCATTGGGTGCTGGTCGACATCGCGGCTGACGTACGCCACATCGAAGAAGGCAGCTATTCCGACGGCATCACGCCGCGCGGCAAGGCCGGCCCCCTGGCACTGGATGGCACTCGCCAGGGCCTGAATGACTTCACCAGCTGGTTTGCCTCTGATCGCGACATGAACGGCGACTACTTTGGCTACGATGGCCCCTGCCCACCCTGGAATGACGCGCTGGTGCATCGCTACGTGTTCACCGTGTACGCGCTCGATGTGGCCGAGCTTGCCGTGACCGGCCGGTTCGATGGGGCCAGGGTGCGCGAGGCCATGCAGGGGCACATCCTGGCGCAGGCTTCGATCACGGGCACCTACACCCTCAACCCCAGGCTGCACGCCCTGTAAGCCTTTTCATTTCGTCTTCACTCTGTCAGGACCACACCCCATGTTTGATCGCTCTCGTACGCTCGATCAGGCCGACCCGGATATCTGGGCGGCCATCCAGGACGAAAACCTCCGGCAGGAACAGCATATCGAGCTGATTGCCTCCGAGAACTACGCCAGCCCTGCCGTCATGCAGGCGCAGGGTACGCAACTCACCAACAAGTACGCCGAAGGCTATCCAGGCCGGCGATACTACGGGGGTTGTGAACATGTCGATGTGATCGAACGGCTGGCCATCGACCGGGTCAAGCAGATCTTCGGCGCCGAAGCGGCCAACGTGCAACCCAATTCGGGGTCGCAGGCCAACCAGGGCGTGTACATGGCCGTGCTCAACCCCGGCGACAGCGTGCTGGGCATGAGTCTTGCCGAAGGCGGGCATCTCACGCACGGCTCGCCGGTGAATGCGTCGGGCAAGCTGTATCGGTTCCATTCCTATGGCCTGAACGCCCAGGAAGAGATCGACTACGATCAGCTCGAAGAGCTGGCCCGTCGGCACAAACCGAAGCTGGTGGTGGGGGGGGCTTCCGCCTATGCCCTGCGCATCGACTTCGAACGCATGGCCCGCATCGCACACGACAACGGAGCCCTGTTCATGGTGGACATCGCGCATTATGCGGGCCTGGTGGCGGGCGGCGTGTATCCCAATCCCGTACCGCATGCCGATTTCGTCACGACGACGACGCACAAATCCCTGCGTGGCCCGCGCGGCGGGGTCATCCTGATGAAATCCGAGCACGAGAAAATCATCAATTCAGCCATTTTCCCGGGGATTCAGGGCGGGCCGCTGATGCACGTCATTGCCGCCAAGGCCGTTGCGTTTGGTGAAGCCTTGCAACCCGATTTCAAGGTCTATGCCGCACAGGTTCTGGCCAATGCGCAGGTTCTGGCCGAAACGCTGGTCAAGCGCGGCCTGCGCATCGTCTCGGGGCGTACGGAAAGCCATGTCATGCTGGTCGACCTGCGCGCCAAGGGCATTACTGGCAAGGCGGCTGAAGCGGCCCTGGGCGAAGCCCATATCACGGTGAACAAGAACGCCATCCCGAATGACCCGGAGAAACCTTTTGTTACCAGTGGCATTCGTCTGGGCACGCCGGCCATGACCACGCGTGGTTTCCTCGAGGCCGAGGCCGAGCTCACCGGGCATTTGATCGCCGACGTGCTCGATGATCCAGACAACGCCGACAACCTGGCCAAGGTACGGGCCAGGGTCCATGAACTCACACAGCGTCTGCCGGTCTATCGCTGATTCTTACCGACGGGGGCATCGCAAGATGCCCTTTTGCACATGAAATGCCCATTTTGCCAGCACGCTGATACGCAGGTCGTCGATTCCCGGGTCTCCGAAGAGGGCGACACGATCCGGCGCCGGCGGCGCTGCATGGCCTGTGAGCGGCGCTTCACCACGTACGAGCGGGTCGAACTCATGATGCCGGCCATCGTCAAGCGCAATGGCAGCCGGGTCGAGTTCGATTCGGCCAAGCTGCGCGGCAGCATGGCCCTGGCCCTGCGCAAGCGGCCCGTCAGTGCCTCGGCCCTGGATGCGGCTCTGGTGCGCATCCAGGATCGCCTCATGGCCAGCGGCAAGCGCGAGGTGCCCTCTGAATTCGTCGGCGAACTGGTCATGACCGAACTGCGGGCCCTGGACCGGGTGGCTTACGTGCGTTTTGCGTCGGTGTACCGCAGTTTCGAGGACCTCAGCGAGTTCGTGCGCACCATCGATGAACTGGGTACCGAGCACCATGACGGCACCGACTGATTCAAGCGCATTTTCCACTCACGATCAGCGCTGGATGCGCCGGGCGCTCAAGGTGGCCGAGCAGGCGTGCACCTTGAGCAATCCCAATCCGCGTGTGGGCTGCGTGCTGGTGCGCGATGGCCATTGGCTGGCCGAGGGCAGCACCCAGAGGGCGGGGGAACGGCATGCCGAGGCCCAGGCCCTGTTCGAACTCGAGCGCCAGGGCCTGTCTGCAGAAGGGGCAACGGCCTACGTGACGCTCGAGCCCTGCAGTCACCAGGGGCGCACGCCGCCCTGTACCGGGGCCCTGATACGGGCGGGCATCCGTCGTGTGGTCGTCGGCTTGCGTGATCCCAACCCCCGGGTGGCGGGTCACGGCCTGGCCGCGCTGCGCGCAGCCGGGCTGCAGGTCGACGCCGGGCTGTTTGCCGAAGACGCGCTGGCGCAGAATCCCGGGTTCTGCGCGCGCATGGTGCGTGGCACCCCCTGGGTGCGCGTCAAGACAGCGGCCTCGCTGGATGGCCGCACTGCGCTGCCCGATGGCCGTTCGCAGTGGATCACGGGGGAGGCTGCACGGGCCGATGGCCACGCCTGGCGCGCGCGCGCCTGTGTCGTGCTCACGGGCCTGGGCACGGTGCTGGCCGATGATCCGCGCCTGGATGTGCGCGATGTGCCCACGCAGCGGCAGCCGATGCGGGCGGTGCTCGACAGCCATCTCGCCATGCCCGAACAGGCGCGCTTGCTCGATGGCCGGCCGGTGTGGATCTTTTCAGCCGAAGTGGATGCCGCGAAGGCCGGGCGTCTTGCCCGCAGGCAGGCCCGGGTCGTGCAGGTGCCGATGGCTGGCACAGGCCTGGATCTTGGCGCCGTGCTGCGCTGGCTGGGCGCTCATGACATCAACGAGGTCCATGTCGAGGCCGGGGCCCGCCTGACTGGCGCGCTGGTCGCCGGCGGGCATGTCGACGAATGGATCGCCTATGTAGCCCCGACCGTGCTGGGGGCGGGGCGGGGTCTGGTCGCGTTGACGCAGGCCGTGCAGCACCTCGAAGACGCCCCTGCATACGAATTTCTAGGCGCCGCAGCGCTGGATCGCGACATGCGCCTGCATCTGCGCCAGGCAGAGCACTGGCGCGCCCTGCGACAGGCCTGCGGGGTCTAACATCTTCGGGCGGCTGGCTCGACCGTTTCAGGAAAGCATTCATCATGTTCACAGGAATCATCACGGCGACAGGGCGCATCGACCAGATCGTGCCACTGGGCGATTCAAGCGATGCCGGTGTACGCCTGCGCATCCAGGCGGGTGGTCTGCCTCTCGAGCGCACGCGTGTGGGGGATTCCATCGCCGTGCAGGGGGCCTGCATGACGGTGGTGGCTCTGCATCCGCACGCATTCGAGGTCGATGTGTCGCGCGAGAGCCTGGACCGCACCTGCGGGCTCGATGCCGAGGGCGAGGTCAACCTCGAGCACGCGTTGCGCATGGGCGATAGCCTGGACGGGCATCTGGTGTCCGGCCACGTGGATGGTGTCGGGCGGGTCACCTGCCTCGACACGGTCGGTGAATCGCTGGATCTGCGCATCATCGTGCCTGCCCACCTGTCCCGCTATCTGGCCTACAAGGGCTCGATTACCGTCAACGGTGTCAGCCTGACCATCAATCGGGTGGATGACCAGGAAGAAGGCACCGAGATTTCCATCAACCTGATCCCGCATACGGTTCAGGTCACTACGTTGCGCAACGTGCAGGTCGGCTCATCGGTCAACCTCGAGATCGACATGATCGCCCGTTATGTGGAACGCATGGTCGGTGGGTTGGGGGTAGCGGCGCTGACCGGCGGCTCGGCGCTGGGCTGAACTCTGTTAAAATGGCGAGCTTCTTTGGGGCGTGACTGCTCGCCCTGCAGGACAGATGGCCGAGTGGTTGAAGGCGCACGCCTGGAAAGCGTGTATACGTGAATAGCGTATCGGGGGTTCGAATCCCCCTCTGTCCGCCAATAACCTGTTTTCAACATTTCTGCGCCTGACGAGCCCGCGCGCCCATTTCGTCAATGTCTGGACGACCCGCCCGCCACCGTATTCGATACACTGGGGATTCACAATGGCTTCCGACTCCACTGTCACACTCGACAAGGCCAGCAGCACCGAGCTGCAATCCATACTCTGGTTCGATCCGACCCGGATCCTGATCGACGGGCAGTGGCGCGCGGCCGCCTCGGGCCAGGTCCTGCCCGTGGAAAATCCGTCGACAGGCGGGATCATGGGGCAGATCGCGCGAGGCGGGGCGGCTGATATCGATGCCGCCGTTGCGGCGGCCCGCCGGGCCTTCGAAGGCCCCTGGGGGCGTACCACGGCCACCGAGCGCGGGCGCATCCTGATGAAGATGTCCGAACTGGTGCTGCAGCGGGCCGAGGCACTGGCCATGATCGAAGCCCTGGATGTAGGCAAACCGCTGCATCAGTCGCTGAACGACGCCAAGGCCCTGGCGCGCTACCTCGAGTTCTATGCCGGGGCCGCCGATAAGCTCATGGGCACCACCATCCCGTACCAGCACGGCTTCACGGTCTACACCTTGCGTGAGCCCCACGGGGTGGCTGGCATCATCATCCCCTGGAACTACCCCATGCAGATCGCGGGGCGCGGCGTGGCCGCGGCTCTGGCGGCCGGCAACAGCTGCGTGGTCAAGCCCGCCGAAGACGCCTCCGTGTCCACGCTGGCGTTCGCCGCCATCGCGATGGAGGCCGGCCTGCCCGCGGGCGTGCTCAACGTGGTGACCGGCCTGGGCACCGAGGCGGGCGCGGCGCTGTCCGAGCATCCAGGGCTGAATCACCTGTCATTCACGGGGTCGGTGGCCACGGGTCAGCGCATTCAGGCGGCCGCCGGCCGCAACGTGATCCCCGTCACGCTCGAACTCGGTGGCAAATCGCCCCATATCGTGTTCGATGACTGCGATCTCGATCAGGCCATGCCTACGCTGGTGGGTGCCTGCATGCAGAATGCCGGCCAGACCTGCTCGGCGGCCACACGGGTACTGGTGCAGCGTGGGCTGTACGACGAGGTGAAGCGTCGCATGGCCGACATGTACCGCGGGCTGGTCGCCGGCCCGGCCGCGGATGGCTGCGACCTGGGCCCGTTGATTTCGGCCAGGCAGAAAAACCGGGTCAGCCACTACATCGAACTGGGCAAGGCAGAGCTGAGTGTGGCGGCTGAAGGCAGTATCCGGGCCGATGCCAGTGCCGATGGTCATTTCGTGCGCGCCACGCTGTTTTCCGAAGTGCCGCCCGACCACCGTCTGGCCCAGGAAGAGATCTTCGGCCCGGTTCAGGTGCTCATCCCGTTCGAGGATGAGGCCGAAGCCCTGCGCATCGCCAACGGTACGGTGTATGGCCTGATTGCCGGCGTGTGGACGCGCGATGGCGGGCGCCAGATGCGCATGGCACGGCAGTTGAACGTGGGCCAGGTCTATCTGAACAACTATGGTGCCGGCGGTGGCGTCGAGCTGCCTTTTGGCGGCGTGGGGCACTCAGGCCATGGCCGCGAGAAAGGCTTCGAAGCCCTCAATGGCTTCACCCGCATCAAGACAGTGACCGCGCGTCATGGCTGAAGGGCCAGGGTTTCGGTTCGTGCAATATCTTTCTTCTGGGCTTTTCGGATTGCTGGCGGTTTTTACCTGAAACCCGACGATGGATGTGGCAGAGCCGTTCCCGGGGCTGGGTTCGGTCGATGTCTGGCCAGATTGCCTGGATTTTCAGCCTGCATCTGGCCCAGATCGCGCCTTGCTTCAGATTCAAAAGTGCGCAGCCCCGACCAGGTCATTGACATCGTCTATTTTTTCTTCTTTGAGAAAGAGACGCAAGTCCTTGATTGCCGTTGGCACCGCCATGGGGTTGACGTAATTGATCGTACCGAATGCCACGGCGCGTGCCCCGGCCGCCATGAATTCGACAACGTCGCGGTAATCATGGACCCCCCCCATGCCGAACAGCGGTATCTTGACCGCCTTGTACAGCTGCCAGACCATATAAATGGCCAGCGGCTTGATGGCCGAACCGGATAGGGCACCAATTTTGTTGCCGATGATCGGGCGGCGGGTTCTGTAGTCGATGCACATGGCTCGTGGCGCATTGACCAGCGCAATCGCATCGGCGCCAGCCGCTTCAACGGCCTTCGCCACGTTGACCAGAGACGAGTAGTCGGGGGCCAGCTTTGCGATCAGTGGCAGTGAGGTCACCTGGCGGGCACGGCGGATAAGATGGCCAGCTGTGTCCGGGTCGTAGCCGAAGTCCAGCCCACCTTGTTTCAGGTTGGGGCATGACAGGTTCAGCTCGATCCCCGAAAATATCCCAAGCGCAGAGCATTTCTCGACCAGTTCAACGTATTCATCTTCCGTGCGTCCTATGACGCTCTGGATGACCGGCAGCGAGAATGATTGCAATATCCTGGCATCGTTGGCGATGAATGTGTCCCAGTCGTTGCTGGGTATCCCCACCGAACTGTGCAATCCGGCAACGACCTCGTGTATGCGCGGAGCAGGGTTGCCCGGCCATTTGTAATTGCGGATGGTTTTCGGCACCAGCGCACCCAGTGTTTCCACGGGAAAGAACTGGCTGAAACGACCGTGATGTCCATAGGTTCCAGACCCCACGGTGAGCGGGTTCTTCATCTTGATCCCAGCGATTTCCACGGCCAGAATGGGCTCCGAATCCATGTGCGTCTCGGCTATCGGAGCGACGGTGACATCATCAAGCATGCAGGACCTCCCAGGTATTGAAAACGGGGCCGTAATGGCAGACTTCGCGCCAGGCCGTCTCGTTGCCCTCGGTGTTGACTTCGATGACACAGCCGTGGCAGTCGCCGAACCCGCAGGCCATGTCCTGCTCCATCGCAATTTCTGCAGGGACCTGCTGCGCGGCGGCGATCTGGTGCACGACGCGGGCCAGTCGGTTTGAGCCGCACACATAGAAGGCGTCGAATTTCATTGTCTTGCTCAGCGTGGCCAGGGGGGTGGTAACCAGTGCGCCCGGCTCCTGTTCATCGGTCTGTGTCACGACCGGGAACCCATATTCGGCAAAAATGTCCTCGGCCACGAGGTTGTCGCGGGTGCGGGCACTGAGAAAGCCGTGCACCTCGATGCCGCGTCGGGCGGCTTCGTCGACCAGTGTGGGCAACGCTGCGACGCCGATGCCGCGACCGACGACGGCAATGCGCCGCGCCTCGTCGGGCAGCGAGAAACCATGCCCCAGGGGGCCGAGTACATCACAATATCCCCCGGTCGGTATGGTCTGCGTCATGAGGCGTGTGCCCTCGCCGACGATTTTGTAGGCCACCTGGAGGCGGCGCCGATCTGCACTGACGCGGTAGACGCTGAATGGGCGGCGCAGATAAGGTGCCGGGCGGTCATCGACCAATATGTTGACAAACTCGCCGGGCCTGAGCGCGCCGGCGATCTGTGGAGCTTCTACTTCAAGCAGCCAATAGTCGCCCGTCAGGTGCCGGTTGAACGTGACGGGCGCGCGAGTTTGCTCCATGCTTCTTCCTCACATGCGGTTATTGAATGATGAAACTTAATTCTTGAAGTGGTCATGATCGGATTCTGCCAGGATGGCGACCTTGTCGACGTTGGCCATTGCATGTTGCCGCACGATTTGCTCGAGGTGCGTGGCATCCTTGAATTCGATTGCGCTGATCAGTTTCTCGTGCTCGAGGCCGAGAATTTCCATCTCGAGACTCTGGTTGTAATAATCCCGGTAATAGGGCAGCAACATGAGCCGCATCTTTTCTGTCTGGCGCGCCAGAAGTGGCCGTCGACTGAGCGAGGTCAGGTAATTGTGGAATGCATCGTGCGCCGCCATCCAGGTCGATAATGATGTGCTCGCAAGTTTCATTTTCGAGTTCAGATGCATCAATTCGTCGAGTTCGACTGTGCCGATGTTCGGCAGCGCGCAGCGCGCAGCCAGCCCTTCGAGCACGGCCCGCATCTCGATCAGCTGGGCGACTTCGGCGCGCGAGTATTTGGCGACCGCCGCCCCCCGGTTGGCGGAAATCATTACGGCGCCATCGCCCTCGAGGCGGCGCAACGCATCCCTGACAGGCGTGCGGCTGATACCCAGGACTTCGGCCACGGATTCGGTTGGAATTCGCATGCCGGCAGTCAGCTCGCCCGACAAAATGCCATTGAGTATGTATTGATAGGCCTGTTGAACAGGCGATAACGCTTTATCAATCATATCGGGGGGCAGGGCGGTGCTGGCTAATGACGGTTGCATGGGGCTTTCCTGGATCAACTGGGTGGTCCGGACCTGACGGTCACGGCGTTGGTGCAGACAGGCATTCGGCGATCAGCGCACGGTATGCATTGGCCATAGTAACGAAATCCGAAACAAGAACGTGCTCTTCGCTGGAGTGGAACTGATCGACTTCTCCAGGGCCCCACATGACTGCATCGATGCCCTGGCGGCAGAAATATCCGGCATCCAGCGCGAAGTTGCAGTGCATTGTTTCGGGCTGCTGGCCGCTGGCTTTCTGATATGCCGCTTTCAGATTCTGGTAGTAGGCGCTGTCCAGTGGCAGTTCATTGGGGTACATGACAGGCCCCGGCTTGCAGGTCGCCTGCCAGGGAGATTCCAGGGTAATGGCCTTTTGAATCGACGCCAGAGCGGCGTCTGGCTTTTCGCCCGGCAACAGGCGTCGATCATATGTGATGGTGACGGTATCGGGCACCGTATGGGTTGCCTTGGGGCTGCTGTCGATGGCGGTCGGCGTCAGGGTGGCGGGTCCGAAGGCGGGATGATCCGCAACCCCCAGGTCCAGCGAATCCAGTTGGGCAAGCACGCGCTGGGCGCCGGCAATGGCATTGACGCCGTGCCAGGGGGCCGAGCTGTGAGACGTTTTTCCCTTGATCACGACATCGAAGTCGATCCGGCCTTTATTGCCGATGGCGATCCGGTTGTCCGTACCGACGAGGATGACGACGTGCCTGGGCGGTTGTGGCAGAGATTTCATCACGCAGGCGATGGCATCGTGGCGGCCCGTCTCGCCGGCAGTGGTCAGCACGAGCGTCAGGCGCCCACCCAGCTGGCCATCACGTACGGCTTGCGTGAATGCGCCGAACGCGGCGGCCAGGGCCGTTTTTTGCTCTGCCACCCCCCGCCCGCGCACGGCCCGCCCCCGAGGCGTGTCAATCACAGTGGCTGAAAAAGGCTCTTGCATGCGCGCTGCCGGATGTGTCATGGCATAGCCTACGAACATCAGTGAGCGGCCAGTGTCTGTGGGACCCGCCTCGGCGATGAGATTCCCCATCTCATCATAATGCAGCGCGACCTCGAGCCCTTCGAGCTCGGGTGCTGCACATTCGCGGATGAAGGCCTTGACCTCGGGATCATCTTCATGCAGCTCGGTCTGCTGGCTTGGAAAGCGTACGAATGCTTGCAGGGTGGCAAGCAGTTTCGTTTCGCTGAGGGCGTCATGGCTCAAGGCGTTATCTCCCAGGTCAAAATTACATGCAAAAATACATGGATGTAATCTTAGCAGCGTTTTTCTATGCAATCAACGATTCTTCCAAGGGGAGAGACCGCCTGGCCCATCGCCCTGGAGCACACTGTAACCTACTGTATACTCCCACAATTAGCGCATAAGGGTAATCACCTGCTTGTTCCGGAAATATTGGCGTGATAACTTTCTGTCTCGTCCTCAGTTGCATACATTTATAAATGTACTCGAAGATGTGTCAATTCAACGAAGTGATTGGACATGTAACGGCAGCCGACGGCTGCAGAAAATGGAGATGAATCGCATGAAATTGCTCAATTTCTGTCGCGTGACAGCGGCCTCAATGGCGATTGCCGTTGCCGGGCTTGGGGCTGCATCGAATGCTGCAGCAGAGACCGTGCTCAGGCTCAGCCATACCACTGCAGAAAAGATGAACCAGGGTTCTCAGGCCTGGGCCGTCATCTTCAAAGAGATGGTCGAGCGCAATTCCGATCAGCAGATCAAGGTACAGATACAGGGCGCCAATGCTGCCGGATCTGAGCGCGAGCAGCTGCAAAAGGCACAGACGGGCATCAATCAGATGACCATCAACAGTGAAATCCTGATGCCCAGCTTCTTCAAGCCCGCTCAGGTTTGGGGCATCCCGTACCTCTTCAATTCTGATGCGGTCGCCTGGGAAGTGCTGGACGGGGAATTTGGCGATGCCTTCAATGAGGCCTGGCGCGAGGCAACCGGCTTGCGCATCCTGGGTGTATTCAATGCGGGCGTGCGCAGCTTTTTCAATGCCAAGCGTCCCGTGCACGGCCCCTCGGATCTCAAGGGGTTGAAGATCCGCACTGGAGAAAACCAGGGGCATATCGCCATGGTCCGTGCCCTGGGCGGCAATCCCGTGCCCATTGCCTGGTCTGAACTGTACACTTCGCTGCAACAGGGCGTGGTGGACGGCATGGAAAACCCCCCGGGGCTGGCTTACGCGATGAAACTGCACGAGCATCAGAAATACCTGACACTCGATCGCCATCTCTTCAGCATTCATGTCGCGATGATCAATGACGACGTTTATCAGTCGCTGACCCCAGAGCAGCAGAACATCGTCCAGGAGGCGGCCAGGACGGCGACAGTCGTTGCCCGTGCAACGGTTTTGCTCGACGAACGCGACGCCATAGAAGAGCTGCGCGAGGCAGGCATCGAGATCTATGCGCCCACGGCAGAGGAATACGCCGAGTATCGTGACCTGGGGCGTCCGCCGGTCGAGGAAATGGTTCGCAAGGACATCGGCGACGAATGGGTCGACAAGATGCTCGCCGGCATCAGCACCGCAGAGGCCAAGGTCGGGCAGGGCCAATAAGGACCATGGCGGCCGCCCGGCTGGCGGCGGCCGCCATTTCCGCATTCCATGGAAATACTATGCTGCGAAAATTCGATCAGTTGATTGTCGTCGCCAGCAGCGCGTTGCTGGTGCTGTTGTTGTTGCTCATGACAGGCGCCACGCTATCGGGCGTTTTTGCGCGCTATTTATTGAACGATGCGCCGGCCTGGTCTGAAGAGGTCGCTCGCTACAGCATGGTATGGCTTTCATTTCTCGGTGGCGGGCTGGTGTTTCGCCATGGCGGCCATATCGCCATCGATATGCTCATCCGCAAGATCCCGGGCCGGTTCTGGCAAAACGTTGTTTTCGGCTTTTCCCAGCTCGTCATATTTGCATTCCTGGCCGTGCTTCTATGGAAGGGCTGGGACATGTATGTACGTGGCGGACGCATGACGACGCCAGCGCTGCAACTGCCCATGGCACTGCCGTATGCGGCCGTGCCGGTCGGTGCGGCATTGATGATCTATCACCTCATGGTGGTTTCATTTCTTTCGTACCGCGGGCTGGCTGATCCTGCGCACGCCGCGCAGATAGAGCTGAAATCCGAATAAACTTCACGACAGGTTGTCTCGATGCTCGCAGCAACTCTTTTTGGATTGATGGCCGCTTTTCTGGTCCTTGGCGTTCCGGTAGTCTTTGCCGTGGGCGCAGCGGCTACGCTGGCCGTGGTGCTGCTTGTCGATACGATGCCGCTGCTGGTCGTGCCGATGAGCATGTTCAACGGCATGGATTCTTTCCCGATGATGGCGGTGCCCTTCTTCATCCTGGCCGGCGAACTCATGAACCGCGGCGGCATATCGCTGCGCCTGGTCAATTTCTCCAAGACGCTGGTTGGCCATATCACTGGCGGGCTGGGCCATTCCAATGTAGTGGCCAACGCGATCATGGCGGCCATCTCCGGTTCGGCGCTGGCCAACATTGCCGCGGTCGGCCGGGTGCTGATACCGGCCATGAAAAAAGAGAAGTATCCGGTAGAAATCGCAGCGAGCCTGACCATCTGTTCATCGCTTCTGGGGCCCATCATTCCGCCCAGCATCACGATGGTGATTTTTGCAGTCACCGCGGGCCAGTCGGTCGGCGCTCTGTTTCTGGGGGGCGTGGTTCCGGGCCTGCTCATTGCCTTGGGCATGATGGCCGTGATTTATTTTTGGTCGCGCCGGCGCGGCTATGGCGAAGTGCAGCCTTTCAGCGGCAAGGCAGTCTGGCGCGAGGCCAGGAATTCAGGGTTTGCCTTGCTGATGCCGGTCATCATACTGGGGGGTATCTTCACGGGAGTGATGACGCCCACCGAAGCGGCGGCGGTCGCCGTACTGTATGCCTTGCTGATCGGCATATTTGTGTATCGTGAGCTGACCTTCAGGGAACTGTGGCGGATACTGCTGAGTACCGGGATGACGACCAGCTTCATCATGCTGATCATCGGCGCCGCCAGGATTTTTTCGGATGTAATGCTTTCCGAGGCCGTGCCGCAGTCGATCGCGTCCGCCATGCTGGGGGTGTCCGACAATCCATATATCCTGCTGTTGTTGATCAACGTTCTGCTGCTGCTGGTAGGCTGTGTCATGGATACGACGGCCGCCATCATCATCCTGGTGCCCGTGCTGATGCCGGTCATCCAGAGCATCGGTGTCGATCCAGTGCTTTTCGGGGTCATCATGAGCCTGAACCTGGTGATCGGCATGGCAACGCCGCCGATCGGCGTTGCGCTCTACCTGGGGGCCGAGGTCTCGGGATGTCGGGTCGAGCGGATCATTCCTTCGATGAGTGTCCTGCTGGGCGTACATATATTCGTGCTGCTGCTGATCAGCTATGTTCCGACGGTGGCGCTGTGGCTGCCGCATGCGCTGGGGTACTGAAGCGGCGGCGCAGGTATTGATCATTTGTTTCACGATGAGGGGGTTCAGGTGCGCGATGCGATCGAATTTGTCTTCAATGGCCAGCTGCGCCGGCTGACCGATTTTGACCCGAATCTCACTGTCTTGCGCTACGTGCGCGAGCACGAACGGGCCCTGGGCAGCAAGGAAGGCTGCGCCGAAGGCGACTGCGGCGCATGCACGGCTGTGGTTGCCGAGCTGGCTGACAATGGCCTGCATTATCGGGCGGTCAATACCTGTATTCAGTTTCTGGCAACCCTGGATGGCAAGGCGCTGATGACGGTGGAGCACCTGGAATCGGATGCCGGCCTGCACCCTGTGCAGGAAGCGATGGCCGAGTCCCACGCATCGCAATGTGGCTTCTGTACGCCAGGCTTCGTGATGTCGATGTTCGCCGGAGCGCAGAACCATGTACCCCCGACACGCGTGGCGATCGATGAAATGCTTGCGGGCAACCTGTGCCGCTGCACGGGTTATACGCCGATCATCCACGCGGCCGAAAAAGCGCTGGCGCCCGCTTCGGGGGCCCAGATCCGGGAGGCCGATGAAGTATTGCTGAGACAGCAGCTGCAGGCTGTTTCCAGTCAGGAAGGCGTGAGCATCCACAGCCACGGCAAGCATTTCATCGCTCCGGCGACGCTGGCTGAGCTGGCAGAGATCTTGCTGCGCGCCCCCGATGCAACGCTGCTGGCAGGCGGTACCGATGTCGGGTTGTTCGTCACGAAGAAACATGCTGCGCTGGAGACCGTGGTCTACATTGGCAGAGTCGCTGAGTTGGCGCGTATCGAGGATACCCCCCAGGGGGTTCGCCTGGCGGCGGCGGTCACCTATGCTCAGGCAAGCGCAGGCCTGCAGGCGCTGTATCCGGATATGGGCAAGCTGATTTCCCGTATCGGTGCCGTGCAGGTGCGCAACCTGGGCACAGTCGTGGGCAATATTGCCAATGGCTCGCCCATAGGCGACATGCCGCCTGCCCTGATCGCCGCGGGTGCCAGGGTGGTCCTGCGCCGGGGAGACGCCACGCGTGAACTGCCGCTCGAAGCGTATTTCATTGCATACGGCAAGCAGGACAGGGTGCCGGGCGAGTTCATCGAAGCCCTTCTGGTGCCCCGGCCCGATCCAGGCGGTGTTCTGAAAGTCTACAAGATCAGCAAGCGTATCGATCAGGATATTTCGAGCGTATGCGGGGCTTTCAACCTGGGTTTTTCAGAGGAGGCCGGCGAGCGTGTCGTCAAAAGCGCCAGGATCTGTTTTGGCGGCATGGCCGGCACCCCGCTGCGTGCCTCGCAGTGCGAAGCGTTCCTGGTCGGGCGCGTCTGGGACGAGGCTACCGCCGAGCAGGCAGCCGAACTGTTGAGCGAGACCTACCAGCCCTTGAACGATGCGCGTGCGAGCGCAGCCTATCGCAACCGTGTGGCCGGCAACCTGCTGCGCAAGTTCTTTCATGAGACCCAGGCAGCGGATCAGGCGCCGCTGGGCGTGGTGCATGGTTCTTTTCAAGGAGCGCGTCGATGATGGTTCATGTTTCCAGGCGCCATGACAGTGCAGCCAAGCAAGTCAGTGGTGCCGCAATGTATATCGATGACCTGGCCGAACCGCATGGCATGCTGCATGTGGTCATTGCACAAAGTACGCTTGCGCATGCCGAAATCCTTGTCTGCGACCTGGCCGAGGTTGTACGGCAGCCCGGTGTCGCTGCCGTGCTGACACTTGCCGATATTCCGGGAAGCCCCGACCTGAGCTGTGTGCATGCAGGAGATGAACCGGTTTTTGCTGATCGGAAGGTCCAGTTTGCAGGCCAGGCGCTATATGCGGTCGTAGCTGAAAGCGTCGCGGCTGCTCGCCGGGCTTGCGCGTTTGCCAAACTCGAGTTCAAGGAATTGCCTGCGGTATTGTCCATAGAGCAGGCCATGGATCAGCAGAGCTTTGTTGTGCCTCCGCGTCGCGTCAGCCGGGGTGATTCGGCGCGTGCCCTGGCGCAGGCGCCCAATCGTCTGAAGGGTTGCCTGCGTACGGGCGGGCAAGAACATTTTTATCTGGAAGGCCAGATCGCGCTGGCGGAGCCGGGTGAGGACGGCGAAATTTCAATCTACAGTTCGACGCAGAACCCCAGCGAAATCCAGCACCTCTGCGCGCGGGTACTGAACATGCCGGATGCGGCGGTCAAGGTGCATGTACGGCGCATGGGAGGCGCCTTCGGTGGCAAGGAAACCCAGGCAGCACAATTTGCCATCATTGCAGCCTTGGCGGCACGCAAGACAGGGCGCGCTGCCAAGGTGCGGCTGGATCGCGACGACGACATGCGAATGACGGGGAAACGCCATGCCTTCGTCATCGACTATGACGTCGGTTTCGATGATGAAGGGCGTATTCAGGGCGTCGAGTTCGTGCAGAAGGTGCGTTGCGGCTATGCTGCCGATCTTTCGGGGGCCGTGGCAGATCGCGGGGTGTTTCACTGCGACAATGCCTATTTCCTTGAAAATGTCACGATCGATTCCTATCGCTGCCGGACCCATACCGTATCGGATACGGCATTTCGCGGATTTGGCTGCCCGCAGGGCATGATAGGCATCGAGCGCGTGATATTGGATATCGCGCAGCACTTGGGCAAGGATCCACTGGATGTCCGCCTGGCCAACCTGTACGATCCAGAACGTGCCCAGACGCATTACGGCCAATCGGTCTCCAATTTCATTTTGCCCGAAATCATCGAGCAACTCAGTACGCAGGCCAGGTATCACGAGCGGCGCAGGTCGGCTCTGGCATTCAATCAGAGCAATTCGTTCCTGCGCAAGGGTGTTGCATTGACGCCCGTCATGATGGGGATATGTTTCAGCCGGACGCACCTGAACCAGGCTGGCGCGCTGATTCATGTCTACAAGGACGGCAGCATTGCGCTGAATCATGGCGGGACCGAGATGGGGCAGGGGCTGTTCATCAAGGTGGCGCAGATCGTGGCCCAGGAGTTCGGCGTATCGCTGGATCGTGTCCGGCTGACTGCGACCACGACAGAAAAAGTGCCGAATACATCGGCCACCGCCTCGTCGGCCGGGGTGGATCTCAACGGCATGGCGGCCAGGGATGCCGTGAGCAAGCTCAAGCGCCGGCTGACCGACCTTGCGGTGGAGAAATATGCTGTGCCCAGGGAAACCATCCGGTTTGCCGACGATCACGTGGAAATCGGTTCGAAGCGCATCACCTTCGAAGCCCTGGTTGAGCAGGCTTACCTGGAGCGGGTTTCGTTGTCCGCCACGGGCTTTTTTCGCACGCCGGAGATCCATTTCGATCAGGCGGCTTTCCAGGGAAGGCCGTTCCTGTATTTTGCGTACGGTGCAGCGATTTCCGAGGTCCTGATCGACAGACTGACAGGCGAATACCGCGTGACGCAGGTCGATATTCTGCAGGATGTGGGGCGCTCCTTGAACCCCGCCATCGACATCGGTCAGATTGAAGGCGGGTTTATCCAGGGCATGGGCTGGCTGACGACCGAAGAACTGTATTGGGATGAGCGGGGCATCCTGAAAACACATGCGCCGTCGACTTACAAAATCCCCGCCATCGGCGATCGCCCGAAAGTCATGAATGTGATGCTCATGGACAACCCTGCCTTCCGGTCAGCGACGCCATATTTTTCCAAGGCAGTCGGCGAGCCGCCGTTGATGCTCGCCATTTCCGTTCATCAGGCGATGATTGAGGCGCTTTCATATGATGTCAGCCGGCCAGCTCTGGATACCCCGGCAACGCCGGAGCGTATCCTGCTGGTGCGGCCGATGCCGGCAGACGGAACAAGGACAGCGTCGTGTGCGCAGTCCTTGCTTCCGGCAGAAGAAAAGCTCTAGGTGGGTGCCGTATGGCCAGAAAAATTCCAGCGCTGCGCGAGATGATCGCGCAGCTGGTTGCCACGCTTTCTGTCAGCAGCAGTACCCCTGGGCTGGATGTCGGCAACGCCGAGGTCAATGCGTTGCTGGCGGGTTGGTGTGAGAGTCTGGGGTTCAGGACGCGCCTGCTTCCGGTGCCGGGCAAACCTGGACACGTGAACCTGATAGCCACGCTGGGCCGGGGAACAGATGGGTTGGTGTTGGCTGGCCATACGGATACTGTCCCTTTCGATCCACATCTATGGCAGTCGGATCCGCTCGCCCTTACAGAACATGAAGGCCGGTTGACCGGCCTGGGCATTGCGGACATGAAGGCATTTTTCGCTTTTGTGCTTGACGCCGTCGAATCCATTGATCCTGCCCGGCTGGGTGCGCCGCTGACACTCATCGCCACGGCCGATGAAGAGGCGGGCATGACCGGCGCCCGGGCGCTCACCTCTTTGCGTGAGTATGGCAGGCATGTCGTCATCGGCGAGCCGACGGGCGGTGTTCCGGTCCGCATGCACAAGGGAAACATGATGCATCGCTTGATTCTGATCGGGCAAAGCGGGCATTCCAGCGACCCATCTTTGGGCAGAAACGCGCTGGATGGCATGCATGCGGTCATGACCGACCTGATGGCGTTCAGGCAGTCCCTGCAGAATCAGTATCGGCATGCGGGGTTTTCTGTTCCCGTTCCAACGCTCAATTTGGGTTGCATTCATGGCGGCGACAATCCCAATCGCATCTGTGGCCATTGTGAGCTGTCATTCGACTTTCGCCTGCTGCCCGGAATGAATGGCGTCGAGATCCGGGAACGCATTCGCGAACGGGCGGTGCAGGTTGCTCACGCGCACGGGCTGGAAGCTCGTCTGGACGTGATCATGGACGTGGTGCCCGGAATGGAGACGCCGGCGGACGCGGCCATTGTGCTGGCGGCCGAACGCATTTCGGCGCAACCGGCTCAGGCGGTATCCTTTACGACCGAAGGGCCTTTCTATCGCGCCCAAGGCATGGATGTGGTGATCATGGGGCCAGGCGATATCGCCTGTGCGCATCAGCCTGGAGAGCACCTTTCAGTGGCGCGGATCAACCAGACAACGCGGCATTTGCAGGCATTGATCGGGGATTTTTGCTTGTCGTGATGGTGTCGAAAATTGATCCATCGTCGCCTGGGTCTCGCCACATGTCGTGATGCCGTTCGCCGACTTGCCCGTCATTTCGTTTCATGCGCCGTTGTCCCTGACACTGGTGAAGTGGCCGGGGTCGGCAATACAGGCTGGGCTGCCTGAGGCCGCGCCAGCCAGATCAGCCCGATCAGGACCATAAAAATGAAAGTGGAGGCCAGAAAGAAATCGGTGGCCGACATGGTCCAGGCCTGCTGGTGGATGACCTGATCCAGCAGGGCAGCGCCTTGTCGTGGGTCCACGCCATGATTCTGCAAGCCATTCATCAGGTGGTCGAAGGCCGGTTCACCCGGACGGGCAACTTCGGTGAGACGCGCGTGGTGCAGGATGGCACGATCATCCCACAGGGTCGTGGTGATCGAGGTGCCGAAGGCGCCGCAGACCAGGCGAAAGAAATTGGTCAGGCCGGCAGCGGCGGGGATGCGCTCCGGGCTCAGCCCGGCCAGCGAGATCGTGGTCAGCGGAATGAAGAATGCCGCCATGGCCGCGCCCTGGATGAACGTGGGCAGCATGACCCCGAACAGATCCACATTGGTGTTGTATTGCGCGCGCATCCAGCTGATCAGCGAAAAAATCAGGAAGGCGACGGTCGCGATGATGCGCGGGTCGTGGCGCGCCACCAGCTTGCCCACGACCGGTGACAGCACGATGGCCAGAATCCCCACGGGAGCCGCGGCCACGCCGGCCCAGGTGGCGGTGTAGCCCATGGTGCTCTGCAGCCACAGCGGCAACAGGACCACGGTACCGAAAAACACGCCGAACGCCACTGACAGGGCCACCGTGCCGGCGGTGAAATTGCGTTGTGCGAACAGGGACAGATCGACCACCGGATGGCTGGCCGTCAGTTCCCAGATGACGAAGTACACGAAGGTGATGGCGGAGATCACAGCGAGCGCGCAGATCAGCGGACTGGCAAACCAGTCCAGATCCTTGCCCTTGTCGAGCATCACCTGCAGGGCGCCCACCCAGACCACGAGCAGCGCCAGGCCGACGCCGTCGATCGGCAGGCGGCTGCGGCGCGACTCGCGTCTGCGGTAGATCTGCCATGAGCCCCAGGCAGCCAGCAAGCCGACTGGCACGTTGATGTAGAAGATCCAGGCCCATGCGTAATTGTCCGAAATCCAGCCACCCAGCAAGGGGCCGGCGATCGGGCCGACCAGGATGGTCATGGACCAGAGCGCCAGCGCCATGCCGGCCTTGGCCCGCGGGTAGCTGGCCAGCATCAGCGCCTGCGACAGGGGGATCATCGGCCCGGCGACGGCGCCCTGCAGTACCCGGAAGAACACCAGTGATTCGAATGACCACGCAAAACCGCACAGCCACGAACTCACCACGAACAGCAGGGTCGCCATCAGAAACAGCCGTACCTGCCCGAAATACCGGGTCAGCCAGCCCGTCAACGGTACGGTGATGGCGTTGGCCACAGCAAATGACGTGATGACCCACGTGCCCTGGGTGGTGCTCACGCCCAGATCACCGGCAATCGTCGGGATGGAGACGTTGGCAATGGAAGAGTCCAGCACGTTCATGAACACGGCCGCCGACAGGGCGATGGTCCCGAATGCGCGCGCACTGCCTTCAAGCGGCGGGTAATCGCCGGCCGGCGCTTGCCCGGCAGGCCGCGCAGATACGGGCGCAGATTCACGCGGGGGTTCAGATGCAGGCATGGGTCCGGCCGCAGACGTGGGCCCGGCCGCAGACGTGGGCCCGGATGCAGACGTGGGCCCGGATGCAGACGTGGGCCCGTCCGCGGGATCTTGCGTTGCCCTGATCTCAGTGCTCATGGGGCGAGGTTGGCGTTGATGATCTGCCGGATCATGTCATCGATCTGCGCCGGATCGTGTCTGTAGACCGCGGTGTCGTGCCGCGTGCCCGCGCTTGCGGATGGATCGGGTGGCGCATCATCGTGTGCGGATCCGGGCGTGGATGACAGATCCACCCGGGCAGTCATCGAGAGGCCGACGCGCAGCGGGTGGGCCTGCAGTTCCCGGGGGTCGAGGCGGATCCGGACCGGTACGCGCTGGATGACCTTGATCCAGTTGCCGCTGGCATTCTGGGCCGGCAGCAGTGCAAAGGCACCGCCGCTGCCGGCGGACACACCCTCGATCATGCCGTGGAAGGTGACCTCGTCGCCATACAGATCCGATACCAGTGTCACCTCCTGGCCCGGCTGCATGTGACGCAGCTGGGTTTCCTTGAAATTGGCTTCCACCCACAGGCTGTCCAGGGGCACGACTGTCATGAGCGGCGTGCCGGCTTGAATGCGCTGGCCCAGCTGAACGGCGCGCTGGGCAATCATGCCGTCCACGGGCGCAGGCACACGGGTACGCGATTGGGCCAGCCAGGCCTGCCGCACCTGCTCTGCCGCGTGCACGACATCCGGATGGGTGGCCACCGTGCTGTTGCGGGTCAGGGCCTGGTTGGTGGCCAGTTGCGCCTCGGATGCCGCCAGACCCGCCTGGGCCTGGGCGAGCGCGACTTCTGCGGATTTGACGGCCACCTGTGCATGCAGCAGTTCTTCACCACTGACCCCGCCCGAACTGCGCAATGCATTGCGTCGCTGAAGATCGTTGCGGGTCTTGTCCAGCTGGGTCTGCGCCTGCTCGACGTTGGCACGGCCCACCGCCACATTGGCTGCCAGCGCCTTGTTCTGCGCAAACAGCGTCTGCGTATGGCGCACGGTTTGCGCCAGGGCGGATTTCGCCTGGGCAAGGACGATCTCGGTGTCGCTGGCGTCCAGCGTCACCAGTTCAGCGCCCTGCGTGACGGTTTGCGTGTCGTCTGCACCGATGGCCACCACAGTGCCGGGAATCTGTGCGCTCACCGTGACCAGGTTGCCGTGCACGTAGGCATCGTCGGTGGATTCATAATGTGCAACGAACATGGTCCACCATACGCCGTACAGCAGGGCAATCAGAATGAACAGGCCGGTGGCGATCCACATCAGGCGCTTGCGGGTCGAGCCCGCGGTCTTGCTGCTTTCTTCAGTCATGGTGTGTCAGCTGGAATGATCAGGCCGCTGTGTCAGGCGTGCCGGGAAAGGCTGGGCGATGGGCTGCTGTGATCCGGTCGCCGCGGGCTCGAGGTATCCGCCGCCCAGCGCCGTCGCCAGCTGGATGTCCAGCAGGTAGGCCTGGGTATGCAGATCGCTGGTCTGCACGGTCTGCTTGAGGACTTCGTTCTGGGCCAGCAGTACCTGGATGAAATTGCCCAGCCCTGCCTTGTAGCGCTGCAGGGCCACGTCGTAGGCCGAGGTGATGGATTGGAGGCTGGCTTCCTGGTGCCGGATCTGTTCCTGCAGGGCCTGGATGGATGCACTCGCATCGGCCACTTCACGAATCGCGGTGACAATGGTCTGGTTGTATTGCGCAATGGCCTCATCGCGCGCCGCACGCCGGCCGGCCAATTGGGCGTTCAGGGCGCCGGCATTGAAAATGGGCAGCGTGATCACTGGCCCCACACTCAGGTTTCGGCTGTTGCTGCGCAACAATTGATCCAGACCCAACGACAGAAACCCTGCGGCGGCCGACAGGTCGATATTGGGCAGGAAATCCGCCTTGGCGGCGGAGATCTCGGCGCCTGCCGCCTGCGCCTGCAGGCGTGCGGCGGCAATGTCGGCGCGCCGTCCGAGCAGCGCCATGGGCATGTGCATGGGTACGCCAGCCGGTATCGCACGGTACGGCCGCAGGGCCGGTTGTGGCAGTTGTTCCGGTGCCTTGCCCAGCAAGGCCGCCAGCCGGTGCTGCAGCAGGACGGCGTTGTTGCGCACCTGACCCAGCTGCACCCGGGCGGCCGAGACGGCCGAGTCGGCCTGGTCCACGTCCACCTGGGTACCCAGACCGTTGTCATAGCGTGCCCGTGTGATGGCCAGGGCATCCTCGAGCTTGCCGACAATGTCCTTGATTGCCACCGCCTGTGCCTGGGCGTCCTGCTGCTGGAAATAGGCCTGGGCGACGGCCGACACCAGCAGGTTGCGGGCCTGCCGCTCCATCGCCTGCGCGGCTGCTGTACGCTGGCGCGCTGCGGTGGTCAGGGCTTTTTGTCGACCCCACAGATCCGGGTCGAAATTCAGTTGCAGGGACAAACCCGTATCACTCTGGTATGAACCGCCCAGTGGCGGCGGATAAATGTAGGATTCACTCAGGCGCTCGCGCGTGAACTGATACTGGGCGTTGATCTGCGGCCACTGCACCGCCCGCGCGCCGCGCGCGGCCGCCTGTGCGATCCGCACGCGCGCCATGGCCGCCTGCAGGTCGGGATTGCCCTGCAGCGCTGCGTCGATCAGGTCGTCGAGCTGGGTATCCGCGTAGCGCGTCCACCAGTGCGGCTCGGGCCATTCGACGCCTGCCGGGTCCTGTTCCAGTGCCAGATCGCCTGCATCGAGTGCTGCTGCGGCAGGGGCACCCGGGTCCATCGGAGCGCAGGCGGTCAGTGCCAGGAGCAACATGAGGGTGAGCAGGGGTTTCATGGGTTTGGCAGAACGGTTGTACGGGTCATTATCTGACCAGGCAGGTAAATAGTGGCATGCATGTCGTTGACGATGGGGATCAGGCACCGGGCGGCTGGAAGCCGCGCGCAGGACTGCGGGACGCTTCGGGGCCTATTCGAGAGTGGCTTCGCTGGCCTGGCGCAACTTGTGCTCGCCGTTGATGATCATGCGCCTGAGCAGCGCCAGCAGCATGTGCACCTCATCTTCGGACAAGCCCTGCAGATGCAGGTTCAATGCATCGGCCACGATGGGCAGGATCTGGTCGGTGAGTGCATGGCCTGCGTCGGTGAGAACGACCTTGACGACCCGCCGGTCCTGTGGAATGCGTTCGCGGCGGATGACGTCCTTGGCTTCGAGCCGGTCGAGCATGCGGGTGACGGCCCCTGTGTCCACATTCATGACGCGCGCCAGTTCGGCCGGGGTGTCCGTGCCCTTGTGCTTGATGAGCAGAAGGGGGCGCCACTGGTTGGCCGTGAGCCCCAGCGGCAGGGTGTCCAGGTCGATGACCTTGTTGATCAGCCCATGCAGGTGACGCACCAGTACGCCCACATTGCGATCGGCGGCCAGATCGCCGGGCGCGCGACCATAGAACCGGCCGCCCGACTGGCGGGGGGGCGAGCCGGCCAGCCCGGCCGGTTGCGATCGTGGCGTGTCTGAAGATGGGGTGATGTCCTGCATGCCGGGATTTTAACGCCGAACTATCTGACTAGGCAACTAAATGCTTGCCTTGTATGCTGCCCCGGGCCCGATCCCGCTGATCGGTCTGGCCGCACGCATCACGCAGCGGTCACCCGTGCGATGCCGAGCGCATTCACCGGGCACATTCACTGGGTACATTCACGGGGCGCATTCACCGCGTACATTCAGGCCAGTTCGCGGGCGATGATGTTGCGCTGGATTTCGGACGTGCCTTCGTAGATTTGCAGCACCTTGGCATCACGAAACAGTTTTTCGGCCGGGTATTCGGTCGAGTACCCCATACCACCGAAGATCTGCATGGTCTCGGTGGCTGCCCAGATCGCGGCATCGGCGGCATAGACCTTGGCCATCGAGGCCTGCAGGGTATTGCGCTGCCCATGGTCGAGCCGCCAGGCGGCCTGGTAGGTCAGCAGGCGAGCGGCTTCGAGGCGCAGGCGCATGTCGGCGAGGCGGTGTGCGATGGCCTGGTGGTGCAGCAATGGTTTGCCCATGGATTCCCGCTTGCGGGCGTAATCGAGGGATTCGTCCATGCAGCGCTGGATCAGCCCCACGCCAAAGGCCGCCACCATGGGGCGGGAGCGGTCAAAGACCTGCATTGCCAGCGCGAACCCTGCGCCTTCGTCTCCCAGGCGGTGGTCGTCGGGGACGAAGACGTCATCGAAGAACACCTCGGCCGTGGGGGCGGCCTTTTGCCCGAGCTTGGACAGGGGTTTGCCCACGGTCAGGCCCGGGCTGCCGGCGGGCAGGATGAAGGCGGACAACCCGCGGTAGCTGCCGTCCGGGTCCGTTTTGGCAAATGCCACGAAGAATTCGGCCAGATTGGCGTTCGAAATCCAGATTTTGCTGCCATTGAGGCGGTACCCTCCGGCCACGCGCTCGGCCCGGCTGCGTATGCCGGCTACATCCGAGCCGGCGTGGGGTTCGGTGAGGGCGAAGCTGGCCATGGCCCCGTCGGCCAGGCGGCGCAGATAATGCGCCTGTTGCTCGTGCGTGCCGGCAATCAGTATGGGTTCGGCAGCAAGCGCATTGATGCACAGGGCAGCGCCGATCCCCAGGCACCCGTAGCATAGGGCTTCGGTGATCAGGACGAGTTCGAGACAGCCCAGACCCGGGCCACCCAGGGATTCCGGCAACGTGGCATTGACCAGGCCCAGGCGCACGGCTGCGTCATGGACTTCGGCCGGGAAGGTGGCCAGGCGATCGGCTTCGACGGCACGGGGCAGAATCTCGCGCTGGGTGAACTGCTGGGCGAGTGTCTGGATCTGGCGCTGCTGCTCGGAAAGTTCGAATTGCATGGGTTCCCCGGGTCAGGTGTACAAGGCCTTGGCTTCAGGCGTACAGGGTCTCGATTTCGCTGGCGTAGGCGTCGTAGATGCTGGCGCGGCGGACTTTCATGGTGGCGGTCACTTCGCCATCGTCGTGGTCGAGCTCTTTGGTGAGCAGGTGGAAGCGCCGGATATTGGCTACCGGGGCGAGCGTGGCGTTGCCCGCGTCGATTTCAGCCTGTACCAGCGCATGCACCTGCTCGTGGGTGGCCAGCGAGCGGAAGTGGGTGAAGGCGATGCCGTGGCTTTCGGCCCACTTGCCGACGGTTTCAAAGTCGATCTGGATGAGGGCCGACACGAAGCGCCGGCCGTCGGCAATGACGATGCATTCCTTGATGTAGGGGCTGCCTTTCATCACGTTTTCGATTTCGGATGGCGTGATGTTCTTGCCCCCTGCGGTGATCATGATGTCTTTCATCCGGTCGACGATGTAGATCTGTCCATTGCGCTCGGTTGCCAGATCGCCGGTATGCAGCCAGCCATCGTGTATGGTTTCGTGCGTGGCGGCCTCGTTCTTGTAATAGCCTGCGAACACCATCGGGCCACGTACCAGGAGCTCGCTCGTGGCGGGATCGATGCGGCAGTCGGCATTCAGGATGGCCGTGCCTACCGATGTGGGCTGCGGGTTCGACAGCGGCTGCCCGGTGACCATGCCGGTGGACTCGGTCAGGCCATAGACCTCGACCAGGGGCACACCGATATTGCGGAAAAAGCGCACCACCGCAGGCGGTATGGGGGCGGCCCCGGTGAGCGCGACCCGGCAGCGGCGCAGACCGGTGAAGTTCTGCAGCGCACGCAGAATGATCCAGTACCAGAATGCGTACGTCAGGCGCTGCGCCAGCGTGCGGTCGGCCCGCCTGACGTAAGAGAGCGATTCCGTCGCTGCCAGCGCCCGGTGAAACAGCCAGCGTCGGATGCGCCCGGTCTCGGCGATCTTGATCATGATGGATGAGTGCAGCTTTTCCCAGATGCGTGGTACGCCCAGGAAAAGATTGGGGGCGATTTCGCGCAGGTCTTCCTGGACCGTGCGAATGGATTCGCCAAAATTGACCTGCGACCCCAGATAGATGGGTACGAAGGTGGTCAGCATCTGTTCGGCCACGTGGCACAGGGGCAGATAGGACAGGTGGCTGGAGGCCGGCGTGAGCTCGAGATGCGCAATGATCCCGGGCGATACCCCATGGATGTTGCGATAGCTGATCATCGCGCCCTTGGGCTTGCCGGTGGATCCCGAGGTATAGATCATCAGCCCGATGTCCTCCATGGACTGGGCCTCGAGCACTGAAGCGATGAACCCGGTGTGCTGGCGCTCGTACTCGCGCCCCCTGGCTTCGACGTCGTCGTAGAGCAGGGTGATCGCAGCGATGCGTGGGTCCGTGTTGCGAAAGCCGTCGGGTTCGATGACGATCACCCGGCGCAGGCGGGGCAGTTGCCCGATGGCTTCGGCGATCTTGTCGACCTGCTCCTGGTCTTCGCAGACCACGATCTCGACATCGGCGTGGTTGACGACGTATGCCACTTCGGGCCAGGGGCTGGTGGCATAGACACCCACGGTGATTGCGCCCACCAGGCCGCAGCCCATCTGGGCCAGTACCCATTCGGTACGGTTCTCGGAAAGAATGCCGACATGGTCCCCCGGCTGCAGGCCCAGCGACACCAGCCCCAGGCCAAACCAGCCGGCACGCTGGTAATACGTCTGCCAGGTCAGCGGCTGCCAGATGCCGAAATCCTTCTGGTGCAGGGCGATGCGATCAGGGTGCGCCTGAGCGCGTTCGCGCAGCATCTGAGGCAATGTCAGATCGGGGATCGTGTGGGCATGCATGTCACGACAGCCAGCGCTTGCGGCGCTTGTAGTGTTTGATGTTGCGGAAACTGCGAGATTCTCCCGCGCCGCCCACGCCCAGATAGAATTCACGTACGTCAGGGTCGTTGGCCAGGAAGTCGGCCGTGCCGTCGGTGACGATCTTGCCCATTTCCATGATGTAGCCGTAGTGGGCAACCGCCAGCGCGACCGACGCGTTCTGTTCGACCAGCAGCATGGAAACCCCTTGTTCGGCATTGACCCGGGCGATGATGCGGAAAATGCTCTCGACCAGCAGCGGCGCCAGGCCAAGCGAAGGCTCGTCGAGCAGGATCAGTTCTGGGCGTGCGATCAGGGCGCGGCCAATTGCCAGCATCTGCTGCTCGCCACCCGACAGATAGCCCGCCAGACTGGTGCGCCGTTCGAACAGGCGGGGGAAGTACTCGTAGACCAGATCGAAGTCGGGTTTGCCCTGCCTGCGCCCGGCCAGGGCGTAAGTGGCCGCCAGCAGGTTTTCCTCGACCGTCAGGTCTTCGAAGACGCGCCGGCCTTCCATCACGTGGAACAGGCCCGCCCGCACCAGATCATGGGGCTGGCGGGCCTTGGTGTCGATGTCGCGGTACCGGATGGCACCGCTGGTGAGTTCGCCATCTTCGAGCGGGAGCAGGGCCGAGACCGCCTTGAGCGTGGTGCTCTTGCCAGCGCCGTTGGAGCCCAGCAGGGCCACGATCTGGCCTTGCCGGACCTGCAGCGACAAACCACGCAACACCTGGACGCTCTTGTTGTAGAACACTTCGATGTTGTTGAGCTCGAGTACGGTGGCGGCCATGCACCTACTCCAGGATGATCCAGTCGGACACCGGCAGCATCTTGCCCTGGCTGACGTCGGCCTGATAGATGCGGCCCACGGGAATCGAATTGCCGCGGATCGTGATGGGCACGCCGATCAGACCCCCGGTATCGAAGTCCTCGAGCGAATTCAATGCCGCCTTCATGTTTTCGGCTGTCATCTCCTTGCCTTCGGCAAGTACGCGACGAGCCGATTCGGCATACAGCATGGCCGACAGGAAACCCTGGATATAGGGGACGTTCTGGTAGTCGGGGCGCATTTCACGGATCTTTTCCAGCATCGGCGCGGATTCGGAATCGTCGTAGTAGTAGCGATAAGGCATCACGCCCATGAACCCGTCGGCCACATCCTTCATCTGCATGACGGTGGAGTTGTCCATTGTCCAGAAGGTGCCCATGAACTTGGTGTCCATCCCCATCTTGCGGGCCTGTTCGATGAACTCGGGAATGGGCGCCAGGATGTATCCATGGAAGATGGTGTAATCGGGCCGTGCACGGCGCATCTTGGCGATTTCGGTCGAGACATCGACGCTGCCCGGTGGCGTCATGAGTTCTGCCACGACTTCCAGGCCGAGATCCTGCGCGGTCTTGCGGCTGGTCTCGATGGGGTCGCGGCCGAATTCGGAGTCGGAATAGACGAAGGCGACCCGTGCACCGGGGGATTCATCGGCGATGTGGCGCAGAAGAATGCCGAACATTTCTGTGTAATCGGGCCCGACCAGAAACTGATAGGGGTATTTTTCCGGATCGTTGAGTTCGCTGGCGAACGAGGCGCCCGACATGAGAATGCTGTTCTTGCGGTTGAGCTCGTTGTTGATGGTTTTGCTGAAACCGGTCGAGTCGCCGTAATAGAAGTTGACGTCGTTCTGGCTGGTGATTTTCTTGAAGGCGGCCACCGAGGCATCGACCTTGTAGCCGCTGTCCTCGGGCACGTAGCGCAGCATGTGGCCATCGATGCCGCCGGCATCGTTGACCATCTTGACGTAGTCCTGGATCCCGGCATGGATGCCGATGCCGGCGAAGGAAAACACCCCGCTCATGGGGATGGATCCGCCGATGACGATTTCCTTTTCTTCGGCGTGGGCGAGGCCGGCCGCGCCCAGCATGCCGGCAACGACCGCGCCGGCCAGCCAATGTTTCACGGTGTGGATGTTCATAGTGTCTCCTGCTTGCCTTGGTTCATGACCGGAATGGCCAGAGGTGGAAAAAACGCTGCGTACGTCGCCATACTTCCTGAAGACCCAGCGGTTCGAAGATCAGAAAGCCGATGATCAGCAGGCCATAGACGATGGTGCGCACCGGGGAGAGAATGAGGGTGGTGTCGGCCGAAATGGGCAGCCAGCCGATGATCAGCTTGAGCGCTTCCGGCACCATGGTGATGAAGGCGGCCCCGAGAATGCTGCCCAGCAACGACCCCATGCCGCCCACGATGATGGCGGTGAGAAAGAAAATGGACATCGACAGGGGAAAGCTCTCGGGCGTGATGATGCGGAAGAAATACGCCCACAGCCCACCCGCCACGCCGGCATAGAATGAAGAGATCCCGAACGAAAGCAGCTTGTAGCGCAGCAGCCGGATACCCAGGACTTCGGCAGAAATGTCACGGTCGCGGATGGCGATGAAGGCCCGCCCGGTACGCGAGCGGAACAGGTTGGCCGACCCCAGAAGCATCAGGATGGTGATGGGCATCACCATCCAGTAGAAGCGAAAGGATGTGTCGAGGTCCACGCCCAGGATGCGCGCAGGATTCACCATCAGCCCGCCGGTACCACCCGTGACCGACTGCCAGTTGGAAAAGACGAAATGCAGGATCATGGAGGCTGCAATGGTGGCAATCGCCAGGTACAGCCCCTTGACGCGCAGCGAGGGGATGCCGACGATGAAGCCGGCCACCATGGTGACGGCGCCGGCCGCCAGCAGGCTGATGACGACCGGCAGGTCGATGATCCCCTGCAGTACGGCCACGGTGTAGGCCCCTACCCCCATGAACGCCGCATGGCCCAGGCTGACCAGGCCGGTATAGCCTGTGAGGATGTTCAAACCGGCGGCGCTGCCGATGTTGATCAGCATGAGGCAGGCGAGATAGAGCCAGTATTCGTTGGCTGAAAACGGGAAAATCAGCAGAACCGCGCCCAGCGCCGCCAGCCACGCATATTGCGTACGGGTATCGAACAGGGCCTCATCGTGCCGGTAACTGAATCGTGCGGTGCCGATGCGCATCAGAGCCTCTCGATCTCGCGCGTGCCGAACAGCCCGTAGGGCCGGATCATCAGCACCGCGATCAGAATCATGAAGGTGGCCACGATCTTGAATTCGCCACCCAGAAACCCGCTGGCCCAGGCCTCGATGAGGCCAATGGCCAGGCCGGCGACCAGGGCCCCCAGAACACTGTCGAGCCCGCCGGCGATCACCACCACCAGCACCGACAGGCCAAACACGCCCATGGACGGCGAGATGCCCCCGACCGCGCCCACCAGGATGCCGGCCATGGTGGCAATCATGGCGGCCACGATCCAGGACAGCGAAAACACCCTGGGCACGTTGATGCCCATGGAATAGGCGGCCGCCTGGTCGAATGCGGTGGCCCGCAGCGCCACGCCACCGCGCCAGTAGCGGAAGACCAGCAGGACGATGGCGATCAGCAGCGCGGTGACGAGAAAGCCGTAGAACACCTTGGACGGCACGAAGGCTTCACCGATGAAGATGGCGTCATCGGGCAGGAAGGCTGGCATGCGGCGTGGCGATGCCGTCCAGACCAGTTCGACCAGCCCCACCAGGACGGCGGCCAGCCCCACGGTGATCATGAAGGTGGAAATGGGTGATTCGCCCACCATGGGGCGGATGGTCAGGCGTTCGATCAGCCCGCCGGCCAGCCCGCCCACGATGATGGCCGCAACAATGGCCAGCCAGATCGGCAGGCCGAGATCGACCGCGAAGCCGAAGCACAGATAGGCGCCCAGCATGAGCATTTCGCCGATGGCCAGGTTGACCACCCCGGTGCTTTTGAAGATGATGACGAAAGCCAGTGCCGTGAGGGCATACAGCCCGCCCGTACCCAGGCCCGCCAGGGTGACTTCGGCAAAGAAGACCCAATCGAACCCCATGGCATCAGGCGCCTTGGGGCGCGGGTTGGCGCAGCCGCGCGCGCAGATCGGCGACATCACCCGAGCCCAGGTAGGCACGGATCACTTCGGGGTCGGCCTGTACCTGCTCGGCCGTGCCATTGGCAATGACCTGGCCGAAGTTGAGCACCACGACGTGATCGGAGAGATCCATCACCATGCCCATGTCGTGTTCGACCATGAGTACCGTGATGCCCCATTCTTCACGTACATCGAGGATGAAGCGCGCCATGTCTTCGGTTTCTTCACGGTTCATGCCGGCCACGGGCTCATCGAGCATGAGGATCCTGGGCCGGATCGCCAGCGCGCGCGCCATTTCGACGCGCTTCTGCAGGCCATAGGGCAGCGCGGACACCGGATGGTGACGGATATGGTCGATTTCGAGAAAGTCGATGATGCGTTCCTCGATCTCGCGGCGCAGCTGCATTTCTTCGCGCCGGGTCCGGCCCATGTAGATCAGGTCATGCAGAATATTGGTGCGCAGGTGGGCGTGGCGGCCCAGCTTGATGTTGTCGAGCACCGTCATGCCCCGAAACAGGGCGATGTTCTGGAAGCTGCGCGCCAGGCCCAGGCGGGCCCGCTCGGGGGCCGGAACGTGGGTGATGTCGCGCCCCTCGAACAGGATGCGCCCCGTCTGTGGGCGATAGAATCCCGATATGGTGTTGAACAGGGACGTCTTGCCGGCGCCGTTGGGCCCGATCACCGTGGTGATCGTGTCGGGGGCGACGTCAAAACCCACGTCGGACAGCGCACGCAGGCCGCCAAAGGCCAGGGTCAGATTTTCCAACGCCAGGATGGGAGCCGGAACAGGGGGCTGCACTTTGTCTCCTGATGGTGTGGACACCATACGAATGTTTTGTGGCTTGTGCCAGACCTTCAATTCGGTATTCTAGGAGAGCGGCCGCTGGTTTTAAATGATATGGAATGACGAAAACTTTGCAAAAACGGCCACGATACAGGGTAATCCATGACTCGAGACATCCAGACGCTATCGATCCGCTTCGTCACTGATCTGCTATCAAATGTAGTTGATAATCCAAGGTTTAATCCGGAATGGCTGACCCTGCACGGTCTGACGCCCGAGTTGCTCGCATTGCCGGGTGCCCGGATCACATTGGAAGAATTTGCAAGTTTGTATCGCACCATTGCCGTTGCGATCGACGATGAGACCGTGGGCCTGTTTGCGCGCCCGCTGCGCAACGGCACGCTCAAATATCTGTGCATGCTCATGCTGCACGCACCCCAGTTGCGCGTGGCGCTGAACCGGTTTCGCAACTTCATGCGCCTGGTCAACGATGACGTGCTGTTCGAGGTCGGCCCCGAACATGGGGGCCAGGTCCGCATCATCCTGCATGAGCGCGCCGACCTGGGGGCCACCCGGCTTCTGGCGCTCGAGCTGATGCTGATGCTGGTGCAGGGTGTGGCCTCGTGGCTGGTGGCGCGCAAGATCCCGTTTCATCGCATTGCATTCCCGTTCGCCCAGCCGGTCCACGCATCCGACTATGAGTGTCTGTATCCGGGGCCGATCCGCTACGATCAGGGGCAGACTGCCCTGCACATGGACGCCGCATGGCTGTATGAGCCCATCCGCCAGGATCAGGCCACCCTCCATCATTTCCTGCAGGATGTCCCGCTGAACTGGTTCTATTTTTCGGACAGCAACCGGCCGCGCACGCACCTGGTACGCAATTTTCTGAAAGAGCGCCTGCATCAGGGGCCGACGATACTGGACGTGGCCGAGGCCCTGCATGCTTCGCCGCGCACACTGGCTCGCCATCTGTCGGCCGAGGGCACCAGTTTCCAGCGCATCAAGGACATGCTGCGGCGTGATGTGGCCATTGAACTGCTCAACAAGACCGCCCAGCCGGTGGCTGCCATCGGCAACAGCCTGGGGTTCGAGGATCCCGCCGCATTCAATCGGGCCTTTCGGCAATGGACGGGCAGCGCGCCGGGGGCCTATCGCAAGCGCCCGGCGAATACGAAGCTTCGGGTGGCGGACACTTCATCCTGAGTCAGGATTTGTGCTTTTCCGTCGGCGGATTTCTTGCGATAATGAAACAATTTCTTTACATGATTGGTCAGGCCTTCAGGCCTTTTGGCCATATGAGCATGAACCAACTCGATGCCATCTCTACGGTACGTCTGTATCGTCTCATTGCAGACCGGATTGCCGCAAAAATCGATTCGGGTGATTTTCCTGTGGGCGAGCGCCTGCCTGCGGAACGCCTGCTGTCGGACCAACTGGGTGTCAGCCGGGCTTCGGTTCGCGAAGCTCTGATCGCACTCGAGATCGAAGGTTATGTCGATGTCCGTGTGGGGGCGGGCGTGTTCGTTCGTGAGCGATCCGCGCGAGCGCAGGCGGATGCGCCAGTTCAGGCGCAGGGCGATCGGCAGGTCGAAGTCGGGCCCTTCGATCTGCTCGAAACCCGTTTGCTGCTCGAGCCCGAAGCGGCCGCGCGGGTGGCGGCGACCGCCTCTGGCGAACAGATCGCAGACATCGTGCTGGTACAGCAGCGCATGGATGCCGGTCCTCCCTATCATGATCATGACAGGGCATTCCATCTGGCCATTGCACAGGCCAGCGGCAATGCCGCGCTTGAATCAGCGATTGCGCACATCTGGCAACTCAGTGCAGACAATCAGGTGTTCCGGCGGCTCGACGAGCATTTCGTGAACTCTCAGGACTGGGATCGTGCCTTGCTGGAGCATCGGCAGATCGTGGCAGCATTGCGCCGGCGCAGTGCAGAACAGGCGCGTGCGGCGATGCAGGCGCATCTGGCCAACATCCTGATGCGCCTGCATCGAGATTTTGATGATCAGACAGATGCGGTGGGCCAGTCCGAGGCCGTTTCGCAGACGGCCGGCTGAGATGCGCCGCGTTTCAGTCCGGACAGTCTGCAGAGCTGTGGCTGGCGGGTCTGGCAGGTTGCAGGCGCACCTCGATGGGCAATTCAATGGCATACACGGCTGACTCAATGGCATGCACGACTGACAACTCCCGCCATGGAGGCCAGATCCTGATGCAGCAACTCAGGATCAACGGGGTGCGCAGGGTATTTCTGGTGCCTGGCGAAAGCTACCTGCCCTGCATCGATGCGTTCAATGAACATATCGGGGTCATTCAACCGGTGGTCTGCCGCCAGGAAAGCGGCGCGGCCTATATGGCCGAGGCCCACGGGAAGCTCACGGGTGCACCGGGTATCTGTTTTGTCACACGGGGTCCTGGTGCAAGCAACGCCAGCATCGGTCTGCATACGGCGTATCAGGATTCGACGCCCATGATCCTCTTCATAGGGCAGGTGTCCACCCGCTTCCTCGATCGTGAGGCATTCCAGGAAATCGATTACCGGCGCATGTTCGGGCCCGTCGCGAAATGGGTCGCCCAGATCGACCGAACCGACCGTATCCCCGAGTATGTTTCGCGCGCTTTTGCTGTCGCGACTGGCGGGCGGCCTGGGCCGGTGGTGCTCGCGCTGCCCGAAGACATGCTCTGGGGCCGGGCTGATGTGCCCGATCTGCCGCCTTCGCGGCGCGCGCATCTGCATCCGGGGCAAGGCGAACTCCAGGCACTCAAGGCCCAACTGGCCCAGGCGCAACGCCCTCTGATGATTCTGGGCGGCAGCGGCTGGTCGGCCCAGGCAGTCCATGACATCACGTGTTTTGCCCACTGTTTCGGCCTTCCGGTTTCGGTGGCCTGGCGCCGGTTGGAATGCTTTGATCACGCCGATCCTCATTTTGCCGGTCAGGTGGGCTGGGCCATGCACGACGCGCTTGCGGCCCGTGTGCGCGCGGCCGATCTGATCCTGGCCGTCGGGACCCGCCTGGGCGAGGCGACTACCATCGCCTATTCACTCATCGAAAGCCCCCTGCCACGGCAGAGGCTGGTGCATGTTCATCCGGATGTCTCCGAAATCGGCCGGGTCTTCATGCCGGCGCTGGCCATGGTGGCCGATGTGGCAAGCTTTGCGCGTGCGGCGTCGAAACTGGCCCCGGACAAAGCGCCTGATCTGTGTGCAGTACAGCAGGCGCACGCCGAATATCTGCAGTCGCTCGAACCATTGCCGGCTCCGGGGCCGCTCAGCCTCGATCAGCTGGCAGCGCATGTCAACCATGTCTTGCCGGATGACGCCTGCATCACGGTTGGGGCGGGCAATTATGCGCTGTATCCGCATCGTTATCGCCAGTTCCATGGCCCGGGCACGAGCCTGGCGCCTACCCTGGGCGCCATGGGCTACGGGTTGCCAGCAGCCATCTCGGCCAAACTCGAAGATCCGCAACGTGAAGTGATCTGCTACGCAGGCGATGGCTGCTTCCAGATGAACATGCAGGAACTGGGTGTGGCCATGCAATATGGGCTGGGTATCGTCATTCTGCTGTTCAGCAACAGCTGCTGGGGCACCATCAGGGCGCATCAGGAACGCGAGTTCCCCGGGCGCAGCGTGGCACTGGATTTCGTCAATCCCGAATTCTGTCAGGTCGTGCAGGCTTATGGCGGGCATGGCGAGGTGGTCGAGAAAACCGAAGACTTTCCGGCCGCCTTCGATCGTGCGCGTGCGTTTGCACGTGCACGGCATTTGCCGGCGCTGGTGGAGATCCGTTACGCACCCGAGGGGATCGCGCCAGGGGAAACACTTCGTGGCATCCGTGCCCAGGCGCTGGCTGCTGCCAGCGCCTCTGGTGCAACGGTGGCGCTGCCTCGGCCCGAATAGGCGGCGGGTTCAGCGCTCGGCCATTCAGGCATCGGTCACAATTCAGCAGGGAGGGGTCAGATGGATTTGTATTTGCAGGGCAAGGTGGCACTGGTCTGCGGGGCGAGTCAGGGCCTGGGATTTGCCTGCGCGCGGGCACTGGCGCTGGAAGGTGCTGTGGTCACTCTGGTCGCGCGGCGCGGCGATGTGCTGGCCAAGGCGGCAGAGCGCATCCGTGAGGATGGTGCCGTCGATGTGCGCACCGTAGCCGCGGACATCACCACGGCGGCAGGTCGTGACGCGGCACTGGTGACATCGGGCGCACCCGATATCCTGGTCACCAATGCGGGGGGTCCCAAGCCGGGTGATTTCCGTGAATGGACCCGGGACGACTGGATGTCGGCCCTCGACAACAACATGTACAGCCCCATTGCATTGATGCAGTCAGTGATCGATCCGATGATCGAGCGCCGTTTCGGGCGCATCGTCAATATCACGTCCAGCGCGGTGAAAATGCCCATCGACATCCTTGGCCTGTCCAATGGTGCGCGCAGTGGCCTGACCGGTTTCGTGGCAGGGCTGGCACGGCAGGTGGCGCAGTATGGCATCACCATCAACAACCTGCTGCCAGGGGCCTTTTCCACCGTGAGGCTGCAGGAGACCGCCCGCCGTGTCGCCGAAGACACCGGGGTCTCCCTCGATGAGGTGCAGCAGGGCAGGCTGATGGCGATCCCGGCCCGCCGTTTTGGCGATCCGGCCGAATTCGGCGATGCCTGCGCATTCCTGTGCAGCCCCAGAGCGGGTTATATCACGGGCCAGAATCTGCTTCTGGATGGTGGCGCTTTTCCGGGCACCCTCTGAGGATCAGGCCAGCTCAGGAACAGGGCTCCACCTCAGGACCGGGGCTCTATACTGGCCTCGCATGCCGACCGTGAATCCTGGTATTGGTCGGGATCAACGCATCTGAACCAAGGAAACACAAATGACACACCCCACTATGCTCAAAGTAAACGGTGCCCGACTCTGGACGTCGCTCATGGATCTGGCCCGCATCGGGCCGACGCCCAAAGGGGGCAGTTGTCGTCTGGCCCTCACTGACCTCGACACTCAAGGGCGGGATCTGGTCACGGGCTGGATGAAAGAAGCCGGCCTGGATATCCGTACCGATCAGATCGGCAACATCATCGGCCGCCGTGCAGGGCAGAATCCCGGCCTCAAGCCGGTGGCCATGGGCAGCCACATCGATACCCAGCCCACTGGCGGGCGCTTTGATGGCTGCTATGGCGTGATGGCGGGGCTCGAAGTCATGCGCATCCTCAATGACCACGGTGTGCGCACGCAGGCTCCGCTTGAACTGATGATCTGGACCAACGAAGAAGGGGCCCGGTTTGCGCCGGCCATGATGGGCTCGGGCGTATTCTGTGGGGCCATTCCGCTGCAGTCCGCGCTCGAGACGGTCGACCGGGATGGCAAGACCGTGGGCGATGAACTGGCCCGTTCCGGCTACGCCGGTTCGCTGCCTGTCCCGGGGGTGCTTCCGGACAGCTATTTCGAGGCCCATATCGAGCAGGGGCCGGTACTGGAAGACGAACGCAAGGTGATTGGGGTCGTGAGCGGTTCGCTGGCCTTGCGCTGGTATGAGATCACCGTGACCGGGAACGAAGCGCATGCCGGGCCGACACCCATGCATTTGCGCCAGGATGCCCTGTTTGCTGCAACGCATCTGATGCAGGCCGTGGTCCGGATTGCACGGGCCCATGCCCCTGAAGGGCGGGGCACGGTCGGCATCGTGGATGTGCGCCCCGGTTCGCCCAATGTCATTCCGGGTACGGTGCGTTTCACGGTCGATCTGCGCCACGAGGACCCGGCCCGCCTGGACGATATGGATGCACAATTGAAACTCGCCTGCCGGCAACTGTCCGAAACCGTCGGCTACGCTGTCCAGGCCAGCCTGAAGGAAACCTGGGATTTCCCGGCTACACCATTCGATGCACATTGCGTCGGCCTGGTGCGCGATCAGGCAGAAGCCCGTGGCTACAGCCACCGGGATATCGTTACGGGCGCGGGTCACGACGCCGTCTACATGGCCACCGTCGTGCCCACGGCGATGGTGTTCGTGCCGTGCAGAGATGGCATCAGCCACAACGAGGCGGAATATGCCGAGCCCGAACACCTGGAGGCCGGTGCCAATGTTCTGCTGGGTGCGGTGCTCGCCCGGGCCAGCGCCTGTGGTTTACCCTGAAAAGAGCTGGGCGTTCTTGCGTCGTTACCTATAGATGTTTAAATTATCGGTCAGGCCACCTGACCTTTTGCCGATGCGTCAAACGGTCGTTTCACGGTGGGTTCGGGCGCGGGTCAGCCTGGTCGCCTGGATCCGTATCAAAACCGGCAAACGAACATCGAGCAGCATGGCCTCGTTCTGAGGACCACTGTTTCGATCGTTGCAAAAATACAAGGGATACAAGGAGACAGCAATGGACAGACGTCAATTCATGATCACCGGTGCTTCGGCAATGGGTGCACTCACCACCGAACTTGCCCTGCCCACCTGGGCGCATGCGGCTGACAAGAAAGTATTGCAACTCATCATCCAGCCCGAGCCGCCCATCCTGATTGCTGCATTCAACCAGCAGGCCCCCACACAGTATGTCAGCGGCAAGATGTTCCAGAGCCTGATGACTTATACGTTTGATCTCAAACCCATGCCGGGCCTGGCCAAGTCCTGGGATGTTGCCGCAGACGGCCTGAGCATCACATTCCATTTGCAGGAAGGCGTCAAATGGCATGATGGTCATCCATTCAGCGCGGATGACGTTGTCTTCTCGCTGGCAGACATGTTGCCCAAGGTGCACGCACGCGCGCGTGCAATTCTGGATACGCATGCCAAGTCAGTCGAGAAAATAGACGATCTCACTGTGCGTCTCAACCTGAAGGCGCCATTTCCCGCTGTCATCCTCATGTTCGAGCCTGGCTTCGCGCCCATGCTGCCCAGGCATGTCTACGAAGGCACCGACTACATGACCAACCCGGCCAACCAGCATCCGATCGGGACTGGCCCATTCATGTTCAAGGAATGGCAGCGAGGCTCTTTCATCCATCTGGTCCGCAACCCGCATTATTGGAAGCCGGGCATGCCCTATCTCGACGAACTCATCTTCAACGTCATCCCGGATTCTTCCTCCCGGGCAGTGGCCTTCCAGAACGGGCGCATCGACGTCCTTTATGGCGGCGATGTCGACAACGTCGATATCAAGCGCCTGTCCGAGATCGATGGGGTCACGTATACCACCAAGGGCTGGGAAATGTTCTCGCCACTGGCCTATCTCATCTTCAACATGCGCAAGCCACCGTTCGACAACGTCAAGGTGCGTCAGGCCATGATGTACGCCATGAACCGCGAGGCCATCGTCAAGAATATTTTCTTTGGCCTGGGTCAGGTGGCCAACGGCCCCTTCGTGCCCACCGAACTGTATTACGACCCCAACCTGCCGCCCTACACGTTCGACCCCAGGAAGGCACGCGAGCTCATCAAGGAATCCGGCATCAATCCGGCCGACCACACCATCCGCCTGCTCAGCTTTCCCTACGGCTCCACCTGGGATCGTCTGGACGAATACACCCGTCAGACACTCGAGCAACTGGGCTTCAAGGTTGACCTGCAATCCACTGATGGTGGCGGCTGGGCCGCGCGTACGGGTGACTGGGATTTCGACATCACCACCACCTACTCGTACCAGTATGGCGATCCGGCACTGGGGGTCGAACGCCTGTACGTCGCGCGCAACATCGTCAAGGGGTCACCGTTTGCCAATGCCCAGGGCTACAACAACCCGGCGCTCGACAAACTCTGGTCCGAAGCGTCGGGCTCCACGGATCCGGTGCGCCGCCAGGCACTGTACTCCGAGATCCAGAAGACACTGGTCGAAGAGGTCGGCAACGGCTTTCTGGTCGACATGGAATTTGCCACGCTCTATCGCAGCAATATCAAGAACCTGGTCACTACGGCCATTGGTCTGAACGAAAGTTTCGACAACGTGCATTTCGAAGGCTAGTCCAGGCCTGTCGGCCGGGGGTGGCGCGCATGAAATTTCTTGGTTTCCTGACATCCAGAATCATCAAGGCATTGATTGTGGTGCTGGGTGTGGTGATCATCAATTTCTTTCTGATCCGGCTGGCTCCGGGCGACCCGGCAGCGGTTCTGGCCGGGCAGTCGGGTGCCAGCGACCCGGCCTACGTCGAACAGTTGCGCGAAGAGTTTGGCCTCGACAAACCCGTGCTGGTTCAACTGGGGGTCTATCTGTCCGGTGTGGTGCAGCTCGATCTCGGCTATTCGTATCGCAACAACATGCCGGTTCTGACCCTGATCGTCCAGCGCATTCCGGCGACCTTGCTGCTGATGTTCTGCGCCTTCCTGTTTTCTTTGGTATTGGGCGTGCTGCTGGGTGTAGTGGCCGCCAATGCCCGCTACAGCCGACGAAGGCGATGGCTGGACAACATCGTCATGGCGGTTTCGCTGCTGCTGTACGCCACGCCGCTGTTCTGGCTGGCGCTCATGGCCATCCTGTTGTTCTCGGTCGTGCTGGGCTGGTTGCCGGGTTTTGGCATGGAGACCGTCGGGGCGGGCTTCACTGGCTGGGCCTATATACAGGATATCGCTCTGCATCTGGTGTTGCCGACGGTCACCCTGGGGTGTTTCTTCATGGCCATGTATGTCATGCTCACGCGGGCCTCCATGCTTGAAGTCATCAACATGGATTTCGTCAAGACAGCGCGGGCAAAGGGTGTGGCGCCAAACACCATCATCCGCCGGCATGTCCTGCGCAATGCACTGCTGCCCGTGATCACGTTTGCCGGCATTCAGCTGGGTCAGATGGCGGGTGGCGCGGTGCTGACGGAAACAGTGTTTGCATGGCCGGGCATTGGGCGCCTGATGTTCGATGCTTTGCTGCAGCGCGACTACCAATTGCTGCTCGGGGTGTTTCTGGTCACCTCCTTCATGGTGGTCGTGTTCAATCTGCTCACCGATGTCGTCTACCGGTTCGTGGATCCGCGCATTGCCGCCGGCGCTCAACCCGGAGGGGTGCAATGAGCGGGTTCCTGCGGCGTTTCTCACGTAATTACGGCGCACTGGCTGGCACGGTCATCCTGTTGCTGGTGGTGTTGCTGGCGGCGGTGGCACCGGTTCTCTACCCGGATTCCCCCTGGATGATGGTGGCCGATCCGTTGATCCCGCCTTTTACCAATCCGGAATATCCATTCGGTACGGACATGCTCGGAAGGGATATCGCCGCTGGCCTTGCCTGGGGGGCACAGGTCTCGCTGCTGGTGGGCATTGTATCCACCATCATTGCGCTGCTGGTCGGGATTCTGGTCGGTTCCATTGCCGGCTATTATGGTGGCTGGGTCGATGACTTTCTCATGCGGCTGACCGAATTCTTCCAGACGATCCCGCAATTGGCCATGGCCGTGGTCCTGGTGGCGGTCTTGAGTCCGAGCATCTATTCGATTCTCGCCGCAATCGCGCTGGTGGCCTGGCCACCAGCGGCCCGTCTGGTGCGTGGTGAATTCCTGTCGCTCAAGCAGCGTGAATTCGTACAGGCCGCGATCGTGATCGGTCAACATCCCTGGCGCATCATTGGTTCGCAGATTCTGCCCAATGCCATGTCACCCATCATCGTGTCCACATCGTTCATGGTTGCCACAGCCATTCTGACCGAAGCGGCACTGTCTTTTCTCGGCCTGGGTGATCGCAACCTCATGAGCTGGGGGTTCATGATAGGGGCCGCGCGCACCATGATCCAGCAGGCCTGGTGGATGATCGTCTGGCCCGGCGTGGCCATACTGCTCACCGTGCTGTCCATCAACCTGATTGGGGGCGGGCTCAGTGATGCACTCAATCCGCATCTGCGTCGCCCCAACGAATAGGAGCCCGATGTGCCCGCCCACGACCCGGATCATTCTGCAAACACTTTGCTGTCCGTTCGCGGCCTGACCATTCCCCTGCCGCGCGGCGGTGATCGGCCCCATGCGATCCGCGACATTTCATTCGATGTGGGCGCACATGAAATCGTCTGCGTGGTGGGTGAATCGGGATCGGGCAAGTCCATGATGGCAAATACCATCATGGGTCTGCTGCCCGATTATCTGGTGCCGCAGGCCGGCGAGATTTTCTTCAAGGGGCAGGATCTGCTCACGCTGCCTGAAGATACCTTGCGTGGCATGCGTGGCAAGGATGTCGCCATGATCTTCCAGGAGCCACTTTCGGCGCTGAATCCGGTCATGAAGGTGGGCCAGCAGATTGCCGAAGTCATGAGTGCGCATCATGTGTATCCTGGCGCGGAGCGGGTGGGGCGCGTGCTCGATTTACTCAGCTTTGTCGGCCTGCCGGATCCATCCGTGCTCAGTCAGGCGTATCCGTTTGCCCTCTCGGGCGGGCAGCGCCAGCGTGTCATGATCGCCATGGCTCTCGCGCTCGAGCCGGCGCTGTTGATCGCAGATGAGCCTACCACGGCGCTCGATGTCACCACACAGGCGCAGATTCTGGCGCTGATCAGCGATATCCAGCGCCAGAAGGGCATGGGTGTGCTGTTCATCACCCATGATTTCGGCGTTGTGGCGGAGATCGCGGATCGCGTGGTAGTCATGGAGAAAGGCCGGCTGGTTGAGCAGGGGCCGGCTGCGCAGGTTCTCAATCAGCCTCGAGAGTCCTATACCCGACGCCTCATTGCAGCCGTCCCTCGCCGGCGTGCGCGCACTGGCGATACAGCGGCCCTGAGCGGCCCCGCATTGCTCGAGGTCCGCAATCTTCACAAGACGTATCGAATGGGGCGCAAGGGGCTGTTTTCCAGCGTTCGGGAAGTGCGCGCAGTCAATGGCGTGAGTTTCGAGGTCCGGGCGGGTCAAACATTGGGCATTGTGGGTGAATCCGGTTCGGGGAAATCCACCATTGGCAAGTGTCTGTTGCGCCTGATCCATGTGGATGGTGGCGAAATCCTGTTTGATGGTCATGACCTCACCCGGATGTCCCAAAGTCAACTCAGGCCGCTGCGAAAATCGATACAGATGATCTTCCAGGACCCCTTTTCTTCGCTCAATCCCCGTCACACGGTGGGCCGAATCATCAGTGATGGTCCGGTTGCCAATGGCATGGGGCGCCGCGAGGCTCAGGATCTTGCCCATCGATTGCTTGACATGGTCGGCCTCGATCGTTCTGCCTTCGATCGATACCCCAATCAGTTTTCCGGGGGGCAGCGCCAGCGGGTCGGCATCGCGCGTGCCCTGGCACTCGACCCCAAAGTGATCGTGGCCGATGAGTCGGTCTCTGCTCTTGATGTGTCAGTCCAGGCTCAGGTGCTTGAACTGCTGCGCAGCATCCAGCAACGTCTGGACATTGCCATGATCTTCATCACCCACGATTTGCGCGTGGCGGCCCAGATCTGTGACCGCGTCGCCGTCATGCATCGTGGGGTCTTTGCCGAATACGGCGATCCCGCGCAGATCTTCGAGCATCCATCTGATCCCTACACGCAGGAACTGATCGCGGCGATTCCGGGGAAAGACTGGGATCCGGATCTCTGCGCCATTACTGAAGGAGAAACGCCATGAACCGCGCCCAGGCCATGCCCGTCGTACACATCGATAACGAATTCACGCGGGTCACACGCTGGACGTTTCCGCCCGGCTCCGAAACCGGCTGGCATCGTCACGAACTCAGCTATGTCGTGGTGCCCGTGATCACGGGGATTCTGCAGATCGAAACCCGCGATGGCCAGCGTACGCCTTCGCCCATTACGGCCGGGCAACCTTACGCACGCTCAGCTGGTGTGGAGCACAACGTCATCAATGAAAGTGGCCTGGAAGTCGCCTTCATTGAAATCGAAATGAAGTGAGTGCATCAAGAACTTACCATGGATACTTATTTTCACCCTGATCAATTTCTGCACCACCCCAAAAGCTATTTTTCTCGTGGGCAGATGCGTACACCCCAGGAAATTCCGGCACGGGCCGAACGCCTGCTCCAGGGCATCGAGTCACTCGGACTTTCCGTACGCACCCCGGATGATCGCGGCCACAAGCCCCTGCTGGCCGTGCATGACATCGCTTATCTGCGTTTCCTGGAATCCGCCTATCGACGCTGGCATCAGGTGCCCGAAGACTGGGGTGATGAGGTCATGTCCAATTGAACTTGCCCATGCCGCCTGGTTCGCTTGAATGTGTGTTCTTTGAACGTCTCGATCAGGGTACGGGCGCAGGCAGCCACTGCTCGCCAAGCCTCTCGTAGTGCGGGCCTGTGGCACGCGGGGCCGATGCCACCAGTACCAGCCGCCGCGCCTGCCAGGTGATGGCCTGGGCCGCCGGCCAGGCTGGCAGTGCGCTGCGCTCGACCTTGCGCAACAGCGACACATGGGGCCGGAAGCATTCATCGGGCCGGCGGATTCCCAAAGCGTCGATGTCGTTCCAGAGGCCATCGTGCAGGTGGCGCAACCAGGGTGTGGGTGCCGATGACCCGGCCCAGACGATGCGCGGCCCACGAAAATGGCCGAAGCGATCCAGCACCAGCGTACCACCGGTTCGCCGGCCAGCCTGCAGCAGGCCAATCAGTGCCGGGATCCGGCCTGTATCGACCGAACCCAGAAACGCCAGGGTCAGATGCAGCGTGTCCAGGCGCATGATACGCCCGCCACATGCGGTGCCCGCCTGCCGAGCCCGGGCATGCAGGGCGCGCGCTGTATCTGCATCAGGCCACAATGCGAAGAACAGGCGGCACGTGGATTCATGGGGCGGCGGCATGAGCGGGACGCGGTATGGGCTGCGGGGGTATCATCCGTGCGGCTGGCCGCTCTTCAGGAATCCGCCCGCCCCTGCGGTACGACGACCCACTTGCCCACCACCTGGCGTTGTTGCATCGCTTCGAGTGCCGCGGGGGTTTCGGCGAGTGTCAGGTGGCGCGTGATGGCGGGCCGGATGCGGCCTGCCTGATACCATTCTGCAAGCGTCTGGATGTCAGCCTGCACTGCGGCGCGTTCGCGTTTCAGGTAATCACCCCAGAACACGCCCACAATGGCGCAACCTTTGAGCAGGGGCAGGTTCAGTGCAATGCGCGGGATTTCGCCGCTGGCAAAGCCGATCACCAGGAATCGCCCGCGCCAGGCCGTGCTGCGCAGGGCGGCCTCGCTCAGCGGGCCGCCCACCGGGTCACAGACCACGTCCACGCCCCGGCCTGCGGTGAGTTCCTTGAGCCGGGCGCGCAGATCTTCGCCTTGGTAATCGATCACGGCATCGGCGCCATGGGCAAGACACGATTCAAGTTTTTCGGGGCTGGACGCTGCGGCGATCACCCGCGCCCCCAATGCCTTGGCCAGTTCGGTCAGGGCACTGCCCAGGCCACCGGACGCGCCGAGGACCAGCACGGTTTCGCCCGCGCGTAATTGGGCGCGGTCGGTCAGCGCGTGCCAGGCGGTGCCGTAGGTCATCAGCAAAGACCCGGCGATGTCGAAGGGCAGCCCGTCGGGAACGGTGAAAAGCGCATCGGCCGGTACGGCAATCTGTTCGGCAAATGCACCCCAGCCGGAAAACCCCAGTACGGCCTGGCCAGGCTCGAAGCCGCGGGCTTCGGCGCCAAGTGCACGGACGCGTCCGGCGAATTCACCCCCTGGGCTGAAGGGCAGCGGTGGCTTGAACTGGTAGCGATTCTCGATGATGAGCGTATCGGGATAATTGAGCCCGGCTGCGTGGACATCGACCAGCACCTGGCCTGCCTGGGGTTCCGGTGCGGGGCCGTCCTGCAGGGTGAGGGTGGAGGGGGGGCCATACTGGCTGCAGATGAGTGCTTTCATCAGGGTTCCGAAAAAAGGCGTCAGGATGTGGAAAACGTGGGCGCACGTTTCTGCACGAAAGCCTGGATGGCCTCCTGGAAATCGGCTGTCATGAGCCCCAGAACCTGGGCGTGATTTTCGAGTTCCAGGGCGGCCTGCAGGCTGGCGGCATCCAGATTCTGCCAGAACACGCGCTTGCTGTGCGCACTGGCGTAGGGCGGCAGGGCGAGAATGGTTCGAGCGCGCTCGATGGCGGCATCCTGCAGCGTATCATGCGGGCATATGGCCGACACCAGGCCGATGTCCAGTGCCTCCTGGGCGGCTATGGGGCGGCCTGTGAGCATGACGTCCGCCGCGCGCCCCGCACCGATCAGCCGCGGCAAATGGTAGCTGATGCCGCATTCGCCTGCCGTCAGCCCCAGTTTGACGGCGCCGATATGGAAACTGGCCTGGGGGCTGGCCAGACGCAGATCGGCCGCCAGCGCCAGGCCCATGCCAGCGCCCACTGCAACGCCATGCACGGCCGCGATCACGATGGCGTCGGCGGCACGCAGGCGCGCAATCAGGCCTGCAAAGCACAGTTGCAAGGCCATGGCGCGTGCCGGATCGGGTGCATGACGGCCCTGGTCATCGAGCAGGGATTTCAGATCCAGACCCGCACAGAACGACGGCCCATCACCTGTGATGATCAATACCCGCAGCGCTGAATCCGACAGTGCCTGATCCAGTGCGCGGTGCAGCGCCTGGGCATCGGCCACCCTCAGGGCATTGCGCTGTGCCGGACGCTGGATACGGATGCGCGCCAGGCCGGGTGCCAGGGCGTCGTGGACGATGGTCTCGTTCATGGGATCAGCTCGGGTCGGTGGGTTGCACACGCTCACGCAGCAAACGCTTGAGCAGCTTGCCATTGGCATTGCGTGGCAAGGGTTCGGTGCCCAGGGTGAATGTTTCCGGCACCTTGTAGTCGGCCAGGCGCTGAGCGCAGAACGCCTGCAGGGCATCGCCCGTGAGGTTCGAGCCGGCACGGGGCACCACGAATGCGTGGACCCGTTCGCCCAGCACGGGGCATGGGGTCCCCACCACGGCGGCCTCGACCACATCGGGGTGCTCGCTCAGGCAGTTCTCGACTTCCACGCTGTAGATCTTGTAGCCGCCGCGGTTGATCAGGTCCTTGTACCGATCCTTGACATACACGAAGCCCTGCGCATCCATGTAGCCCACATCGCCGCTGCGCCAGTAGCCGCCGACGAAGTTGTCTTCCGTGGCCTGTGCGTTGTGCCAGTAACCCTTGGCCACCATCGGGCCCTTGAGCCAGAGCTCGCCGACTTCGCCGCGCGGCAGTTCGCGGCCTTCCGGGCTCATGATGAGCACCTCGGCCACGGGCAGTGGAGGGCCCACGCTGTCCAGGTGATCGTGCGTGAGATGGGCCGGCATCACGGTGACGGGCGAAGTGGTTTCGGTGGCGCCGTAGCAGTTCGACAGGCGCAGATCGGGCAGCCACTGGTGCAGCTGATCGAGCACTTCCGGGGGCATGGGTGCGCCGCCAAAGCCACCGACCGCCCATGCGGACAGGTCGTGGCGCCGGTAGTCTTCCTGGAGCAGGCAGAGCCGGTACATGGCCGGTACCATGAGGGTATAGCTCATGCGCTCTTGCGCGGCCTGTACCAGGAACTCGCTCGCCTTGAAGCGCGATGCGATCAACAGCGTACCCCCCAGGCCCAGCACCACTGCCATCAGGGCGACCAGGCCAGTGACGTGGCTCAGCGGCACCACGGCCATGCCGCGTACGTGCTCATCCAACTGCAGGACCTGGGTGTAGTTCAGGACCGAATGCACGATATTGAAATGCGTCAGGACGGCCCCTTTGGGAAAGCCCGTAGTGCCCGAGGTGTACAGGATGACGGCCATGTCTTCTTCAGCCACGCGGGCACAGCTGGCCAGAGGGGCATGCTGCAGCAGCTCGGCCCAGGCGATGCCGCCACCCCTGGCCAGGGTGTCGGTGTGTACTTGGTGCCGCAGCGCAGGCGTATCCGGCGCGGGCGGGACCAGCGCCTGCAGGTTGGCGTCGTGGATCAGCAGCCGGGCTTCGCAATCCTGGAGAATGTAGCGGATGCCCGGCATTTGTTCGCGGATGTTCAGCGGCACCACGGCGGCCCCCAGCGCCCAGACGGCATAACAGGCCAGCACGAACTCCGGCCTGTTCGACAACAGCAGCGCGACCCGATCGCCCTGGCCGACGCCCAGCGCCTGCAGCCCGGCCGCTGCGCGCATCACCCGGTCATTGAACTGCTGCCAGTCGAGCCGCAGCGCATCGTGCACCAGCGCTTCCCTGGCCGGGTCCCGGCTGGCGGCGGCGTGCCGCATGTCGTTCAGATTTGCAGGTCGGTCCTGGAAGCAGAGGATCACACGATGACCGAAATGCTGTTCCCTGCGCGTTGCCAACATGAATTCACCTCCGTATGCGTTCAGGGCGCCGGGGCGGCCAGAAGACTCGCGTGCTGCAACGCAGCGCGGCATTCGGCCACGATGCGCTGGATCAGGACTGCGCAACTGGGGATGTCGTCGATCAGGCCGATGACCTGACCCGCCCATACCAGCCCCGCATCCAGGTCTCCAGAGGCCAGCGCCTCGCGCCCGCGCTGGCCGCTGACCAGCGGCTGGATGTCCGGGAATTCGCAGCCACCGGGCTGGTTTTCCAGGGCGACCACCTGATCGGACACCGCATTTTTCAGAACCCGGCCCGTATTGCGGAAACTGCGCAGGATCAGCTGGGTTTCCTGCTCGGTGGCATTCACCAGCGCCTGCTTGATGTTGTCGTGGATCGGCGCTTCCAGCGTAGCGCAAAAACGGGTGCCCATGTTGATGCCTTCGGCCCCCAGGGCCAATGCCGCTGCCATGCTGCGGCCATCGACCATGCCTCCGGACGCAATGACCGGGATCCGCAGGGCACGGGTGGCCAGCGGAATGAGGATCAGGCCTGGAATGTCTTCTTCGCCCGGATGGCCTGCGCATTCGAAGCCGTCGATGCTGATGGCGTCGACCCCCCGCCGTTCGGCCGACAGCGCATGGCGCACGGTCGTGCACTTGTGCACGATACGGGCGCCAGCACGTCGGGTCTTTTCGGTCAGCGCCTGGGGGTGATTGCCCGCCGTCTCCAGGATGCGTACCCCGCTGTCCAGGATGGCATCCAGGTAGGCTTCATAGGGCGGCGCCTTGGATGTGGGCAGAATGGTGAGGTTGACGCCGAACGGCTGGTCGGTCTGCTCGCGGCAGCGTTCGATCTCGCGTGCCAGGTGTTCGGGGCTGGGTTGTGTCAGTGCTGTGAGAATGCCCAGGCCGCCGGCATTGGAGACCGCCGCGGCCAGTTCGGTGGTGCCCACCCACTGCATGCCGCCCTGGATGATGGGATAGCGGATGCCCAGCAGGTCGGTGATGCGGGTCTTCATCGGATTCTCCTTGGGTGGGTCGGCTCAGGCGCCTTTGAATTGCGCCGGGCGCTTTTCGACAAAGGCAGCCACCCCCTCGCGGAAGTCCTGTGTCGTGGTGCACGTGATGAAGCCCGCGGCCTCTGCATCGAGATGGGCGTCGAGATCGTGCTGCAGGGCAGTGCGCAGCAGGCGGCGCAATTGCCCGTAGGCGATGGTGGGCCCTTTTGCCAGGCGCTGCAGCAGCCGTTCTGTGGTCGATGCCAGTTCGGAACCATCCAGCACCTGGTTGATGAGACCCAGGCGCAGGGCTTCTTCGGCTTCGATCATATCGCCCAGAAGAGCCAGTTCAGTGGCCTTGCGCAGGCCCACCATGCGCGGCAACAGCCACGATGTGGAGCAGTCGCAACTGGTGCCGATGAGCGGATAGGCCACACCAAAGCGGGTTGCGCGGTCTGCCAGCACGAAATCGGCGTTCAGCATGACGCCCAGGCCTGCTCCGGCCACGGCACCCTGTACCGTACAGACAATGGGGGCGTTCTGCTGTGCAAGCAGGCGCAGGGCATCGTGCAGGCTGCGGATCAGGGCAGCGGCCACGGCTTCGGGCGCCGCGCGCATGGCCTGAACGTCGCCACCGGCCATGAATGCGCGGCCTGCTCCGCTCAGGTGGATGACGCGTACCCGGCGTTCCTGGGCCAGCGTCCTGCAGCACTGGAGGAACGCGTCGGCCATGTGGGTGTCGATGGCATTCAGGGCCTGGGGACGATTGAATCGGATCCGGGCAATCCCGTGATCATCCAGTTCATACAGAAGCGGGGATGCTGGGGCGGTATCCGCCGGCTTGGCAGTGGTTGGCATGACGATGACCTCAGGATACGCGGTAATAGGGGGCGGTGGAACCCAGCGACTGGCGCGCGCGGGCCAGTTCATCGCGGGCGATGGTACGCAGGTGGACCTCGTCGGGGCCGTCGAAATAACGCATCGCGCGGCCCCAGGACCACAGGTAGGACAAGGGCGTATCCGGTGTGACCCCCATGGCACCAAAGACCTGCATGGCCCGATCCAGCACCTGTGTCTGCAGGCGTGCGGCCACCAGCTTGATGGCCGAGACGTCGACATGGGCCGCCTTGTTGCCGAGCACGTCCATTCGCCAGGCGGCGCGCAGCACCAGAAGGCGGGCCTGGTCGATCTCGATGCGCGACTGCGCAATCCAGTCGCGGATATTGGCATATTCGGACAGGGCCTTGCCAAAGGCCTTGCGGCTCAGGGCCCGCTCGCACATGAGTTCCAGCGCCAGCTCGCATTGGCCGATGCTGCGCATGCAGTGATGTACGCGACCCGGCCCCAGGCGGGCCTGGGCCAGGGCAAAGCCGGCGTGCTCCTGGCCCAGCAAGGCACTGGCAGGTACCCGGACATCTGCGTACCGGATTTCACAGTGGCCCTCGGTGGCGTGGTGGTGCATGATGGCCACATTGCGCTCGATGGTGACCCCGGGCGTGTCCAGTGGCACGATGACCATCGAATGGCGCTGGTGCCGGGGTGCATCCGGCGCTTCGTTGCTCACGCCCATCACGATGGCAAAGCGGCAATGCGGATGCAGGGCCCCTGTCGTGAACCACTTGCGCCCGTTGATGACATAGTGATCCCCGTCGCGCCGTATGGTGGTGCTGATGTTGGTGGCATCCGACGAGGCCACATCAGGTTCGGTCATCGAGAAGCACGAGCGGATTTCGCCTTCGAGCAGGGGATTCAGCCAGCGCTCGCGCTGTGCTTCGGTAGCAAACAGGTGCAGCAACTCCATGTTGCCCGTATCGGGTGCATTGCAATTGAAGATTTCCGACGCCCACGGGATGCGCCCCATGATTTCAGCCAGAGGCGCATATTGCAGATTGCTCAGGCGCGTGCCGGGTTCGTCGTCTTTCAGGCCCGGCAGGAACAGGTTCCAGAGGCCCGCTTCGCGTGCCCTGGCCTTGAGCGGTTCGAGAATGGCGACGGGATGCTCGCCCTGGGCGGCCTGGGCTTCGTAGGCGGCATATTGGGGCAGGACATGGCGCTGCATGAACTGTTGCAGTGTCTTCTGCATCGCCTGGGTTTCCTGGGGGTAGTCAAAATCCACGAGAGACTCCTTTGTGCATCATTCGGTCAGAGGGCGGCGGCTTCGAGGCCGCGGCGCGCCACTGCGCTTGCCAGGGCGCCGATGTCGGCGGCATCGTCGGCCACCGCATTGCCCGCTCGCGCGCGCGCGGCAATGCCTTCGAAAATGACTGCGAGCCGCATCAGCGCAAATGCCCGATGGGACGGCCGCACCTGTTGCCCGGCCTGGTGGCGGTCTGTCAGATCATAGTAGCGTTGCAGATATTCGGCTTCTTGGGGGATGCCCAGTGCATTCAGGTCGAGCCCGCGAATGCCGCCATACTCGGTGGGCAGGGTATGCCAGACGATGGTGTTGAAGGCCAGATCGGCCAGTGGATGCCCGAGGGTGGACAGTTCCCAGTCGAGTACCGCCACCACGCGCGGCTCGGTTGGATGGTACAGCAGGTTGTTCAGTTTGAAGTCGCCATGTGTGAGCGTGGTTTCGTCGTCGTCGAAGGGCTGCGCCTGCAACCATTCGAGCAGGCGGTCCACAGCCGGGTTGTCGGCCCCTTCGGTGAGCGACCATTGTTTTTGCCAGCGCCTGATCTGGCGCTCGAAGTAGCCCTGCGGACGCCCGAAATCGGCCAGCCCCACAGCCTGCCAGTCGACCTGATGCAGGGTGGCCAGCGTGTCCGCCATGGCAAGGTAGATCTGCCGGCGGACATCGGGTGCCATCCCCGGCAGGCCATTGTCGAAAAAGACCCGGCCGGGGACTTTCTCCATCAGATAGAAAGGGGTGTCCAGTATGTCGGTGTCTGCGTGATACAGCAGGACCGGGGGGACCGGCAGATCCGTGTGCGCCAGGGCGGCCATGACCCGGTATTCACGATCCACGGCATGCGCCGAGGGCAGCAGCGGCCCCCCTGGCTGCTTGCGCAGGACCAGGGCCCGATTGCCATAGTTCAGGAAGAATGTCGGGTTCGATTGCCCGCCGCGGATGGGATCCACCTGCAGTTCACCTTGCAGCCCGGGCAGATGGTCCCGGATGAAACGATCGAGACGCCCGGTGTTCAGGAGGGGCGGCGCAGGTGGCAGGGTGGCGGAGTCCGTGGGCATGGTATTACAGGATGGGGTTGACGGCGTCAGCGTCCGGCTGCGGGTGCGCCTCGACAGGCAGGCCCCTGAAAGCACACACGACCTGGCGCGCCATTTCGAGCACCAGCAGGGCCATGGCCAGGGGCATCATGATCAGCACCGGCCACATGAGCCAGAACTGCGTACCGATCTGCATGGTCCGCCCCAGCATCAGGCTGTTCCAGGTGTAGCGCATGACATACCACATGAGCACCGCGTGGATCAAGAGCTCGACGGTCAGTACGAAGGCCTGTACCCAGCGGCGTGTCGCGGGGCGCAGGCTGTTGCTGAGCGCGTCGAAACGCGGAAACGTGCCTTTGCGGTGCGCATAGGGGATGGCCCAGAACACGATGAGCGGAAACGAGATCCGCTCGATCATGTTGTAGGCGCCGGGGATCAGATCGGTCTGCAGCCAGTAGCGGCCGACCACGCTGAGCACCGTGATCAGGATCATCGCCAGCAGCGACAGCCCGGCGCCGATGGCCGCCAGGCGGCGTTCGAAGGTATCGATGGCGTGCCAGAACCTCATGTCGCCTCCTTTCAGCGGATCTGGCCGGGCAACCAGGTCACCAGGCCAGGGAAGAACAGCATCAGCACGGTGACCACCAGGGCACCCGCCACCGCAAAGACCAGTGCCGGCCTGAAGACTTCGCCTACCGGATAGCGCACCACGCTGGCGGCGGCATAGACCGAGAGGCCGACCGGCGGGGTCAGCAGGCCCAGCGAGATCATGAAGCAGGCCATGACGCCGAACCAGAGCAGGTCGATGTGCGCAGCCTGCAGCACGGGCAGCAGGATGGGCACCAGCAGGACGATCACCGCCGCCGATTCGAGAATCATGCCGGCCAGGAAAAACAGCAGCATGATGAAGACCAGCAATATCATGGGCGAGTCGAGCCAGGGCTGCAGCAGGTGCACGAGTTCGGTGGGCAAGCGCGAAAAGGCCAGAAAACGGGCCAGGATCTGGGCGCCGATCACCAGCATCATGAGCATGCCGGTGACCACCACCGAGTCGGTGAAGGCCTGGGCGATACCTTGCAGGGTGATGCGGCGCATCAGGAGCATGCCCGCCAGGGCCGTGAACGCACCGATGGCGCCAGCCTCACCGACCGTGATGATGCCGCCGTAGATGCCGCCAAAGACCACGACCATGAGCACGATCACGAACCCGAAGGCCAGCAGGCTGCGGCGAAACAGCGCGGGGTCTTCGTCCTCGTCGGGCTGGATGCCGTCGGGGGCGCCAGGGCGGACTTCGGCGTAGAACAGCAGGCAGACGATGTAGACCGCCATGCAGATGAGGCCGGGAATGATCAGGCCAATGAACAGATGCCCGATGGACACCATGGTGATCGAGCCGTAGATGATGACGATCAGGCTGGGCGGGATGATGGCCGACAGTGAGCCCGAGACCGCTGCCAGCCCGATGGCGTAGCGGCGCGTGTAGCCGACGCGCTCGAGCTCGTCGCCGGCCAGCGAGGCCAGGGCGGCGGCACTGGCCGAGCCCGAGCCGCACACGGCCCCCAGCAGGCCGCCTGTCAGGATGGTGGCAACCCCCAGGGGGAAGCGCTTGTAGCCCGACAGGCGGTAGGCGACCCGGAACAGGTCGATGATCACCCCGCCGCGCAGCAGCAGCTGCGCCATTGCCAGATACAGGGGGATGATGGACAGCGAATAAATGGACGCGGTGAAGAAAATATCCGGGCCGATGATGCCGTTGAAGACCCGCGGCCCCGTCCACAGGGCGATGCCCACCAGGCCGGACCCCAGCAGCACCGTGGAGACGTTTTGCCCCAGCAGCAGAAACAGGGCGAACCAGCCTCCGATCAGCAGGAGGATGACGGAGTGATCCATCTCGACCTCAGTTTGCCAGGTATTCGGCCACCCCGACCGGAACCTTGCCGCCCTGCTGCGTGATCAGGTCCATCCAGAGTCGTGCCGTGGCCTTGCCGGGGTGGCCTTTTTCGTCTGTCTGTTCGACCCATTTGATCCAGGTGTCGGCCGCCGCCCTGGCGATATGGTTCTGCATGGCTTCGGACAGGTCATCGATGGCGACGAACTGGCTGCCATCCGCCTCGGCCGCAGCCTTGACTTCCTCATCCTGCCGGTCGATGCCGGCGGCGTTGTCCAGCGCAGTCTGGCGTGCGACCTTGTCCCAGGTGGCGCGTTCTTCGTCGGACAGGTTGTTCCAGACCTCGTCCGTGGTGGCCAGGTAGCTTTCCCAATGACCCAGCGAGACCCCGGTGATGGTGTACTTGAGCAGTTCCTGGAATGAATAGGATTTCCAGTCGCCGATGGATGACACCATGCCGTCGATCGTGCCGCGCGACAGGGCTTCATAGGCCTGCGCCGAAGGCATGGTGACCGGCGTGGCACCCAGTTCGGTGAGGACGATGGTGTGCAGGGCCGAGCCCGCCCGCAACGGCATGCCCTGCAGGTCTTCAGGGGATTTCAGGGCCTTGCCGGTCGTCGAGATGGCATAGGCGCCGGTGGCCCCCAGCGGCCAGGCATGGATGTTCTTGTCGGCAATCTCGTATTCATAGAAGGTCTTGCCGTCTTTCAGCTTGGCATCCGAATCCAGCAGGTTCTGGAACGCCTTGGTGGTCATCACCGAAGTCGTGTCATAGGTGGGCAACTGGGTGACGTCGGACAGGGCGAAGCGCCCTTCGTGATACGGCGCCAGCAAGGGTACGGCGACATCGATCGTACCGCCCTGCAGGGCATCGAGTTCGCGCCCCACGCTGGTCAGGGCACCGGCGTAGAAACGCTGGAACTCGATGTCGGATTCCTTTTCCATGGCATCGGCAAAGGGGTTCAGGTAGTTGCCGACCCAGAAATGGACTTCGGGCAGGCTGGCGGCGATCGTCAGGTCGGTGGCTTGCGCCGGCGCGGCCAGGCCAAGAATGGCCGCCGCGGACGCAGCCATGGCAAAGGGCTTGAGCATGGTTGTCTCCTGATGTTTTAGGTGTGCGGCATGATGGTATCGCCCTTGTGCGCGGCATGCCCCCCCAGTAACGGGTAGGTACCGGCAGGCAGGTACCGGCGCTGCGTGGCCGATGATGGGCTGGGCTGGCCGCTTGCCCACCTGAGTGCAGTGTATGGCGGGGCCGACCGCACCAGGGTCAGAGGATCCTGTCGTCCAGAAGTTTCAGGTCGCGTGCCCGGGCGACGGCATCGTCGCGCCCGCTGACCCCCAGCTTGCCGTAGATGTTGCGCAGGTGCCATTTGACCGTTTCCGGCGAGACACCCAGGACCTGGGCGATGCGCTTGTTCGACATGCTGTAGGAGAGCGCGGTGAGCACTTCGAGTTCGCGCTCGGAAAGTGGTTCCGTGAGGGTCGGCTGCCGGGCGGTCGGGGTGCCCTGGCTGCGCGCGGCCTGGGCCAGCAGCTGGTCCAGATAGTAGCCCGGCAAAGGATCCTGATCCAGATGGCATGCCGCGCAACGGTGGACCAGATCGAGCAGGGGCGGGCCCATGTCCAGCACTGTGCGCACCAGACCGAAGCTCTGGCAGCGCAACAGCGTTGCATAAAGCATATCGAGCGCCTGCCGGGAGTGCCCCAGCCGGTCCGACAGCAAGGCCTGGTGCAGGCGTACGCCATGGATATCCTGGCCAAAACAGGGCTTGCCCTGCGTGCTGGACAACTGTCGCAGCGCAGCCCGGTCATCACCGCTGGCGATATCGTGCAGGGCCGTGGCGTATCGGGCCAGACCCAGGATTCTCCGGCTGCCGGCGCCGTCCATGCCCGCATGTCGCCCACTCAGCAAGAGCAGCTGCTGCAGGGTGTCGGTCGCGTTGCGCCAATCCTGCATGGCCAGCAGGCAGCGCAGGCGCTCGCTGAGCGCAAATGCGAGCAGGCGAACCTGGGCCCGGCGCGATGCCATGTCCTCGAGACGTTCGAGGCTCTCGAGGGCCTCGAGCGGGTTGCCCGCTTTGCGGCGGCGCCGCGCGTAGGCCAGCGTGACGGTGACCAGGGCATCGGGCAGCACGACGCGCTCGATCGCATCCAGGCGACCCTCGAGCAGATTGTCGAAGGCCTCGAGCTCGTTGATTTCATACAGAACGGCGGACAGGTAGGCTGCGGCATTGCAGGCCGATTCGCTGTAGGGCCCCAGAGCCGCTTCGGCTTGTGCCAGTGCTTCCCGCAGAATGGGTTCTGCCTGCCGTACATTGCCTTCGAACAGCCAGGACAGCCCATGCAGGGATTGTGTCATGACGTGCCCGAAGGCCGATGCCAGCAGCGGCTTGCCATCTTCGAGCAGCGGGGCCGGCCCCTGCAGGAATTCGCGAGCCTTGTCGTACTGGGCCAGGTGAGTGTGCAGCCAGCCCAGCAGGTTGCGGCGTCCGCCGATCAGCACGGCATCGGCACCCTGGCGCAGGCTCATCATTTCGGGCAGCAGGGCCTGGGCTGTATCCAGGCTCTCTTCCTGCAAGGCGAGCGAAAACGCCAGCAGCAGCCGGTGCGCCTGTGCATCGCGTACCGCAGAACCGACACCCGCCAGCTGGTTCTGCAGCAGGTCCAGGGTTTCATGACAGGCAGAGAATTCGTGATAGCACAACTGGGTCCAGCCGCGCCAGAGCAGCAGGGCGGGGTGGTGATGCAGTGCGGTGCGCGGCAGTTGTGAGACGGCGCGCGCCAGTTCCTGCAGTTCTCCGGCCAGGAAAAGTTCACGGGCCCAGCATTCGACCCACTGTACGGCCTGGGTGACATCGTCGGCGGCCAGTGCATGGAAGACGGCATCACGCAAATGGCGTCTTTCGCCGAACCAGCGCGCCAGCGTCAGGTGCGCATGGTGCTGCTGATCGGCGTCCAGGGCCAGAAAGCGGTCGCGCAGCAATTCGCGAAACAGTGGGTGGAAGGCAAACCAGGCATCATCCTGATTGCGGGTCTGCGGGTTGACGAACAGGTTTTCCGTGCGCAGCCGCTCGAGCAGTTCAGGGCCGCGCTCGTCGCCGGCCAGTGCGCTGGCCAGAGAGGCATTGAAGCCCGATGCCATGGCGAGACGGCACATCAGGCCGATTTCTTCCGGTGCCAGATGACACAGCACTTCGCGATTGAAATAAGCCGTGAAATCATGCGCATTCTGTACCGGCGCCGACGGTGCGCGCGGCTGCCAGGCCATCAGACGCAGGCCGGCGGCCCAGCCGTCGGTCAGTTCGAGCAGTTCGCGTGCATCGACCGTGTCATGGTCTGCCCTGCGTGACTGCATCAGAGCCCGGACCTCATCCAGCGTAAAGCGCAAATCGGCCGGCCCGACTTCTTCCAGGGCGCCCTGATCGCGCAGCCGCGCCAGGGAGATGCGGGGCAGGGTGCGCGAGACGATCACCACACGCAGATTGGCGGGGGCGAAGTCCAGCAAGGTCTGCAGCGCAGTATTGCCCTGCATTTCGCTGATGTTCTGCCAGTCGTCCAGAATCAGCGTCAGGGGCTGGCCACTGGCCATCAGCGCGCGCAGCAGCGCCAGCGCGATGGCATCAGCGCGTACAGCCGTGCCCCGGTTGTAGAGCAGACGGGCTTCACGCGAAAGATCCGGGTTGATTGCATCCAGCGCATCGAAGAGGTCATCGAGCAGGTTCTGGCGATCGTCTCGCGACTGCACGGCCAGCCAGGCCACGTGCTGGCCAAGGGCCATGGCCAGGGCACGCCATTGCAGCGCCAGCGACGTCTTGCCGCTGCCTGCAGGCCCATGGATCAGAAAACAGGTTTTGTGACGCGCCAGTTTGAGCTGTTCCAGCAGGCGGGTGCGTTCTATGCTGCCTGGCATCAGGCGCGGGTGCATGATGGGTCCGTGCGTATCGGGTGAGAAACCTTGAAAGCAAGGATTCTATCGTGCCCGCTTCTGGATGGCGATGCCGCCGGCTTGCACCGCGCGTTGCAATGCGGGGCGTTCATGGTCTCCGCGGGCGACGCTCAGAGCCTTTCGATCACGGTGACATTGGCCAGCCCGCCACCTTCACACATGGTCTGCAGGCCGTAGCGACCCCCTTGCCGGCGCAGCGCGTGTACCAGGGTCGTCATGAGCTTCGCGCCCGTGGCACCCAGTGGATGGCCCAGTGCGATGGCGCCGCCCCAGGCGTTCATGCGATCCGGATCAGCGTTCAGTGCCTGTTGCCAGGCCAGCGGGATGGATGCAAAGGCTTCATTGACTTCGTACAGACTGATGTCGTCGAGGCGCATGCCGGCGCGTTGCAGCGCAAGCCGAGTGGCGGGTATGGGTGCTTCGAGCATGATGGCCGGATCGTGGCCCAGCACGGTCATGTGGTGGATGCGCGCCAGGGGCTCGACGTTCAGCTGCGCGAGACCGCGTTCATTGACGATCACCACGCCTGCGGCACCGTCGCACATCTGGCTGGCGCTCGCCGCGGTCAGCAGGCCGCTGTCCTGCAGCGGTGCCATGGCGGCCATGGCGCTGGCCGATGCATCGAAGCGGATGCCTTCGTCCACCGCATGCAGGTCACCCGACGGTTGGCCGTCGGCATCCAGTACCGGCAGTGGCAGGATTTCTGTCGCAAAATGACCCGCCTGCGTGGTGGCCGCGCCGCGTCGGTGGCTTTCCAGGGCATAGGCGTCCAGGTCGGCGCGCGTCAGCCCATATTTGCGCGCCATCATTTCGGCGCCGGTGAACTGGCTGAATATCTGCTGTCCATAGCGCGCCATGATCGCCGCACTCTGGTGATGCCCGAACCCGGCCTGTTGTGCGAGGCTGACGGGGCTGCCCATGGGCACGCGCGTCATGGACTCGACGCCCGCTGCGATCACCATGTCCATGGCGCCCGACATGACAGCCTGGGCGGCAAAATGCACGGCCTGCTGGGATGAGCCGCATTGGCGATCCACGCTGGTGCCGGGCACGGATTCGGGCAGGCAGGAGGCCAGCACGGCGTTGCGGCCCACGTTGGTGGACTGCTCGCCGATCTGGCTCACGCAGCCCATGATCACGTCATCCACCAGGGCGGGATCGGCCTGCAGATCGGCCATCAGTGCATCGATGATGCGGGCGGCCATCTCGACCGGGTGCCAGCCTGCCAGCCGGCCCTTGCGCCGGCCACCGGCCGTGCGCCGGGCAGCGACGATGTACGCTTGGTTCATGATCTGTCTGGTTCCTGGGTTCTTGCCTTCAGGCGGGGTTGTGGAAACGCTGGTTCAGGCGCGCCATGTCGCGCATCCGCGCGGTGGGCACATAGGCGGGGCCGAGATGGGCCAGCCGCTGGCAGCGCCGGCTGATTTCGGCAAGCCCCAGCCAGTCTGCGTAGCGTAGCGGCCCCCCGGCGTGGGCCGGGAAGGTCAGGCCCAGCAGTATGGCGATATCGAGCTCGGCCGGGGTGGCGACGACGCCTTCCTCGAGCGCCTGCGCGGCTTCGATGATCATGGGCAGCATCAGTCTGTCCACGATGTCCGCCGGCTCATGGCTGCGGATTCCGTGGGGCTGGAGGCGAGCCAGCAGCGCCCGAGCTTCGGGACAGGCATGCCGCTGTGGCCGGCCCTGTGCGTCGCGCGCGTAGACATAGAAGCCCTGGCCGTTCTTGCGCCCCAGGCGCCCGGCACGCAGCAGACAGCGCAGGGCGTCATCGGCGAATTGGGGCATGCGCTGCGGATAGGCTGCGGCAATCACATCGTTGACGTGACTGCCCGTGTCGAGCCCGATCACGTCTTCGAGCGCCGCGGGCCCCATGGTCCAGCCAAATGATTCCATGGCCTGGTCGATCGCCTCGAAGTCGGCCCCATCCGCAACCAGTTGCAGGAAGCCGCAGATGTAGGCCGTCAGGATCCGGTTGACCAGGAAACCTGCGCCATCGGCGACCACGATGGGGGTCTTGCCCAGACGCAAGGCAAAGGCAAGCGCCGAGGCCGTCAGCGCGTCGGGCGTGTGCCGCCCGCGTACGATTTCAACCAGCGGCATGCGGACCACCGGATTGAAGAAATGCATGCCGATGAACTGCCGTGGCCGTTGCAACGCATCGGCAATGTCATTGATGCGCAGGCTGGACGTATTGCTGGCCAGCAGGGTCGTTTGGGGCAGCGCGCGTTCGAGTTCGGACAGCACCGCCTGCTTGACCTCGAGCCGCTCGACAATGGCCTCGATAAGGAGATCGGCCGCGTGCAGATCGCCTGGCTGGTCGACGATGCCGAGCAAGGTTTGTGCGTGCTCCGCCTGGCGGGCGTCCAGGCGGCCCTGGCTCACCCTCAGTTTGAGTTGCTCGCGCAATTGGGTGTCGGCGCGTTCGCGCGCGGCTGCGGATGTATCGTGCAACAGGGTGGGCACGCCATGCAGAATGCTGGTCAAGGCAATGCCGCTGCCCATGATGCCCGCCCCGAGGATGCCCACCCGATCGATGACCTGGCCGTCTCCGGCGTGCTGTCGGGCAATCTTGCGCACCCGCTGGGTACCCAGAAACGTGCCGATCAGGGCATCGGCGGCCTGGGTGCGGGCCAGTTCGCCAAAGACCTCGGCTTCGCGTTGCAGCGCATGGGCGCGTGTCAGCCCCGCGCTGTCCTGCAGGAGTTCGAGAATGGTGGCCATGGCCGGCAGATGCTTCGCGTCGTCCGAGCGCGCCCGGGCCAGCAGGGGTTCGGGTATGGCGGCATCCCCTGCCACGGGCTGGCCGTTGCGCATCTGGCGCGCGGCCCAGTCATCGGGCTGCGCAATCCTTTCGTGCAGCAGTGCAATACCCGCTTCAAGCAGGTCTTCATCGGCCACCACTCGATCGACCACACCTGCGTCCAGGGCCGCCTGCGCCGTGTGATGGTGCCCCTCGGCAATCCAGTGGCTGGCTGTATCGAGCCCGGCGATGCGTGGCAGACGGACGGTGCCGCCATAGCCCGGGTAAATGCCCAGGTTCACTTCGGGCAGACCCAGGCGGGCCGATGCGCCGGCGATCCTGTAGCTGGCCGCCAGGGCCAGTTCGAAACCCCCACCCAGCGCATACCCGCGGATCAGCGCCGCCGTGGGTACCGGGAGGTCCTCGAGCAGGGTGAACAGGGCGGCATTGCGCGTCAGCTGAGCTGTGATTTCAGAGGCGGGCTGGGCAAACCAGGCGGTGAATTCGTGGATGTCGGCACCGACGATAAAGGAATCCTTGGCGCTGGTGATCAACAGCCCGCGCAGGTTGCCCTGCGTGTGCAGACATTGGACACAATACAGCGCCGCCTGGAATTCCTTCAGGGTGGCCGCGTCCAGCTTGTTGACCGAAGAGCCTGCGCGATCGAAGCGCAGTTCGTGGATGCCGGGGTTTTCAAGCGGGATGAGTGTCAGACACTGACCTTTGAACATGCACTGTCTCCTTGCCCTGGGTGGGATTATCGGAGGAGACTAGCGCATGCCGGACGAATGGCCCCCACCCACGACAGGGGGGTGCCCGACGCGGGGCTCGCGGCCCGCCGTGACCCGCGCAGTGTGGCGTGTAACCAGGCCATGGTGCAGATGCCGTGCGTGGGGCCCTGTTCTGCTCAGCCCATGCCCGGTACGGTGTTCGAGAAGCCGCAATCGACGTGCAGGATTTCGCCCGTTACCCCGGCGGCGAGGTCGGACAGCAGGAATGCGGCGGCATTGCCCACGTCTTCTATGGTCACGTTGCGCCCCAGTGGAGACTGGGATTCGACATACTTGAGCATGTTGGAAAAGTCACGGATCCCGCTGGCCGCCAGCGTCTTGATGGGCCCCGCCGAAATGCCGTTGGCGCGCAGGCCCCGCTTGCCCAGGGATTTGGCCAGGTAGCGCACACTGGCCTCCAGCGAGGCCTTGGCCAGGCCCATCATGTTGTAATTGGGGATGGCTTTCTCGGCGCCCAGGTAGGTGAGGGTGAGCACTGAACCGCCGCGCCCGTCGAGCAGCGGCAGGGCCGCCTTGGCCAGTGCCGGAAAACTGTAGGCCGAGATGTCGTGGGCCACCCGGAAGTTCTCGCGCGTCATGCCATCGAGAAAGTCACCCTCGAGCGCTTCGCGCGGTGCAAAACCGATGGAATGCACCAGGCCGTCCAACCCATCCCAGCGGCCAGCCAGCGACGTCATTGCGGCCGCGATTTCACCATCATCGGCCACATCGCAAGGGATCACGATATCGCTGCCCAGTTCGCTGGCAAAGCCACGTACCCGGCTTTCGAAACGCTCGCCCACGTACGTGAAGGCCAGATCCGCCCCCTGTTGGCGGCAGGCCTGCGCAATCCCCCAGGCGATGGAACGATTGGACAGCACCCCGGTGACGAGTATGCGTTTGCCTTGAAGAAAACCCATGGCTGTATCCTTTGCAATCATTGGTTGGCGGGTATGCGCAGCGGCTTGCCGGTGGCCAGCCTGGAGCCCTTGAGGTTGTTGAGCTCGCGCAGCGCCGTGACGGACGTGTTGTAGCGCCTGGCCAGGGCAAACAGGGTATCCCCTTTGCGTATGGTGTGCATGCGCGGGGCTGCGGCGCGCGCAACCGCCGGCTGTGAGTCGGAAATCAGGCGTGCAATGCTGTCGGGCTGGCTGATGCTGTTGGTGTCCTGGCCGCCCTGGTCGCCGAGGCGGATGCCGTTGCCCTGGTTGGGTACCAGCAATGGGGTGCTCCCGGCCACGTTCACGCGCGGGCCCAGGCCATTGACCGCGCGCAGCTGCCCCAAGGTGATGCCATGCGCCTTGGCGATGGTCGCCAGAGACTGCCCCTTCCGGACAGGCGCCAGTTCCCAGGTGGCCAGCGGACCATTGTGCGTGTTCAGGTTGTGGTCGAATGTGCTGACCTTGTCGAGCGGCAGGTGCAGCGGCGGGTTGTGTGCGCCCAGGATCAGGGGTTTGTTGAAGGACGGATTGAGCGCCTGAAAATCTTCGAAAGGCATCTCGGCCAGCGCTGCCGCGACGGCCAGGTCCATGTCGCGCGACTTGTGGACGGTAGTGAAATAGGGCGTGTTGCCGACCGTGGGCAAGGTTACCCCGAATTTTTCGGGGCGCGCGATGATGTTCTTGATGGCCTGCAGCTTGGGCACATAGTTGCGGGTTTCATCGGGCAGGTCGAGTGTCAGGTAGGTGGGTTGCTGTTGTCCCTGCTGGCCGGCTTTTTCCATCGCCCGGCGCACGGCCCCCTCACCCCAGTTGTAGGATGCCAGGGCCAGGTACCAGTCGCCCTGGAGGTCGTACAGGTAGGCGAGGTAGTCTAGGGCGGCCTGGGTGGACGCCACGGGGTCACGGCGCAGATCGCGCCAGATGTCCTGCTGCAGGTTGTAGTGCCGCCCTGTGCTCGGGATGAACTGCCACAGGCCCGAGGCCTTGGATCGCGACAGCGCGTTGGGGTCGTAGGCCGACTCGACGAACGGCAGCAGGGCCAGTTCGGTCGGCATCCCGCGCTGGTCGAGCTGGTCGACGATGTAGTACAGGTATTTTCCGGCGCGCTGGCTCATGAGCAGCACGGACTGGGGGTGGGATGCGTAGTAGTCCGTCCAGTAGCGGGCGCGCTCATCGTGCAGGTTGGGGATGGCAAAGCCGCGCCGGATGCGGTCCCACATGTCGCGCGGCGGGTGGGTCAGATCAATGGTGCGTGAGGTGTCTTCAGCCACATGGGCCTGCCGCCCGTCGTTCTGTGTGGCACAACCCGCGAGGGTCAGCAGCAGGGCAACGAACAGCCAACGGAGAATCATCATGGCACGATCATCTGAAATTGTTCTTCCATTCTCTCAGGGCAGCCAATACGGCTGCGTCTGCACCGCCAGGCACCCCGGTGTGCTGCTGCACGGCCTGCCGCACCGTTGCCTGACGCACGCGCAGAAACGGGTTGGTTTCGTGCTCCTGCGCGAGGCGGGATGGCACTGTGGGCCGGCCCTGGGCCCGCAATGTGCCGACTTCGGTGGCCCGTGCCTGCAAGGCCGTGTTGTGGGGCTCGATCTGCAGGGCCCAACGGATATTGGCTTGCGTATATTCATGGGCACAGCAGACCAGGGTATGCCCCGGCAAGCCCCCTATTTTATCCAGGGACGCGAGCATTTGTGCAGGGGTGCCTTCGAACAGACGCCCACAGCCCACGGAAAACAGCGTGTCCCCGCAAAACAGCACCGGCCGTTCGGGGTCCAGGTCGCCGAAATAGGCGATATGGCCCGCAGTGTGGCCGGGCACGTCGAGCACCTTGAACTGCAGGCCCGTGGCGGGCAGTGTAATCGTGTCGCCCTCGATCAGGCGGTGATCGCAGGCCGGGAGTGTTTCGTTGCGGGGCCCGTAGATGACGGCACCGGTTCGCTGCCGCAGTGCAGGCACACCACCGGTGTGATCATGATGGTGGTGGGTGATCAGGATGGCTTCGAGGGTGAGCCCCTGCTGGTCGAGCCGGCCCAGAACAGGGCCTGCTTCGCCCGGGTCGACCACGACGGCATGGCCGTTTTTTTGTACCATCCAGATGTAGTTGTCGGACAGAGCGGGGATTGGTTCAAGCATGCCGGGTAGAAAATGATGGATTTCGTGGGGTTTCATGGCCGGGGGCCGCAATGACGGCACGGCGGGCCACGCCAATCGAGTTGGCAGAGTGGCTGGATACACCCCCCGGGCAGTATGTGCGCACCTGGGAACAGCGCCAGGTCGATGCCATGGTGGGCAATGCATTTGGGTATCATGCCATACAAATTGGTCTGCCGCACTGGGATTTGCTGCAAGCCAACCGCATGCCGCACAAGGCCTGGGCCCACAGCCCGGACGCGCCGTATGGCACGCGGGCCGGGCGCCTGGTCTGCGCACCCGAGCAATTGCCCTTTGCTGCCCAGAGTGTGGATTTGCTGGTCATGCCCCACACGCTCGAATGGTGCCAGGACCCTCATCAGGTCTTGCGTGAAGTCGAACGGGTCCTGGTGCCCGAAGGCCGCGTGGTCCTGACGGGATTCAACCCCTGCAGCCTGTGGGGGGTGCGCGAATCGCTGCCGGGGCTGGCCCTGCAATTGCCCATCCCGGTGCCTTCGCAGGTCTCGCTGCGGCGCCTCAAGGATTGGTTCAAGCTGTTGTCGTTCGAGGTCGATCGCGGGCGCTTCGGCTGTTATGTGCCCTTGTGCACCACGCAGGCCTGGCTGCAGCGCTGGCAGTTCCTCGAGCATGCGGGCGATCGCTGGTGGCCCGCTGCCGGTGCCGTCTATGCCGTGTCCGCGGTCAAGCGCGTGGCAGGCATGCATCTGGTGGGCCCGGCCTGGCGCCAGGCTTCACGGCGCCGGGCCCGACGTGCTAATGTGGCGCCCGTCACACAAGAGATCAACAGGAAGCTGGATGTCTGAATCCCGCGTGGAAATCTGGACCGATGGGGCCTGCAAGGGCAATCCCGGCCCGGGCGGCTGGGGGGTGCTCATGCGTCATGGTTCGCGCGAGAAAACCCTGCATGGTGGGGAGCTCGAGACCACGAACAACCGCATGGAGCTGATGGCGGTCATTCGTGCCCTGCAGGCGCTCAAGCGGCCCTGCACCGTTGTTCTGCATACGGATTCCACCTATGTGCACAAGGGCATGACCGAATGGCTGGCTGGCTGGAAGCAGCGCCAGTGGCGAACCGCCAGTCGCCAGCCCGTCAAGAACGCAGATCTGTGGCAGCAGCTCGATGCCCTGGCGGCCCGCCACCACCTGCACTGGCGCTGGGTCAAGGCGCATGCCGGCGAGCCGGGCAACGAACGCGCCGATGCCCTGGCCAATCAGGGCGTGGAAGAATTGCTGAAAAGAGGTTGAAGCGTGCGACAAATCATCATGGATACCGAAACCACCGGCCTGGACCCCGACGAAGGGCACCGGATCGTGGAGCTGGGCTGTGTGGAAATCATCAACCGGCGCATCACGCGACACAACCTGCACCTGTACCTGAACCCCGATCGAGACAGTGATCCGGGTGCGCTCCAGGTGCATGGTCTGACCACCGAGTTTCTGGCGGGGTATCCCCGGTTTCCCGAGGTTGCGCAGCAGCTGGTGGACTTCGTGCGCGATGCCGAGGTGATCATCCACAATGCGCCGTTCGATGTGAAGTTTCTGGATGCCGAACTGCAGCGCGCGGGTCAGCCCCGTTTCGCCGAATTGTGCGCCCAGATCACCGACTCGCTGCAGGTGGCGCGCGACATGTTTCCCGGCAAGCGCAACAACCTGGATGCCCTGTGCGAGCGCCTCGGGGTATCCAATGCACACCGGACGCTGCACGGCGCGCTGCTCGACTCCGAACTGTTGGGTGAAGTATGGCTGGCCATGACGCGCGGCCAGGATTCGCTGCTCGAGGATGCGAGCGAGCCGGATGGCCATGAAGTGCATGAGTCGTTGGACGCAGGCGGTGGCGTGGACGCGGGCAGGCTGAGCGTCATGACCCTGACCGTCGACCAGCTTGCGGCACACGAGGCCTATCTGGATGCGCTCGAGAAGGACAACGGGCAGCCCAGCGTGTGGCGCAGCCTGGCGGGCCCCTGAAACCGTGTATAATTTCGATCTTTCCAATGGGTTGCCCGCAATTTTCGATGCAGGCAATGCCCAGTTGGGCGGTTAGCTCAGTGGTAGAGCACTGCCTTCACACGGCAGGGGTCACAAGTTCGAACCTTGTACCGCCCACCATTTAAATCCCTTTAAAAACAACAATTTACGCGATTTCCAAAAATCACGAAGGGATAGTTGTACGCAACAAGTACGCAAAACATCTTTGGACACCCATGGACATCAGCGTCCTTTTCGGGTCGCGTTGATCATGTGGCGATTCCGCAGATCGGAGCTCGATTAGCCACATTTACCTTGGGCTTCGGGCTCTGCCCCCTGTGAGCGTGGAATGACATCCACTGGATACGGCTGGCGACACCATCCGATGGATGTGGGGCGGTTGCGCCATAACAGGGACCCAAGATGTCTGAGCAGCCGAGGAACTCGTTTGGATGCATTCGCCGGCTGCAGAGAGGTCTACCATCGGTAGCCTCTGACGGTGGGTGTTGTGATGCAGTGTGGCCCACCGTGTCTGGAGGTCATCTGGACCTTTAGCATGCTAAAAAATGTGCGTGAATGTGCGAGGAAATCACTGACAGTGCCCTCGGAGGGCGCTGTCACCCGCAGATTTGCCGGCACATTTCTGAATAATCGACCTGTCATGGATTGTCCATGGCGGTTTATTTATAGGTCGGTTATGAAAAAAAGTAATACAGTTTTTTCTGTCCAGGATTTCTGCGATGAACATGGGATCAGCAGGAACCATTTGTACACATTGTGGGCTCGTGGTGAGGGGCCTGTGGCGATGCGGGTTGGGCGGCGTCGTCTGATCACAATTGAGGCGGCTGCGGCGTGGCGCAGACGCATGGAAGAGGCCGGCTCCTTTGGTCGAGACACCCAGATCTCCGACGGGGGCTGCTGATGAACCCGTGGGTTGTATCGGAATATCCGGAGGGCGTTCGACTGCTGCGAGCGGCTGAATGTCAACCACAAGCGGTTCAATGGTTGTGGAAGTATTGGTTGCCCAGGGCTGCGATCTCCATCGTGGCCGGCATGCCGGGCACAGGCAAAACCACGTTGGCGTTGTCACTAGCCTCCGTCGTCTCAGGCGCCGGTTCTTGGCCAGACGGGACCGAGTGTGAGGAGCCCGGCAATGTCGTGATTTGGTCAGGGGAGGACGATATCCAGGCAACTCTTCTCCCACGCTTAATCGCGATGGGCGCCGATCGCGATCGCATTCATTTTGTGACGCAAATTCACGACCGCGGGCGTTTCAGAGAATTTGATCCAGGCACTGATATTCGACAACTGATGCTGAAGATTGGCGAGATCGGAGGCGCTCGATTGGTGATTATCGATCCGATCATGAGCGCGGTTTCTGGCGATGCTCATCGGGCAAATGAGGTCCGTCGGGATTTGCATGATTTGGTGGTGCTGGCGCGTTCTAACGTGTCTGTCCTCGGGATCTCTCACTTCTCAAAAAGTGGGGGAAAGGTGGCTCAAAATCCACTGGACCGCGTGATCGGTTCCCAGGCTTTCGCTGCGCTTGCGCGGGTCGTCCTGGTGACCGCGCGGCGCTCGGATGCTGATGGAAGGGTGTTGGCCCGCGCCAAAAACAATCTGGGACCAGACGGTGGGGGATTCGAATATACGGTCGAGCCGTTGGTCATTCCACCTTGCATCGAGACATCGCGGGTGATCTGGGGAGATGCCGTGGACGGCGATGCCCAGGAGATCCTGGCTCAGGTGGAGCAGGCCACTCGGCTGCCTAGCAGAATGGAAGAGGCCAAGGAATTTTTGACGGGCACCCTGACGGGGCATGACCGTTTGCCATCCGCGAGGATCCTCGAATTGGCGGCGGCTGCAGGGCACTCAGTCTCGACTGTCAATCGGGCCAAGGTCGAACTGCAGATCAGGGCGGAAAAAGACGGCAATGGAGGTTGGTATTGGCGGCTGTGACCTCCTAGGGTCTAGACCAAGCGAGCAAGATGCCCAAGGCTGCCAAGATTTCCTACTAGGTCTCTTGGCGATCTTGCATCCGCTGGTGCTAGTTCGGGTGATAGCCATCTGTCGACCAGAAAGAGATATCCGGACTCAGTCGGCTGTGTTGAGTTACAGCCGCCTACGAGCAAACATTCGACCTATTCACGAGTGCGGGGGGATGCCACCATTGCATCGACTCGGAGGGCCGAAATGAACTCGGAAGTGGCACAGCCGCTCCATTTCTCTCAAAATGTGTTAAACCATGTCAATTTTAAATATATTTTCAATTAGAGTTCGATAGACTTCCTGGTCACCTGAAGCAAGTTGAAAGGCCATTGAGTCAAGATATGCAAGAAAAGCAGGGCAGCTCGACGGTCGCCAACTCGCTGGAGTCAGAACCACCGGAGGCCAAGGTATTCGGCTGCGAGGGGGGTACATGAGATTACATGATGATTTAGTGAGCGATCAGGTGCTTGCAAGATGATCCGCTTCCGCCGTGTGACATTGCAGCTACTCCGTGCGTGGCTTGTTGCCCAGCCCCAGACCGGTGCATATCCCGGATATCGATTGCGCGTGTGGCGGGAGGATAATGCCGCCTTTCAGGCGCTGTGCGACGAACTGGTCGCCTATGTTCAAGAGGCCCTCGACGATGCTCGGACCCGCATACGCAAGGGCTTTGAGGATAGTCTGTCTCCCTTTGCGGATCGGACCGACGATCCTGCCACACATTACCCAGCGATGCTCCATCGCGTCACTTTGCAGGGCTATTTTGGTGAAACCCTCGCTGGTCTCGCGGTTGAACATTTTGGTGCCTTCGGGGAGACTGACTGGCAGGTGCCGGCCTTTTTGTTCCGCTTCCATGACCAAGAATTCCAGCATCTCGACCTCATCAACGAGCGCTTTCTTACGGGTGAGCCGCACGATCCCGATGCCGAGGCCGAAATGCGTCCGGGGAGAACTGGCGACGATGCCCTGGCCTTCCGGCTCGACGAGAACGGCAAGATCATCCATGTGCTCACGTTGGAGGCCAAGTGCTTGGCCGCCAGCAATACCAAGACCATGGCCGAAGCCCACAGCAAGCTGTCCGTAGGACAGATGCGTCCTAGCGGCATCCGCGAATTGATAGCGTTGCTGTCTGACTATAAAACCGCCGAGGCTCAGGCATGGTGCGCCCGGTTGCTCGAACTTTATGGGGAGGGCTTTAAGACCGTCAAGCGCAGTGACGGGCTTGCCTACGCCGTGGGAAACCGTCCGGTTCGACCGAAGACCAGGGTGAGCTGGCTGCCTGACGATGCGCCGCACAAGTCCTACATCGCCGACCGGCCGCTTGAGGGTAACCGGTCAGCCAGAGGCGTCATTCCCTGGCCTTGTTTCACGAGCGAGACTACTCGTCATGATCAACAGGGCGGGAGGTCCGGGCGATGGACAGACAGAGAACAGACAAGCAGCGGCGCA
>NZ_JBAYPG010000015.1:0-76408 GCF_041677825.1 Castellaniella sp.
AGTTGCGTCTGCAGCCTCGAAAAACCGTTCAAAACAACACGACAAATGCTTCACAAGCATCAACGAGCTGATGGTCACTGAAAAACAGCGATCTCAGCCTGCTGACGAAATATGCGGGCTAGCTGGCCAGAAACAGAAACAGCGTAGGTTTTCTGTCCAGATCGGGCCGGGCATTCTGGCGCCACTGGGCGATGCTGCGAGTCATGATGGCTTCATCCGCGCAGGTCAGGGCGCTGGCGACGCACAGGCGCGTGCCCGGATGCAGGCTGCGCAGCAGGGCATCGAACAGGGCCGCGTTGCGGTAGGGGGTTTCGATCAGGATCTGCGTCTGCGATTGCCGCCGCGATTCGGTTTCCCAGCGACGCAGGCAGGCATCGCGCTCGGGTGCCTTGATGGGCGCATAGCCATGAAAGGCAAAACGCTGGCCCTGCAGGCCGCTGGCCATCAACCCGAGCATGATGGACGACGGGCCCGTCCAGGGGACCACCCGTATGCCCAGGGCATGGGCCTGGGCCACGACCCGTGCGCCCGGATCGGCAACGGCCGGGCAACCCGCCTCTGACACCAGGCCCAGATCGGCGCCCGCAGGCATCCCCTGCAACCAGTGGCGAATCTGCGCATCGCCCGTGTCGGCCCGCAAGACCTGGATGTCGATTTGCGCCAGGGGAATGGCGGTCTCGAGCTGTTTCAGGAAGGCGCGGGCTGACTTGGCGTTTTCGGCAATGAAATGCCGCAGCTGGACGGCGATTTCCTGGGCGTGGCGCGGCAGCCAGCGATCGGGGGGGCTGTCGCCCAGGCCCACCGGGATCAGGTGCAGGGTGGTCATGGCGTGCGGGGTGGGGGGCTGAGAGGATCGAGACCAAAATGGCGCAGCATGCGGCACAATGCCATCAACGGCAGGCCGATGAGCGCCGTGGGGTCTTCGCTGCGGATCGATTGCATCAGGGCGATACCCAGTTTCTCGACCTTGGCGCTGCCAGCCGTGTCCCAGGGCTTCTCGGCGTGCAGGTAATAGTGGATCTGGGCATCGGTGAGCGGCAGGAAATCACACTCGGTGGCGATCGTGTCGCATTGTTCCCGTGTGCCCCGGCGTACGCAGACGGCGGTATGAAATCGTACGGTCTGTCCGCTGAATTGCCGCAACTGGGCAAAGGCCGCGTTCTGGTTGCCCGGCTTGCCGATGGCCATGCCGCCGAATTCGGCCACCTGATCCGAACCGATCACCAGCGCATCGGGTGCCGTTCGGGCCACATGCCCGGCTTTCTGGACAGCCAGCCGCAAGGCCTGGGCTTGCGGTGTTTCACCGGGCTGGCGGGTTTCGTCGATATCGGGTGCCCGTACTTCGAAGGCCAGTTGCAGGCGCTCGAGCAGGCTGCGCCGATAGGGTGAGCTGGAGGCGAGGATCAGTTGCATGTTCGTGATTTTATCAAGTAACATGCTATGTTTTCCTTTATGGCTAAAGCCATGGTGATCGATTCGATTGCCTTTGCCCGTTTGGGGCACGAGCTTTCGGGCACGCTTCAGGTGGGCAGCTGCAGTCGGCTGTGCCAGGGGTTGCCGTCGCCGCAGGCTGGCTCGGTGGTCTGGTCGCTTGCCGGGCGTCACGAGCCCGGTGCAGACGGGGCCTGGCTCGACGTTCGCGCGCAGGGGTGCGTACGTGCAGTGTGTCAGCGCTGCCTGCAACCCTTTGACCTCGAGCTGCGGGTGCACCGGTCCCTGGGTCTGGTCGAAAGCCAGAGCCAGCTCGATGCCATGGACGCGCTCCAGACAGAAGACCCCGACACCGAGTACATGCTCGCAGAGGCGCATCTCGAGGTGCTCGAACTGATCGAAGACGAGCTCATCCTGGCCATGCCGTTTGCCCCGCATCATGAACATTGCCCCGCGCCGATGCCCGGTGGCGCTGCACCAGAAGACGGCCGGAAGTCGCCTTTCGCGGTGCTCGCCACGCTGAAGCACGGGAAAAACTGAACGCATTATTTTCAACCCAGGGGTCTGCCCATACCAGCGGGCAGCCCGGATCACAGGAGTCATCATGGCTGTCCAGCAAAACAAGAAGAGCCCATCGCGGCGTGGCATGCATCGTTCGCATGATTCTCTCGCCGTGCCTGCCACGGCCATAGAGCCCACCACGGGCGAACTGCACCTGCGTCACCACATCAGCCCCAATGGCGTGTATCGTGGGCGCAAGGTCATCCAGACCAAGAACGACGACTGATCCAGCCGCTCTGCGCCGAACGGATGCCTGAACGTCGCGTCTGCATCGCCATCGACTGCATGGGCGGTGATCATGGGTTGCCGGTCACGGTGCCGGCCGCCGTGGCCTTTGTTCGCGCGCACGCCGATGTGCGTTGCCTGTTGGTGGGTGATGAATCCCTGATTGCGGCCGCGTTGCAGGATCAGGCGGCGCCGCATGGCGCATTCGAGGTCATTCATGCGTCCGAGATCGTGACCATGCATGATTCGGTCGAGATTGCCCTGCGGCGCAAGAAGAACTCGTCCATGCGACTGGCGGTCCAGGCTGTCAAGGACGGCCAGGCACAGGCCGCCATATCGGCCGGCAATACGGGTGCCTGGATGGCCATCTCGCGCTACGTGCTCAAGACGCTCGATGGCATCGACCGGCCTGCCATTGCGACCGCGCTGCCCAATCAGGCGGGCGGCGCCACGACGGTGCTCGATCTGGGGGCCAATGTCGACTGTTCGGCCGAGCATCTGCTGCAGTTCGGCCTCATGGGGGCCGCCCTGGTCTCCACGGTCGATCGCAAGGCCCAGCCGGTCGTGGGGCTGCTCAACATCGGTGAAGAACTCATCAAGGGCAACGAGGTCGTCAAGCAGGCGGCCGAGCTGTTGCGGGCCAGCGGCCTGAATTTCCACGGCAATGTCGAGGGCGACGATATCTTCAAGGGCACGGTCGACGTGGTCGTGTGCGATGGGTTCGTGGGCAATGTGGTGCTCAAGTCCATCGAGGGCCTGGCGCGCATGATCGGCACCATGATGCGCGAAGAATTCCATCGAAACCCGCTCACCAAGGCCGCTGGCCTGGTGGCGACACCCGTGCTGCAGCGCTTCCGCGCCCGGGTCGACAATCGCCGCTACAATGGTGCGGCTTTGCTGGGGCTGCGCGGGATCGTCATCAAGAGTCACGGGTCGGCCGATGTCTATGCATTTGGCCAGGCGCTGATGCGTGCCCGGGAGGCCGTGCTCAATGGCCTGCTTGAAGGCACTGTCCAGCGCCTCGATGTTTTGCGCAGCCAGATGTTGCCGTCCGTGCGAGGCGACGCCGGGCTGTCCTCCTAGTCTCTTTTGGAACCGATCATGCCGTTTGCCAGGATCACAGGAACCGGCGGCTATCTGCCCCCCCGTATCGTCACCAACAATGATCTGGCTGCCGATCTGGCTGCACGGGGTATCGAAACATCCGACACCTGGATTGTCGAGCGCACGGGCATCCATCAGCGCCATATCGCCGAACCGGGCGTAAAGACCAGCACGCTGGCCACGGCTGCGGCCCGGGCTGCCCTCGATAGCGCGGGGCTGCAGGCGGGCGACATCGATCTCATCATCGTGGCCACGTCCACGCCCGACTTCATCTTTCCCAGCACGGCCTGTCTCGTGCAGGCCAATCTGGGTGTGGGCGGTGCTGCGGCATTCGACATCCAGGCCGTATGCAGCGGGTTTGTCTATGCTCTGGCCACGGCCAATGCGTTCATCCGGTCGGGGCAGGCACAGCATGCGCTGGTCATCGGCGCCGAAGTCTTCTCGAGCATCCTCGACTGGAATGATCGCCGCACCTGCGTGCTGTTTGGCGATGGCGCAGGCGCCGTCGTCCTCAGTGCCGCCGAAGCGCCGGGCGTTCTGGCCACCAGGCTGAACGCCGACGGGCGTCAGCAACACATTCTGTGCGCGGCCGGAACGGTCGAGGCGGGCAAGGTCACCGGCGACCCATTCCTGCGCATGGATGGCCAGGCCGTGTTCAAGCTGGCTGTGAACTCCCTGGTGCAGTCGGCACGCGACGTATGCGCGCAAGCAGGCATAGCCATCGACGATATCGACTGGATGGTGCCCCATCAGGCGAACATTCGTATACTGAACTTCATCAGCCGCCGGTTGGGTCTGTCCGACGAGCGTCTGGTGGTCACGCTCGATCGGCACGCCAACACGTCAGCCGCCAGCGTGCCGCTCGCGCTTGATGTCGCCTGCCGCGATGGCCGCATCCGCGCTGGCCAGACCGTGCTGCTGCAGGGGGTGGGTGGCGGTTTCACCTGGGGCTCGGTGCTGGTCAGGATTTAAGGTTCGACTCATGAAGATTGCGTTCGTATTTCCCGGTCAGGGCTCGCAGAGTGTCGGCATGATGGCTGCCTGGGGCGGCAACGATGCCGTGCGCAGCACCCTGCAGGCCGGCGATCAGGCATTGGGTGAAGATCTCTCCGGCCTCATGGAGCGCGGGCCGGCCGACGCACTCAACCTGACTGCCAACACGCAGCCGGCCATGCTGCTGGCCTCCGTGGCCGCATACCACGCCTGGTTGCAGGCGGGCGGGCGCCCGCCGGATCTGGTCGCGGGGCACAGCCTGGGCGAGTATTCCGCCCTGGTGGCGGCCGGGTCCCTCGATCTGGCCGATGCCCTGCGTCTCGTGCGGGTGCGTGCAAATGCCATGCAGTCGGCCGTACCGGTGGGTGAAGGCGGCATGGCGGCCATTCTGGGTCTGGCTGACGAAGTCGTTGCCCAAGTGTGCCATGAGGCCGCGGATGGCGAGGTCGTCGAACCCGTCAATTTCAATGCGCCCGAGCAGGTCGTGATCGCGGGTCATGCCGCCGCGGTCCAGCGTGCCTGCGAACGGGCGCGTGCAGCCGGTGCCAGGCGGGCGCTGCCTTTGCCGGTCTCGGCACCGTTTCACTCGAGTCTGCTCGAGCCGGCAGCCGCCGTGCTGCGCAACGCGCTGGCCGAATTGCCCTTGCATGCGCCCGGCATGCCTTTGGTCAATAATGTCGATGTCGCCAGCCCACAGGATCCGCAGGCCATTCGCGACGCGCTGGTGCGTCAGGCCTGGCACCCGGTCCGCTGGGTCGAAGTCATCCAGGCCTTGAGGCAACGGGGGGTGGGCCACGTGGTCGAATGTGGCCCGGGCAAGGTTCTTGTCGGGCTGATCAAGCGGATCGATCGCGATATGCAGACGTACAACATCAATGATCCGGCGTCCCTCAGGCAGACGCTGGACGCTCTCGGAGGCTGACATGTCAGATGCTGTTCTGGCGGGCAGGATTGCCCTGGTTACGGGGGCCTCGCGCGGTATCGGCCGTGCGACGGCGCTCGAGTTGGCGCAGGCTGGCGCCACGGTGGTGGGTACCGCCACCACGGAATCCGGTGCCCAGGGCATTCGCGAGGCACTGGCGGCTTACGGCGGGCGGGGCATGGTGCTCGATGTCACCGATGAGGCCGCGTGTGACGCGCTGCTGGCTGAACTCGCCGCCGAAGGCGCGCCCCATATACTGGTCAACAATGCCGGCATCACCCGTGACGGCCTGATCCTGCGCATGAAGGACGAAGACTGGGCCGCAGTGCTGCAAACCAATCTGGCTGCCGTCTTTCGCCTGTGCCGGGGGGTCGCCAGGGTCATGATGAAGGCGCGCTGGGGCCGTATCATCAACATCACGTCGGTCGTCGGCTACAGCGGCAATCCGGGCCAGGCCAATTATGCGGCCTCCAAAGCCGGCGTGGCAGGCCTGTCGCGTTCGCTGGCCGCCGAACTCGGCAGCCGAGGCATTACGGTCAACTGTGTGGCGCCCGGTTTCATCGATACCGACATGACGCGCGCACTGAGTGATGCGCAGACGGCTGCCATTCTGCAGCAGATCCCATTGGGACGGCTGGGGTCGCCCGCCGAGGTCGCGTCTGCCGTGGCCTGGCTGGCCAGCCCCCAGGCCGCGTATGTCACCGGTACAACGGTGCATGTCAATGGTGGCATGTACATGTAGGGTGGCCGCTACAGATGCGCGCCGACTAAGGTAAAATCCGTCAAAAGTTTTTTCATTCCCTTCCCGCAGCCCGGTTCCTGAAGTTTGGCTATAATTCGCGGGGTTTTCCCAAACTGGAGATATGCATGGAAAGCATCGAACAGCGCGTCAAGAAGATCGTCGCTGAGCAACTCGGCGTCAACGAAGCCGAGATCAAGAACGAGTCTTCCTTCCTTGACGACCTCGGTGCCGATTCGCTCGACATGGTCGAACTCGTAATGGCCCTCGAAGACGAATTCGAAACCGAGATTCCCGACGAGGAAGCTGAAAAAATCACCACGGTGCAGCAGGCGATCGATTACATCACGTCGCACAGCAAGCAGTAATCCCTCCCGTCCCGGCCGCCCTGGCGGCCGTATCAGGTCAGGCGGTTCATGGCGGGTCGAGTTCGGGCGCAGGCTGCATTGCTGTCCGGTACCTGCCAAGGGCCGCCTTTCCCATTTACAGGAGTCCATCGTGAAGCGACGCGTCGTGATCACTGGCCTGGGTATCGTTTCGCCTGTCGGCAACGACGTGCAGACTGCATGGGGAAATATCCTGGCAGGCCAGTCCGGCATCGGGCCGGTTACGCGCTTTGATGCATCCGTACTCAACAGCCAGATCGCCGGCGAAGTCAAGGATTTTGACATCACCGGGTATGTGCCCGCCAAAGAAGCCCGGCAGATGGATACCTTCATCCATTATGGGGTGGCTGCCGGCATCCAGGCCTGGCGTGATTCAGGTCTCGAGATCGACCGCGAAGATGCCGATCGCATCGGGACCATCATTGGCTCGGGCATCGGCGGGCTGCCGCGTATCGAGGAAACCCAGGCCGAATTCCTGCAGCGCGGCGCGCGCCGCATCTCGCCCTTTTTCGTGCCGGCCTCGCTCATCAATCTCATTTCGGGGCAATTGTCGATCCTGCTGGGTCTCAAGGGGCCCAGCTACGCGGTGGTTTCGGCCTGTACCACGGGCCTGCACTGTATCGGCGATGCGGCGCGCCTGATCGAATACGGCGATGCCGATGCGATGGTGGCGGGTGGTGCGGAAAGCTCGGTGTCGCCGCTGGGCATGGGCGGGTTTGCCGCCATGCGTGCCCTGTCCACACGCAATGATGATCCGGCAGGTGCCTCGCGCCCATTCGATCGTGACCGTGATGGGTTCGTACTGGGCGAAGGGGCCGGGGTGCTGGTTCTCGAAGAGCTCGAACATGCGCGCAGGCGTGGTGCGCGCATTTATGGCGAATTCCTTGGCATGGGCATGAGTTCGGACGCACACCATATCACCAGCCCCGACCAGGATGGCCCCCGGCGCGGCATGCTGCATGCCTTGCGCAACAGCGGGGTCAATGCCGATGACATCTCTTACGTCAATGCGCATGGCACGTCCACACCGCTTGGCGACAAGAACGAAACCTGCGCCCTCAAACTGGCCTTTGGTGATCACGCGCGCAAGCTGGTGGTCAATTCCACCAAATCCATGACAGGTCATCTGCTGGGCGCAGCCGGCGGTATCGAAGCGGTGTTCACCACGCTGGCTGTCCACCATCAGGTGTCGCCTCCCACCATCAATCTGGTTCATCAGGATCCCGAATGCGATCTGGATTACTGTGCCAATCAGGCGCGCGATCTCGACATCCATGTGGCCTTGTCCAACTCGTTTGGCTTTGGCGGCACCAATGGCTCGATGATCGTCGGGCGGTTCTGATCGCGCCCGGCCAGGCAGGCGGCACAAGGGGCGCCGGGGCAGGCGCGTCTCATGGCTGAACGGGATGTGGATCAGGCGCTGGTCCGACGGGTGCAGGGTGGCGAGCGCCAGGCATTCGACCTGCTGGTCATCAAATACCAGCGCCGCATCATGCGCCTGCTGGCCCGCCTGGTGCATGATCCTGCCGAAGTCGAGGACCTCGCCCAGGACGTCTTCATCAAGGCCTGGCGTGCCTTGCCGCAATTCCGGGGTGAAAGCGCGTTCTATACCTGGCTCTACCGCATTGCGCTGAACACGGCGCGCAACTGGCTGGCCACCCGCAAGCGCCAGCCGATCCGCGTGGATGCCCCTGAAAACGAGGACGGCGAAACTTTTTCAGCCGATGACAGCCTAACTGATTACACCACGCCCGAGTCGGCCGCGGTCAGCCGCGAGATCGTGGATACGATCAACCACACGATCGAGGATCTGCCCGAAGACCAGCGTACTGCCATCGTACTGCGCGAAATCGAAGGGATGACTTATGAAGAAATTGCCCAGATCATGCAATGCCCTGTCGGAACCGTTCGCTCACGCATCTATCGTGCGCGTGAAGCGATTGCCCACCGCCTGCGCCCAGTGCTCGGAAATGGCGCTGACCGCCGCTGGTGATGGGGGGCATTGATGGAAGCGCACACACCTCATGACCTGGACCACCTGGCCCCCCGGGACACCGACTGGGAGGCCAATATCTCCGCCTGGGTCGATGGCGAGGCCGACCTGCGTGCCGAAGAGCTCGACAATCCGTACGGGCGGCAGGTCTGGGATACCTATCATCTGATTGGCGATGTCATGCGCAGTGCCGACCTTGCGATACGTCCATCGGATCGCTTCTATGCCAGGCTGTCGGCAGCCGTGGCCGCCGAACCGGTCGTTGCCACGTCCGTCGCCTGGTGGCGCAGGCCAGCGGCCCGCCAGACCTTTGCGGGGCTGGCCATGGCTGCAGCCGTGGCGTCGGTGGTCTGGGTCAACTGGTCTGCGCTGCTCGGGCCGCAGCCGGTTGATACGGCGCCACGTCTGGCCCTGGCGACCGACGTGGAACCGGCACCGCTCACGGGCACGGATGTCAGGCTCGATGGCTATATGGCGGCGCATCGGGCCATGACGGGCGGCGCACCCATACGGCAGGTGGCCTTCGATCCCATGGGGCAGCACTGATGTCGGGTCTCTGCCTGGGTTTTCGTCTGGGGGTGCTGCTCTGGCTGGGCAGCCTGGTGCCGCTTGCCCAGGCCCAGGACACCTTGCCCGCGGATCATCCGCTGAGCGCGCTGACCCAGATCCAGAACGCGGCACGTACGCTGGATTATGCCGGCATCACGGTCTACCAGCAGGGCCGCAGCCTGCAGGCCGCTCAGCTTGTCCATTGGGTCGATGGCTCGGGTGAACGCGAACGGTTCGAAACGCTCGATGGCGTGCCGCGCGAGTGCCTGCGCGAGAACCGCAGCGAGCAGTGCCTGTATCCCGATCAACGGCTGGTGGTGCATCGCACGGTGGGCGCCGACCACTTTCCGGCGCTGCTGCAGGCAGACCCCGGGCTGATTAGCCAGCATTATGAGTGGCGCCCTGCATTGGGTACCTATCGCGTGGCCGGGCGCGATTGCATGGTGTCGGAACTGGCGGCGCGTGATACCCTGAGATACAGCTATCGTTTATGCACCGATCTCGAGAACCATCTGCTGCTGCGCACGCAAACGTTCGATCAGCATGGCCACCTGGTCGATCAGCTCGCGTTCAGCCGGCTCAAGCTCAGCCCGGACATCAAGCCGGCCGACATGGCGTCCCGGCATGACGTGCAAGGCTGGACGGTTCACCAGGAAATCCATCGCAGCGTCGATCTTCTGGCACAGGGCTGGCGCTTTGCACTGCCGCCCGGTTTCAGGCCACAGGCCGAAATCACCTATCAGGCAAACGCCGGGCAAAGCGTCGATCAGCTGGTGATATCCGACGGATTGGCGGCCATTTCCATTTTTGTTGAAACCTTTGATCCTCAAAGGGATCAAAACCTCCAGGAAGGCAGTTTGCGCCAGGGTGCCATCAACATCTATCGCATGCGCCTGGCGACATACTGGCTCACGGCCATGGGCGAGGTACCGGCGCAAACGGTGCGCGACGTGGTTCATGCGGCCCAGTATGTGTCCAAAACTGTTCGTTGATCATTTCACAGCAAGGAGAATCGAATGATTCTGTCTTATTCAGGCAATTCTGGTTCGTCCACACTGGCCCGCTGGGTGGCTGGCACGGTCGCCAGCCTGGCCCTGGTCTTCAGTGTGCCTGGTGGGGTTGCACAGGCCCAGGACAACACAGCGCAGGTGGCGTTGCCCGACTTCACCCGGATCGTCGCCGAAACAGAGGGTTCGGTGGTCAATATCCGCACGACCGAGACGGTTCCCGTGCGAGGCGGCGCGCGAGGCCCAGGGGCGGATCCGTCCGAACTCTTCCGGTGGTTCTTTGGCCCCGATTTCAATCCGCCGGGCTTTGGCCAGGCGCCGCGTACACCGGGCCAACCACAGCCGCGCGAGCGTACGGTGCCGCGCGGCATCGGTTCGGGGTTCGTCATCTCCAAGGATGGCTACGTGCTGACCAACAACCATGTCGTCAACAATGCCAATGACATCTTCGTCACGATGACCGATGGTACCGAATACACTGCCAAGGTCATCGGAACGGACGCGCGCACCGACATCGCACTTTTGAAGATCGATGCCGACGGCCTCAAGCCGCTGCCGATTGGCGACTCCGATGAACTCAAGAAGGGCCAGTGGGTGCTCGCGATCGGTTCACCCTTTGGTCTGGATTCCACCGTCACGGCGGGCATCATCAGCGCCATCAATCGCGATACCGGTGACTATCTGCCGTTCATCCAGACCGATGTGGCCGTCAACCCGGGCAACTCGGGCGGGCCGCTGATCAATCTGGATGGCCAGGTGGTGGGCATCAATTCGCAGATCGTTTCGCGCAGCGGTGGTTTCATGGGCATTTCGCTCGCCATCCCCATCGATGAGGCGCTGCGCGTGGTCGAGCAGCTCAAGGCGCATGGCAAGGTCACGCGCGGGCGCATCGGTGTACAGATCACCGAAGTCGCTGATGACGTGGCCAAGGCCCTGGGCCTCGACAAGGCCAAGGGCGCCATGGTCAGCAATGTGGATCCGGACGGCCCTGCTGCCAAGGCCGGGGTGCATGCGGGCGATGTGATCCTGAACTTCAATGGTCACGAAATCGATCATATGGCCGATCTGCCACGCCTCGTGGGTGCCACGCAGCCCGACACCAGGACCACGCTGAAGGTCTGGCGCAAGGGCAAGACGGTCGAGCTCAAGGTCAAGGTCGGCGAACTCACCGAAGAGCAATCCAGCGGCCCTGCGCAGAATGAAGGCCCGGCGACCGACAGCACGGTCGACCGCCTGGGCCTGCGCGTCCAGTCCGTGCCCGATGGCGATACCCAGGGCGTGCTGGTGGATCTGTCCGAAGGGGCGGCGGCCGAGTCCGGCATCGAACCGGGAGATATCATCCTGCGCATCAATGACAGCGATATCCACAATCCCAAGCAGTATGCCGAGATCGTCGCCAAACTGGATGAGTCGCGTCCGGTCGTCGTACTGGTCAGCCGCGATCAGCAATCACAGTGGGTGATCGTCAAGCCCGAGTGAGCCTGATCCGATCCCATTGCCAAAACGGCTAAAATGAAGAAAGAACGAGAAGGGGGCGCCCGCGGCGTTCCCTTTTCTTTTTTCTTTCTTGGGTAACGTATGGACCACATCCGCAACTTTTCCATCATTGCGCACATCGATCATGGCAAGTCCACTCTGGCCGATCGCCTGATCCAGCGTTGTGGCGGCCTCCAGGATCGCGAAATGTCGTCCCAGGTGCTCGATTCGATGGATATCGAGCGCGAACGCGGCATCACCATCAAGGCGCAGACGGCGGCACTGCAGTATCGCGCGGCCAACGGGCAGGTCTATCACCTGAATCTCATCGACACGCCCGGCCACGTCGATTTTTCATATGAGGTCAGCCGCTCATTGTCGGCCTGCGAGGGGGCCTTGCTGGTGGTCGATTCCACCCAGGGGGTCGAGGCGCAAACGGTCGCGAATTGTTATACCGCCATCGATCTCGGGGTCGAGGTGGTGCCGGTGATCAATAAAATGGATCTGCCATCGGCTGATCCCGATGCGGCCGCCGCCGAGATCGAAGACGTCATCGGCCTGGATGCCTCGGCGGCCATACGGGCCAGCGCCAAGACCGGGCAGGGGATCGACGACATTCTCGAGGCCATCGTGCACCGGATCCCGGCGCCTCGGGGGGATCCGGGCGGGGCTCTGCAGGCGCTGATCATCGATTCCTGGTTCGACAACTACGTCGGTGTGGTGATGCTGGTGCGCATCGTCAACGGGGTGCTGCGACCGCGTGACAAGATCCTGCTGATGGCGACAGGGGCCACGCATCTGTGCGAACAGCTGGGTGTGTTCACGCCGAAATCCGAGCCTCGAGAGCAGTTGGCCGCAGGTCAGGTGGGCTTCGTCATCGCCGGTATCAAGGAACTCGAACACGCCAAGGTGGGTGACACCATCACCTTGGCGGGCAAGCCCGCGTCCAGGCCACTGCCCGGTTTCAAAGAGGTCAAGCCTCAGGTCTTCGCGGGGCTTTATCCGGTCGAGTCCAGTGCCTATGACCAGCTGCGCGATTCGCTCGAAAAGCTCAAGCTCAACGATGCCTCGCTGCTGTTCGAGCCCGAAGTCTCCCAGGCCCTGGGTTTTGGCTTTCGCTGCGGCTTTCTGGGCCTGCTGCACATGGATATCGTGCAAGAGCGCCTCGAGCGCGAGTTCGACATGGACATCATCACCACCGCGCCCTCGGTGGTCTACGAGGTCCTGGTGCGCGACGGTTCGGTCGTCATGGTCGACAGCCCGGCGCGCATGCCCGAACTCGGGCACATCGTCGAAATCCGCGAGCCGATCATGACAGTGACCCTGTTCATGCCGCAGGAATATGTCGGTCCGGTGATGTCCCTGTGCAACAATCGCCGCGGTGTGCAGCTCAATCTCAGTTACCATGGGCGGCAGGTGCACTTGGCCTATGAAATTCCGCTGGCCGAGATCGTGCTCGATTTCTTCGATCGCCTCAAGTCGGTTTCGCGGGGTTACGCGTCCATGGATTACGAATTCAAGGAATACCGCGTGGCCGATGTCGTGCGCGTCGATCTGCTCATCAATGGCGACCGGGTCGATGCGCTTTCCATGATCGTGCACCGGGCCAATGCCCGCCCGCGTGGGCGTGAAGTGGTCACCCGCATGCGCGGCCTGATCCCCCGGCAGATGTTCGACATCGCCATCCAGGCGGCCATAGGCGCCGAAGTGGTGGCCCGCGAGAACGTCAAGGCCCTGCGCAAGAACGTGCTGGCCAAGTGTTATGGCGGCGACATCTCGCGCAAGCGCAAATTGCTCGAAAAACAGAGGCAGGCAAGAAACGCATGAAACAGGTCGGCAACGTCGAAATTCCCCAGGAAGCCTTCCTCGCCGTGTTGCAGGTTGACGACAAATGAACTGGGACTTTGCTCTGCTGCTCTTTGTGGCGCTGGTGGTCACCGGGCTCGTCTGGCTGCTCGACAGACTGGTCTTGCGGGGTCGCAGGCAGCAAAGGGCCGAGGCCGCCGCGCAGGCCTGCCGCAACAATGCGGCAGGCCTCGACGAGGCCACCCTCGAAGCCGAGTGCAGGCAGGTGCGCGAGCGTGCAGTGAAGGCGCCCTGGTGGGTCGAATACGCGATCAGCTTCTTTCCCGTGATCCTGTTCGTGTTTCTCCTGCGCTCGTTCGTTGTCGAGCCATTTCGCATCCCGTCGGGCTCGATGCTGCCAACGCTCGAAAATGGCGACCTGATTCTGGTCAATAAATATGAGTATGGTATCCGTCTGCCGGTGGTGAACCGCAAGATCCTCGATCTGGGTTCACCGCAACGGGGTGATGTCGTGGTATTTCGCTATCCTGTGGATCCCGCTGTGGATTACATCAAGCGGGTGGTGGGCCTGCCTGGTGACGTGGTCGAATATCGCCACAAACAGCTGTACCTGAACGGCTCGCCGGTGCCGCGCACGCGCGACGGCGACTTCTACGAACCGGACCGGGCCAATTATGTCGCCCAGTACCTCGAGCAGCTCGGCACCGTATCACACCGTATCCTGCTCAATACCCAGGCTTCACAGGATCTCATGCCGATCACGCGCTTCCCTGATTTTTCCGATTGCTCATATCGTGCAGGCGGCGTGCGCTGCACCGTGCCACCCGGGCACTATTTCGTCATGGGTGACAACCGCGACAACAGTCTGGACAGCCGCTATTGGGGGTTCGTGCCGGATCGCAATCTCGTCGGCCGGGCGTTCTTCATCTGGATGAACTTCAGTGCCCCGAGCCGTATCGGCAGGTTTCACTGATGGCCTCGCTCGGCCAGCTGCAGGACGCCCTGGGCCATCCATTCCAGAACCCCGCGTTGCTGATCCAGGCGCTGACGCATCGCAGCCATGGCAAGCCCAACAATGAGCGGCTCGAATTCCTGGGAGACTCCGTACTGAATTTCGTCGTGTCCACCCTCCTGTTTGCCGAGCACGAACGGATGGATGAAGGCGCACTATCGCGCTTGCGCGCCAATCTGGTCAAGGAATCCAGCCTCGCCGAGATCGCCGTCGACCTGGGCCTGTCCGACCACCTGCGCCTGGGCGAGGGTGAGCTCAAGAGCGGTGGTTTCAGGCGGCCTTCGATTCTGGCCGACGCCCTCGAGGCCATACTGGGGGCCATTTATCTGGATGGTGGCCATGCGGCGGCCCGGCGTACGATCGAGCGCCTGTACCGGCCTGTGCTGTCCCGGCTGGGCCAGGATGACGTGGGCAAGGATGCCAAGACCCAGTTGCAGGAACTGCTGCAGGGCTACGGCCACCCCTTGCCGGTCTACGATGTGCTCACCACGCATGGCGCAGCGCATGAACAGACATTCGATGTGGTGTGCCATGTCGAGCCGCTGGATGTGCACGAGCAGGCATCGGGGCCGAGCCGGCGCAGCGCCGAACAGGCCGCCGCGGCACGGGTACTGGCGCAACTGCGCACACGCGGGTCCTTGCGCAGGAAGGCCACCGGGCGGCGCCGGAACGTGGCGTCGCCCGAATCTCATTCGAGTACATCCCATGACTGACGCTGCACCTTCCCGCTGTGGCTTTGTTGCGCTCGTAGGGCGACCCAACGTCGGCAAGTCCACCCTGGGCAATGCGCTGGTGGGTGTCAAACTGTCCATTGTGTCGCGCAAGGCGCAGACGACACGGCATCGGATCAACGGGGTGCTCACGCGGGGTACCGACCAGTTCATTTTTGTCGATACACCGGGGTTCCAGACGCGTCACGGTGGTGCCATGAACCGCATGATGAACCGCGTCGTGACGCAGGCCCTGGCCGAAGTCGACGTCGTGGTGCATGTGGTGGAAGCCGGCAAGTGGTCGGCGGGTGACGCTGCGCTCCTGCCCCTGCTGCCGGCCGGCCGGCCGGTGATCCTGGCAGTCAACAAGATCGATGCCCTGAAAGACAGGAACGCGCTGTTCCCTTATGTGGAAAAATGCACACAGGCCTACCCCTATGCTGCGGTTGTGCCGCTCAGTGCCCTGCGCGCGATCCAGCTCGAACCTCTGCTGGATGAAATCGCCACGCGTCTGCCAATGGCGGAACACCTGTTCGAGGCTGATGCCCTGACCGACCGGCCCGTGCGTTTCCTGGTGGCCGAGCTGATCCGCGAGAAGATCTTTCGCCTCGTGGGTGATGAACTGCCCTATGGCTGCACGGTGATCATCGAGCAGTGGGAAGAAAATGAAACCGGGGCCCGCATATCAGCCTGCGTCGTGATCGAACGCGCGAGCCATCGTCCGATCCTGCTGGGCGCCGGCGGGCAGCACATGAAGCGCATCGCCACCGAAGCCCGTCAGGATATCGTACGCCTGCTCGAAAAGCCGGTGTTCCTGGATATCCATATCAAGGTGCGCAAGGGCTGGTCGGCGCGCGAATCGGCCCTGCGCGAACTGGGCTATGAGTAAGGGGCGTGGGCCACGCATCTATGATGCGCCTGCCCACGTGCTGCATGCCAGCGCGTGGCGCGAGACCTCACTGATCGTGCAGGCTTTCTCGCGCGACCACGGGCGGCTGGCGCTGGTTGCCAAAGGCGCCAAGCGTCCTTATTCGGCATTGCGCCCCGTGCTGGTGTGTTTTCAGCCCCTGTGGCTGTCGTGGTCGGGCAGTGCAGAGGTGCGTACCCTGATCCGGGCCGAGTCCGGCCCGGTGCGCTTGCTGGATGGCCAGGCCCTGATGTCGGCCTGGTATCTGAACGAACTCATCCTGCGCCTGTTGCCCCGTGACGATGCAGATCCGCAGGTATACGACGCGTATGTGGCGGCACTGGATACGCTGGCGCAGCCTGCGGAAAACGCGGCCGCGACCCGGGCGGCGTTGCGCCGCTTCGAGTGGATCCTGCTCGAGCGGATCGGCTATGGGGCCGACGTGCCCATGCCGGACTTCATGGATTTGAAGGTTTCAGCGCTGGCCCGTCGGCAGTTGCGCGAACGCCTCGAGCCATTGCTCGAGGCGCCCCTGCGTACCCGGCGCGTGCTGCTGGAATTGCAGCACTATTGAACGGTTGAACCGGATTCAGTCGCGGCTGCCGCCGAAGATGCCCAGAAGCATCAGCAGATTGACGAAAATGTTGTAGAGATCGAGGTACACGGCAAGCGTGGCCGAGATGTAGTTGGTTTCGCCCCCACGTATGATGCGCTGCAGATCGACCAGCAGGAAGGCCGAGAAGATGCCGATGGCCAGCACCGAGAGGGTGAGGGTCAGCGCCGCAATCTGCAGGAAGATGTTGGCCAGCATGGCCACGAGCAACAGCACCACGCCGACGAACAGGAACTTCTGCCAATGGGTGAAGTCGCGCTTCGTGGTGCTGGCCACCGTGGCCATGGTGCCGAAGACCGCAGCGGTGCCCCCGAAGGCCAGCATGATGAGCTGGGCGCCATTGCCCATGCCCAGAACGAAGCCCAGCATGCGCGACAGCATGAGGCCCATGAAGAACGTGAAGCCCAGCAGAAGGGCGACGCCCAGCGAGCTGTTCTTGTTGCGTTCGACAAGGAACATGAGCCCGAAGGCGCCGATCAGGAAGATCAGCGAGCTGGTACCGGGGCTTTCGCTCATGAACTGATTCATGCCGGAAGACAGGCCGATGGCCGCCCCGAGCACCGTGGGGATGAGCGACAGGGCCAGCAGCCAGTAGGTGTTGCGCAGTACGCGGTTGCGGGCCACCGCCGAGGTGGACTGCGAGCCGGCATGCGGCAGGGTTTGACGGAAGTCGGACATGGCGGTTTCCTGATAAGAGCCCGATCCAGGTGGTCGGGCAGACAAACATGTGAATCTTACAACAAGCTGAACTGGCAAGTCCATGCCTTGATTGATGATTTGGACCTGAATTGTGCCAGAAGGTTTCAATCGGCTCCGGTGGGCAAGGCATGGCTGTGCAGTTCGAGGCCCTGTTTGCGGTATTGCTGCCAGCGCTGGCGTGCCGCAGCCCGGTCATCGGGGTGTTCGGACACGATTTCCAGAATTCTGGCAAATCGGGCTGCATGTGGGGGGCAGGCCAGGTCCAGGTTGAGCAGCCAGCCGCAGGCTGACAGCGCCCGCAGGTCAGCCGGCTGATCCACCAGGACTACGGGGGCATGGTCCACCAGGGGGTCCTGGGCATGCACGTGCGGGATGAAACTGACCGGATCGAATGACCACAGCAGCGTGTCGTAGCGCTGCAGGCGGCGGGCATCGGTGCACCAGACCGCCATGCGGTGCCCGGCCTGCACATGGCGCGCCGTGGTTCGGCAGGCCATGCGCAGGCGGTGGCGGGCGCCGTGGGCAAAATCAACCCGGCTCATGCGGCACATTGCCCCAGCAAGTAGTTGACCAGCAGGGGAACCGGGCGCCCCGTGGCCCCTTTCTGCTTGCCTTCGAGCCAGGCCGTGCCGGCGATGTCGAGATGGGCCCAGGTGTACTTTTTTGTGAAGCGCGACAGAAAGCAGGCCGCAGTCACGGATCCCGCGGCGCGCCCGCCGATGTTGGCCATATCGGCAAAATTCGATTTGAGCTGCTTCTGGTATTCATCCCCCAATGGCAGGCGCCAGGCGGGATCGAGCGCTGCACGGCCCGCGGCCAGCAATTGCTCGGCCAGAGCGTCGTCGGTCGAGAACAGGCCGCTGTTGACATGGCCCAGCGCGATGACACAGGCCCCTGTCAGGGTGGCGATGTCGATGACGGCAGCCGGCTTGAAACGTTCGGCGTAGGTCAGGGCGTCGCACAGGATCAACCGCCCTTCGGCATCGGTATTGAGGATCTCTATGGTCTGCCCTGAAAGGCTGGTGACGATGTCACCCGGCTTGTTGGCTGTGCCGCTGGGGAGGTTCTCGCAGCTGGGGATGATGCCCACGACCTCGCGTGGCAGATCGAGTTCGGCCACGGCGCGCAGCGTGCCGAGCACGCTGGCGGCCCCGCACATGTCGAATTTCATTTCATCCATGGCCGCCGCCGGCTTGATGGATATGCCGCCCGCATCGAAGGTGACGCCCTTGCCCACCAGCACGATGGGGGCCGCGGTGCCGGGTGTGCGGGGTACATGGCGCAGGATGATGAAGGCCGGCGGTTCGGCCGAGCCGCGGGCGACCGACAGGAACGAGCCCATCTTGAGTGCCTCGATCTTTTTCTGGTCGAGCACTTCGGCCTTCAGGGTCTTGAATTCCCTGGCCAGCTGGCGCGCCGTCTGGCCGAGGTAGGTGGGCGTACAGATATTGGGCGGCAGGTCGCCCAGCAGGCGCGCGAGGTTGACCCCGGCCCCTGTTGCCGCACCCTCGGCCAGGGCCGTGCGCACCGCCGCGGCCTGGCTGCGGGCGCACTGCACCACGAACTGTTGCAGGGCCACCGGCGGCTTGGTCTCGCTGAGCGTCGCATCGTATTGGTAGCAGGCGGCTGTCACGGCCTGGGCTGCGGCACGGGCGCAGTCTGCAGCGCTGCCATCGGTGCATGGCAGGGTGCACAGCGTGGACACCGCATGAGCCACCCCCGCCCGCACGCACAGGCCTGCCAGTACCGCATGCGCCTGCCTGAGGGTCGCGGCATCGAGCGTATCGGGTTCACCCAGACCGAGTAGAATGACGCGTTCGGCTGCGAGCCCCGCAGGGGCATGGATGACCAGGCTGTCGCCGGCCGCCGCTTTGAACTCTGCCTGCACGATTTTCTTCAGGGCGCCCTGCATGGCCTGGTCGAGTGCCTGGGCATCGGGGCTCAGCTGCCCACCCTTGAATACGCCTACAGCCACGGCCTGGGTCTTGACAGTATGCAGGGTGCTGCCGCTGCTTGTGCTAAATTTCATCAGTTTTCCTCTGTGTTCCAGGTGAAGACAATAGTCCGATACGGTTCATTATTCCGCATTTTCCATGTCCCTGTTCAAGCGTGCCGTCGTATCCGAGATTGTCAGCCATGGGGGGATCGTCTTTTCAACCCTGCTGGTGGTCTGGCTCAGCGTACTCATCGTGCGCCTGCTGGGTGAAGCGGCCAATGGCGACATCGGGGCCAACGTCGTGCTGGGCCTGGCCGCTTTTTCAAGTATCACGGCCTTGCCGGTGATTCTCTCGACAGCGCTCTTCATTGCCGTGCTCACCACGGTCACGCGCAGCTACCGCGAGTCCGAGATGGCCGTGTGGTTTGCCAGCGGCCTCTCGCTGCTGCAATGGGTGCGGCCCATCATGTGGTTCGCCGTGCCGGTGGCGCTGGTGGTGGCGACCCTGACCCTGGCGGCCTCGCCGTGGGCCTATGGCCAGATTGCCGAGTATCGCCAGCGTTTCGAGCAGCGTTCGGATCTGTCACGTGTGGCCTCCGGGCAGTTCATCGAGGCGGACGACGGGCGCAGGGTGTTCTTTGCCGAGCCGCCCGAGCACCCCGATGACGAACTGGGGCGGATTGTGGCACGGGTGGCTGACCCCGAATGGCTGAGTGTCGTGGTGGCCGACAGCGCGGCCATCAAGACCGAAGACAATGGCGATCGTTTTCTGGTGCTGGGCCCGGGGCACCGCTATGATTTCCGGGAAGGGTCCTCCGAGATGCGCCTGCTCGATTTCGAGCGCTATGGCGTGCGGATCGAAAGCCGCAGTGATCCGGCCACCCTCGAAGCCGCGCGCCAGAAGGCGCTGCAGCAGATCAAGGCCAGGCCCACGCTGGACCTGATCCGTCAGGCCGACAGAGAATCGCTGTCGCAATTGATGTGGCGTCTGTCGCTGCCTCTGGCTGCGCTGAACCTGGCTCTGGTGGCCTTGCCGCTGGGCGCTGTCAACCCCCGGCTGGGGCGTTCGGGCGATCTGCTGCTGGCGGGGCTGCTGGCCCTGCTGTACATGAACCTGATCAATCTGTCACGCAGCTGGATCGATGATGGGGTCCTGCCCTTCAGCATCGGCCTGTGGCTGGTGCATGGGGTGTTCCTGGCCCTGGGGTTGGGCCTGCTGTGGTGGCGTACGCGTCTGCGTCGGCCTCGCCCGCCGGATCCGGCATGAGCAGGGTATCCGAATGCCCCTGCAGCAGGCTGCGGTTCATGCTCACCGCCTGTTTCAGATGGTTCCATAGCGCCATGATGCGACGCGTGTGACGCAGATCCTCGTGGCAGTACATCCAGAAACTGCGCGTGATCCGGATCTCGCTGCCCAGCACCGGCTGCAGTTGCGGGTTCTGCGCAGCCAGGAAGCACGGCAGTATGGCCAGGCCCTGGCCCCCGAGACAGGCCTGATACTGGGCCAGGATGCTGGTGCTGCGGAAGGTCACCCGCGAAGCCTGCACCAGATCGTCGAGATAGCGCAGCCGATCGCTGAACAGCAGTTCGTCGACATAGCCAATGAACCTGTGGTGGTTCAGGTCGGCGCGTTGCCGGATGGCAGGATGATTGGCCAGGCAGGTCTTGCTGCCATACAGCATCAGGGTATAGTCAGTGAGCCGGGTGCACAGATAGGGGCCGCGCTGCGGGCGTTCGAGCGCGATGGCAATGTCGGCCTCGCGCTTCGAGAGGCTGATGAACCGAGGTACGGGCAGGATATCCAGCGTCATGGCCGGATGCCGGCGCTGGAAGTCGACCATCAGCGGTGTCAGAATGATGCTGCCAAAACCTTCGGTGGAACCGATGCGCACATGGCCCGACAGGCTCTGCGCCGCACCGCTGAGCGTTTCCTGGGCGGCCAGCAGGGCACTTTCGACGGGCTCGGCATAGGTCAGCAGGCGTTGGCCATCTTCGGTCAGGGTAAAGCCGCTGGCGCGTGATTTTTCAAACAGGGTCACACCCAGCGCGTGCTCGAGCAGGCGGATGCGCCGCGTCACGGTGCTGTGCTGCACGCCCAGGCGCTGTGCGGCCGCACTGGCGCGCTGCGTGCGGGCCACCTCGAGGAAGTAGCGTACGGCGTCCCAGTCGTGGATCATGGAGGGCCCTTGTGCAATGGTTGTCAACGAATGTGCAAATATTTTGATGGCAATATGTTTTTTACACAACTAAACTGGTCTGTTCGAGGCAGACACTTTATTTCAGGAGAGCACCATGAGCGACATCCCACGCGTTCCATTGCTGATCGGTGGTGAACTGGTCCAATCTCAATCCACGCAATGGCGTGATGTCATCGATCCGGCCACTCAAGAGGTGGTTGCCCGGGTTCCTTTTGCCACACCCGAAGAGGTCGAGCGCGCCGTGGCCAATTCGCGCGAAGCCTTTGCCACATGGCGCCTGGTCAGTCAGGCCAAGCGGCGCCAGATCATGACCGATTTTGCACAATTGCTGCGCGAAAATACCACGAAGATCGCCGAAGTCCTGTCGCGCGAACACGGCAAGACCCTGCCCGATGCAGAAGGGGAAGTCGCCCGCGGCCTCGAAGGGGTCGAGCATGCCGTGTCGGCCAATACCCTGCAGCTGGGTGATTACGCAGAAAATGCGGCCACCGGCATCGACGTCTACAGTGTGTTGCAGCCGCTGGGCGTGTGCGCAGGCATCACGGCGTTCAATTTCCCCGTGATGCTGCCGTGCTGGATGTTCCCGATCGCGGTCACCATGGGCAATACATTCGTCTACAAGCCATCCGAGCAGGATCCCGGCGCCTCCATGATGGTGGCCGAGCTGGCGCTGCAGGCCGGCCTGCCGCCGGGTGTGCTGAATGTCGTGCACGGCGGGCCTGATGTGGCCAATGCCCTGTGCGATCACCCGGACATCAAGGCGGTTTCCTTCATCGGCTCCACCCGGGTCGGCACCGAGATCTACCGGCGTTCCTCCAATGCAGGCAAACGCTGCCAGGCCATGATGGGGGCCAAGAACCACAGCGTGATCATGCCGGATGCCGATCGCGAGGCGGCCCTCAATTCCATGCTTGGGGCGGCCTTCGGCGCGGCCGGTGAGCGCTGCATGGCCATTTCGGTGCTGGTGCTGGTGGGTGACGCCCAGAAATGGCTGCCCGACTTCGTCGAGCGTGCCGGCAAACTCAAGGTGAACGTAGGCACGGATCGCTCGGCCGACCTGGGGCCGATCATTTCGCCTTCGGCCAAGGCGCGCATCGAAGGGTTGATCCAGAAAGGTGTGGACGAAGGGGCCGAACTGCTGCTCGATGGTCGTGGCATCAAGGTGCCGGGTTACGAGAAAGGCAACTTCATAGGGCCCACCATTTTCGGCAACGTGAAGCAGGGCATGACCATCTACAACGAAGAGATCTTCGGTCCGGTGCTGTCCGTGGTGCTGGTCGATACGCTCGAAGAGGCGGTCGAGTTCATCAATGCCAACCCCAATGGCAATGGCACGTCCATTTTCACCCAGGATGGCGGCCATGCACGTTATTTCCAGAATCATGTCGATGTGGGCCAGGTCGGGATCAACATCCCCATCCCGGTTCCCGTGGCCTGGTTCAGTTTCACGGGCTCGCGCGCATCCAAACTGGGCGATCTGGGCCCGAACGGGCGTCAATCGATCTATTTCTGGACGCAGACCAAGACCATCACGGCGCGCTGGGCTGCGCATCCACGCGAGGTCAACACCACGATTTCAATGAAGTGATCACGGGCTGCACGGCCTTGCGTGCGGCCCGCCCAGTGCGGGTATCCGGTTTCTGGCCGGCGACCCGCACCGGGCGAACTACCCGACCTGCGCACTGCCTGCGGCCCAAAGGCCTGGATCACAAGGCGTTCGGGCCGCTTTTCATGGGCGGCCGATCTGTACGCGAGGGCTGACTTTCATTTCCTGATGTAATATTGATCGCATTTCATATTACGTTTTCTGGAAATACAGGCGCCTGATGAATCTGCAGCAATTTCGCTTCGTGCGCGAGACCGTACGGCGCAATTTCAATCTCACCGATGCAGCGCGAGCGCTGTACACATCACAACCTGGTGTCTCCAAGGCCATCATCGAGTTCGAGGAAGAACTGGGCGTCAAGATCTTCGAGCGCCATGGCAAGCGTCTCAAGGGGCTGACCCGGCCAGGTGCGGCGGTCTGGGGGGTCATCGACCGCATCATGCGCGAGGTGGACAACCTGAAGAAAGTGTGCGACGAATTCGCCAGGCATGATGAAGGGGCGCTGGTCATCGCATGCACCCATACGCAGGCACGGTATTTGTTGCCCCGGGTGATCCCCGCCTTCAGGGCGCGCTTTCCCAAGGTGCATGTCTCGCTGGCCGAAGGCAACCCCGAACACCTGGCTCGCCTGGTGCTGCAGGATCAGGCCGACCTGGCCATTGCCACCGAGACGCTGGCGCAGACGGCGGGCCTGGTGGCACTGCCGGTCTACACCTGGCAGCACACGCTGGTCGTACCCCCGGACCATCCACTGACCAGCCTCACCTCGAGTGCGGCACGCCAGCTGTCCCTCGAACACCTCGCACAATACCCCATCGTCACCTATGATCGCGCCTTTTCAGGGCGCCGGGCGATTGACCAGGCCTTCGAGCAGGCGGGGATCAGCCCCGATATCGTCCTCGAAGCCATCGACGCCGATGTGGTTAAGACCTATGCTGACATCGGCCTGGGGATCGGCATCATCGCCGGGGTGGCCTTTGATCCCCGCCGCGACAAGACGCTCGTGGGTCTGCCGGCGGGCCATCTGTTCGGCACGCACACCACCAGCGTCGCCATCCGGCGAAATGCGTTTCTGCGGGATTTCGTCTATGTGCTGCTCGAGATGCTGGCCCCTGGGCTGACGCGCCAGGTGGTGGCTGACGCGATTGGCCAGCCGCTGGCGGCACGCTAGTGCAATGCACTGGCCGTGGACGCGCTGGCCTGCAGGCGGCGCGCGCCGTTGTAGCGCTTGCGCCAATAGGCCATGTCCATGCTTTCGACGCGGATTTCTGCGCCACTGCGTGGTGCGTGCACGAATTTCCGATCACCCAGATAGATGCCTACATGGGAGAACCGGCGCCCCAGTGTGTTGAAGAACACCAGATCACCGCGGCGCAGTTCATCGCGTTTGACGGATGTGCCCAGGCGGGCCTGCTGGCTTGCCACGCGAGGCAGCTTGAGGCCCAGCGACTTTTCGGCCGCATAGGCCACCAGCCCGCTGCAGTCGAAGCCCTTGCCGGGGCCATTGCCCCCGTAGCGATATTTGACGCCGAGGAACTTGAGCGCCGTGCCGGCCATGGTATGCGGTACCGGCGTGAAGCCGGCCTGCTCTGTGGGGCTGTCCATGCGCTCGATCGCCAGGGGCGGATCGCTGTCAAGCCACGCGCCCAGTGGGTCGGAACGGGCAGCCAGAGCGTGCTGGCCACTGCTGAACGGATCAGCGCCGGAATCCGTACTGGCCGTTCGTTGCGTCTGCGTGGCGCAACCCGCCAAAAGGGCCAGCATGCCATACAGCATGGTGCGCAGCAGCCAATGGCTGGTGGATGGCAATGAAATGGTCTGTGCTGGTCGATGCGGCGGCGGCATGGTGGTGTGCTGGTCTTTCGGCGTATCGGTGCGAGTGTAGAAGATCATGGTGATGGAGTAAAGTCTGCCCATGCCTGTTGCCGTGGGTGTAGCATCTGGGGGGGCAGCACCCGGACCCACTCGGCAGCAGCCGGACCCAGCCGACAATGGAGATATCAATGCAGAAGATTCGAGAGTTTCACCGTCAGTCCATTCAGGATCGCGAAGGTTTCTGGGCGCGCGAGGCCCGGCGTATTCATTGGGAAACCCCCTGGTCCAAAGTGCTCGATGACTCGCGCCTGCCATTTGCGCGCTGGTTTGTCGGCGGGCGCACCAATCTCTGCTACAACGCGGTCGATCGCTGGCTGGACACCCAGGCAGATCAGCCGGCGCTGATCTGGGTGTCGACCGAGACGGATCAGGAAATCGTCTACACGTGGGCCGAATTGGCGCGCGAGGTCCAAGTGGCAGCCGCCATGCTGCAGAGCCTGGGGGTTGTCCAGGGCGACCGGGTGCTGATCTATCTGCCGATGATTCCACAGGCCGCATTCATCATGCTGGCCTGCGCACGGCTGGGGGCCATCCATTCGGTGGTGTTCGGCGGCTTTGCCGCGCACAACCTCGCGCAACGCATCGACGATGCACAGCCCGGGGTGGTGGTGTCGACCGACGCCGGCTCGCGGGGCGGGCGGCCGATTGCCTACAAACCCTTGCTGGATCAGGCCCTGAGCCAATCGGTGCACCAGCCGGACCATGTGCTTCTGGTGGATCGCGGTCTGGTGCCCATGTCGCTGCAGGCCGGGCGTGATCTTGATTACGCCACCTTGCGGGCGCGCCATCTGGATGTGCAGGTTCCGGTGGTCTGGCTCGAATCGAACGAGCCCAGCTATATTCTGTATACCTCGGGCACCACGGGCAATCCGAAGGGGGTGCAGCGTGATGTGGGCGGCTACGCCGTCGCGCTGTGTGCCTCCATGGAATATATCTTCGGCGGCAAGCCGGGCGATACCTATTTTTCGACCAGCGACATTGGCTGGGTCGTCGGGCATTCCTATGTGGTGTACGGGCCCTTGCTCAACGGTCAGGCCACGGTGATGTACGAGGGCACGCCCATACGGCCCGACGCTGCAATTCTGTGGCGCATCATCGAAACCCATCGCGTGAATGCGCTGTTTTCTGCACCTACGGCGATCCGGGTGCTCAAGAAGCATGATCCTGCCCTGCTCACGCGCCACGACCTCTCCAGTCTCGATCGCATCTACCTGGCGGGCGAGCCGCTTGATGAACTGACCGGTCAGTGGCTCTCCGAGGCCCTGAACAAGCCGGTGATCGACAACTATTGGCAGACCGAAACCGGCTGGCCGATCCTGTCGGCCCAGCCAGGGGTCGAGGAAGTGCCCACCCGCTATGGCAGTCCGACCTTCCCGGTCTATGGCTTCGATGTACGTGTGGTCAGCGAGGCGTCCGGGCTGGACAGCGGCCCCAATGAGAAAGGGGTGGTCGCCATCGAGCCGCCGCTGCCGCCCGGGGCCATGAGCACGATCTGGCGCAATGATGAACGATTCGTAACGACATATTTCGAATCTTTTCCTGGGCGTCAGACCTACTCCACGTCCGATTGGGGGCGGGTCGATGATGACGGCTATTGGTTCATTCTCGGGCGCACCGATGACGTGATCAATGTTGCCGGGCACCGGCTGGGCACGCGCGAAATCGAAGAGTCCGTCAACACGCATCCGGCAGTCGCCGAATCCGCAGTGGTGGGGGTGGCCGATCCGATCAAGGGCCAGCAGGCGGTGGGCTTTGCGGTGCTGCGGGATTCTGCCCTGCTGGATGCACCGGATGGCCGCACGCGGCTCGAGGCCGAGATCAAGAAGGTGGTCGAACAGCGCAACGGTGCCGTGGCCCGGCCGTCACGCATCCTGTTTGTCGGCAGTCTGCCCAAGACGCGTTCGGGCAAGGTGCTACGCCGTGCCATCGTGGCGCTGTGCGAAGGGCGCGACCCCGGCGATCTCACGGCGGTAGAGGACCCCTCTGCACTCGAACAGATTCGTGGGGTGCTCTGAAGAGCGGGTTCGCACAGGTGTTCTGCTGCGCTGGAGAAGGCGATCCTGAAAGGGGGGGGCAGCCTTCCCTTTCTTCGCACCCTTGGGTGCCGGGCGTCAGTGCGAGGGGGATGTCAAGCCTGTCAGGGTCGAGTAAGAAACTTGCGGTACGTTAGGCCTGCATGCGTCAGGTACGCCTGAACCACCACACATCACAATCAAAGGAGCGCGTCATGACCACGGAGATCGAATCGATATTGGTAGAAAATCGGGTTTTTTCGCCCCCGGCAGGCCTGGTGTCCCAGGCCAACGTGTCTGGCATGCAGGGTTACAGGGCCCTGTGCGATGAGGCCGATCGTGATCCCGACGCCTTCTGGGCGCGGCTGGGTCGTGAAAACCTGGTCTGGGAAAAACCCTTCAACCAGGTGATCGATGACTCCAATGCACCGTTCTACCGCTTCTTCGCCGATGGCGAACTCAATATTTCGGCCAACTGTCTCGATCGGCACATGGGTACGCCCGTCGAAAACCATGTGGCGTTGATCTTCGAGGCCGATGACGGGCGCGTCTCGCGCGTGACCTACAAAGAACTGCTGGCACGCGTGTCGCAATTGGCCAACGCCATCCGGTCATTGGGCTACCAGAAGGGCGATCGGGCCGTGATCTACATGCCCATGTCCATCGAGGCTGTCGTGGCCATGCAGGCTTGCGCGCGTCTGGGGGTGATCCATTCGGTCGTGTTTGGCGGCTTTTCCTCCAAGAGCATCCACGAACGGGTAGTGGACGTGGGTGCCACGCTGGTCATCACCGCTGATGCCCAGATCCGTGGCGGTCGCACCATCGAGCTCAAAAATGCCGTCGATGACGCGCTGGCCATGGGCGGCTGCGAGGCCGTGCGCAAGGTCATCACATACCGTCGGGCGGGCTCCGGCATCCAGTGGCACGCCGGCCGCGACCTATGGTGGCACGATGTCATCCAGGGCCAGCCTGAGCACTGCCCCCCGGTCGCGGTCGAAGCCGACCATCCGCTGTTCATTCTCTATACCTCGGGCTCCACCGGCAAGCCCAAGGGGGTGCAGCACTCCAGCGCAGGCTATTTGCTGTGGTCGCTCATGACCATGAAATGGACCTTCGATGCCAAGCCCGATGATGTCTTCTGGTGCACCGCAGACGTCGGCTGGGTGACCGGGCATTCATACGTCACCTATGGCCCGCTGGCAGCGGGCGTCACACAGGTGGTGTTCGAGGGCGTGCCCACGTATCCGGATGCGGCCCGTTTCTGGAAAATGATCGAGGCCCACAAGGTGTCCGTATTCTATACGGCACCCACGGCCATCCGTTCACTCATCAAATTGTCCGAAGCCGATGCCAGCGTGCATCCGCGATCCTTCGACCTGTCGTCCCTGCGCATCATCGGTTCGGTGGGCGAGCCCATCAATCCCGAGGCCTGGGTCTGGTATTACAACAATGTGGGTGGTGGGCGTTGCCCGGTGCTCGATACCTGGTGGCAAACGGAAACCGGTGCGCACATGATTACCCCGTTGCCCGGGGCGACGCCACTCAAGCCGGGCTCCTGCACCCTGCCCTTGCCGGGCATCGACGCGGCGATCGTCGATGAAACCGGTCAGGAAGTCGAGCGTGGCAAAGGGGGGTTTCTCGTCATCCGCAAGCCCTGGCCGGCCATGATCCGCACCGTCTGGGGAGACCCGGATCGCTTCAGGAAAACGTATTTCCCACCTGAAATGAAGGGCTGGTACCTGGCCGGAGACGGCGCACAACGCGACAAGGACGGCTATTTCTGGATCATGGGGCGCATCGACGATGTGCTCAATGTATCAGGTCACCGCCTGGGTACCATGGAAGTCGAATCCGCACTGGTTGCGCACGAGATGGTGGCCGAGGCCGCAGTGGTGGGGCGCCCCGACGACACCACGGGTGAGGCCATCGTGGCCTTCGTGGTGCTCAATGGGTCGCTGCCGCAGGGCGATCGGGCAACAGCCGTTGCCCGTCAGCTGCGCGACTGGGTGGCACAGGAAATCGGGCCCATTGCCAAGCCGCGTGAGATCCGCTTTGGCGAAAACCTGCCCAAGACGCGCTCGGGCAAGATCATGCGCCGCCTGTTGCGGGTGGTGGCCAAGGGCGAACCCATCACCCAGGATGTGTCCACCCTTGAAAACCCCGGCATTCTCGAGCAGCTGGCCCAAGTGCGCTGACGCACGGGCGCGGGGCAAGCGTGGCAAGGGGCCTCTGGCGCTACATGCCGTTGTAGACCGGGCCCTCGCCCCCCTGTGGCGTCACCCAGACGATGTTCTGCGTGGGATCCTTGATATCACAGGTCTTGCAATGGACGCAGTTCTGTGCGTTGATCTGCAGCCGGTCTTCGCCTGTTTCGGTCTTGACGAATTCATATACCCCCGCCGGGCAGAAGCGCGCTTCGGGGCCACCGTATTTGGCCAGGTTGACCTGCACCGGGACCTTGTCGTCCTTGAGGGTCAGGTGCACCGGTTCGTCTTCTTCATGATGCGTGTTCGACAGATAGACCGAACTGAGCCGATCGAAGGTGAGCACGCCATCCGGCTTGGGATAGTCGATGCGGGCACATTGCGCGGCGGGTTGCAGGCAGGCATGATCGGGCTTGTCGCGGTGCAGGGTCCAGGGCATCCTGCCCCTGAGCAGCCACTGTTCGATACCGGTCATGAGGGTGCCCATGGTGCGGCCCTTCTTGAACCATTGCTTGAAATTGCGTGATTTGTTCAGCTCTGCACGCAGCCAGGATGATTCGAAGGCTGCAGGGTAGGCCGTGAGTTCGTCGTGGCTGCGGCCGGCCACCAGCGCGTCGAATGCGGCTTCGGCTGCCAGTGCCCCCGACTTGATGGCCGAGTGGCTGCCCTTGATGCGCGATGCGTTGAGCATGCCGGCCTCGCAGCCCACCAGCACCCCGCCCGGAAAACAGAGTTTGGGTATCGACAGCAGCCCGCCGGCTGTGAGCGAACGGGCACCGTATTGCACGCGCTTGCCACCTTCGAAGGTGGTGCGGATGGCCGGATGGGTCTTGTAGCGCTGGAATTCATCGAACGGGGACAGCCAGGGGTTGGCATAATCGAGCCCGACGACCAGGCCCACGGCCACCAGATTGTCGTTCAGGTGGTACAGGAACGAGCCGCCGTAGGTGTCGGCATCGAGCGGCCAGCCCGCCGTGTGCATGACCAGCCCGGGGCGGGACTTTTCGGCCGGGACTTCCCAGAGCTCTTTGATGCCGATGGCATAGCTCTGGGGGTCGCGATCCGCATCGAGGTGGAACCGTTCGATCAGCTGACGGCCCAGATGGCCGCGCGAGCCTTCGGCGAAGATCGTGTAGCGGGCGAGAAGTTCCATGCCCGGCTGATAGGCGGCCGTGTGGCTGCCATCGCGCGCCACGCCCATATCGCCCGTGAGCACACCCCGCACCGCGCCGTTTTCGGCATACAGCACGTGCGCCGCGGCAAACCCCGGAAAGACATCGACCCCCAGGGCCTCGGCCTGCTCGCCCAGCCAGCGGGTGACGTGCCCCAGGCGCACGATATAGTTACCGTGATTCTTGAAGCAGTCGGGCAGCAGCCAGGCTGGCGTCGAGCGCGCGCCGGTTTCGCTGAGAAACAGGAAACGATCCTCGGATACGGGCAGATCGAGCGGGGCGCCCCGGGCCTGCCAGTCGGGCAGCAGCTCGGACAGGGCCTGGGGGTCCATCACGCAGCCAGAAAGAATGTGGGCGCCGATTTCGGCTGCTTTCTCGAGTACGCAGACACTGACGTCCTGACCGCGTTCGGCGGCCAGTTGCTTGAGACGGATGGCGGCCGACAGGCCTGCCGGCCCGCCGCCGACGATGACCACATCGTATTCCATCGATTCGCGTTCGGTCATGAGTGCAAGGCTCCTATGGCTCATGGGGCAGGGCTTCCCCTGCGATGTGCAGCCCATTGTATTGCACATCGTTATACTGCTGTTGTGCGGGCACACACGCCCGGTTGAAAGCAACAGGTGCTGGATGAATATGTCGAACCAGGTGAACACGCCAAATCAGGTGGACACGCCAAACCAGGATCAGGCTACCTACAGCGGCGCCTACGAAATCACCATGGACGTACGCTGGGGTGACCAGGATGCCATGCGCCACGTCAACAATGCGATGTATTTCCGGTATTTCGAAGAGGCCCGGGTGCGCCTTTTCGAGAGTCTGGGGCGCAGGACATCGAAAGAAGGCTTTGCAGTTCTGGCGCATATCTCATGTGATTTTCTTGAGCCACTGATGTATCCTGCCCGTATCACGGTGGGCATGAAATGCCAGCGCATCGGCAGCAGCAGCCTGGAACTGCACAGCTGGATAGCACCGGCCGACGACCCGGATTTGCTCCATGCGCGCAGTCGAAGCGTGGTGGTGAACACCAATGACGCAGGCCGGCCGACACCCTGGTCGGATCGCGACCGTGCGGCGCTGCAGGCGTATTTCACGGCATGATGCCGGCAGGCAGCATGTCAGAGTCGATGTATCTTCATCTCGAAGGGAAAACGTATGGATAAAGTGTATTCGAGTGCCGCTGACGCATTGCGTGATGTGGTGGCCGATAATCAGATGATCGCCGTGGGCGGGTTCGGGCTGTGCGGCATTCCCGAAGCCCTGATTGCCGCGCTGCGCGATTCCGGCGTACAGAACCTCACCTGCGTCAGCAACAATGCCGGGGTCGACGACTTCGGGCTGGGCCTGCTGCTGGCCACCCGCCAGATCAAGAAGATGATTGCATCGTACGTGGGCGAGAACAAAGAGTTCGAGCGCCAATACCTGGCGGGCGAACTCGAACTCGAATTCACGCCCCAGGGCACGCTGGCCGAAAAGCTGCGCGCCGGGGGCTGTGGCATCCCTGCGTTCTATACGGCTACCGGCGTGGGCACCGTAGTGGCCGAAGGCAAGGAAACCCACGAGTTCGATGGCAAGACCTATCTGCTCGAGCGGTCCATCGTGCCTGATGTGTCCCTGGTCAAGGCCCAGAAGGCCGATCGCAGCGGCAATCTGATATTTCGCCGTACGGCGCGCAACTTCAATCCCAACGTCGCCATGGCGGGTCGCATCACCATTGCCGAAGTCGAGGAAATCGTGCCTGTGGGTGCACTCGACCCCGATGATATCCATCTGCCGGGCATTTTCGTGCACCGCCTGGTGCTCAATGCCCACCCCGAAAAGCGTATCGAGCAACGCACCATTCGCAGCAAGTAAGGAGATTCTTCACTATGGCATGGGATCGTGAACAAATGGCTGCCCGGGCAGCCCAGGAACTGCATGACGGCTTCTACGTCAATCTGGGCATTGGCTTGCCCACCAAGGTGGCCAATTACGTGCCCGACGGCATGGAAGTCTGGCTGCAGTCCGAAAACGGCTTGCTGGGCATCGGCCCCTTCCCGACCGAAGACGAAGTCGATGCAGACCTCATCAATGCCGGCAAGCAAACCGTGACCACATTGCCGGGCTCGTCCATATTCGCCTCGGCCGAATCCTTCGGCATGATCCGCGGCGGCAAGATCAATCTGGCCATTCTGGGGGCCATGCAGGTATCCGAAAAAGGCGACCTGGCCAACTGGATGATTCCGGGCAAGATGATCAAGGGCATGGGCGGGGCCATGGACCTCGTCGCTGGTGTGGGGCGGGTCGTCGTCCTCATGGAACACGTGGCGGTCAACAGGAAGGATGGCTCCGAAAGCCACAAGCTGCTGTCCGAGTGCACCCTGCCACTGACCGGGGTGGGGGTGGTCGACCTCATCATCACCGATCTCGGGGTCATGGAAGTCACCGACAGCGGCTTGCGCCTGACCGAACTCGCCCCTGGCGTCACGGTCGAGGACATTCAGGCGCGCACATCGGCCCGGCTCGATGTCTCGGCAGTGGCCTGATGCCGATATGCCGCAATCAGAAGCGCGGCCTGCCACGCCCTTTCTTCAGGGCGTGGACAGATGGCGCAGCCCGTGAAACCGGCTTGTGATGCGGCAAGCATGTCCAGTGATACCGTCTCTGCAATGCAACGCCTGCAGGCCCTGCGTGCGCACTTGCATGCCGTGGGTCTGCAGGCCTGCCTGATCCCGACCGCGGATCCGCACCTGTCCGAATACCTGCCCGACCACTGGGCGGCGCGGGCCTGGCTGTCCGGGTTTGATGGCTCGGCGGGCAGCCTGCTGGTGACGGCACGTTTTGCGGGCCTGTGGACGGACAGCCGGTATTGGGTGCAGGCGCAACAGCAGCTGCAAGGCACCGGCATCGTGCTGATGCGTGCCGGTGCGCCCGATGTGCCTGACACACTGGCCTGGGTGCAGCGTCATCTCCAGGCCGGAGACCGGCTGGCCATGGACGGCCGGGTGCTCGATCATGCTGCGGCCGTACGCTGGCGGGCCGGCTTGCGGGCCTGTTCGATCGAACTCGTCCTGGATCAGGATCCAGTCGCTGCCGTGTGGTCGGGGCGTCCGGCGCTGCCCACCGCTCCGGTCTATGAGCACCGGCCGCCCCATGCCTGCAGAACCCGGGCGGCAAACCTGGCGGCGGTGCGCGAGGCCATGGGCGTGGCGGGCGCACGCTGGCACTTGATATCCACGCTCGACGACATCGCCTGGCTGCTGAATCTGCGCGGCGCCGATGTCGAGTACAACCCGGTCTTCCTGGCGCACGCGCTGATCGGGCCCGATGACACCCGGCTGTACGTGGCGCCCGGCAAGATCGCGCCCGAACTGGCCAGCCGCCTGGCGGTCGATGGGGTCGTGCTGCGCGACTACGGCGCTCTGGGGCAGGATCTGGCCGCGCTGCCCTCTGGCCAGTCCCTGCTGATCGATCCAGCGCGGGTCACCGAGGGTACGCTGGTGGCAGCGCAGGGCCTGCGCCTGATCGAGGCGATGAACCCCAGCCAGCTTTTCAAGGCCATCAAGAATTCGGCCGAAGCGGCGCACATCCGCGACACGATGGTGCAGGACGGGGTGGCACTGTGCGAATTCCTTGCCTGGTTCGAAGCAGCACTGGCGGCCGGGCAGACGGTGACCGAACTCGATGTGGATGCCCGCATCACAGAAGCGCGCAGCCGTCGCCCGGGGTTCGTCAGCCCGAGCTTTGCAACCATTGCCGGTTTCAATGCCAACGGTGCCATGCCGCATTATCGCGCCACCAGGCAGGCCCATGCGCGCATTCAGGGGCAGGGGCTGCTGTTGATCGATTCAGGTGGGCAGTACCTGGGGGGCACCACCGACATCACCCGCGTGGTACCGGTCGGTGAACCCACGACTGCCCAGCGTTCGGATTACACGCGTGTCCTGCAGGCCCACATTGCCCTGGCACGCAGCGTGTTTCCGGTCGGTACGCCCGCTGCCGTGCTCGATGCGGTGGCCCGCATGCCATTGTGGCGCCATGGCCTCGACTATGGCCATGGTACAGGGCACGGCGTAGGCTATTTCCTGAATGTGCACGAGGGCCCGCAGTCGATCTCCGTGCGCGCGCATGCCCGTGCGCACCAGGACATGCAGGCTGGCATGCTCACCTCGAACGAACCCGGGCTGTATCGCGATGGCCAGTGGGGCATACGCATCGAGAACCTGGTGCTGGCGGTCGCGGCCGAGCAGAACGAATCCGGTCCGTTCCTGGCGTTCGAAACCGTGACGCTGTGTCCCATCGATACCCGCTGCATCCTGCGCGACCGCCTGGCCCCCGAAGAGCGTGGCTGGCTCGATGCCTATCACCAGCAGGTCCGCAGCCGGCTGTTGCCGCATCTCGATGGCGCTGCACGTGCCTGGCTGCTGGCCCGGACCGAGCGGTTATAATCCCAGTTTCCCGCTCCTGCCCGATTGTTTCGGGTGTTTCTCATGACCAAATACGTATTCGTTACCGGCGGGGTGGTGTCCTCGCTGGGCAAGGGCATTGCGGCGGCGTCGTTGGCGGCGATTCTCGAATCGCGTGGTCTGCGCGTCACCATGCTCAAGCTCGATCCATACATCAATGTGGATCCGGGCACCATGAGCCCCTTCCAGCACGGCGAAGTCTTCGTCACCGAAGACGGGGCAGAAACCGATCTCGATCTCGGCCACTACGAACGCTTTGTGTCGGCGCGCATGCGCAGGGTGAACAATTTCACCACCGGCCAGATCTACGAGTCGGTCCTGCGCAAGGAACGGCGGGGCGATTATCTGGGCAAGACGGTTCAGGTCATCCCGCACATCACCAATGAAATCCAGGACTTCATCGTTCGCGGTGCCAAGGCGGCCTACGAAGGGCAGGCCGATATCGCCATTGTCGAGATTGGCGGCACGGTGGGTGACATCGAGTCTCTGCCCTTTCTCGAGGCCGTGCGTCAGATGAGCCTGCGCCTGGGGCGCAATCAGTGCGCCTTCGTGCATCTCACGCTGGTGCCCTACATCGCCTCGGCGGGCGAACTCAAGACCAAGCCCACGCAGCATTCGGTACAGAAACTGCGCGAGATCGGCATTTATCCCAATGCCTTGCTGTGTCGGGCCGATCGCCCGGTGCCGGAAGACGAACGCGCCAAGATCTCGCTGTTTTCCAACGTCCCCCTCGATGCCGTGATATCGGTCTGGGATGCGGATTCAATCTACCGGATCCCGGCCATGCTGCACAGTCAGGGGCTCGACAGCCTGGTCTGCGATGCGTTGGCAATCACGCCGCCACCGGCCGATCTCACGCTCTGGGACCGGCTGGTCGACGATCTCGAACACCCCGAGCACGACATCACCGTGGGCATGGTCGGCAAGTACGTCGATCTGACCGAGTCCTACAAGTCACTGACCGAAGCACTGGTCCATGCGGGCATCCACACGCGCACGCGGGTGCACGTCGAATACATCGATTCCGAAGAGATCGAAACCCGCGGTACGGCGTCGCTGGCCGGGCTCGATGCGATCCTGGTGCCTGGCGGCTTCGGCAAGCGTGGTACAGAAGGCAAGATTCGTGCCATCCAGTATGCGCGCGAACAGGGCATCCCTTTTCTGGGCATCTGCCTGGGCATGCAGCTGGCCGTGGTCGAATTCGCCCGTCATGTGGCGGGCCTGGGGGGCGCCAACAGCACCGAGTTCGATCCTTCGGCCGCGCATCCGGTGGTGGCCCTGATCACCGAGTGGCAGGATCGCGAAGGGGCCATCGAGCGGCGTGATGCGGGCTCCGACCTTGGCGGCACCATGCGCAAGGGTGCACAGCGCTGTCCGGTCAAGCCAGGGACTCGTGCGCATGAGATCTACGGCGATGAGGTCAACGAAAGGCACCGGCACCGCTACGAAGTCAATAACGTCTATGTGCATCGGCTCGAAGAAGCAGGCCTGGTGATCAGTGCCCGCACGCCCTCTGAAAACCTGCCCGAGATCATGGAACTGCCGGGCCATCCGTGGTTCATGGGGGTGCAGTTCCACCCCGAATTCACCTCGACGCCCCGTGATGGGCATCCGCTGTTCACCAGCTATGTGCGCGCTGCGCTGGCCTGTCAGGCGCGGGTTCCTGAAAAGCCGCAGGCCTCTGAACGCGCAGCGGGGGCCGCATGAAACTGTGCGATTTTCAGGTTGGCCTCGATCAGCCGCTGTTCGTCATTGCGGGGCCCTGTGTCATTGAGTCACGCGAGCTGGCCTTCGAAACAGCTGGTACCTTGCGCGACATCACCCGCGAACTGGGCATTCCGTTCATCTACAAGAGTTCATTCGACAAGGCCAACCGCAGTTCGGGGCGCTCATTCCGTGGCCCCGGCATCGAGCAGGGGCTGGCCATCCTGGCCGATGTCCGTGCCGGTCTGGGCGTGCCCATCCTGACTGACGTGCACGAAATCGGCCAGGCGCGCGAAGTGGCGGCGGTGGTCGATGTCCTGCAGACACCGGCCTTCCTGTGCCGCCAGACCGATTTCATCCAGGCCTGTGCCGCCACGCTCAAGCCCGTCAACATCAAGAAGGGCCAGTTTCTCGCGCCGGAAGACATGCTGCAGGTGGTCGCCAAGGCCCGCGAAGCCGCCCAGGAAGCCGGGGGTGATGGCGAGAACATCCTGGTATGTGAGCGGGGCGCTTCGTTCGGCTATCACAACCTGGTCTCCGACATGCGCGCCCTGGCAATCATGCGGCAGACGGGCTGTCCGGTGGTTTTCGATGCCACGCATTCGGTCCAGTTGCCAGGGGGTCTGGGGGCGTCTTCCGGCGGGCAGCGTGAATTCGTGCCGGTTCTGGCTCGGGCAGCGGTTGCGGCGGGCGTGTCCGGGGTTTTCATGGAAACCCACCCCAACCCCGATCAGGCCCTGTCGGATGGCCCCAACGCCGTGCCGCTCGGTCAGATGCGTACCTTGCTGCAGACGCTGCAATTGCTGGATCGCTGTGTCAAACAGGATGGCGCATTGCGACATGCCCTTTGAACCCATGGCCACAGAGGGATCGGGCATGCCGTGGTCACGGGTACAATGAACCGGTTCGTCCCCCCGTTTCCCTTCACAGGCAGGAAAGTCACACCATGAGTGCAATCGTAGACATCATTGGGCGCGAAATCCTTGATTCGCGCGGCAATCCCACCGTCGAGTGCGACGTCGTGCTCGAATCCGGCGCCATGGGCCGTGCTGCCGTACCCTCAGGGGCTTCGACCGGCGCGCATGAAGCCGTCGAACTGCGTGATGGCGATCCGACGCGTTATCTTGGCAAAGGTGTGCTGCGTGCCGTCGAGCACCTGAATACCGAAATTTCCGAGGCCCTGATCGGCCTGGATGCCCAGGAACAGACTTTCATAGACCATGTTCTGGTCGATCTCGATGGGACCGAAAGCAAGAGCAGGCTGGGCGCCAACGCATTGCTGGCGGCCAGCATGGCGGTCGCCAAGGCGGCGGCTGATGATGCCGGGTTGTCGCTGTACCGTTATTTTGGCGGCAGTGGCCCCATGCAGTTGCCGGTACCCATGATGAACGTCATCAACGGTGGCGCGCACGCCAACAATACGCTCGATCTGCAAGAGTTCATGATTCTGCCGGTGGGGGCCGCCAGTTTTCGCGAGGCGTTGCGCATGGGGGCAGAAATCTTCCATGCGCTCAAGAAGATCATCGCGGCGCAGGGCATGTCAACCGCAGTGGGCGACGAAGGGGGGTTTGCGCCCAATGTCACCAGTCACGAGGCCGCCATCGAGCTGATTCTCAATGCGATCGATGCGGCTGGCTACGAGGCCGGCTCACAGGTGCTGCTGGGGCTCGATTGCGCCAGTTCCGAGTTCTACCGCGAGGGCCGCTATCACCTGGCAGGCGAAGGCGGCCTGTCTCTCGAGTCGGCCGATTTCGCGAATCTGCTGGCCTCCTGGTGCGACAAATACCCCATTGTCTCCATTGAAGACGGCATGGCCGAGGATGACTGGGATGGCTGGCAGTTGCTGACCCAGCAACTCGGGCGCAAAGTGCAACTGGTGGGCGATGACCTGTTCGTCACCAATACCAGAATGCTCGAGCGCGGCATCCGGCAGGGGGTAGCCAATTCGATACTCGTCAAGATCAACCAGATCGGTACCCTGAGCGAAACCTTTGCGGCGATAGAAATGGCCAAGCGCTCGGGGTATACCGCAGTGATTTCGCATCGTTCGGGCGAAACCGAAGATGCGACCATTGCGGATATCGCCGTGGCGACCAATGCCATGCAGATCAAGACGGGTTCGCTGTCACGGTCGGATCGCATGGCCAAGTACAACCAGTTGCTGCGCATCGAAGAAGAACTGGCCGACGTGGCTGCGTATCCCGGGGTCTCGGCCTTCTACAATCTGCGCTGACGCGTGCGCCGGGTGCCCTCATGCGCCTGTTGTGCCTGGTCCTGTTCCTGTTGCTGCTGGTCATTCAGTATCCGCTGTGGTGGGGCAAGGGTGGCTGGCTCGATCTGCGCGATCTTCAGGCGCGGGTCGTTGCGCAGACCGAAACCAACGAGGCCTTGCTGGCGCGCAACAATGCGCTGCAGGCCGAGGTCCATGACCTGGCCGATGGCACGTCGGCCGTTGAAGAGCGCGCTCGCGGCGAACTCAACATGGTACGCCCGGGCGAATACTATGTGCAGATCGTGCCAAGCCCCGACAAGAGCCGGTGAAGGCCAAGTATGGGCCGGGTGACAGCCGGGTGAAGGCCAACGAAGGCCAGGTAAAGGCCAGCCAAGGGTCAACGAAGGCCAGGTGAAGGCCAATCAAAGGGCAATGAAGGCCTGCCAAGGCCAGTGTGCGGCCTGGGTCAGGGTGCGGGGACACACGCATCGTCAGGGAGAGGGGATTCTGGTCCATCGGGTGGTGTGGCAGCCGGATCCGGGTCAGCAGTGCCCGGGGGCGTCGTTGTGGCCTCATCCTGGCTGGCAGAGGGTGTGGTCGCAGCCGTGCTGCCACCCGGAATCTCATCGGTTTGCGGCTTCGGTGGTGTACCAACGGTTGATTCTGGCGCGGGTGGCGCGGCGCCGCTGATGGGCGTGCCGGGCCAGGCTGGCCCAGTGGTGCTCTGGTCGGGGCGGTCTGGGTGCGTGCCGTGGCTGATGCGCCCATCGGCGAGATCAGGCCACTGTGCGGGGTGGCTGTGCATGGCAAGCCGCACATGGCGGCGGAAAGGCAGATAGCCTGCAGCCATCCAGCGGGCCTGGCGCGGATCGGGCATCCATGGGGCCAGGGCCCGCAAGATGGCGCTTGTACCGGGCAGCACGGGGCGCTGGGGCCAGTTCAGCGTCAGCGCCAGGGTGTTCGCATCGAAGATAGTCTGGCCCGATTGCGGCCCGCGCCCCTGGGGCCAGCCCTGTCGCATGCGTTGGGCGTGCCGCAGGGCCTGATGATCGTTGGAGATCCAGGCCAGCCCGGCCCGCATCGGCGGTGCGGGCGGGCGTGGCTCTGCGTGATCGAGAAAGGCGGATCGGGTCGGCTGGGTAATACGGATGTGCCAGGGGGTGCCCAGCGCGGCTGCCTGCTCGTGCAGGATCCTCTGCAGGCCGGGTGCATCTGGCCAGGCCATGCGCAGACCCGATTCGAATGAATCCGCGATCGACTGCGGCCGGGCGTGCTGCGTGACCCCTGAGCGGGCTGCCTGCATCAGGGCCTGGCCCAGGATCTGGCGCAGGCTGAACCAGTGGGCCAGTTCGACACCGCCCAGGCCGAGCATGAGAATCGGGATGGCGACGATCAGAAAGCCAACCGCACCCGCACCACCCTGTACGGTCGGTGGAGCGGGCCGTGCGATGTGTGCGTCAGCCCGCAGGGCTGGTGATGGCTTGGCTTCTGGCATGCCTGCTAGTGTGCGTCAAGGCCGTATGTGCATGCCAGCGTGACAAGCCACTGTGGCTGAATAGGTCGCAGCACCCGCCTGTGGCTGAAAACCCCAGCCTGATGGCGGATCCAGCCTGCTCCCGTTCAATCCCAACGGATCGCGCCCAATCTCGCCTGATCCAGCCTGCTAATGCCGGGTGTCGGAACCAGGTACGGCGATCGGGTCGCGAGCCTCCAGGAAGAGGGCCGCACAGTCTACGGCATCGAAATCGTAGCCTTTGCCGCAGAAATTGCAGTGGATCTGCACCTGGCCTGTTTCAGCCAGTATGGCATTGACTTCGTCCGCGCCCAGATTGCGCAGCATGTGCGCCACCCGTTCGCGCGAGCAACTGCAGTGCCAGCGCACGGCCTGGGCGGGATAGGTGAGCAGATCCTCCTGCCAGAACAATCGGTGGATCCACTGCTGCGCGGGCAGACCGGCCAGTTCTTCGGCCTTCAGGGTATCGGCCAGGGTCGTGCAGTGCGTCCAGGTGGAGGCATCGTTGCGCTCATCGGCGTGGCTGTCGTCCTGGGCGGGCATGCGCTGCAACAGCAGGCCTGCGCAACGCTCGCGGTCGGCTGCCAGCCAGAGCCGGGTTTCAAGCTGCTCGGAGTGGCGCATGTAGTGCTCGAGCACCTGCGCGACCGACTCGCCCTCGAGGGGTACGATGCCTTGATAGGGCGGGGTGCCCGGCTTGCGGCCTTCAGGGTCGAGCATGACCACGAAACGGCCCTGGCCGTCGGCATTGAGCAGCGTCTGCAAGCCGGGTGCATCAGGCAACGTACAGGCCTCATCCATCTGCGCCGTGGCGCGCAACTCGAGTGCCGACGTGCACTCGACCATGATCAGCCGTACCGCACCATTGCCCTGCAGTTGCAGGACCACCGATCCTTCGAACTTGATGCTGCCTGCCAGCAGCACGCAGGCCGCCGCCAGTTCGCCCAGCAAGGCGACGACTTCATCGCAGAGATGCTGGTGCGCAAGGCCGGTTTGCCAGGCTTGATCCAGTTGAAGCGTCTGGATGCGCGTACTGCGGTCTGCGGTCAGGTATTTGGTGAGTGCGTCAGTCATGATTTGCTTGCCGCGCCCGGCCGGGCGGCGCCTGTGGTGTGGTCATGGCGCACCTGGGCCCGCAATTCGGTGCCCAGGATGCGGTCATGCAGGAATTGGCCCCGGGGATCGAACCAGGTCCAGATGAACAATGAAAATGGCGCGAGCACGATCAGCATGTCGATGGCGCTGGACTGCAGCACCGTGGACAGGGTGGCGAGCAGCCACGCGGTGAGCAGGGGCAGAGGCCAGATCAGCAGATAGCGCAGCAGCAGACGGGAAAATCGTGGTGTGCGGCCATCGGCGTCTGCCAGACGGATGCCCCAGGTTTTCATGGGCAGGGTCTGGCCGTTGCGTCGCCAATTGACCATGAAGTAAATGCCTATCGCCACAAACAGGAAGACCTGCCGGGTCGGGCGCAACATCAGGCCATGGCGGCTTTGCGTCAGGGTATCCAGCAGATAGCTGGCCAGAAATACGACGCCAAACAGCAGAATGCCTTCATAGATCATGCAGGCAAAACGGCGCAGACGGGAGGCAGGGAGTGGTGGCATGGCCTGATGGGCAGGGGCTTCATTGACGTTCACCCCCCATTATCGCAAAAGGCCGCTGCAAGAGCGGCCTTTTGCGGGGTTCGTCGTGGCTCAGTGGGCCGTGCGTACCGCAGTTTGTGCTGGCGTGGCGTCTTCTGGCGTCTTGAAGATGCGCAGGACTTTCAGGAACAGTTGCTTGATTTCGTGATCAAGCCAGTACCTCTGCTGGGCCTCCAGGGCGTCTTGCAGCAGTTTGCGTTCGAGCGCGTCCGTCAGGCGGACGTCGGAATGATATGTCTTTTTCATTGCAAGCCTCTTTGCGTGAAAGTGAGCGTTTCGCTCAGGGTTATCCCTAATTATAGGGAAAACCCTTAGTCATGGCAAGTGCAGTTTGCAACGCTGGCCGAGATTCAGGCCGTGTGGTTTTGCGGGCGTTCGGCGCGATAGGCATCCGGATTCAGGTCGAACTGGAACAGGCGGCACTCGAGTGCGCCGTTGTAGAGGGGGTGGCGGCGGCGTGCCTTCAGGCGCAGGCGGCCGGGCAAGCCCATGTCGTCACTGATGATGTTCAGTTGCCAGCCGGCATAATGCTGCTTGAGCCAGCGCGACCAGCCCGCCCAAAGGGCATCGGCATCGGCCACGCCCAGGCGTTCGCCATAGGGGGGATTGGTCACGATCCAGCCCCGGTCTGCCGGCGGCAGCACCTCACGCACGTCACAGACCTCGAAACGGATGCTGTCGGGCGCCAGGTGTGCGCGCTGCAGGTTGGCACGGGCGGCCTCGATGGCGGCCGGATCATGATCGGCGCCTACCATGGGCTGTTCCAGCCGGGTCATGATGTGGCTGCGCGCATCATCCTTCAGATCGCGCCACAGACGGTGGTCATGGTTGCGCAGCCGTTCGAACGCAAATGGCCGCCAGATCCCGGGTGGTACGCCCAGGGCCATCCAGGCCGCCTCGATGAGCACCGTGCCACTGCCACAGAATGGATCCAGCAAGGGCGCGTCGCCTGGCCAGCCGGACAGGATCAGCAGGCCTGCCGCGAGGTTTTCGCGCAGCGGGGCTGCGCCCTTGTCGAGGCGCCAGCCACGCTTGAACAGCGATTCGCCCGAGAGATCGATATACAGCGTCGCCTGATGTGCATCCAGAAAAAGGTGCACGCGGGCATCGGGGCGTACCGTGTCAATATCGGGCCGTGCCCCTTCGCGCTCGCGCAGGCGGTCGCAGATCCCGTCTTTGGCGCGCAGGTTGCAGTATTGCAGGCTGCGCATCGGGCTGTGGATGGCAGACGTATCGACCCGCAGGCTGTGCTCCGGACCGAACCAGTGCTCCCACGGAGTCGCCCGTGCAAGGCTCAGGATGTCATCCTCGGTGTGCACGGGGGCTTGCGCGACTTGCATCAGGATGCGTGTCGCCAGCCGGGAATGCAGGTTGGCCCTGAGCAGATCCTGCCAGCGGGCTTCGAAATGGCAACCGGCGCGCCCGGCGGTGACTGCGGCAAGGCCGAGCCCCTGGAGCTCCTGCGCCAGGCTGTGTTCCAGCCCTTGCGGGCACGGCGCAAAAGCCTTGAACGTGTCTTGTACGTGGGCTGGCCGGTGCTGCTGAACTGCAGTTGCAGGCCGGTCGCGGCGAGCCGGTACCGGGCGGCCCGTGGCCGGGCGCTGCCGTACAGTTGCTTGCGTCGCGGGTCGCGTCGGCCCGGTCGGGGCGCTGGCAACCGGCGCCGAGGCGCTGCCCGAACCCGCCGCAGCCTGGCGCGCCAGCGCCTGGCGGGCGGCTTGCCGGGCGCGGGCACCTGTGCGTTGGCGCGCCGTTGGCTTTTCGGAAGCGGGCGCCTCTGGCGCATCCTTCAGCCGCAATGTCGTTTTCCTGGATTGTGTCATGGCATCAGAATGGTTTGACGACGACCAGCACCAGCACCAGCAGCAGGATGAGGACGGGGATTTCGTTGAAGAAACGGTAGAACCGGTGGGCGTGCGCATTTGCGCGGCGCGCGAATGCCTGCAGATAATGCCGGCACGCCAGATGATAGACGATCAACAGCAGCACCAGCAGCAGCTTGACATGCATCCAGCCCTGTCCACGGCCCAGCCCGTAGCCGAGCCAGAGATAAAGCCCGAATGCCAGCGCCAGGATGGCCAGGGGTGTCATGAAGCGATACAGCCGTCGGGCCATGCCAAGCAAGGTGTCATAGGTGGTTGGGTCGGCGGCCTGTGCCAGATTGACATACAGGCGCGGCAGGTAGAACAGCCCGGCAAACCAGGCGATCACGAACAGGATGTGCAGCACCTTGACCCAGAGCATGCTCAGCCCCGCAACTGGCCATTGCCGTTGAGCACCCATTTTTCGATCGTCAGGCCTTCCAGGCCCACCGGGCCGCGCGCGTGCAGGCGGTTGGTGGAAATGCCGATTTCGGCGCCCAGGCCGTACTCGTAGCCATCGGCGAAACACGTGGGCAGGTTCACGTAGACCGAGCTCGAGTCGACCTCGCGCTGGAAGCGCTCGGCCGCGGCCAGATCCTGGGTGACGATGGACTCGGTGTGTTCGGAGCTGTAGCGCTCGATGTGTGCCAGTGCCTCGTCCAGCGAATCCACCACCCGCACGGCCAGTATCGGTGCCAGATATTCAGTGGCCCAGTCGTCCTCGGTGGCTGGCCGGCTGCCCGGCATCAGGGGCAGGGCGCGCTCGCAGGCACGCAGTTCGACACCGACGGCCGCAAAGCGCCGAGCGGCTTGCGGCAACCATTGGGCCGCGATGTCGGCATGCACCAGAAGGGTCTCCATCGCGCCGCAGATCCCGCAGCGGTAGGTCTTGGCGTTGATCGCGATATCGAGGGCCTGGTCCGGTTGGGCGGCGCGATCGACGTACAGATGGCAGTTGCCGTCCAGGTGCTTGATCAGGGGGATTTTCGATTCGGCAGCCAGGCGGGCGATCAGGCTCTTGCCGCCGCGCGGAATGATCACGTCGATGAATTCGGTGAGGGTGACCATCTCGCCAACAGCGGCGCGGTCGGTGGTATCGACCACCTGCACGGCATGTTCGGGCAGGCCGGTACCCTGCAGGCTCTGGCGGATCAACTGGCCCAGGGCGCGGTTGGAATGAAAGGCTTCGCTACCGCCGCGCAATATGGTTGCGTTGCCCGATTTCAGGCACAGGGCGGCCGCATCGACGGTGACATTCGGGCGCGACTCGTAAATGATGCCGATCACCCCGATCGGCACGCGCATGCGGGCCACCCGCATGCCATTGGGACGCACTGCAGCAGCGCTCAGGCTGCCGATCGGGTCCGGCATGTCGGCCACCTGTCGCAGCCCCTGCATCATGGTCTGCAATGCCTTGTCGGACAGGCGCAGGCGCTCGACCAGAGCGGCATCCAGCCCCTTCTCGGCAGCCGCGTCCAGATCGCGCTGGTTTTCGGCTTGCAGCCACGCAGTCTGTTCGTCGATGAGACGCGCGAGCGCGCGCAGGGCGGCGGATCGCGCGGCCCCGGATGAGACGCGCAGCCGCCGTGCGGCGGCGCGCGCCTGTTGCCCGAGTTCGAGCATGGTCGTGTGGGTGGATGAAGCGGTATTCATTGCGGTGCCATTGTATGGGTGGGAGAATGCGCGCCTGCCGTGGTTACCCGCAGGACCAGGCGGGCCAGTTCATCCCAGGGATCGGGCAGGCGTGCAGCAACGGGCACGCCCTTGATATGCCGGTCGATTTCGTGGACCTGATCCAGTGCCAGAGGCCACAGGCGCGCCGGGCAGCGTTGCAGGGCCTGGCGCATATGATGCTCGCGAGCGCCAAAGACCCGCTGCGCACGCAAGGTACCGGCTCGCTGCCCGGCGGGCAGACTGGCCAGCAGGCCGAGGATGCGGATATCTTCACCCAGGCCCCAGAGTATCGGCAAGTGGGCCATGCCTTCTGCCTTCAGGCCGGCCAGAATCCGCAAGGCACGCTGTGGTTCGCCCAGCAGCACCGACTGGCGCAGATCCTGGGGGTCATGGCGCGAGACATCGAGTACCGCGGCCTGCACCTGTTCGAGCGTCAGGGCCCCCGGTGGGTACAGCAGCCCGAGTTTTTCGATTTCCTGATGCGCTGCGAGCAGATTGCCTTCGACCTGGTCTGCAAGCCACGCCTGCGTGCCCGTGTCGATCTCGTGATGCTGCTGCGCCAGACGCTGACTGATCCAGGCGGGCAATTCTGCGCGTCCGACCCCGGGGATATCGACCCAGGTGGCCTGTTTCCTGAGAAATTGCACCCACTTGCTTTTCTGGGTGGCCCAGTCCAGCTGCGGCAGGCGCAGCAGGATGAAGGCATCCGGCAACTGGCCGGCCGCGGCCTGGCTTGCCAGCTTTTGCAGCGTGTCCGCACCGGTCTTGCCTGGCTTGCCTGAGGGCAGGCTGATTTCGACCAGACGCAGATCGCCGAACAATGAGGTATTGCATGCTGCGGCCAGGACGGCGGACCAGTCACTGCGGGCATCCATCACCAGATGGCTGCGTTCGCTGCAACCCAGTCGCTGGGCCAGGGCGCGCAAGGCATCGGCGGCCTCGTTGACCAGCAGGATTTCATCGCCCGCCAGTACGCAGTACGCCGGCAGGCGGGCGTTCTGCTCGGCCTGCCGGAGCAACTGCGGGATGCCGGGTGCGCGAGTGGCCATGATACCGTTCAGTGACCGGCGCCGGACTTGCCCGCGGGGTGTGCCGCAGCCCCGCCGGACACGGCGTTCTCGTTGGAGCGGGCATAGGCGGCGCGCACTTCGGGCGAACTGATGCGGCTCATGATGCGGTGGATCAGGAGATCACGCATGTCGTTGAAGTTGCGCTGTATTTCGCTTTCTTTCGCTTGCACGATGTTTTCGCTGTAGGGCAGCTCGCGCAGGCTCTCGAGCGTTGTGGGTTCGAGCAGGCGCTCGCCGTTGCGGTCGACGAGTTCGAACGTGAACCTGAGCCGGAGTTCATATTCTTCGACCCGCCCATCGGCATCGAGTGACAATTGGCGCAGATCTTCACTGTCTTCGATCTGGCGCAGGAATACGTCGGCCTCACTGCGCTGGGTGACGATGCGGGTGGCCGGCGAGTTGGCCCGGATGGCCCGCTCGAGGCGGGCCCCGAATTCGCTGTTCAGATTGATGTTGGTATAGAGCGAATCAAACGGCAGTGGCGTGGCGCCCCGGATGTGGAAACCACAGGCTGTCAGCAGCAGCGTCAGCGCAGCGATCACCAGCAGGCGCCCTGCAGTGTACGGAAAGTTTGTCTGGATCATGTCGTCAGCCCACCACGTTGACCAGCCTGCCCGGCACGACTACCACCCGCCTGACAGGCCGTCCTTCAAGAAAACGGCCTACAGCCTCGTGAGCCCTTGCACTGGCCTCGATGACTGAAGGTTCGGCTTGTTGCGGCACACTGAGCTGGCCGCGGACCTTGCCGTTGATCTGCAAGACCAGTTCGATGGTCTCGGCCAGCAGGGCGTCTTCATCCACAGTGGGCCAGGGGGCGTCCAGCAGGTCGCCCAATGGGTCGGCAAAACCCAGTTCGCGCCACAGATGCCAGGTGATGTGCGGCACGACAGGATACAGCACACGCAGCAGGATCGACAGGGCTTCGGCCATGGCCGGGGCATCGGCTTGCTCGTGTGACGCCGTATCGAGTGCATTGAGCATTTTCATTGCCGTGGACACCACGGTGTTGTACTGGATGCGCTGGTAATCGTAGTCGGCCTGGCGCAGCAGGCCGTGAATCTGGCGGCGCAACCCGGCGCCTGCCGGGTTGCAGTGTTCGACGCGGCCTGCGGGCTGGATCTGGCCCTGCACCTGCGAATGGTGTGCGTGGCAGAAGGCCCACAGCCGGCGCAGGAAGCGATGGGCGCCATCGACACCCGAGTCGGACCACTCGAGGGTTTGCTCGGGGGGGCTGGCAAACATCACGAACAGGCGTGCCGTATCGGCACCCAGCGAATCGATGAGCTTCTGTGGATCGACCCCGTTGTTCTTTGACTTGGACATGGTGCCGATGCCTTCGTAGTCGACCGGCGAACCATCTGCCTTCAGGCGCGCGCCGACGATGGCACCCTTGTCGCTGGTGACCGGTTCGACGTCTTCCGGCCAGAAATATTCGATGCCGCCGCGTGGGGTACGCCGTGAATAGACATGATTGAGCACCATGCCCTGGCACAGCAGGCGGGTGAACGGTTCCGAGAATTCGACCAGACCGAGGTCGCGCATCACGCGGGTCCAGAACCGGGCATACAACAGGTGCATCACCGCATGCTCGATACCGCCGATGTATTGATCCATCGGCATCCAGTACGCATTGCGGGCATCGACCATGGCCTGATCATTGCCCGGTGAGGCATAGCGCATGAAATACCAGGATGAATCGACGAAGGTGTCCATGGTGTCGGTTTCCCGGCGGGCGGGCTGGCCGCAGCTGGGGCACGTACAGGCCAGGAAGGCTTCGTCACGGGCCAGCGGGTTGCCGGTGCCGTCGGGTACCAGATGCTCGGGCAGAATGACCGGGAGATCTTTTTCGGGCACGGGCACCGGACCGCAATCGGGGCAATGAATGATGGGAATGGGGGTGCCCCAGTAACGCTGGCGTGAAATGCCCCAGTCGCGCAGACGCCAGGTCGTGCGCGCCTCGCCCAGCCCGAGGGCCTGCAGGTCGGCCGCCACGGCCTGGACGGCCTGCTTCGTGCCCAGACCATCGTACTTGCCCGAGTGGATGGTATGGCCCATGGTCTTGTCGGCATACCAGTCGTGCCAGGTGTCGATGGCGTATTCATGGCCGGGGGCCGCGATGACCTGCAGGATGGGCAGGCCGTATTTGCGCGCGAAGGCGAAGTCACGCTCGTCGTGCCCCGGAACCCCCATGACCGCGCCGTCGCCGTAGCTCATGAGCACATAGTTGCCCACCCACAGCGGCACGGGCTGTTCGGTGAGCGGATGGATCACGCTCAGCCCTGTGGGCATGCCTTCTTTCTCGCGTGTGGCGAGTTCGGCTTCGGTGGTGCCGCCCTTGCGGCAGGCCTCGATGAATCGGGCGAGTTCCGGCTGGTGGCGCGCCGCTTCGGTCGCCAGAGGATGTTCGGGTGCCACGGCACAGAACGTCACCCCCATGATCGTGTCGGCGCGTGTCGTGAAGACGTGCATCAGCCCATTCTGGATCAGTGCGCCATCGGTGCCGCGGATGTCATGGCGAAAGGCAAAGCGAACCCCTTCACTGCGCCCCAGCCAGTTTTCCTGCATGAGGCGTACGCGTTCTGGCCAGCCGCTCATGCGTTCGTCTTCGAGCGCATCGAGCAGTTCCTGGGCATAGTCGGTGATGCGCAGATAATAGCCAGGGATTTCACGCTTTTCGACCAGCGCGCCCGAGCGCCAGCCCCGGCCGTCGATCACCTGTTCATTGGCCAGTACGGTCTGATCGACCGGGTCCCAGTTCACGGTCTGGGTCTTGCGATAGGCGATGCCTTTTTCGAGCATCTTCAGGAACAGCCACTGGTTCCATTTGTAATAGGATGGATCGCAGGCACACATTTCGCGTGACCAGTCGATCGCCAGCCCCATCGCCTGCATCTGGCCTTTCATGGTGGCGATGTTGGAGTAGGTCCATTGGGCCGGTGGCACACCGGATTTCATGGCCGCATTTTCGGCCGGCATCCCAAAGGCATCCCAGCCCATGGGCATGAGCACGTTGTAGCCGCGCATGCGCAACTGGCGCGTCATCATGTCGTTGATGGTGTAGTTGCGCACGTGCCCCATATGCAGTTTGCCGCTGGGATAGGGCAGCATGGAACAGGCGTAGAACTTGGGCCTGGGAGAGCCGTCGGGCGCGGTGGCATGTTCGGTGACGCGATAGACGTCACCTGCGCGCCAGTGATCCTGAGCGTCCGATTCGACCTGAGAGGGGAGGTAGCGTTCCTGCATGTTCGTTGGCTGGTTGGATTGAGAATGAAGACAGGCTTTCAATGCGAATGAAGACAAGCCTTCGATTATAGGAGGCCAGGGCGTAAAAAGGGTCCGGCTCGATTTCCGTCAGAGGAAATCGAGCCGGACCCCATGGATGCAGTGGCAGCCGACAGCGAAATTACTTGAGCTTGGTTTCCTTGTAATCGACGTGCTTGCGTGCCACTGGATCGAATTTCTTGATCAGCATCTTTTCGGGCATGTTGCGCTTGTTCTTGGTGGTGGTGTAGAAATGCCCGGTACCTGCCGTGGATTCAAGCTTGATCTTTTCGCGAACGCCTTTTGCCATGATGTACTCCTGAGGGGGCCTGTCAGACCCGTTCGCCGCGGGCGCGCATGTCGGCCAGCACGGCATCGATACCGACCTTGTCGATCGTGCGCAAGGCCTGGGTGGATACGCGCAGGCGTACCCAGCGGTTTTCGGATTCAACCCAGAACCGGCGAGACTGCAGATTGGGCAGGAAACGCCGCTTGGTCTTGTTGTTGGCGTGAGAAACGTTATTGCCCACCATCGGGCCCTTGCCGGTCACTTGGCATACGCGTGCCATGGCCTCACCTTTTTTAGTGTCTATACTGGAAAGCCTTGCATTCTACTTTGAAATGAGTAGATAGATCAAGCGCCCTGGTGCACGGTGCCCTGGTGCATGGCAAATCGCCCGGCGAGCCAGGATAGCGTTGCACAGGCCGTCAGGGCGGCTGCCAGGGGCAGTGGGGTCTGCGCATGCCAGATGCTGACCCCGTAACCGGCGAGCGCGCCGCTGAACATTTGCAGTGAGCCCATGAGCGCGGACGCGGTGCCCAGCCGTGGCCCCTGCTCGGCCAGGCCCAGCGCCGTTGCGTTGGGCACCACGAAACCCTGGCTGGCCATGAAGCCCATCAGGCACAGCATCAGCCAGATCAGGCTGATGAGGCCGAGCAGCGTGAGAACGAGCGCACAGGCTGTCATCAGCACCAGAAAGAACTGGGCACGCCTGAGCAATTGCACGGGCGCATGGCGTTCGAGCAGGCGTGCGCTGATCTGCGAGGCGAGGATGAGGGACATCGCGTTCAGCCCGAACAGCAGGCCGAACCAGCGCGGATCCACGCCATAGATGGAAATGAAAACCTGTGGGGATGCGGCGATGTAGGCGAACATCCCGGCCGAGCCTAGGCCGCCGGCCAGACTGTAGCCCATGAAGCCCCGGTGACGCAGCAGATGCATGAAGTTGCGTGCGATGGTGCGCACGGCCAGAGGGCTGCGTGCCCCCGGTGGCAGTGACTCGCGCATGAACGGAATGACGATGGCCAGCAGGGCAAGCCCCATCAGCACCATGATGTAGAAGACGGCACGCCAGGAACCCAGGGTGACCGCCTGGCCACCCATCAGAGGGGCCAGTATGGGCATCACGCCCATGACCAGCATCAGCAGTGACAGCGCCTGGGCGGCCGCACGGGTATCCAGGTGGTCCCGGATGACGGCCCGCGGGATCACCATGCCCGCAGCACCGCCGAATGCCTGCACGACGCGCCAGATGAGCAGTGCCCCGATGCTGTCGCTGTGCGCACAGGCCAGGGAGGCGAGCGTGAACAGAACCAGGCCGGCCACCAGCGGTGGCTTGCGCCCGTAGCGATCGGCCAGTGGGCCGTAGATCAGTTGCGCCAGTGCCAGGCCCAGAAGGTAGCTGGCCAGCGTACGTTCGACCAGGCCCTGCGGTACCTGCAGGTCTTTGGCGATGGCCCCGAAGGCTGGCAGGTACATGTCGATGGCCAACGGCCCCAGGGCGGCCAGGGCACCCATGAGGATCAGCCATGGCGGTACCGTCAATGTGGAGGTTCGGGGGCTCATGAGTACGTCAGGCAGCGCAGAAGGCGCTACTATAACAAGATGTTTTCCGGCGCTTGGCTTCCGGTGCACTCAGGGCCCGGACCTGGCCGCTTACTCAATGACCACAAGAGGAGGTTCTTTTGGCAGCGCTCACGTCCCTGATCGAAAATAAACTGGCATCCTTGCCGGTCAGCGTGTCCATGCAAATGCCCGATGGCAAGAAGCTGGGTCCGGCCGATGCCGACATCCGCCTGCAGGTTCATGATTCCGTGGTGCTGGCGCATGTTGCGTCGGGTGAAGTCGGTGTCCTGGGCGAAGATTACGTCGAAGGCCGGTTCGACTTCGATGGCTCGATGCGCGACATGATGCGCCTGGCTGTCGGTATTCTGCCCGGTTCGCCCATCGATGCCGCCGAAAAGGGCTGGTTCACCAGTCTGGTGCGTCGCCTGGTCTCGGTGTGGCGGCATTCCATCGAACGCGACGCGCGGCAGATCGAGTTCCATTACGATCTGTCCGATGATTTCTACGGCCTGTGGCTGGATCCTCGCCGGGTCTATTCATGTGCATACTACCGCGAGCCCGACTACACCCTGGCGCAGGCCCAGGAAGCCAAGCTCGACCACATCTGCCGCAAGCTCGCGCTCAAGCCGGGCGAACGTTTTCTCGATGTCGGCGGCGGCTGGGGGGGGCTCATGCTATGGGCTGCCGAACACTACGATGTCGATGTCACCGGCATCACCCTGTCGCGCAATCAGCATGCCTATGTCAATGGGCTGATCGAGCAGAAAGGGCTGGGTGGGCGCGTGCGTTTCGAACTGCTCGATTACCGCAAGCTGGATGAATCCCGCCCGTACGACAAGATCGCGTCCGTAGGCATGTTCGAGCACGTGGGCCGGGCCCAGCTCACAGCCTATTTCGGCAAGTTGTTGCGCCTGGTCCGGCCTGGCGGGCTGATCATGAATCATGGCATCACGGCGGGGGGCCTGAGCAACAGTGAACTGGGTGCCGGCATGGGCGGCTTCATCGAAAAATACATCTTCCCCGGCGGTGAACTCTCGCACATCCATTTCGTGATGCAGACCCTGTCCGAGGCGGGGCTCGAGGCGTACGACGTCGAAAACCTCCGGCCACATTATGCGCGTACGTTATGGGCCTGGAGCGATGCGCTCGAGGCCCGGCTGCCCGAGGCCCGTGCAACGCTCAGTTCGCCGCAGGGCGAGCGCTCCCTGCGCGCGTACCGCATGTATCTGGCCGGTTGCGCAATGGGTTTCGAGCACGGCTGGATCGCGTTGCACCAGATTCTGGCCGGGCCGCAGCCTGAGGGGCGTTCCGATGAACTCGATTGCCCCGAGGGCCAGGCCTATCCCTGGCGCCGAGGCTATATTTACCAGCCCGACAAACTGCCGGGCTGAGCCACCCGAGTGGCGGCATATGGGGCCCTGCGGGGCCCTTTTTTCATGGTTGCCAAGGGGCTCATGAAAAGGCTGTTTTTATGATTGCGTTTCATTTTCTGCCATCTTGCATGTAAAATGGGCGTTTTGCTGTAGAAAGCATTTGCCTTGGCTGCGCCCGAATGTCTCGGGTGGTGCCTGTGTCAGAAGTGCCCCGCGGCACTGGCAATGCTGGTATGTATTGGCGGCTCGAACAGCCGTTTTCCGCACACCCTCCCCCAAGCTATGGCGCCGGCCCGTACCCTTCGGGCCGACGTCTCCGTAACCCAAAGGAGGCTTCAATGTCCAAATCCAATCCTTCCAATTCTCCCAGCCGGCTGACGCGCTCGGCCCTGGGCCTGGCGTTTGCCGCCACTCTGGCCGGTCTGTCCATGGCGCCTGCGGCAGCACAGGCGGCCGATGCGGTGCAATGCGAGCTCGATCGCCCCATGCGTTTTGGCGGCATGAACTGGGAATCCAACCTGGTGCTCGTCGAGGTCGAGCGGTTCATCGTCGAGCATGGCTATGGCTGCGACTCCGAGGTTCTGCCTACTGAAACGCTGCCCGCCCTGGCGGCGCTCGAGCGGGGTGACCTCGACATCAACACCGAAGTCTGGCTCAACAGCGTGCTCGAGCCCTGGAATCAGGCCGAGGCCACGGGCAAGGTCAAGCGCATCGGCGACATCTATATGGGCGGTGAAGCCTGGTTCATCCCGAAATACACGGCCGAGCGCCTGCCCGACCTCAAGAAAGCTGCAGATCTGCCCAAATACTGGGAAGACTTCAAGGATCCGGAAATGCCCTCCAAGGGCCGCTTCTATGGCTGCCCTGCAGGCTGGGGCTGTGAAATCGTGAGCACCAACCTCTTCAAGGCCCTGGGGCTGGGGGATACGTTCACCCTGTTTTCCCCGGGCACGGGCGCCACCCAGAAGGCTGCACTCACTGCGGCCTATAACCGGGGCGAGAATATCGTCTTCTACTACTGGTATCCGACGCCGGTCGTCGGCTCCATGGATCTGGTGAAGCTCGAACTGCCACCCTATGACGCCGACAAGCAGAAGTGCCTGACCGACCCCGACTGCACCGACCCGCAGGCCTCCGATTACCCTGAAAATCCGGTATTCACGGCCGTCAGTGCCGGATTCATCGAAGCGGCGCCGAAGCTGACCGAGTTTCTCTCGAAAGTGTCGGTGCCGCTCGATGACATGGGCGCAGCCATGGCCTACATGGATGAGCATGAAGCCGAGCCGGATGAAACCGCCGACTGGTTCCTGAAGAACAAACAGGATGTCTGGACCCAGTGGTTGCCAGCCGATGTATCCGAGCGGGTCAAGGCAGCGCTGTAAGGGCCTGCCATGTTTCCCGAACTGATCTCGGCCCGGGATCTGCAGCGGCCCATTGACGCCTTCGTCAATGGGCTGGTCATGGAGTATTCGGATGTGCTCCGGGCGCTGACCCAGCCGCTGCTCGATCTGCTCATCTGGGCCGACAACCTGCTGCGCCAGTCACCCTGGTGGGCCATCATCCTGGTGGTCATGGGGGTGGCCTGGGTGGCCAGCCGCAAACTGCGCTTCAGCGTGGCCATGGGGGCCTTGCTGGGGGCTCTGGGGGCCATCGGCCTCTGGGAAGCCTCCATGCAGACCCTGTCGCTCATGCTGGTGGCCGTCGCTTTTTCGGTGCTGCTGGGTATTCCCGTGGGCATCGCCATGGCCAGCTTTCGCTGGGTGCGCTCAGCCATGCTGCCCGTGCTCGACGTCATGCAGACCATGCCGAGCTTCGTGTACCTGATTCCGGTGGTGATGCTGTTCAATCTGGGCAAGCTGGCGGCCCTGTTTGCGACGGTGATCTACGCCGTACCACCGGTCATCCGGCTCACCGACCTGGGTATCCGGCTGGTCGATCCCGAGGTTCTCGAGGCGTCACGCGCGTTCGGGGCCAGCCGTACACGGCAGCTGTTCGGTGTGCAGTTGCCGCTGGCGCTGCCGAACATCATGGCTGGCATCAACCAGACCACGATGATGGCCCTGGCGATGGTGGTGATCGCTTCCATGATCGGGGTGCGCGGCCTGGGTTACGAGGTGCTGCAGGGCATCAACCGCCTGCAGGTCGGCCGTGGGCTTCTGGCCGGGCTGGGCATCGTCGTGCTGGCCATCATCTTCGACCGCATCACGCAGAAATTTGGCCAGCGTCAACAGATGCGCGGAGCCTGACATGGATAAAATCGAAGTCCGCAACATCTACAAGATCTTTGGCCCACACCCGCAGCGCTGGCTGTCCGCGGCACGCGAGGGCATGTCCAAGGAAGAACTGCTCGAGCGCAGCGGCCATACCCTGGGCCTGCGGGACATCTCGCTGTCGATCGCAGCCGGTGGCATCCACGTCATCATGGGGCTGTCCGGTTCGGGCAAATCCACCTTGATCCGGCATTTCAATCGGCTCATCGACCCCAGTGCCGGCCAGATCCTGGTCGATGGGGTCGACGTCATGGGCCTGAAGCCGCGCGAGCTCGAAACGTTCCGTCAGCAGAAGATGAGCATGGTGTTCCAGCGCTTCGGCCTGCTGCCGCATCGTACGGTACTCGACAATGCAGCCTACGGGCTGGCCGTGCAGGGCATGCGCCGCGCCGAGCGCAATCAGCGCGCCATGCACTGGCTCGAACAGGTTGGCCTGTCCGGCTTCGAGGCGCAGTATCCCCATCAGCTGTCCGGCGGCATGCAGCAACGTGTGGGGCTGGCGCGTGCGCTGGCCACCGATGCGGAAATCCTGCTGATGGACGAGGCGTTCTCGGCACTCGATCCCCTGATCCGCCACGAAATGCAGGACCAGCTGCTGGCACTGCAGGCCCGGCTGAACAAGACCATCGTATTCATCACCCATGATCTGGATGAGGCCCTGCGCCTGGGGAACCGGATTGCGATCCTGAAGGATGGCGAGCTCATCCAGGACGGCACGCCCGAGGATATCCTGCTGTCGCCGGCCAACGATTACATCGAGTCCTTCCTGCAGGACGTCAATCGGGGCAAGGTGCTGAACGCTTCGCATGCGGTGGGCGAACGCCCGCTGACGCTCACCATGCGCACCTATCCGGCACATGCGCTCGAGCGGCTGGCTGCACGCGGCTATGACTACGCAGCGGTACTCGATGGCAAGCGGCTGGCAGGTGTCCTGATGCGCGACGATGCCCAGCGTGCCGTCAACGAAGGTGCGCGCGATATTTCCCGTTTCTTGACGGACATGGCGTCGGTACCGGCGTCCGAAGGCCTGGATCAGGTTCTGGCACGCCTGTTGCGCACCCCGGCCCCCCTGGCCGTTACCGATGATCAGGGTGAGTTCCTGGGCGTCCTGTCACGCAGCAAGGTCGTCGAGTTGGTCACGACCCGACCCAATGGCGAGAACGGGGCAGACGCATCAGGTGCGGCGCCGATCCCCGCAGAGGCGGCGTCGACCCACGCCCAAGGGCAAGCAGAGAGCCGTACCGGGCAGGCAGCCTGACAGCAGGCCCGGGTTTGCAGGGCCGGGGCCGCCCGCCGCCGTTTGCCCGGCCATGCCGCGTGCGGTCATCCGTGCAGCCTCAGCAGGCGGAACATTTCGTGGCGATCGGGGCCGCGCCGACCCTCCCATAGCGCAGGCTGATCTGCCCTGGCCGCCGTGCCCTTGCGCAGTTCATCGGGGTCCAGTTGCTGGAGCAGCAGCGGGCAACGGCCGTCGAAGCTGAATTCCAACTGCTCGAACACGTAAAAAGAGGCCCGCTGGCCACTGCCCAGATCCTGGGCGCGTACGCATTCGCCGGCCCGTTGGTGCTGGCGCAGGGCCTGGGCCAATGAGGCCGAGACATCACGATAGCTGCGGGCGTAATCGAGGGCGGGCATCCACAGGGTGGCGAGCAGCAGCCAGGTGGCAATCAGCCCGCCGGCGGACAGCGCCGTACCGCGCCATAGCCCTGCCGGGCGGCTGCGCAGGCGCCAACCCACCAGGGCCAGCCAGGCGAGGGTGCCCAGTATGGCCAGCACTGTGGCAGGCCAGGCCACGTGAATGTACAGACCGCGGGTCTGGCGCGCAATATTGGCCGCGATCTGTGCCGGCCAGCCCGTTTGCAGGGCGATCCAGCCGAGCCAGACGGTCGCCGCAGTGAGCGTGAAGCACATGATGGCAAACCAGTCGAGCGTGTTCACCACCCCGCGGCGCAATGTGGGTAGCGCCAGGGCCGCCAGAATGGCGGAGGGTACGGCCAGTGTGGCATATTCGGGCTCGAATGGCTGCCGCGAGAAGATCAGGACCGCCAGTGCGCCCGCCAGAAAGCCTGCAGGAATGCGTACATGCGCAGCGCCCAGCCATCTGCGCCAACGCCACAGGGCGACCAGCACCAGCGGCCAGGTCGGCCACAGAAACCAGGGCAGATCGCGCAGGACGCTGATCAGGGATGAACTCGAGGGCCAGCCAAACGCCTGGGCATTCCATTGCAGCCAGCCCTGAATCCAGCGCGGGTCGGTAGACTGAGCGGGGATCCACCAGGCGGCAATCAGGGCCGTGGCCAGCAGGCAGGCCAGCAGCAGCCAGCGCCGGCAGGACCAGAGTTCGCTGCCCGGTATGAAAATCAATGCCAATGCCACGAGCATGGGGGCGAGCCCCGGCCAGCCACGCGTCAGGAACGCCGCGGCCAGAGCCAGGCCCAGGGACAGCGTGCCGGACAGGGGGTGATCCAGCATGCGTGCCACGGCGTACAGGGCCAGCGCCTGGATTGCGATCAGGGCGGGCACTTCGGATGTTTCGTGCATGCGCCAGATGATGCCTACAGTGGCCACGATGAGCAGCAGGGCCGCATCCGCCAGCATGCGGCCATAATCCCGAGGATGGGGTTCGCCCCCGAAAGGCAGGGCCAGCGGCAGGGCCTCGGGGCGCCGGCCAAGCAGGTATGTGCCGTACCAGAGGCTGCCGGAGAGCATCCCGAACCACAGCAGATTGGGCAATCGCGAGGCGATGATCCGTGCATCGATTGATGAGGGCTCCAGCCAGGCGAACAGCGGCGCGAAGAACTCGATGCTGAGCGCGCCCACCCAGGTGATCAGCGGGCCGGTGCGAGGATGGGCCAGGTCACCGACATGCGGCAGCAGCCAGGCATGAGCCTGGCCGGACAGCGCCGTGAGCATGGTGGCGAGCCCGGTGACATCATCCGGTTTCCAGGGGTCACGGTAAAACAGGCCGGCCAGGATGTAGACCAGGCCCACCACCAGCAGGAACAGCCGCGGCAGCTTGACCGCTGCGGTGGCCGTCAGGCGTGCAGGTGTGGAAGGTGGCGAATTGACAGGCACCGTGAGACCCGGGATGTTTTGATTCGAGTGCCCATGATATACAAGATTGCGCACCGAACCCGAGCTGTGGCGGGGTGCTGCAAAATGCAAGCCCCGCCGTCTGCGGGGCGGGGCTTTGCCGGGCCGATCGTGCGCAGTGGCTTATTTCTTGAGGGTGCCTGCCGTGCGGGCGAAACGTGCGCGGAACTTTTCCACCCGGCCGGTCTCGACGATGCGGGTCTGGGCGCCGGTATAGAAGGGGTGCGATTCCGACGTGACGTCGCATTTGAACAAGGGGTAGGTCTTGCCGTCGATTTCAGTGGTTTCGCGAGAATTCAGCGCCGAGCGCGAAATGAACTGATTGCCGGTCTGCAGGTCAAGGAACACGACCTCGCGGTATTCGGGATGGATGCCTTCTTTCATGGGGGTGATCCGTAAATGGCGGTAAATCTGCTATTTTACTTATACTTGCCCACGTTCTGCAAGTGAGACCACCTCATGGGCGCCCACCACCAGGTGATCCAGCAGGCGTACGTCGACCAGGGCCAGCGCCTGCTTGAGTTGCCGTGTGAGGGCGATGTCTGCCGGGCTGGGCTCGGCCACGCCCGAAGGATGGTTATGGGCCAGGATCAACGCCGCTGCGTGGTGCTGCAACGCCGCCTTGACCACTTCGCGCGGGTAGATGGATGCATGTGACAGCGTGCCGCGTGCCAGTTCGACACAGTCGATGAGTTGCAGGCGCGTGTCCAGGAACAGCGCGATGCAGTGCTCGATACGTAGATGGGCCAGGCGCAGGGTGCAGAATTGCTTGACGCGCTCGGGCTGGCTGAGCGCCCGGCCCGTGCGCAAGGGCTCTTCGATGGCACGCCGGCTGAGCTCTTGCACTGCCATGAGTTCGCAGGTCTTTGCATTGCCCAGCCCCGGAAAGGCCAGCAGGGCATCGGGTTCGGCGGACAGCAGGCGGCGCAGCCCGCCAAAATGGCTGACGAGGTCGCGGCCCATCTCGATGGCATTGCGCCCCCGGGTGCCTGTGCGCAGCAGGATGGCCAGCAATTCAGGCGTGGTCAGAACCTGCGCGCCATGCTGCAGCAATCGCTCGCGAGGACGTTCGCAGGAGGGGGATTCTGGAGTGTATGTCATGATAGGCCCTAAAATCATGATATGTTTCACAAGTACGCCACGGTGGTATTTTGACTGCTTCCAGCCCATTGCAGCCCGTTCAGGCTGACTCTTATGTCACGTTGCATTACCGATTCGAACTGTTGACCGGTCCGGCGGCCGGTACGGTATTCGTGGATACCTTCCTCGACCGGCCCGCCACCTTGCAGATGGGGGTGGGCCAGTGGGCGCCCGGGCTCGAAGCCTTGCTGCTGGGGCGTATCGAGGGTGAACAGTTCATGCTCGACATCCCGGCAGTGCAGGCCTATGGCGAACGCAATCCCGATCTGCTGCAGTGGCTGTCGCGCGACGAAATGGTGCGCAGTGCGCCGCCCGACACACAGTTCGAGGCGGGCGACATGGTCGAGTTCGTGGCCCCCGCGGGCGGGCGGTATTCAGGGATTCTGAAATCGTTCGATGGCGATGCGGCCCTGCTCGACTTCAATCATCCGTTGGCCGGCATCGACTTGCAGGTCGAAATCAAGATTCTGGGGGTACTATGAATCCACACCGCTCCGATACCGGAACCCTGCAGGGCGAAGCTGAAATCCTGCTTGCACAGCCGCGTGGTTTCTGCGCCGGGGTCGATCGGGCCATCGAGATCGTCGAGCGCGCGCTCGAAATCCATGGCGCGCCGATCTATGTGCGCCATGAAATCGTGCACAATCGCTATGTGGTCGATGACCTGCGGTCACGCGGGGCCATCTTCATCGATGAGCTCGAAGATGCACCGGCCGGCGCCATCGTGATTTTTTCCGCGCATGGGGTCTCGCGCGCCGTGCGCGCCGAGGCTGAGCAGCGCCAGCAGCGTATTTTCGATGCCACCTGCCCCCTGGTGACCAAGGTGCACGTCGAGGTGGCTCGCATGCGCAAGGAAGGCCGCGAGGTGATCATGATCGGTCACAGGGGGCACCCCGAAGTGGAAGGCACGTTGGGGCAGGCCGATGCGGGCATGTACCTGGTCGAGACGGTTCAGGATGTTCTGGCGCTGCAGGTCGAGCGGCCGGACTTTCTCGGCTTTGTCACCCAGACCACGCTGTCGCTGGATGACGCGGCCGAGATCGCGCAGGCACTGCGGGATCGCTTCCCGGGGATTGCAGAGCCCAAGAAAAGTGATATCTGCTATGCCACCCAGAACCGTCAGGATGCCGTGCGCATCATGGCGCCACAATGTGACCTGGTGCTGGTGGTGGGCAGCCCGAACAGTTCCAATTCCAACCGCCTGCGTGAAGTGGCCGAGCGCAAGGGGGTCACGGCCTATCTGCTCGATGACCCCGACATGATCGATCCGCAGTGGCTGCGCAGCGCCCGGCGGGTCGGGGTGACGGCAGGGGCCTCGGCGCCCGAGGTTCTGGTGGAGCAGGTCATCGGCCGCCTGCGCGAACTGGGCGCGCGTTCGGTGCGGCCGCTCGAGGGGGTGCGTGAGCAGGTTTCATTTCCGTTGCCCCGCGAACTGTCACGCAAGATCTCGCCATGACGCGTCGCTTGCGCTGGTTGCTGTGCATTGTCGCGGGATGCCTGCTGGCGTACACAGGGGCTGCGTGGTGGGCCGGGCAGCAGGCTGAATCCGTGCTGCGGGTCTGGGTGGCCGAGGCCAACCAGCGCTGGCAACTCGAGGCCTCGGCGCCCGGGCAGGCGCCTGTGCTGTCCATCCTGGACTACAGACGCGGGGTATTCTCATCCGATCTGGGCCTGCGTTTCGAATACCCGGAGGCACGCGGTACGCGGGTTTTTGACCTGCAGAACCACCTTCAGCATGGTCCGTGGCCCTGGCAGGCGCTCCAGGAAGGGCATTGGGCGCCATTGGCAGCTTACAGTGTGCTCGAACCCGTGGCCGGGCCCGGCTGGCAGATGTGGTTCGATGCAATGCCTCGCGGGGTGCTGCCCTGGATCCTGCAGGCCCGCATCGGCTTCAATGGCGCATTGCGGGCCTCCTGGCGGTTCGAGCCGGCCCGGCTGCCGGACGCCGGCTTTTCGTTTGCCGGGGCCCAGGTTCAGGTCGAACGGGATGCGGGCGAGCCCGAATTTCGCGTGCGTGCCGATGTGCCCCACCTGACGTTCGACGATGCCGATGAAAGGGTGAGCCTCGAAATCCGTGATCTGGTCTACCAGAGCCGGATGATCCTGACCGATGGCACCCATCTTCAGGTCCATCAGATCATGCAGACAGGCAATCTGCTGCTCGTCACCGACGCTTGGCCCGGTCTGCTGTTCGAGCAATCCGAATTGACGATGGATACGGCCCGTACGGGGCAACTGGTGGATACGCGCCTGGACTGGGATCTTGGCCGCATGCAGTTGCAGGGCAGCGATCTCGGTCGCTTGCGCGCACGCGGCTCCGTGGCGCAGTTCAACGTGCAGGCATGGGATGCCCTCATGTCGGCCATGGAGACCTGGCCCGAAGGGGATCCGCAGGATTGGTCGCCCCAGCAGCGCCAGGCGCTGCTGGGGCTGCTGCGGCCGGTGTTCGCCACCGGCCCGGTGCTGGCGCTCGATACCCTGCAATGGCAAACCCCCGAGGGGGTGTCCGAAGCGGCCTTGCACATTGGCCTGCAACCGCTGGATGAAGGCCCCGAACCGGCACTGGAGTCCGGCGTGCGCCGGGCTTCATTGCAGTTGGGGGTGTCCCGGCCCATGGTGCTGTATGTGGTCGGCCAGTCCCAGAAGGCGCAGCAACAGATGGCTGTCGCACTGGCCAGCATGCTGTTCGACAGGCTGGCGGCCCATCTGCAGCGCCAGGGTCTGGTGCGCCTGGCTGACGGGCTCGTGGAAGTCGATTACCATTTCGAACACGGCCAGTCCGTACTCAATGGTCAGTCGCTCGGCGCAGGGGAGTTGCAGCAGCGAATCGAGCGTTCAGCGGCCTGGTAGAGTCACTTCACTCAGGAGACGCTTGCATGCAACCCACCGTATTCACGCGCATTCTGGCCGGCGAGATCCCGGCCGCCCTGGTTTACCGGGGTGAACGCATCTTTGCGTTCATGGACGCCGGGCAACTGAATCCTGGCCACGTGCTGGTGGCCCCCTGCGAGGCCTATCCCACCCTGCTCGACATGGATGAAGACCTGGCGGCCGAACTCATGCGTGTCAGCCACCGGGTGGCCCGGGCCGTGCAAGAGGCTTTCCAGCCACCGGGCATGATGCTGCTGCAGGCCAACGGGGTGGCGGGTGGGCAGACCGTGCCGCATGCGCATATCCATGTCCTGCCGCGCCACGAGGACGACGGGGTGGGGCTGGTATGGCCGCGCAAGAACCCTGACATGGCTGTGCTCGAAGCCTACGCGGCCCGGATACGAATGGCCGGCTGAGGCCCGGCTGAGGCCCGCGCGATCACCGCAATCTTCATGGATTTGGAAGCCTGCTGTTTACCCTTAAGGGAAAGCACTGATCCGGAACGCGGAAGGCGGCCTGCCTGTTTCTGTTCATCATTTTAAATCAAAGGTTTGTTGATTCACCTGGGTCGATCGGGGGGGCATCCTTTGTCCTCCGGACAACGAGTTCCCGCGCCTGTGAAACATGACGTAAGTTTTGCGTAAGTTTGAAAAAACATCATGATTCCACGCGTGATTTCGGCTGGTCGATATGGCATGACCGTGGAAGCCAGGCGGTGGCCAGCATCAGAACTGGCAGGCATTGCGACCGAAATGCGGGGCTTCGTCGGGCACATATCGTGTCCTGCGTTATTCAAACCAGGAGACAAATCCATGAAAGACAGGAAGACATCAGCCCAGGCGCTGAATCCAATGATCGGGCGCCGTTCCGTGCTCAAGGCCGGGGCAGCAGGCGTCGCCGGCGGCCTGCTGCTGCCCGCGACGGCCCGGGTCGCCATGGCGCAGGACAAGAAGCCGTTGGGTGCGTGGCCGGCCGGTTCGGATGGCGATACCGTGTACGTGGGCCTGACGGTCGACCTCACCGGCCCCTATTCGGCCCAGGGCGCCGAGCAGCAGAAGGGTTACGAACTGGCGGCCGAGCACCTGAACAACGGGGATCCCATCCTGCAGAAGATTTCGCCCAATCTCAAGAAGGGCATCCTGGGCAAGGGCATCAAGCTGGGCGTGGCCGATGCCGAGACCAAGCCCAACACCAGCGTGCAGGCGGCTACGCGCTACATTCATGACAACAAGGCCCTGATGGTCTCCGGCAGCACCAGCAGCGCAGTGGCCATTGCACTCGAAAAAGTCTGCAACCGTGAACACACGCCCTATTTCACCGCGATTTCGGGCTCCAACGAAACCACGGGTGTCGATTGCCAGCGCTATGGTTTCCGGCCCTGTTACTTTGCCTACATGGCCTGCAAGGCCATCGCACCCGTAGCGGCCAAGGCGCTGGGCAAGGATTGCCGCGCGGCCTACCTGACGCCCGACTACACCTACGGCCATACCACCACCGAATCCATGGTCGAGTTCACCGAAAAGGAAGGCTGGAAGACGGTCACCAATCAGGTGCACCCCTTGGGGGCCAAGGATTACAGCTCATACCTCATCAATATCGCCAACACCGATGCCAACGTGCTGGTCTGCGTCGCCTACGGGGCCGATGCGGTGAACGCGATCAAGCAGGCCAAGCAGTTCGGTCTGCTCGACAAGATGAAGCTCGTCATTCCCTATTCTTCTGCATACATCGAAGTCGAGGTGGGCTCGGAACTGATCGAGGGGGCCCTGGTGGCCCAGGGTTTCTGGTGGACCATGGAAGCGCAGTATCCGGTGGCCAAGGACTTCGTGGCCGCCTACGAAAAGAAATTTGGCGGCAAGCCGCGCGACTCTGCCCTGTATGGCTACCTGGCCATCATGGCCTGGGCGGCTGCGGTCGAGCGGGCCGGCAGCTTCTATCCGCCCGATGTGGTCAAGGCACTCGAAGATGGCAGCGTGCTCGAAATACCCGTGGGCCCCTTCAATATCCGGCCCGAAGACCATCAGGGCGTGATCAATTTCCCGATCATGCGGGGCAAGAAGAAGTCCGAAATGAAGAATCCGGACGACTGGTACGACATCATCGAGATCGTCCAGGGCAAAGAGGTCGTCCCGCCGCTGGGCCTGCTGGGCTGCAAGATGGGTGATTACGTCTGATCGGCGCGCCATGCCGGGGGTGGCCTGTCGCAGCCGGCCATCCCCGGGCACAACGTCCGGGTCTTTGAAGGAGGCACCCGAGCATGTCACTGTTTTTCTCTCAGCTGTTCAACGGACTGGCCACTGGTCTGTTGCTGGCATTGATCAGCACCGGCCTGACCATCATCTACGGCACGCTCGGTGTCATCAACTTCGCCCACGGGGCATTGTTCGTCGTCGGGGGCTACGCCGGCTATACCGTCTACTCGCTGACCGATTCGTTCATCCTGGCCATCGCCGGCGGCTCGGCAGTGGCCCTGGCCGTGGGCCTGGTCATGGAGCGCGGCCTGATGCGCCAGTATTACAGCCGCCCGCCCGAAGACCAGATTCTGGTCACGTTCGGCATCAGCATCATTCTGGTCGAGATCGTGCGCGGCCTCTATGGCGGCATCAGCTATTCGGTCACGCCACCCGATTGGGGCCAGGGCATCGCCCGCATTGGCTCGCTCATCTATCCGCTCTATCGCCTGGAGACCCTGGGTATTGCCGCGGCGACGCTGCTGTTGCTGTATTTCGTGCTGTATCGCACCAGCCTGGGCCTCATCGTGCGGGCGGGCATCGAAGATGCCCAGATGGTGAATGCGCTGGGCATCAACGTCAAGCGCACGTTCCTGCTGGTCTTTGGCATTGGTGCCATGGCCGCGGGCTTTGCCGGGGTGATCAATTCACCCATCGTGGCGCTGACGCCGGACATGGGGTTTCGCTATCTGGTTGATTCGTTCGTCGTGGTGGTCATCGGTGGGGTGGGTTCATTCCCCGGTGCCATCATCGGCGGCATCATCGCCGGCGAGATTCTCAGCCTGACGTCCATGGTCAACCCGCAGTATTCCGAAGTCATGCTGTTCGTGGCCATGGCGTTGGTGCTGGTGCTGCGCCCGCAAGGTCTCATGGGTCAGGAGGGACGCGAATGAACACCACCACACACCAGACCACGGCGCCCGCCGTCGGTGATACGACACGCACCGCGCCGGCATCGCACGGTGCGCCCACCCGCACCGTGCTGCGCAGGCAGTGGCCCGAGATGCTGGTGGGGCTGGGGCTGATTGCCGCGCCGTTTGTCCTGCCACTGGCCGGAATGAGCCCGGATCTTCTCACCCGCATCCTGATATGGGGCCTGTTCGGGCTCGGCTTCGATCTGCTCTTTGGCTATACGGGCCTGCTGTCGTTCGGCCAGGCAGCGTTCTACGGGGTGGGGGGCTTCGTGACGGCGTATCTGCTCACCGATGGGGTGGTGTCGAACATGCTCGTGGCATTGCTCATCGGCACGGTCATGGCAGCCGTCACGGGCCTGCTGATCGGCTACCTGACGCTGCGCCGCACGGGGATCTACTTCGCCATGAGTACGCTGGCTTTTGGCGAGATGTTCTATTTTCTCGAGAATTCCTCGTTCAAGGCGTATACAGGGGGTGAAAACGGCATCGCCGGGGTGCCTTCGCCAGAGCTCAGTCTGGGGTTCATCGACATCCAGATCGGCAGTGGCTGGCCGATGTACTGGTTCGTGGCCGTGATCTTCTTCATCGGTTATCTGATTGCGCGCCGCATCGTGCGCTCGCCTTTCGGTACCGTGCTCAAGGCCATCCAGGGCAATGCCAAGCGCGCCACGGCCCTGGGGCATTCGATCCAGTCGTACAAGCTCACGGTATTCATCGTTGCGGCGGCCTATGGCGGGCTGGCGGGCGGCCTGCTGGGCCTGTTCCAGTCGTACATGCCGCCCGATGCCTTTGCGCTCGATACGTCCGCGCAACTGGTGATCCAGACCGTGATGGGTGGTGCCGGTACCTTGCTGGGCCCCCTGCTTGGGGCCACCATCTGGCTGTACCTGTATGAAGGCCTGCAGCAGGTGGGCAATCTGGGGCCCTACTGGAAGCTGATCCTGGGCATCGTGTTCGTGGTTCTGGTCACCGTGTTTCGCCGCGGGGTTGCGGGCGCGCTCGTGGACTTCGCCCGGCGCCATCGCAGCCTGCCGGCGCACATCGATGCCGATGCCAGCACCCGGGTGGCCAGCACGCTCGACATCGTCGCGCCGCTTGCATCTTCCAGGCCGGGCGCACCGGTGCTCGAGGCCCGCGGCGTGAGCAAGCACTATGGCGGGCTCAAGGCCAATACCGACATCGATTTCACCTTGCGCGAGGGTGAACTGCATGGTGTCATCGGCCCGAACGGTGCCGGCAAGTCGACATTCTTCGCCATGCTGGCCGGTGAACTCCCGACCACGACCGGGAAAGTCTTTTTTCGTGGCCAGGAGATCACCGGCATAGGCGTCACGGCGGTCTGCCAGCTGGGCATGAGCAAGAGCTATCAGATCAATCAGCTGTTCGAGCAGCTGACGGTACGCCAGAACATGATGATTCCAGTGCTGGCCCGGCTGCGCGGCAAATATCGCAGCGATCTGCTGCACCGGCTGCACTCCGACAAGCTCGATGAACAGGTCAATGCGGCAATCGCCATGGTCGATCTCACGTCGCATGCAGACATCCAGGTATCCGAGTTGTCGTATGGCGAAAAGCGGCGCCTCGAGATCGGTCTGGCACTGGCCACCGGTGCCAATGTCCTGCTGTTCGATGAGCCGCTGGCCGGCCTGGGGCCGGAAGAGCGGGTGCTCGTGATCCGCTTGTTGAAATCGATTCGTGACGGGCGCAGCATGGTGATCGTGGAGCATGACATGGATGCCATGTTCGAACTGGCCGAGCGGATTACGGTATTGTACGAGGGGTGCAAGCTGGCCGAGGGGGCAGCCGAAGACATCCGCCATGACCCCGATGTCCAGGCGGCTTATCTCGGAGGGATGGACGATGAGTCTGCTTGAAGTCGACAAGATCAACAGCTATTACGGAGATTCGCACATACTCTTCGATGTCTCGATGCGCATCGAAGAGCATGAAGTGGTGGCCCTGCTGGGGCGCAACGGCGCGGGCAAGAGCACGACCATGAAGTCTCTCATGGGCATGGTCGAGGTCAAGTCCGGGGTCATCCGCCATCGCGGGGTTGAAATCCAGCATTTGCCACCTTATTCGCGCGCCGCGCTGGGCATCCAGCTGGTACCTGAAGAGCGTCGCGTGTTCGGCTCGATTTCCGTACAGGAAAATCTGCAGCTGGCGGCCATGACGGCCGAGAAAGCGCGCTCGCTCGACGAGATCTATGCCACGTTTCCGCGCCTGGCCGAGCGCAAGCGCAACCGGGGCAAGCAATTGTCGGGGGGAGAGCAGCAGATGCTCGCCATTGCACGCGCCATGATCCGCAACGCTGACATCATATTGCTCGATGAGCCATTCGAGGGGCTGGCGCCGCTGATCGTGCGTGATTTGATGCGCGTCTGCCGGCAACTGGCCGATTCGGGTCAGACCATCGTCATCGTCGAGCAGAATGTGCGCGCGGCGCTGTCACTTGCCGACCGTGCCTATATCGTCAACAACGGGCATGTAGTCTACGAGGGCACGCCCAGGGATCTGAACGAAAACACGGATGTCATAGAACGGTATCTGGGTGTCAAGGCCTGAGTCTGTTCAGCGAGATAGGCCATGGCAGTGGTAAGCTATGCGTCATTTCTGCTGATTCTTTCTGCTCATGCCTGCCCCCACCCGCCCTGCTGCGGCCGCCTCTGGCGGCCTTTTGCACTATGTGGCATCCAGCCGCCTGCCCACGCCCTGGGCCGTGTTCCAGATCCATGCCTTCGTCGAAAGCGCGACGGGCAAGGAACATGTTGCGCTGACCCTGGGTGATTTGCCGGGTGAAGGCCCCGTGCTTACGCGCATCCATTCCGAATGCCTGACAGGCGATGCCCTGTTCAGTCAGCGCTGCGATTGCGGCGCCCAGCTCGAGGCGGCCATGCAGCGCATTGCCGAAGAGGGCCGGGGGATTCTCATGTACCTGCGCCAGGAAGGCCGGGGCATCGGGTTGCTCAACAAGATCCGTGCCTATCACCTGCAGGACGAAGGCGCCGATACGGTCGAAGCCAATGAGCGCCTGGGTTTCCCGGCCGACCTGCGGCGCTACGACCTGTGCCTGCCCATGCTGGAGCATTTCGGCATACACAGCGTGCGCCTGATGACCAACAACCCGCGCAAGGAAAGAAAGCTGGCCGAAATGGGCATCAACATTGCCGAGCACATCCCCCTGCAGGTCAATCGCAACCCGTACAACGAGCACTATCTGCGCACCAAGGCGCGCAAGCTGGGTCATCAGTTCAAGGAATACTTCGGCGAAGCCCCCTGAACGGCGCTGGTTTTCCGGCAGTCATGGTTTGAGGCACTCAGAGGTCGCGGGCAGTACGGCCCAGTTCAGGTCGATCAGCGTACCCTTCGGACCGGACCACGGAATGTAGTCGCGCCCTTTCCAGGGGGCTGCCTCGTACAGCGCACGCACTGCGGCTGCGGGTCGACCGCGGCCGGCTTCGCTCCAGGCGATCAGGGCACCGCAGGCCAGGGCCGTGCCAGGGGCAAACCAGGGTGACTTCGCGTCGCTGGCATCGATATATACGCGCGTATTCTGGCCCGTATGCAGGGCAATGTTGCCGCCCAGCCACGTATTGGCCACCACTACGCGCAAAGGTCGGCCGGGCTGGTGCGTCTGCCAGTGCGCCAGCGCATGGGCTGCCAGCACCGGGCCGGGGTAGGTGGAGCGCGAGGCATGGCCCACCGCCTGGGCCACTGGGCCGCGGGCGAGCGCGTACGTGCCGGCCATCACGATCTGCAGGGCGGCTGTCAGGATCAGCAGGCGGCGCAGCTGCTCGCTGTCCAGGCCGCGCATCCAGGCCAGACCGTAGAAGCCGAACAGCACGAAGAAGGTACTGGCCCATGAGGCTTCCAGCTTGGATCCCAGCACCAGTGACACCAGCAATGTGCTGAAGACGGGTGCCAGCCCTGTCCACAACAGGAAGCGCCGTGCGTTGGCATCGAGTTGGGCCCAGTACGACGGGGCGTGTGGCCGAATGCCGCCAGCAGAATCCAGGGCCTTGAAGATCGGGTCGTTTGCGGCCTGCCCCGGCCCCCGGTTGGCGCGCCAGCGATACCAGGCCGCCCAGAGCCCGCCCAGCACCAGCATGGGCGACAGGCGCCCCAGCTGATCGAGCGCGAACTTCAGTAGGGAGTGCAGCGCGCCCAGGCGGCTGGCGGCCTGCAGTGAAGTATCCGCATAGCGCAAGGGCTCGAAGTGGTGAGCGAAGAGCCAGATGATGTGGGGGCCGAGCACCGCCAGGAACACCAGAGCAGACAGGCCGATGCCCAGCCAGATGCGGGTCTGGCGCCACAGGCCGCTGGCCAGGATATACAGAAGGAACGCGGCAAACTGGATCAGCGCACTGTATTTGGTCAGCATGGCCAGGCCAGCCACCAGGCCCAGCCATGCCCAGTCGCGCCAGCGCTGCCGGTGCGTGGCGCGATGAAAGAGCCAGATGCCGGCCGTGATGGTCCAGAGCTGGGCGGTATTATGGTTGTAGATCGTGCCACGCAACGAGAAGTAGGCCGTGACCGACACCAGCAGGGTGGCCATCAGCGCACGCCGCGGTGTCGTCAGCTCGCAGCCCAGCTTCCATACAAACCACAGGCCCAGCGCCGAGAACATCTGGCCCATGAGAAAGGGCAGCCAGACGGATGCTCCCAGCCACTGGATGGCCAGGTGCATGAACCAGGTCGGCAAGGGTGGATGCTTGGTGTAGCCCCACTCGAGACTGGCGGCCCAGACCAGCTCTTCCATGCCATCCAGATCGGGGGCGCTGTGACTGAGCGCGCACAGCACCGTCCAGAGGGCGGCAATGGCCAGCAGGTAGGCCAGAACCCATGGCGGGCGGGGAGGGCGGGTGAACAGGGGGAGTCGAACGGGCAAGGACGGCATCTGGCCAAAAAGTATGAGTGGTCAGGGTGAGGCGATCAGCGTGTGTCGCGCTGGATGGTCACGGATTGAGCCTTCATTTTATGGGTTGATCAGCGAACGTGCCGGATCGTGGCCTGGCCCCCGGGGATTGTCCTGGCCAGGCTGTGCATGCAGCAGTGCGACCAATGGTCAGCATGCTGGGATAATGAAGGTCATTGTTCACAGGAGATCATCATGTCCCAACGCACCCTCATTCGAGTCACTCCGGCGCATGCCACCCAGGACGGTGCGGGCGTACGCCTCTTGCGTGCACTGGGTTACCAGCAAGGCGCCCGCATGGACCCGTTCCTGATGCTGGATGCATTTTCTTCGGATGATCCGGATGATTACATCGCCGGCTTTCCACCGCACCCGCATCGGGGGTTCGAAACCGTGACGTATATCGTGGACGGCCACATGCGTCACCGCGACCACCTGGGCAATGAAGGCGACTTGCGCGCAGGCGGTGTGCAGTGGATGACGGCTGGCCGGGGCATCATCCACGAAGAAATGCCACAACAGGAAAATGGCCTGCTGCGCGGGTTCCAGATCTGGCTCAATCTGCCGGCAGCCGATAAAATGCAGCCGGCCCATTACCGGGATATTCCGGCCAGTGAAATCCGTGTGGCGGATCTGCCCGACGGCGGGTTCATCAAACTCATCGCAGGCACCATCCCCTGGGCCACCTGCCCGCTGAAGGGGCCGGGCGATGGAAATCCCGCCACGCAGCCGATCATCGCAGACATCTGTGTCATGGCGGGGCAGGCAGTGGATGTCCCCATCCCGGCCACCCATCAGGTGTTGCTGTATGTATTCGAGGGGCAACTGCAGGCAGGTGACCGGGTCGTGCCAGGCGCACACACAGCCTGGTTCGGGCCCGAGGGCGATACGCTGCATGTTGAAGCGACACCGTCCGAAGGGGTGCGCGTGCTGTTGCTGGCGGGCAAGCCGCTCAACGAGCCCATCGCCCAGTACGGCCCGTTCGTGATGAACACCGCTGAAGAAATCGAACAGGCCCTGAGCGATTATCGCCAAGGGGTTCTGGCATAGCGGTGGTCGGGCCCGCTGTCCGCGCCGGGCCCGGCCGTGTGATTTCTACGGTGTAGCCATTACTGTGTGATCTCTACCGCGTGGTCTCTACCGTGTGATCTCTGTCTCTACCATGCGATCTCTGATCGTCAGGATGCGCTTTGTGCCGCAAAGAAGTCCAGCGTGCGGTCGAGGGCCAGCCGGGCCGACTCGGGGCGCCACGCAGGCGTGCCTTCGCGTGCAAAGGCATGGCCTGCATCCGGGTAGGTGTGGATGGGCACGTCAGGCTGGGCCTGGCGTATGGCTTCTACGTCCTCGAGGGGGATATGCGCGTCTTGCCCCCCGAAATGCATCAGCACGGGGATGTGCGGGGTGTCGTTGCGATGGTCCGCTATATGGCCACCATACCAGCATGCTGCCGCAGCGAACTGGTCATCCAGGCAGGCCGTTCGCCACGTGAGGTAGCCGCCCCAGCAAAAACCGGTCAGGTATTTGGGTATCGTCGGACCAAGCGCCCTGGCGCACGCCTGGATGTCCAGCAGGGCGTCGGTGTCCTGTATGGCCTGGCGCAGCGCCATGCCGCGACGCATGCCGGCCTCGTCATAACCCAGTACTTCGTTGCCTGTGCTGTGCGGGGCACGGTCGAACAAGGCGGGGCAGATGGCACGATACCCGTGCTGCGCAAAGTGTGCAGCCATTTGCTGGATGTGCTCGGTGATGCCGAAAATTTCCGGCAGGATCACGATCCCTTTGGGGGCATCTTCGAGGCCGTCGACCCAGGCGGTGAATGTATGGCCATCAGTGGCCTGCAGAGTATGGAACATCAGTGTTCTCCATTCCGGTTGTGGGGCAGGGCATGTGAATCGTTCAAACCCTGCATGCGCAGGCGCGGATCCTGCCGATAGTATTTTGCCAGCAGTTCATACCAGAGCGGCCACGCCCTGGCCAGCGGTTCGGGATGTACAAAGAAGGCCTCCGAACTGACGGCAAAGAATTCTGCCGGATCTGTCGCGGCATAAGGATCCAGGGGCAAGCTGTCGTACCAGGGGGTCGCAGCATCGGATTCGGGATCCACATCCGGCGGGATCGCGCGCTCCACCGCGTCGAGGCGGCGGTCGAAATCATCCAGGCAGGCGGTCAGTATCCGATGCCAGTGCCGTGCATCCAGATCGGGGTGCGCGCGCAGCCCCGGCATGCCGTCGGCTGTGCCCGTTCTCTGGTCCAGCTTGTGGGCAAATTCATGAATGACCACGTTGGCGCGACGATCCTGGCCGGGTTGGGCCTCTTCCCATGACAGGATCACCGGCCCGCCTTCCCAGGCCTCGCCAGCGGTCTCCATCATGTATTCGTGCACGACCCCGGCCTCATCGACTTCTGTGCGCGGGACCATGAAGCCGCCCGGATAGACCACGATCTGTGTCCAGCCGTGATAAAGCGACGTATCCAGGCCGAGAATGGGCAGCGCCGCCTGAATGGCGATGGCATGACGCATCGCCGGGATGACCTCGAGCCCGTGGGCCCCGTGAAAGCTCTTGCTGGCCAGTATCCAGGCCGTATGCTCGCGCAAGGTATCGAGTTCAGGCGCGGTCAGCCCGGCAAGAAAGGGGTGCCAGGCCACCAGTTGGCTCCAGGTGGCCTCATCGAGTGCATCGAGCGCCCGCCTGATGCGGGTTGGGTGCGCACTGCGCCCTGTGAACCAACGCAACATATTGCTATCAATTTCGGACGAATGATAGTAAAATAGCATGCATAGGGGCCGACTTGGCTTCGACGTGGGTCACAAAGCAGGATAGTGCATACCGAGCCCCAGTTCGCTCGTAAATCCACTGGAAAACCATAAACGCCAACGACGAGCGTTTCGCTCTGGCCGCTTAAGCGGTGAGCCGCTGCACCAACTGGTCTCTGGGTTGGGTAGGGAAACCTACAGCAGCGTCATTCACAGAGAATCGGGTTTGGTCAGGTCGCTGGGCCACATCTTAAATCAGTGCGAATCGCCGCGGAAGGGCCTGTCAACCGGCACGCTCCAAGGTCAAAGCACAAAAATTGGTCGACTAAGTATGTAGAGCTACTTGTGGCGGTCTTGCGGACGGGGGTTCAATTCCCCCCGGCTCCACCATTTAAAAAAGACAGACCCGTCCACTAACCGCGTCCGGTTATTGGACGGGTTTTGCTTTTCTGCGTATTGTCAGCGACTTACGTCGTCTTCAGGGTGCCGGCGCTGCCGGCCAAATCACTCCCTTTTCGGGAAATCCGTCATACCCCGTTTCTCTTTCGCCTCGAAATTCTCCGCATTCCTCCCCCCATTCTCCGGACCTCGTCCGGTTTCCTGCATTTTTTCCTGCAACCGCTGCTCGGCGATCTCGTCGGCAAACTGGTTGATACTTTTCATGATTCCGTCAAACAGGTCGTTGATGTCCATGGTCGGTCGCTCCTCGTTTTGGTTTATGCCCTTACTTACCGGAGAGACGGAGAAAGTGTCGGGCGTCGGGTGAAATTTTTTAGGGCTGATCTTCTGGGGGGGGTACTTACCGGGTGGGGGTGGGATGTGTCGGTACAGCCGAAAAAATCTTGGCCATTCCTTGCCGCTTATTCGGCCAAGCTGGCACACGACCTATGGCGTCGATTGAGTTCGCATAAATTCGGCCGAAAACGGCAAAGATCGTTTGACTTCGTACGAATGGCCTATGTATATTAAGGAAGTTTTTATTCTGGGTGAGGTGCGTCCAGCACCCTCCCGTTTCGCCTCTGGCGGACGTGGCCGCAAACCAAACGCCCGTGGAGTTTTGAGCATGAACGAGATGGAAGACCGCTGGTTGTCGATAACCGAGATCTGCAAGTATCTCGGCGTCAGCAATGACACCGTGTACAAGTGGATCGACAAGCATGGTATGCCCGCGCACCGCATGGGCCGCCTCTGGAAGTTCAAGAAAAGCCAGGTGGATGCGTGGGTCGAGTCCGGCGGCGCGGCGGAGAGTGCGGAGTCGGTCAAGAATCGTGGTGGCCAATATGAATCGTAATTTTGTGAACAAGCAGGGATGCAGCACATGAGCACAGAAGCTGATGCCCGCATGTTGATTGACAGGCTGCTTGAGCAGGCAGGTTGGTGCATCACCAACAAAGCGCAGGTCTCCACGGAGGAAGCTGCCGCCGACGGCCGTGCCGATTACCTCTTGAAGGATACCCGGAGCCGTCCACTTGCCGTTCTCGAAGCCAAGCGTTTCGCCGTCGATCCCTACTCCGCCAAGGAGCAGGCCAAGGCGTATGCCCTGACGCTGAAAGCGCCTTTTGTCATCCTGAGCAATGGTCAGGAGCACTATTTCTGGGATTACACAGATGGCGATGCCCGGCCGGTGATGGGTTTCCCCAGCCAGGCCGATCTCGAACGGAGGGCCAATATCAAGGTTCACCGCAAGGGAGACATCCGGCAGAGCCTCTCACTGCAACCCCTGCCGCACCGTTTCGATTTCAAGGGTGAGGAGGTCGAGGCACGTCCCTACCAGCTTGAATGTCTGCAAAAAGCGGATGACGCGCTCATCGCCGGTCGGCGACGCATGCTCTTTGAAATGGCCACCGGTACGGGCAAGACCCTGACCATCGCCATGCTGATGAAGCGCTGGCTGCAAACAGCCATCATCTCCCGCGTGCTCTTTCTGGTCGACCGCATCGAATTGGCCAAACAGGCCAAGGAAACCTTCGACGAATACCTGCGCGACTGGCCGACGGTCATCCTTTACGGCGGCAAGCGCAGCCTGGAGGGGCAGATCGTCGTCGGCACCCTGGACACCATTGCCACCCAACTCGGCGGCAACGGTTTCGGCCACGGGTATTTCGACCTGGTGGTCACCGACGAATGCCACCGTTCCATCTACAACACCCACCGGGCCACGCTCGGTCACTTCGACGCCATCCACGTCGGCCTGACCGCTACCCCGAACCCCGGAGAATTGCACTTTATCAGCGAACACGAGCGCCGTCTGGTTCGCAACACCTACATCTTTTTCGATTGCTGGGACGCCGCCAAGAAAGAAGGCCGCCCCACCTTTGAGTACGGCATTCAGCGCGGCATCAACGACGGCTATCTGACCAAGTATCGCGTCTACCACGCCGAAAGCGTGCTGACCTTCGAAGGGGCCGAGTGGGAGGATGAAGAGATCAAGCCCGGTGCCTGGGGCCGCGACGTGGAATCCGAAGACCGGCTCAAGACCATCCTGCAGGAGTACTACGCCGCTGACGCTGAACGGGCCAGGGTCAGGCCGCGCAAGACCATTGTCTTTGCGGTGTCGGAAAAACAGGCGTCGATCCTCGTGCGCCTGTTCAACAAACTGCTTTCCGACGAAGACTGCCTGCGCATCGCCGGGCAGATCAACCGTTCGCCGTCCGAGGTGCGGCAGAGTTTCGCCAAGAAGATCACCTGCTACACCAACAACGGTAATCCCAAGCCTATTATCGATGAATTCAAGTACGACCCGTTGCCGCTGATCGCCGTATCCGTGGACATGCTCGACACGGGCTACGACCAGAAGGACATTGAAAACCTGATCATGTTGCGGCCAACCAAGTCGCCCATCAAATACGCTCAGATGCGAGGACGCGGCAGCCGCCTGTGCCCGAAGATCGGCAAGGAAGAATTTATCATTTACGACTTTGTTGGCAACTCGAAGCGGTTCAACGACCCCGGCGAGCGGTACGACAAACCGAAGCTGGTCGGTGTCGCCCCCGGTTCACGCCCGGCCGAAACCGGCGAGATTGAAGAAGGCGACGTGCCGCAGCCGGAAACTGGCACCACCTATCCCGAGGGCGGTCATCGCGAGTTTCTCACCATCGCCGAGGGATCGCTCGACGACGAAATCCGCTCCCGCGAGATCATCCTGGTCGGCCCGGAAGGGCTGGCAATGGACCGCAAGACCTACCGCGAGGAATGGGAAAAGAAGGTGGTCGAGCTCAAACGCACCGATCCGGCGGTGGAAAAGATCTTCCGTGGCGAGGAACTGGCCGACGATGAATGGGAGGCGCTCGCCCGCCGTCTCAATTCGCCCCGGCACTATTTCAACGAAGAGACCCTGCGCCGGGCCTTCGAGCAGCCCACCGGCTCACTCACCGATTTCATCCGGGTGGCCCTGGGGCTTGATCGGTTCCTCACCCGGGACGAGCGCATCGAGAAAGCCTTCAACGCCTGGGTCTCGGAACACTCCAGCAGCATCAA
>NZ_JBAYPG010000016.1:0-72157 GCF_041677825.1 Castellaniella sp.
CGTTTCAGTGGTACGATTTGGCATAGGCAGTCTCGTTTTGGTTGTGGTGTCGAATACCAGTAACCATAAGCCTTTGGCGCGAGATTGCCTACCCGTTTCTACAACAATAATGAAATTTCCGGGATAGCGCAGTCAGTGCAAGTACCCGCTGTTCAACCTTGGCTGAGGTCAGCGCCAATCGACCCGTGCAAAGGAAGGTGCCAAAATCCTCCAGCTGACAGCATCTTGGCAGTGCTACGCTGGTAGACTTCCAATTATTCACAAAATGACGAGCACCGTGCGTGGGCACTGGCGCTTGCCATGTACTGTGAGTGAGGTGTCATAATGAAGACTATTCCGTGGATCCTGCGCGTCTATGGTGAGCGTTGTGACAATCAGTGGTCCCTCATTTGCCTCGACTTCAACCTGACTGTGCAGGCTGATTCGCTGGACGAAGCGCAAACGAAGCTACTCGGCATGACCAAGTCGTATCTCAACGAAGCGCTCGCGGCCGATGGCCCTGATCATCGATATGCCGAGCATTTTCTTCGTCGGCGCGCGCCATGGGGGTTCTGGGTCAAATACTATATTGCCCTTGTCCGCGCCCATCTCGGCGGTACGCGTGATGGCAAGTGCGGCAAGCGGATAGCAAAGTCTGAAGCTATTCCGATGGTACCCGCTGGCGCATGATCCTGCAGTGTCATTCCTGAATATGGCGTCTGCCTGCAGAAACGCCGGGTTGCTGTTGTCATGGCTGAGGCCATCGATCACCCGCCCAGGAACCCCGGCGGCTGCAGCCCCTCTTCGACCTGCGCGCGCAGCCGTGCAAAAGCCCGCAGCACTTCGCCGGGCGTAAGGGCCGTGCGCCAGTAACGATCGCGCAGCCGCCCGCCAATCAGCCACTTCGGGTACACGAAGGCGGCCGGCGACCACGCCGGCAGCCAGCAGCGCGTACGGGTCGGGCGCCCGGTGAGCGACAGCGTGGGCACCCCCACGCTGGACGACAGATGCCCTATGCCTGACTCATTGCCGATGAACCAGCCCGACTGGTGGATGAACCCGGCCACGGCCGACAGCGACGGCAGCTCGGGCAGCCCCAGGCCCAGTTCGCGCACCCACAGCCAGTCGGGCCGCTCGGCCGGCGAGACGATATAACAGGGCTCGAAACCCTGATCCTGCAGGCGCAGGCCCAGCGTGCGGAAGTGGCGCGGCGCCCAGCAGCGCTGGGCCCCCGTCGAGGTGGGATGGATCACCACCCGGCGCGGATGGCGGCGCCATGAATGGGGCTCGGGTGCACGCATGCCGTCATCTGCCGTGGCCTGCGTCAGGCCCAGATAATGATGGCAGAAGCGCACGATCTGATCCAGCTTGGTGAACCCGCGCCCGGTCACCCGCACCAGGCCATCGTAATACAGCGCCTGCGGATGATACGCACAGAGACTGAACGGCCAATCCACGTGCATCTGCAGGCACAGGTCGAAGCCCCGCAGGGTTTCGGTGGCCTGCGCCTCGGCCAGCGCCGGGCACACCGCCAGCCCCGGCAGCCAGTCGGCCAGCGCGCGGGCATAATCGCCATACACGCAGACCTCGCGCCCCGCCGCCCGCAGGTTCTGGGCAATCGTCAGCATCAGCAGAGAATCACCCAGCCGCGGCGCCAGCACCACCGCCACCCGCTGGCTGGCCTCGGCCATCTGTCGTACCCCGGCAATCTCAGCCGGGTTGCGCGGCGCCAGCCGGGCCAGCGCGACACCGTCGGCCGGGCCAGACGCTACGCCAGACGCCGAGCCAGCCAACTGCGCCGAACCAGATCTGCCCGATAAGGGCGCGCGGCTCATCGTGCCCCCCAACCCGTGAGCACGATGCGCACCGTCTTGAACACGATGAGCAGATCCAGCCACAGCGAGAAATGCTTGATGTAATAGAAATCGTGCTGGATCTTGATGCGCGTGGATTCGGTGTCATCCGCATAGCCCTGCATCACCTGCGCCCAGCCCGTGATGCCCGGACGCACCACGTGGCGGTAGATATAGAACGGAATTTCTTCCTCGAAGCGATCCACGAACACCCGCTGCTCGGGGCGCGGCCCGATCAGGCTCATGCTGCCGCCCAACACGTTGAAGAGCTGCGGCAGCTCATCGAGCCGGGTCTTGCGGATGAAGCGCCCCAGCCGCGTGATGCGGTCGTCGTGGTTGTTCGCCAGGCGCGCACCGCGGGCCTCGGCATCGACCACCATGCTGCGGAACTTGAAAATGCGGAAATCCCGGTTGCCCAGCCCCACCCGGTTCTGGATGAACAGCGCCGGCCCCGGGCTGTCGATGCGGATGGCCAGCGCCACCAGCGCCATGACAGGCAGCGTGAGCGGCAGCGTCACCAGCACCGCCAGCACATCCAGCAGGCGCTTGCTGAGCACGTACAGGGGCGACGGCAGCAGGGTACCGACCTCACTCTCGGACAGATGGCTGATCTGCACCCGCCCGGTGAGCGCCTCGACCACCTGGCGCACATTGAACACCGGGATATGCGCCAGAATGCAGCGCGCCAGGAAGCGCTCCCAGTCGGGCGTCATGTGCTCGCCGCCCAGATCGGCCACGATACCGTCGTAGCGTACGCCCTGCAGATCCGGGCTGGCCAGATAGCGGAACTCGAGGTTCTGGGTGGTCTGAAGCTGCCCGGTATCCACCATGGGCAGCACGGCGAACTTCATGCGTCGGTAGCGACGACCCACATAATGGCTGCCATAACACCACAGCAGGGCCAGGGCCCAGGCCGTGAGCAGGGCCGAGCGCGAATAGCTGCTGCGCGTGAAGAACAGGGCGGCAAACGACAGGGCGTACACCCCCGAGACAATCGGCGCGATGTGTGCCCAGACCTGCCCGCCCACGAACCGGGCCAGGCGCCGCAGCAGCCAGAACGACAGCACCCAGGCCGCCCCGGCCGCCCACAGCGTGTTGACGCGGTTCTGCGTCAAGTCGTCCCAATCGGACACCTCCCACAGCCAGAACGATGGCAGCAGCACACAGCACACCAGCCCCACCAACAGCTGGAACGGGGCCGAAAGCAGAAGGATTTCATACCAGCGCGAATGGCGCCGGGCCTTCGGATCGAGGGACGTGTCCATGGGCATGCAGGCCTCACCCCGCATCCGGCACCGCGCTGGCGGCACCCGATGCCCCACGCCGCTTGGCCAGCGCGCGCCACGCATAATGCCCCATGAGCCCGGCCGAGCGCAGCAGCGGCAGCCCCAGGTGGCGACGATAGATGGCCCATTGCCAGCCCGCATTGCGCCACAGATTGCCCGACAGCGAGCCCGCATGCACCCGGTACTCTGCCAGCGGCTGCGCCCCCGGCACCCGGCGCGCCACGCCACCGCGGCGCATGGCCTGCAGCCAGAACAGATAATCTTCGTGGCCTATGGGCTGAAAACGCAAGCTGCGCGCCAGTTCGCCCTGCAGCATGCCGGTGGACATGCCGATCACATTGCCGCGCAGCAAGCCCGTGAAGGATGCAATGGGCGGCGGCACCACCAGATTGAGCGGCCCCTGGGCGCCAAAGCGCCGATATGTCGTGTAGCTGACGGGACACCCCGTCTGGCGCATGCTGCGGCATTGCTGCGCCAGCTTGTCGGGATGCCAGCGGTCATCGGCATCGAGAAACGCCACATACCGCCCGCGCGCCTGTTCGAGCGCCCGGTTGCGCGTGGCCGCCACCCCCAGATTCACCTCATTGCACCAGACCCGCACGCGCGCATCCGCCCGCGCGTTCTCTTGCGCGATCTGCAGTGTGTCATCTGTGGCCGCGTCCACCACGAGCAGGAGTTCCCACTCGGACATGGACTGCGCCCGCACAGACGCCACCGCCTCGGCCAGGGTGGCGGCCGCGTTCCAGGCCGGCATGATCACGGACACCAGGGGTGAGTCTGCAGAAGGCGCGAGAGTCATGATTGCAGGGAGAACAATTGCAGGGAGCACATCCAGAATGATCCCGTGAACATATCATGATACCGGGCCGTTGTTGTGGCGGATGCCCTTGTATATGGGGATCGCCGATGCCCCGTCAGCGCGCCCAGTCACCACCCCAGCGTTCGCCGCAGCTTGCGCACCACCCGCCGGGTCAGCTGATGGCACGCCCTGTGCAGGCGCCACACGGGCCAGGCCTGACGCGCCACGGTTTTCTGCAACGCAGCATTGCGCTGTGCCAGCCGAGTCGCCAAGGTCTCATAGCCTGGCAGGACACCCTGATCCGTGAGATTGAATTCTTCGAGTGCAAACAGATTCCGGCGCGTGGCCCCGAGCATGTAGCTGTCCAGCGCCGCCGACAGCTCGATGTAATCCAGATCCGAAAATCCGTAGAGCTGCGCCACCTGGTTTCTGGCGGCCTCATCGTTCAGGATTTCGTACAGCCAGCGCAGGCCCAGCTGCCATGCATTGGGCTGTGCATTCGTGATGCAGGCTATGGCCAGCAGAAACTTCATGTTGCAGCCGTCGGAGCGACGCCAGGATGAGAATTCGGGGAATACCCGCACGAAGTCATCGAACGAGGATAGCGCCAGGTAGTTTTCGCGCAGAAAATTGAATTCATTGGCAATGCGCACGTAGACTTCAGGGCGCTGACCACTCACGTTGGACCGATTGGTGAATCGCCTGAGCTGAATCAGCCGTTCTTCCAGCACCTGGACCGGGTAATGCAGCAGCAAACGCGACCAGAATTCACCGTCGTCAGTCTGCCCAAGACCGTACCGATACACGCCCACTTGTTCATAGCAGCGCTTGCGGGCCACGAGCGTGGGCTGACAGAGCGCGATCGTGCCATCGAAGACGTGCCTGAGCAGTTCCCATCTGGACCGTTCGGGCGGATTCAGCCACTCATTCCTCACCTTGTTGCCGTGTTCGTCGATGACCTGCGCCCAGGTGAAGGTCGCGCCCACCTCGGGATGGGCATCCAGGTAGGCCACTTGCCGCTCGAGTTTTTCCGGCATCCAGATGTCATCGGAATGATGGATGGCGATGAACTCACCGGAAGCATCTGCAATCGCCTGATTGATCAAATGCACGATCTGGCCCGGCCTTTCGCTTCGCCGTGCAGAGACCCGAGCATCATCGACGCTCGATATCAATGACCACGAGCCATCCGACGATGCATCATCTAGAATCACGAGTTCATGATCCGTGAATGACTGCTGCAATACGCTGTTGATGGCCTGCCCAAGAAAGGGCTCATGGTTGAAAGACGTCAGAATGACAGAAACACGAGGCAAGTTTTCTCTCCGGCGGTGGCTACGGCCTTTCGACCAGGCAATCGAACCGAAAATAGGCGCTCATGCGCTCAGGCCCTTGCGACAGGATGGTTGCCCGAAACCCAGTTGCCTCAACCAGTGCCCTGAATTGTTCCCGAGTCCACCAGTTACCGATATGCGGCGTACCGGACGCTTTCTGCTTTCTGTAATACGCCATTTTTTCTTCGGTATCGTAATACGAAGCCAGCTGGTCGTGATCTGGAATGCCACTGATGTACATGGTCTGCACGCTGGCCGCCCCATGTACGGCCTCGAGCAGGCGAACGAGATCATCAGACTCGAGACACGAGATCGAATCACAGATATACGCCTTGCTGCACCCTTCGAAGAAGCTCGCTGGCAATCTGGATACGTCGGCTGTCAGATAATCGACATTGTCCGCCGCACTGAATTCGCGAGCGTAATCCACCATCTGATCAGAAATATCGACAGCCCTGATACGGCCTGCCTTCCGCGCCATCACACGCGTGATCAAGCCATTTCCGCAGCAGAGATCGGCGACCATGTCAGAATCAGTCAGACGCAGTGCGCGCGCAATGGCACCGATGGTGAGGTCGATCTGACCCTGATCCATTTCCTGGCCATTCACGGTTCTCTCGACCTGCTTCAGCGGGGATCCCCGGAATTTCTCGACCTTCGCATTGTAATGATTTTTCCAATATTCATTCACGACTGACAGCACCTCGAAGAAAACCCGACCCATGGCCGGAAAATTGCCGATGGCTCATACCATCAAATTCAATACCACAGAAGCACATTTCAATATCTGAACAAAACGTCGAGCACCTCGTGGATCACCCGGTCCATATCATCTGCGCCATAACGCTGGTCACACGGCAAGGCCAGACATCGGTCCAGCAACTGGCGTTCGATACAATCTTCGCCAATTCTCGGGCGTGCTTCATCCCAGAACGTCGGCACATAAATGCCTTTGTCAGCCAGGGCTCGCCTGGCATGGGTAACGTCCCGGTCCACGACCAGTGGATAGCAAAGTGGCACACTGCAGGCATCGAGCACCCACTGGATCGCATTCAAGTCATTGAACGCCTTGGCAAGCCGGATGAAATTCAACCGCCTCCGACACTGCACATCCTGCATGTCGATGCTGTGCAAAAGGCGTGCTGTCAGGCGTGACATGCGCAGTGGCGCCGTATCTTCGAGCAGTTGGTTCGCCTGCTGGAACTGTGCATAGCCGGCTCTTGCCGAAACCGTCATGCGCGTCAGCAGATGACCCATGCGCTGGCTCGAGAGTGTATCCTCATGATCCGGCATCGTGAAATCATCACTGGATGACACCAGAAGGCCGCCATCTGGCACCCCCACGAATTTGCGCGGTGAGTAAATGGATCCGAATACATCCACGGGCGCAGCAAACAGGGCCTGGGTGTTATCCACGATCAACTGATCGGCTGGCATGCGCTGCCGTATGCTCGCCACACCTTCATGACACAGGCCGAAATAGTTCACATAGATCAGCACCACCTGAGAACACAGAGGCCATGTGATCTTTGGATTGAATGCATCATCCAGAAAATAGAACTCAGGCGTACATCCAGCATCCCGTACGGCATCCAGAACAGAATCGCAGATATAGGCCGGCACCCAGCATTGTCTGAAATTGCCCGATTCCAGCAGAGCCCGCAATGCCGCTCGGGCCGATTGGAATTTCCGGTACGGCCGTGGAAACGGGTCGCCATGATCTGGCAGCGCCAGTTCAAAATAGCCCCCGATTTCTCTCGGTGAGGATGGATCCGATACCCCGCCCATTCAACCACCTGCCTGACTGGCGCCTGCTGCAGCCTGCGATATTCTGGTGATTTCGCACTCTTGCAGCAAGTGGCGCGTGCCCGCCACCCCGTTGTACATCAGCACGTCGATGATGGACAAAGATGGCTGCAGCATTTCGGCTGGTTGCCCATAACGAACCTGCGGCACCTGGATCATCGACAGACCGATGTCGTTTGCCGTAAATTTTTCCACATCCAGCAAACCAAACCCGCCGACTGGATTGATCACATCTGTTGCCCCGAGTTGCAGCGCCTGAAACAGTGGCCAGTCACCGGTTTCACGGACCTCTGAATAATCGAATGGATGCGCAGACGACACGATGAGTTCGGTTTCGATCGACAACAATTCGCAGACATCGGCGATGATCCTGCAGTTGAGCGCCCCAAGCGTATTTTCGTTGCCACTGTGCAGCATTTCTTCGACAAACGCATGAGTGTCCCGGTAATGGGGCGCTGTCTTGCGATACTGGGCAAGCTGATTCAGTATGCGGCCGCGCCAGACGCCGTCTGGCGCCAGCGGGACATCCTTGATGGCCGTGGATACGGGATGCTTCTGCAACGGCACGGTAATGTAATGCCAATTGCCATCCGGCCCTAATATTCTGTTCCGACTCACCCAGCCACGCCTGATGTACTGGGACTCATCGAAGAGAACGAAGCAGTCCACGGCATTGATCAACTGCCAGTATCCGATATAAGGGAAAAAGTAAGGCTGCATGCCCCCGAGGCGTTTCATCAGTGTCCTGCCTGCTCGATGAGCGATATGATCCGGCGTGCCTCATCATTGGTGAGCGCGGGGTAGATCGGCAGGCAAATCACCTGCTCTGCAGCCCGACTGGCCACCCGCAACCTGTCCGGATGCGCCGATTCAAGCCCGTTGTACATCCGAAAACTGCTGATCAAGGGATGGAAATAGCGGCGCGCGTATATGCCATGCGATTGCAGCCATTCATGCAACTGATCACGCTGCAAGGGAAAACCCTGCGTGATCCGGATTGGAAAATAGGCATGGTTGGGAACATGCCCGGCTGTTTCGGGCATGCAGTGCACGCCAAGCACACCTGAAAGCCCATCCCGATACATGGCCGCAATGGCTGCCCTGCGCGCGATGGCATCACCAACCACCTTGAGCTGCTGCAGACCCAGTGCGGCATTGAACTCGCTCATCTTGCCATTCAGGCCCGGCAGATCGATGGTGCCCTCATCCACGAAGCCGAAGTTTCTCAGGCGATCCACCCGAGCCTTGAGATGCGCATCAGCCGATATGACGGCCCCGCCTTCAAAGGTGTTGAAGACCTTGGTGGCGTGAAAACTCAGCACCGACATGTCACCATGGTCGAACAGGCTGCCGCTGGATAGCCTGACCCCGAAGGCATGGGCCGCATCATAGATCACCTTGAGCCCGTGCCGGCGTGCGATGTCGCCGATCGCGACCACGTCGCAAGGTTGCCCATAGCAATGGACCGGCATGATGGCCACCGTCTCGGGCCCGATGGCTGATTCAATCTGGCGGGGATCCAGATTCAGAGTATGTTCGTCGACATCCACAAACACGGGCTTCAGACGGTTCCAGAGCAAGGAATGTGCCGTGGCCACGAACGAAAAAGGAGTTGTGATGACCTCGCCCTGAAGTTCCAGTGCCTGCAGCGCCACGATCAGACCGATCGTGCAATTGGTGAAAAGCGAGACATGCTCTACACCCAGGTACTCGGCCAGCGCCGATTCGAACCGATCATGAAACGGGCCGCCATTGGTCAGGATTTTGCTGTGCCATATCTGCTGCAGCGCAGGCAGCAGATCATCGAGTGGCGGCAGCGACGGCTGAGTGACATGGATTGGCGAGTGCTTGTGCATTTATGAGTGCCTGTGCATTGATATTACCCACGCGGGCTGCCAGTGTGACAGGCGGGAAGGCCTATGGCCACCTGCTCCACCAGCGCCATCACCTGCCCCACCTTAACCCTGGCCACGCACCTGACCGCACCCTCTTCTGTCAATGGGTAGATACAGTTCCAGTTACAATTGAAGCATGGCATATGATGAACGGCACACAGGGGTCTGGACCCTGTCAATTCTTCCGGATAGGGCAGAAACCGGCCATAGTGCCCGCCGCCCAATATGCAGACGGCAGGTAGTCCCACCGCAGCCGCAATATGCACCGCAGACGTATCATTGCTGATCAGCAGGGCACTGCGCCGCAAGATCGAAATCAGTTGCACAAGCGTTGTTTTTCCGCTCAAGTCAGTGCAACGATCCCCGATTTCAGCCGCTATCTTCCGGCACCTGATCTGGTCATTCGAATCACCACAGAGAATTATATCCAGATCAAATCGATCTTTTAGCGCCAGGCCTGTCGCAATGAAATTCTTCAGTGGCCATTCCTTGCCCGACCAGGATGCCCCAGGAAACAACACGGCATAAGCATGCTCATGAACAAAGCTTGAATCAGACAGGTCTTCAGGAATTTCGGCAACCCTTGCGACGAAGTCCCGACGCGCCAGATTGCTTATGAATTCTGCATTCCTGTAAAGTTCCATGAGCGGCTTGTCGGATGCCGGAACGAGTTCGGTGTACCATCGGTCGCTTTTTTTCTTTTCCTGCCGGGTCATGTTGCTCAGGTCACCCACTGAGCCAATACGCGCTTGCGCAGCTGTGGCCCGCACAATGCTGTCACCGTGCAGACAGACCCTGGAATAGGTCGGCTGGACAGCCGTATGAAACCCTTTTTTCCGTATCAGAGTCAGGAACCTGTATCTGTAGAGAAAATCGAATGCCAGCTTCCTGCCATCAACCGGGATGACATCATCCCAATAGGGAAACTGGCGCGCAAGCTCTGCCCAGACCCGGTTTGCGATCAATATGATCCGTTCATTCGGAAATATGCCCCTGAATTCCTTGGCCGAATCAAGCCATAAAATGAAATCCCCGATGGCATCCACCCGCACAATGGCGATCCCCTTCCTGGGCCCATGCACTGGAATCATTGCTACAAGAAGGTCGCAAAGCAACGCAGGAAGCCGCCTTGATTTCAATACGATTTTCTTCAGGAAATTCCGCACACACCTTCACCTTCGCATCTTCCCGTAATGCACCACAAACCGTACGGCGAACAGCAGCAGTTGCACGATCCGGTTGTGGCCCAGGCCAACCAGGATGCGGAATTTCTCGGACATCACGCCCAGCGCATCCCGGCCGCTGGTACCGGCCTGGCCGAATTCGCCGGCGATGAAATCCGCCCGGGCGACCACGGCGCCGCCGTGCACGGCCTTGAGGATGAAATCACTGTCGGCTGCAATCGGAAAGCGGTTCGAATAATACCCGTAGCGTGCGTGCAGGCGGGTGCGGATGGCCAGGCTGACCGAATGGTTGCCGACATAGGCCAACTCGGCGTAGAGCCACTCCCAGGGTCGGCTTCTGACGCGGATCAAGTCTGACCCCGCGCGCGCCACGGCGGCCACGAAATCAGCCTGCGTACGGGCGCAGGCCTGGCGAAACCTGGCAATCGCATCAGGTTCGAGCACGTCATCGGCGCCCACCACCAGATAATAGTCGCCCCGCGCTAACCGGATGGCGCGGTTCAGGGCGTCGTAAATACCGAAATCCGGCCGGGAATCCAGGCGCAGGTTCAGTGTGGCCGCCGCGACTTCAAGACATTCCAGCGTCCCATCAGTAGACGCGCCGTCAGCCACCACCCATTCGAAATCGCCATCCGTCTGCGCCTGTAGCGACGCAACCAGCCCCGGCAGCACCGCGGCGGCATTGCAGGTCGCCGTGATCACCGAAAAGCGCGGCAGAGCCGTGGGCGGGTCAGCAAAAGAACCGGTCATGATCGAGGCTGCGCAAGGCGCGGGCTTGCCCATGCTTCATTCGTCGTCCTTCGACAGGGCGGCATCGAGATCGACCTCGATGCCACCAACCAGCGCCTGGAGCTGTTGGACGAGTCCTGCATCCAATGCCTGCAAGCGCTCGGGATGGCTGGCGATGTCGTGGGCCAGAACATCCAGAAACGGGCCAAGGCCAAGATCTCCATCTTCATGGCTTGCAGCCCGGGGCTGCGTAGATTCAGCGCCTGCGGTCGCAGGCACGACGTTCTCAAACTCGCCCATAGCGGTCCTCCAGGCGTACGATGTCATCTTCGCCCAGGTAGGCGCCCGACTGCACTTCGATCAGTTCGAGCGGGATCACGCCTGGGTTTTCCAGGCTGTGCACCTGGCCGATGGGGATATAGGTGGACTGATTCTCGCTCACCAGGTAGGTTTGATCGCCCTTGGTGACCTGCGCCGTGCCGCTGACCACCACCCAGTGCTCGGCGCGGTGGTGGTGCTTCTGCAGCGACAGCTTGCCGCCGGGCTTCACCGTGATCTTCTTGACCTGGTAGCGCGGGCCGCTGCCTATGGCATCGAAATGGCCCCAAGGGCGCCATTCTTCACGGTGGCGCAAGTGCTCGCTGCGCCCGGCGGCCTGCAACTGGGCGACGATGGCCTTGACATCCTGCACCTGATCCTTGCGCGCCACCAGCACCGCATCGCGGGTTTCGACCACCACCAGGTCCTGCACGCCCACCAGCGCCACCAGCCGATGGTCGGCGCGCACCAGGTTGTCGTGCGCCGCGTGCATGAGCACATCGCCACGCAGGCGATTGCCCTGTGCATCATCGGGCTGCACCTGGGCGAGTGCCGACCAGGCGCCCAGATCATCCCAACCCGCATCGAGGGCCACCATCGCCGCCTGGGTCGTATGCTCCATGACGGCGCAGTCCACCGATTCGGCCGGGCAGGCCGCGAAATCGTCATGGCCGATGCGCACGAAATCCAGGTCATGTACACATCCCGCCCAGGCCTGGCGGCAGGCCGCCAGGATATCGGGCCGGCTGGCCTGCAGGGCCTGCAGGTAATCGCTGGCGCGAAACAGGAACATGCCGCTGTTCCAGTAGTATTCACCGCTGTCCAGATAGGCCTGCGCCGTCTGCGCGTCGGGTTTTTCGACGAACTGGCGCACCTGCCAGCCGCTGGCCAGGGGGGTGCCGCGCCGGATGTAGCCATAGCCCGTCTCGGGCCGGTCGGGCACGATGCCGAAGGTGGCCAGGCGGCCCTGCTGCGCCAGCGTGCGGGCGGCCTGCACCGCCTGCTGCCAGCGCGCCACATCGCCGATGCGGTGATCGGCAGCCAATACCAGCAAGAGCGGGTCGGCCCCCTGCCCCATGGCCATGAGGGCCGCCAGCGCGATGGCCGGCGCGGTGTTGCGCGGGCAAGGTTCGAGCAGGACGCGGCCTTCGGCCAGGCCCACATCGTGCATCTGCTCGGCCGCCAGAAAGCGGTGCTTCTCATTGCATACCAGGATGGGTGCCAGGCAATCCAGGCCCTGCAGGCGCTGCAGGGCCTGCTGCAGCAAGGTCTGCTCGCCGGCCAGCGCAAGGAACTGCTTGGGCTTGTACTCGCGCGACAGCGGCCACAGGCGCGTGCCCGAGCCGCCTGCCAGCACGACCGGCAGCAGGGCCTCGGCCCGCCTGTCGGCAGGAGCGGGCACGCGCGGTGGCTGGCCCACCGGCGCAAATTCAGTGCTGTGACCCTCTTGCGTCATTGCTCTGCCCCCCGATAAGCGTCACCCTGCGCCTGAAACCAGGCATACGTCTGCGCCAGCCCCGTGCGCAAGGGGATCTGCGGCCGCCAGCCGAGGGCCTGCAGGCGGCCGACATCGAGCAATTTGCGCGGCGTCCCGTCAGGCTGGGTCGGATCGAAGTGGATTTTACCCCTGTAGCCGACCACTTCGGCCAGCAGCGTGGCGAGCGCGGCGATGCTGACATCCGTGCCGGTGCCGATATTGATGTGTGAAAGCATGGGCTGAACCATACCCCAATACGTATCCGCAGGCAGATCCATGACGTGCACGCAGGCCGCCGCCATATCGTCCACGTGCAGGAACTCGCGCCGCGGCCGCCCGCTGCCCCACACGGCCACCTGCGCCAGGCCTTGCATCCGCGCCTCGTGCAGGCGGCGCATGAGCGCCGGGATCACGTGGCTGTCGCGCGGATGGAAATTATCGCCCGGCCCATACAGATTGGTAGGCATCACGCTGCGGTAGTCGCGCCCATGCTGGCGATGATACGACTCGCACAGCTTGATGCCGGCGATCTTGGCCACCGCATAGGGTTCGTTGGTGGGCTCCAGCGACCCGGTGAGCAGTGCCGATTCGGCCATGGGCTGCGCCGCCAGCCGGGGATAGATGCACGAAGAGCCCAGAAACAGCAGCTTCTGCACCCCGGCCTCGTGAGCCGCCTGAATCACATTGCACTGGATCATCAGGTTTTCGTAAAGAAAATCGGCCGGACGGGTCTGGTTGGCGTGGATGCCGCCCACCCGGGCGGCCGCCAGATACACCTCATCCACCGCCTGCGCCGCAAAAAAGGCACGCACCGCCGCCGGGTCGCGCAGATCCAGCTGCGCGCGCGCGGCGGTGAGCAGGGTGGCCCCGCCCCCCCGGGCCTGCAGGTGGCGCACCAGCGCCGAACCCACCATGCCCTGGTGCCCCGCCACGTAGATACGCGGGACATGGCTGCCGGGCGCTGCGGCGCCCGAGCCGTCGCCAGCCGGCCCATGGGCGTACCCGCCAGCGGCGTGACGCCCTGTCGTGGCCAACCCGGAATGCGCGCCCATACCCAACTCAGCCTTCCCGGGAGACATCCACGGCATAGCCGTGCTGCCTGAGCAAGGCATCGCGCCGTGCCTGTTGCAGATCATGGGCCATCATCTCGGCCACCAGTGCATCGAGCGTGATTTCGGGCGCCCAGCCCAATTGGTCGCGCGCCTTGCTGGCATCGCCCAGCAAGGTCTCGACCTCGGCCGGCCGGAAATAACGCGCATCCACGGCCACGATGACATCGCCCACGCGCATGGCCGGCGCCCGGTCGCCCGTGACGCGTTCGACGATGCCTTTTTCATCCACCCCGCGGCCCTCGAAGCGCAGCTGCACCCCGATCTCGGCGGCCGCCTTGTGGATGAAATCGCGCACCGAATGCTGCACCCCGGTGGCAATCACGTAGTCATCGGGCTGATCCTGCTGCAGCATCAGCCACTGCATGCGCACGTAATCCAGGGCATGGCCCCAGTCGCGCAACGCATCCAGGTTGCCCATGTACAGGCAGGGCTCCAGCCCCTGGGCGATATTGGCCAGCCCGCGGGTGATCTTGCGCGTCACGAAGGTCTCGCCGCGGCGCGGCGATTCATGATTGAACAGAATGCCGTTGCAGGCGTACAGACCATAGGCTTCGCGGTAATTGACCGTGATCCAGTAGGCATACAGCTTGGCCACCGCATACGGGCTGCGCGGGTGAAAAGGCGTGGTCTCGCGCTGTGGGGTTTCCTGCACCAGGCCGTACAGCTCGGATGACGACGCCTGATAGTAGCGGGTGGACTTTTCCAGACCCAGGAAACGGATGCCTTCCAGCAGGCGCAGCGCGCCCAGCGCATCGACATCGGCCGTATATTCGGGCGACTCGAAGCTCACCGCCACGTGCGATTGCGCCGCCAGGTTGTAGACCTCGTCGGGGCGCACCTCGGACAGGATGCGGATCAGGTTGGACGAATCGGTCAGGTCGCCATAATGCAGAAACAGGTTGCGCCGGGCTTCGTGCGGATCCTGGTACAGGTGATCGATGCGCTGCGTATTGAACGACGATGCCCGGCGCTTGATGCCGTGCACCTTATAGCCTTTGGCGAGCAGGAACTCGGCCAGATACGAGCCATCCTGGCCGGTGATGCCGGTGATGAGCGCTGTTTTTTGCTCAGTGGTGTGAAGAATCGTCATGCCGGTGCCCATGGTAGGCCACATTGTCATGGAAAAACAGTTTCAGTGCCATATGGCGACCCTAGATGACGGCATTTTCGGGAATGGCACGTTCCATGATCTGGTCACGGTCGACCCGGTCATGGATAAAGAACGGCTCGTACTGCGTCAGTGGATCCCGATCCGGATTGCGGTACGCCAGCACCAGGAAAATGGCCATGATTGCCACGCAGGCGCCGATGAACAGCACGCGGATCGCAGTGGGTTTTTCTGTCAGGATCACGCTGAACAGCAGCGGATGCACCGCCAGCAGCGCCCAGCTGATCCGGGAGATATGGATGCCGAACGGCACGGCGGCAGAATACAGCAAGAGCCCCAGGAAAAAGCAGTTGAACAGGTACACATGATTGCGTTCGGCTGAAATCAGCCGCCGGTTCAGCAGAAAATAGATGAGGATGGCGCACATCAGGGCATAGATCTTGTAGCCGCTATCCGATACGTGCTGGGTCAGATAATACGAATACCAGCCCGTCCACAGCGACACCCGGGTGATCACGACCGACCCCAGGGCCAGCGCGGCCAGCCAGGCCAGTACATAGACGGGCAGGTTCAGCAGGCGCGCCAGGTAGCGGCGCAGCAGAACCACGGGGATCAGGATCGCGATCGCGGCATGAAACAGGATGGCCAGCAGCATCAGCCCCAGGGATACGTACAGATTGCGCCGGATATCGCTGGCCACGTAAAAGAAGATGGCAATCGCGATGAACTGGCGCACCACGCCCAGGCTGTCCAGAAAGGCCATGGGCAGGCACAGGAACGAAAAGACCCCGATCAGGCTCAGCCGGTAGGTGCTGCAGTAGCGATCGAATGCCAGGTAGTAGAACAGCACCACCAGCGCGCTCGATAGGGCAAAGAACACCATCGGGTCGGTGAGGCTGGCAATGCCCATCAACACGCGCGACAGGGGTTCGAACCGGTCGATGGCGCCCGTGCTGATGAGCTCGTAGTACACCGGATAATCGAAACCGGCGTTGAAACGCAGGGCCGAAAAGGCAAAGAACGCCAGAAAGCTCAGTGACAGCTGCAGGCGCACCGACAACTCGAGATGATAGATGTAGAGCAGATAGCCGAAGAGCAGAAAATAATAGACCATTGCGCGCGATCTGAATGTTCGTCAGACCTGCTTGCGCATCCTGCGCAGGCTGCCGCACGACACCCACCCCAGAATGCACAGAAAGCCGAGCACCAGCCCGGCGATGGCCCCCACTGCAAGCGTGACATTGCGCCGGGGGAAATAGGGCGCGGCGGGCACACTGGCCCTGAACGACACACGGGCCAGATCGCCTGCGGGTTGCGGGTCCATGGCCTCGAGAAGATCGGCGCGGGCCTGCAATACAGCCAGGCGCGATGGATCACCCTGCGCACCCGCAGCATCCCGATATTCGGCTGCCTTGCGCAACAGGGCGATCTGCTGCGCATTCAGCTCGACCTCGTTGTGGCGCAGACCCTGCAGCACCGCCAGCATCTCGGCGTGGCTGCGCTCGAGCGCTATCTCGACCAGCTGATTCACCCAGCTCGCGGCCAGCACTGGATCGGGGTAGGACAGGGTCACATCGACCCTGGGAACCCCCCTACGGACATGATCCGCGAAGCTCAGATTGCTGTAGAGACCCTGCCGGACACGCGCCTTCTCTGACTCGGACAAAGGCGTGCCGCCTGTCGGGCGGACGATGGACTCGAAGAGCTGGTCGCGGACTTCCTGTGAATGCAGGTGGCGCAGGAAAATCTCGAATGACGCTGCGGGGGTGAGTTCTTTCCAGTTGAGCACCTCGGACATCACGTTGGTGTCATTGCCGCGCCCTTCGGCAAAGGCCGATACGATGAATTCCAGCCAATTGTGCGGCGGCTGGGCCGTGTCAGGTTCGTGAACTATCCTGTCGAGCCGCTGCAGGGCCAGGTTATAGGCACTCAGGTCGACCGCGGAGGCCGGCACCACCACCGCCTGGGCTCGATAACGCGCCACGGCCAGGCCCAGGAACACCCCGGCACAGGCCAGCCCAAGCATCATGCACACCAGCAGGAACCACTTGCCCCGCCACACGGCCCCCAGCATCTGTTCAAAACCCACCAGGGCAGTACCCTGGCCATTGTGACATGTATCCAATTTCCTCCCCCTACCCGTTCTGACCCAATAGCAAAATAGTTCTGAAAATATGCAAAAACCGGGCCGACTGCGCAGCCATTGAATAATGATCAAGAAACACCTGGCGCGCCCGCTGGCGATCCTGGGCGCACAGCGTATCGAGCCGTGTGGCCAGCAAGTTGGCCAGACCCGGCGCATCCTGCGCCACCGCAAGCACCGACCGCGCAGCCGGATGCGCCAACACCGGCTCGTAGCCCACGCAGGCGTGCGGCAAGGCCACAACGGGCAGGCCGTAGGACAAGGCCTCGGCCACCTTGGTCTTCATGCCGCTGCCCCAGACCACAGGCGCAACATACAGGGCTGCCGACCTGAACAAGGCATCCATCTGCCCGATATCGGGCGCCGCGTGATACACCACCCCCGGCGCCCCGGGCGGCGGTAGCCGATCCAGCCCGGCCCCGGCCACCACAAACCGAATCATATCCCTTTCCACCCTACCCTGATTCAGGGTGCTGGCCACCTGCAACAGCACCTGCAAGGCGTGCTGATTCGGCGCAAAGCCGAAATGGCCGGTGAACAGGACCGGCCCGCCGCCTGCCTGCGACACTGCACTGCCCTGCTGCAGGACCGCTTTATCGTGTGGCGGCTCCCTGCTACCCTCAGACGGTGCGCCATTGACCGCCCACGGCATCCCCTTGCCTGGTGGTGGCGCCCCCCGGCCATCTGCATATGGATCAGGCACGGTGATCGGCAGAATTTCGGCGTGCGCTGGCCCACCATACAGTTGCGCGAACAGGGCACGGTCCTGCGCGGTAATAAAGGTCATGTGGTCGGCCGCCAGGCAGCAGGCCTCGGCACGCCGGATCTGGAATGCTTCGAGGCGTGCAACCAGCGACCGGGGCAGGGATTGCGCCCCAGCTTTCTGACGCTGCAGGTCGTACTCGACATTATCGCTGCAGACGATGAACTTCCTGCCCGGCCAGGCCTTGCGCAACTGCGCCAGGATCAGGCCACCGCGCGAATTGTGCAGCACGACCAGGTCGGAAGCGGCACAGGCGCGCACAATCCGCCGCGCATGATGGCCCAGGAACGTAGGCTGCAGGCGCGCTCGCGCCAGAATGTCCACCGTGGTGTTCTTTTCCAGTTCCACCTCGGTGACCCGCTCATGCCCGAACACACGGCCAGCGCCGTGGATCTTCTTGCTGATCACCTGTACCTGCGCCACCCCTTCGGTCTGCAGCAGGCCGGACACCAGAGACCGCAGATACAGCCCGCCGCCCGAGAGCTCCTGCAGGCCATTGAGGGAAATCACCGTCACGTGCATGGCCATCCACCCATTGTTACGCGCATCATGACACTGGTACGGCCGCGCCCGTCATGGCACCGGGCCACCGGCCGCCGCCGCTGGACGGCCCAGGTGCATGCGCCACAGAAACCACAGGCCGGCCAGCAGGCTGACCGTGTGCGCCACCCCCAGCGCCAGGGGCCCCTGGTGCCAGCCCAGGCCAAAATCGGGCACCAGCAGCATGGCCCCCGCCGCCAGCCCCACCCCCCACTTCAGGGGCACGACGCGATGATTGCCCGCGTGTATCAGTATTGCATCGAGCCCCAGGGCCGCGAACCCCGGCACCAGCACCACCAGCGCCAGCTGGAACATGCCGGCGGTCTGCTCAAAGCCGGCGCCAAAGATGAGCGACACGATGAACGGCGCCAGCAGCCCCGCGCCGACCATGATCAGCAGGGCAAGCGCCGTCAGGATCAGCAGCAGGCGCAGCGATGACCAAAGGGTCTGACGACCCGCGCGATAGAGCAGTGATGGCGCCAGCGCCACCACCGATACCGGGCCGAAATACCACGCACTGTCGAGCAGATTCATGGCCGCAGCGTACTGCCCGTAGAGCCCGGCATCCAGGCGCGCGTGCAGGATCAACCGGTCCATGCGCAGAATCAGTATCAGGGCCACCAGGCCCAGCCAGATCAGCAGACCCTTGTGAAAGAACCAGCCCATGACCTCGCGAGTCGGCCTCCAGGAGCACGGCCAGCCGTCTTCGCGGATACCGAACAAGTAGCACAGTGCCGTGAGCAGATGATCCGCTGCGTAGACGATGATGAAGGCCAGGATGGGGGCGTGCATGGTGTACAGCACCGCCACCGCGATCACCTTCAGGCTGGAGACCAGCAGGCGGGTGACCGTGATGATACGCGTGGACTGGGCCACTTCACGGATCAGCCGCAGGACATTGAACGGCTCGATCACGATGAGCGCCAGGCCCATGATCAGCATCAGCGGCTGGCGCTGCAAGGGCTCCATATACAGCGACCAGGTTCCCATCAGCAGGAAAGCCAGCGTACCGGCCATCAGCCGCAGCACGAACAGCGAACCCAGCAGGCGTCGGCGCTCTTGCGGCTGCTCGCAAGTAGCCAGGCGCGGCGCGGAAACCTCGGTGCTGGCAATCAGGCCGATCGACGAAAATACCATCATGGCCGACAGCACGTACTGAAAAATACCAAAAGCGTCTGTGCCCAGTGTGCGCGCCACCAGACCGACCGCCAGCGCCGAAAAGGCCAGCTGGACGACTTTTTCACTGGCCAGCCACAGCAGGCTGCGCAGGGCGCGGGTACGAATCAATGTGTACAGGGATGAACCGGCCGGGATCATTCGGAAAACTCATGCTGTTCGACCCACAGGCGGCCATTCTCGTTGAATTGCCCCGTGACCAGCCGGCGAAGCCGCCGCCCTGGCAGATTTGCCACATGCAGACAGGCATCGCCCCGGGTATGCAGCCCCTCGCCCTGCATTTCAAAATCCAGGTTCTGGAACACGCGAAACAGCCTGCGGTTGGGCAGGCCCGGCGGATCAGCGAGGTACACATGCAGAAATACTGGAGCTTGCATCGCGACAGCATCGCATGGTCGCAGCAAATACACCAGCCGCGAGCCGCGCTGGAACACCTGGAAGGGGCCGTTGCGAGCAAGCGGTATCGCCAGACGGGGCGCATGATCCAATTGCCACAGGAGTTCATCCACCACCCGGACATCCCCTTCCTGCTGGGGATCCTTGAAGCGCAGGCGATAGCAGTCACCTTGGCGGTCCAGGCGCGTGAAACGGTCATCGACCAGAGTGTGCTCGGTGCCTTGACACGCCGATACATCGCCCTCTTGCAGCAGCATGAAGCGCTCGAACAGGGCCTTGTGGCCAAAACGCTCGAAACTGGAGCGTGACAGCATCCGAATCAGCGGGTATTGCACACTCTGCGCATCGAACGTGGCCGCACGCCCGGGCGACCCTTCAACCGCCAGCCGATACGGATAGCCGATGTGCTTGCCTGTTTCGGCAACGGCCATGTGGATCCTGAAGCGGTCGTACACCCACTGATCGCCCATGGCATTGCCGTACACCGCCGTCAGGCCCACCAGGCCGACCAGAAACACCCCCAGCACGGATTTCAGCGCCCATGAGGCCCGGTGGGCAAGCCCGATCACAACGACCGCCAGCACGACATTGAAACCCATCATGTAACGCGGCGCAAACACCAGATCCTGCAGCAGCAGGGGCAGCCCCGGCGCCAGCGCCAGCATGGCCGCCAGCAGCAGTGCAGTGACCAGCAGGCGCGGCACGGGCCAGGCATGCCTGAGCAACAGCAGCATCAGCAGCAACCCCGTGAAATACAGCACCCAGTTATAACCGATGAACTCGATGAACATGTCCAGGTAGGCACGGAGATTGCCCAGTACCCCCGGCAACAGGTCTGGCCATGCCAGCATGTCGGTAGATATGTAGCCATGGTACTCGCGATGCAGAAGCACCCGGTACAGCACCATGGCCAGCACCCACGAACCCAGTGCCACGCCCGCGATCTTCAGGACTGCACGCCCGGCATGAGTACCCGCACCCGCCATACGCCAGGCCAGCGCCGCCAGGCCGACCAGGTAAACGCCGCTGGAGAGCTGGTAAGTCGTCATCATGACCAGCAGGCCGATCACCGACACCAGCGCAAATACCAGTGTATCGGCCACAAACAGAAACGGCAGCAGTGAGGCCAGCACCGACAGACCCATGAAGGCCGAATCGTAGGTATAGGCCATGTTCTCGTAGAACAGCGGGTAGACCGCCAGCACGGCCGACATGATGACCGGAAACAGCGTGAGCCGTCCGGCCACGATCTTCACCAGCGTCACGGCGGCCAGCGCCATGCAGGCCAGACACGCCAGTTGCAGCAGCGGTGAATAATCGAAGGCGTGTTCCGAAAACCCCAGCCCGCGCAGCAGGTACTCGGCCAGATAGCGATTCAGGTGCAGGAACGCCGGAAAACCGCTGATTTTCTTGAAATTGTCATCGGCAAAGTAATAACCATCGATGCGCAGCAGCGACAGGTACGCCAGCACCATCACGGCAAAGACGATGCCGGCACTGGCCAGGAAAGGCCTGTCATCCGCATCCAGGATCAGGCTGCCCGCCAGGCGCTGGCGCAGGCCGGCTGGCCCCCACCCGGCGGGCCAGGCAAATCTGCCATGCATCCGTTTCACTGCGCTGCTACGTATCCGTTTCACTATGCATCCGTTCCACTATGCATTTGCTGCATTTTTCGTTCCACTGTGCACGTGCTTCTTCGACTGTTTCTTCGACTGCTTCTTCGGCCGGTTCACTCACGGCAACAGCCGCCTTCGTTCGCGCATGTCGCGGCCATGGCGACGCAGATACCGGTACCACAGCGCAAGATTGAACAGCTTGTGCAACTGCAGCGGGCGCATGTCGGAGCCGTGCATGATCCGCCACGCGGCCCAGGCCGTGGCCGGACCATACTCGAACAAGGCTGTCATCATAAAACCCGAGCGGCCCGGCAGATACCCCCGTTCGAGGCCTAGGGCCTTGAAACGGCCCGCCAGCCGGGCCTGGGTCTGCAGACGCGACAGAAAGGCCTGCGGTTGGCGGTTGGCCGTCAGGCTGTTGGGCCGCCGGGTGCAGACGTAGACCGCCTGCGGCACCACCTGCACCTGTTGCGCCTGCATGGCGGCGAGCACGTTGAAGGCCACGTCGTTGCTGAACATGATCTCTTCGAAGCGCAGATCCAGGCGGCGAATGAAGGCGTGCGCATACACCTTGGCCCAGGGCACGACGTGGTTCGCCGCCAGGCGCTTCAGGGTGTCTTCGGATGGCGCCGCGAGCCAGGCGCGGAGGAAGCGGTTGAGCCAGTCGGCCCGGATCGATGGCGTGCCATCGACCTCCTGGCGCGCCTCGGCGAGAAAATACACCAGATCCAGCCCCGCGGCGGCGTGCGCATCGAAGGCCGCGAAGGCATCCGGCAGGAAGCAGTCATCCGAATCGGCGAACACCAGCCAGGCGCCCTGCGCGTGCGCCAGGCCCACATTGCGCGCCGCGCCCGCGCCCAGGTTGCGCGCCGTGGACAGCCAGCGCACCGCCGGCCAGCGCGGCCTGAGGGCCTCGAGTGGTGCCCGGTCCGGGCTGCAATCGTCGATGACGATGATCTCGATATCGGCGCGCGCCGGCGGAATGCTGCGCAGCAGCCGTTCGAGGCGCTGCGCATCATCATGGTGGGGGATGATGACCGAATACCGCGGGCCGCCGGTGCCTAGATCATCCATCGCGAACGCCACATGAAGCGGTCGTGGCGGCGCTGCTGCACCAGCAGCGCATCGCGCACCGGCACGGCGGGCCCGGGTGGCGCATCGATGGCCTGAAACGCCTGCGCCAGCCCGTCGTCGACCGCGCGCGCCGCCTGCACGCGGGCCGCCACGGCGTGCTCGCGCAAGATGGCGATGAAGGGGTTGGAGTTGATCTCGTAGACCTGCACCTGGCCGTCCACCAGGGCATAATCGATGCGCCCGTACTGCAGCCGGCTGACCTCGAATGCCGCGCGCAGCACCGGCTCGCCCGGTGGGCTGTCGATGTGCTCGAGCTCGTCCTGGTAATCGGCCACGTCGGCACAGCCCGACTGGCCCTGCTGCGCCACCCACTGCGTGTCATGCACCGACAGCGCGCGCACCAGGCGCTCGCCCACGCGATAGGCGGCATATTTGCGAAACAGGCCGGGGCGCAGCGGCTGCGCGCAGTACTCGACCACCATCAGATCGCGCTCGGGGTGGCCTTGCGCCCGGGCCTGCGCCAGCGCCGCGCGCAGCCCGGCCGCGTCGTGGATCAGGTCGGTCAGCGGGCCGCGATGCGCCGTCTCGGTGCGCAGAAAGACCGGCCAGCGGTCCACCGCGGCCTGCTCGTGCGGGCGCCAGACCTGGAAGCGGTTCAGGCCGCGGGCGTGCAGGCTGCGCAGCAGGGCAAAGCGGTGCATGGCCTGGGCCGGGTCATTCAACACCTGCATCCCGGCCTGCTGCAGCACCCGGCAGACCCGGGCGGCCAGTTCAAGATCCCAGGCACCGAGGCGGTCGAAGTCCGTGAAAATCCAGGTGGCCCGGGGCAGGCGCCGGGCTTTCAGCAGCCGGTCATAGGACCAGATGGCGTGGCGCGGCATGCCCGGGATCTGATGCAGTTGCACCAGGGTCTCGCGCGGCCAGGTGATCACGAAGCAGATCATGACCAAGCCCTGCCCGAAAGAACCGGGCTGCCCCCGCCCGGCAGAAAAACTTCGCAAGACACGCCGGTTTCCATGCTACGATCCATAGACCTTTCATATGAGTGAGGAAGACAGCGATGGGACGAATTCAACTTGATCAGTCGGCCCTCATGGGCTTCAGGATCCTGCCCGAAAACCAGCCAGACACCCAGGGCAGTGAAGCCCGGCTGGGCACCAAGATCGGCGCCAAGATCGGCGCCAAGTCAGTCAGCGACACTGCAGCCGGCGCCCGTGAAGGGGCCCGTACGCAGTTTCTGGGCGCCAAGATCGGTGGCAAGAAAGTCTAGCAGCCCCGCAACCGGCCCGGCCGCGCCGTGTCCGCATACTGCGCAGCGCCGGCCACCATCATAATCCAAAGGCAGTCACAACACTGCCTTTTTCACGCGATGAGTGCACACCGCATCGAATTCGGCTTCATGCCCGACGGCGCCCGTGCGCAGCAGATGGATCGCTACGCCCATACCCTGCTGGCCGACAGCCTGGCGCACATCCAGTCCAGGGCGGGGCCTGTCCTGGGGCCTGATGCCCTCACGCCGCTCATAAGCCAGCTGCGGGCGGGTGCGCAGTTTGGCCCGGCGTGCTTTGGCCGCTACTACGAACTGGCCCTGGCACTGATGGATGACGATCTCGAAGAAGCCAGCCAGGCCGCCGATGCACTGCAGCAGGCACAGCCCGCCGGCCCTGATCCCGACTCCGGCTCTTGCCCCGGCCCGCGGCTCGTGGCGCTGGGCGACCTGCCAGCAGGCGATGCCGCGCTCTACCTGCGCCTGATGGACACCGATCCGCAGACCTCGTTTGCCATGCGCTCGCCCACGGCACAGGCGGCGGCCGACTTCCGGCAGCGCTTCGGGCAGGCCCTGGGCCTCATGCAGGCGGCGGTGCCCGCCCTGGCGGCCGAATTCAGTGGCCTGGTGCGCGAACTGTGCATGGTCACGGGCGACCCCGAAGCCAGCTACCAGTTCGACGGCGGCTCGTCGTACATGCTGTGGGGCGGCCTGTTCCTGAACATCGACTCGCACGAGACCGACGTGGCCCTGGTCGAAGTCCTGGCGCACGAAGCCACGCATTGCCTGCTGTTCGGCTTCTCGCAAGACGAAACCCTGGTGCTGAACCTCGATGACGAGCTCTACCAGTCGCCCCTGCGGGTCGACCCGCGGCCCATGGATGGCATCTACCACGCCACCTACGTTTCGGCGCGCATGCACTGGGCCATGTCGCGCCTGGTCGAGCACCCCGGCCTGACGGCCGAACAGCGGGCACAGGCTACCGAAGCGCGGGCACTCGATGCCGAGCACTTCTGGAGCGGTCACAGGGTAGTCATGCAGCACGCCCGGCTCACCGCCACGGGCGAAGCGGTCATGGCGCAGGCCCAGGCCTACATGGCGGCGCAATAAGGCACGGCAGCCCACAGCGGCACGATACGGCACAGCATGCGGCAGGGTCGCTGCGGGCTGGCGGCCATCTGCGCATGGCACCGGGCCAGGCCATCGGCCACCGCCGTGGCGGAGCGCGTCAAGGGTCCGGGCACGCCACCGCAGGCCCCGGCGTCTCAGTGGGCCCCGAACAAATCCCGCGTATAGACTTTTTCGGCCACGTCGGCCAGGTCGGCGGACCAGCGGTTGGCCAGGATCACGTCGGCCTGCCGCTTGAAGGCGGCCAGATCGGCCACCACGGTGGCGCCCCTGAAGGCCGACGCCCCGGACAGCACCGGCTCGTACACGATCACGGGGACATCCTGCGCCTGGATGCGCTGCATCACGTCCAGCGCGCTCGAATCACGAAAATTGTCCGACCCCTGCTTCATCACCAGCCGGTAGACGCCCACCACGCCCGGTGCGCGCCGCAGCACGTCGGCGGCGATGAAATCCTTGCGCGTGGCATTGGCCTGCACGATGGCCTGCATCAGGTTCTGCGGCACCCCGCGATAATGGGCCAGCAACTGACGCGTGTCCTTGGGCAGGCAATAGCCCCCGTAGCCAAACGAAGGGTTGTTGTAATGCTGGCCGATGCGCGGATCCGTGCCCACGCCCGCCAGCAGCGCGCGCGTGTCCAGCCCCAGGGTGGCCGCGTAGGTGTCCAGCTCGTTGAAATAGGCCACGCGCATGGCCAGGTACGTGTTGGCGAACAGCTTGATGGCTTCCGCCTCGGTGTTGGTCACGTACAGCACGGGGATGTCCGCCCGGCGCGCGCCGGCCTGCATGCGGGCGACGAAGCGGCGGCTGCGGGCGGAATCCTCGCCCATGACGATGCGCGTCGGGTACAGATTGTCGTGCAGGGCCTGCCCCTCGCGCAGGAATTCGGGCGAGAAGACCAGCGCGTCGGTGCCCAGTTGCGCCTTCAGGCCCTCGGTGTAGCCCACCGGCACCGTGGACTTGAGAATGATGCACGCCTCGGGCCGGTAGCGCAGCACGTCGCGCGCCACCGCCTCGATCGATCCGGTATCGAAGCGCCCGCTTGCGGGGTCATGATCGGTGGGCGTGGCGATGACCACGTAGTCGGCCTGCGCATACGCCACCGCCGGATCCGTGGTGGCCTGAAAATCTACCCGGCCGCTGCGCAGCAGCGCGGCCATGTCGGGGTCATCGACCGGGATGCGGCCCTGGTTGAGCGCGGCCACCCGGGCCGCATCCACGTCCAGGGCCACCACCCGATCATGCTGCGCCAGCAGCAGCCCGTTGGACAGCCCGACGTAGCCCGTGCCCACCACGGTGATGTTCATGACAATCAACGATACGAGTAATAATACTTGTACCCCGCGCCGTAGCCGATGCGGTTGCGCTTGACCGCATTGAACAGTATGCCCCTCACCGGGCCGGCCACGCCCGAATGGCGCAGCTTGCCCATGGCATCCACCAGTTCGCCGGGGGTGGACTGCTCGGCGCGGGCCACGATGAAGGCCGCCGTGGCGTGCTGCAGGATGGCCAGCGTATCGGCCACCGGCAGCACGGGCGGGGTGTCCAGCACCACCAGGTCGAACTGCGCCTCGAGCGCCTTGATCAGCTCGCCAAAGCGCGGCGACAGCAGCAGCTCGCCGGGGTTGGGCGGCATCAGGCCCGAGGGCAGCACCGACAGGCCGGCCTCGGATTCATGCAGCAGCACCTGGGCCAGCGCGTGGTCGCCCGCCAGCACGCCCGACAGGCCGGGCGCCTTGCGCGCGTAGCTGAAGTAGGTGTGCAGGCGCGGGCGGCGCAGGTCGCAGTCTACCAGCACCACCTTCTTGCCGGTGCTCGCCAGCAGGGTGGCAAAATTGGCCGCGATGAAGCTCTTGCCCACGCCCGAGGTGGCGCCCGTGATGGCGATCACCCGGCCCGGCGCGCCCATGAGCGCAAAGCTCAGGCCTGTGCGCAGCGAACGCAGGCTTTCCACGGCCGGGTCGTGCGGGGCCTGCAGGGCCAGCAGCTGGGTGCCGTGGCTCGAGCGCGCATCGGCCCCACGCACGCCCAGGCCGCGGCGCTGGGCGTGGTCCAGCCGCAGCTGAGCATCGGATTCGGGGATGGTGACATAGGTGCTCAGACCCGTGGGCCCTTCGAGCTGCTCGGGGCGCTGCGCGGCCGGGCGCAGGAAATACGCCAGGAAGGCCGCCAGAATGCCCAGGAACAGGCCCAGCGCGGCCGAAATGGCCACCGCCAGCGCTTTCTTGGGCTTGACCGGCTGCTCGCTGGGCAGCGCGTAGTCGATGATGCGCACGTTGCCTATGGTGCCGGCCTCGGCCACGCGCAGTTCCTGGGCGTTGTTCAGCAGCGACATGTACAGCGTGGTGTTCACGCGCGCATCGCGCTCGAAGGGCAGCAGCTCGCGCTGCGCCTTGGGCAGCCGGTCGATCTCGGCGTCGATCTTGCGGCTGGCCTCTTCGATGGCCACCATCTGCTTGTCCAGATTCTTCACGTCGGGGTGCGCCGCGGTGAAGCGCTGCAGGAGTTCGTCGCGCTTCAGGCGCAGTTCGAGGCGGCGGTTTTCCATTTGCACCGAGCGGTTCAGCAGGATCTCGGCTTCCTTGTCCACCGCAATCGTGTTGCTGCTGGTGCGGTAGCTGGACAGCGCATCTTCGGCGGCATCCATCTGGCGTTTCAGATCGGGCAGCTGGGTCTCGAGGAACTTCAGGCTGCTGCGCGCCTCGGCCGTGCGCCGCTCGACGTTCTGTTCGAGGTAGGCCTGGGCCACGGCATTGACGATGGACACCGCAAACGCGTCATCGGCGCTCTCGTACTGCAGGCGGATGATGCTGCTGCCCTTGCCGACCTCCTGGATGTCCAGGCCCGCCGACAGACTCTTGTACTGGCGCAGCGGCGAGCGCTCGGTGAACAGGAAGCGGGTGCCGATGCGCCCGCGCAGTTCGGCCACCGCCAGCACCGCCTGCTCGCCGCCCACGTAGAAGTCCGTGCGTTCGCCCACGCGCCCGTGGCCCAGCACATTGTCGTCGTCATCCAGCACGTCGAACTGGCCGTCACCCGTGGCCACCAGATAGAAGGTGGCGCCCCACTGCGTCGGCGGCACGTCGAGCAGGGCAAAGCGCAGCAGTTCGCCGCCCCAGGCATAGCTGGTCATGCCCCACACGGCCGGGGCCAGTTCGCCGGGGTACCTGGCCTCGTTGCGGCGCGCCAGCCAGCGGCCGATGAACGGAAAATAGCCCTCGACCTGCACCTGCATGTTCGCCTGCGTCTTCTTGATCGCCGTCATCAGCACTTCGCGCGAACGCAGGATCTCGAGCTCGGTGCTCACCGGGCTCTGCTCGAAGCCCAGCGTGTCGGACAGCACCGTCAGCCCGCCCAGACCCGCACTCTTGCGGCTTTCCACCTGGATCAGGGCATCGGCCTGGTAAATGGGCGTGGCCAGCAGGGCGTAGACCATACCGGCCACCAGCAACACCCCAAAAATGCCCGCCACCAGCCAGCGCCGCTGCACCAGCACGTTGAAGAGCTCGCCCAGGTTGATTTCGTCGTCGTCCTCGATCGGACGGCGGGCCAGCTGGGCCTCTTCAGTTGTTTTTTCAGTCATGTGGATACAACGGTTTCAGCACAGCGGCCGTCACTGAGCGATGCCCTGGACAGTTCTGACGCCACCCAGCGACGGCAACATCTGGTTGATCACGCGCGCCCAGCGGGTCACCCCGGCGGCATCCACGAAGACCACGTCACGCGCGTGCAGCCGGAAGCCATCGGCCAGCACCAGCGCCGCCGGGTTGCTCGCGTTCAGGTGCCAGACCTGCGGGCGGCCATTGTCGCCGGCGCGCATCACGTACACCTGGCTGCCGTTGGACGTGGACGGATTCAGGCCGCCGGCGTCGCTGATGGCTTCGGACAGGCTGTAGTCGCCATAGGGCAGCAGCACCGACTGCGGCTTATCAACCTCGCCCAGCACAAAGACCTTGTTGTAGCGCGTCTCGGGCACGTCGATCACGTCGCCATCCTGCAGCAGCACGTTCTGCGTCAGGTCGCCGCCCCGGTACAGGGCTTCGAGATCCAGCGGCTCGATCACGCCGGACTTGTGCGTCAGGCGCGCCAGGCGCAGGTCGGCCTGATCCGTCAGGCCGCCGGCCTGGGTCACCAGATCGGTCACGTGCAACGGGATATTGGTGATGGGCAGCGGCCCCGGGCTCTTGAACTGGCCCACCGCGTACGCGCGCCGGCCCTGGTACTTGAGCACCGACACATCCACCTGCGGCTCGGTCAGGTACTCGGCCAGGCGGTTGGCCATGTCGCCACGGATCGCGTCCACCGTGCGCCCGGCCGCCTTCACGCGGCCGATGTAGGGGTAGTAGAAGTACCCGCGCTCATCCACCACCCGCCCGGACAGTTCGAGGCTCAGCTGCCCGGCCGGGTTGTTCAGCTCGGGGTGGTTCCAGACCGTCACGTTGAGCACATCGCGCGGGGCCACGTAGTACTGGTACGGCGTGGCTGGCGTGCCGCGCAGCTGCGCGTCCGTGCGCGCCCGGGCAAGCTCGCGCGCGGCGTCGAACTCTTGCGTCTGCGTGTGCACCACCTGCGGGGTGATGGTGTGCACGTCCACCTGGGCGAGGATGTCTTCATCCAGCGTGCCGCTGCTGGTCGACCGCTCGCCCTGCGCGCCCACATACATGCCGGTGCAGCCGCTGAGCACGGCCACCGGCAGCAGCCAGGCCGCCAGGCGCAGCCAGCCGGCGCCGCGGCGCACGGCCTGCCGCGCGGCAAAATGCCGTTCAGCGCGCGGCGCGGGGTGCTGCCCGGTGCGCTGTGCAGGATGGTGCTCGGCGCGTTGCGCGGGGTGCTGCGCCACGGCATGTTGCGCAGCGCACGGGGGCACGGACTGCGCCGGCGACAGGCGCGCGGCGGCGATGCGCGGCGCAGGCGCGCGCTCGAAGGTGGGATCTGAGGTCGGCATGGCGGGCAGTTTCATGGCAGTGGACGGAATTCGGACAAGGTTCAGGGGGCGGGGCGGCCAGCGGCCCCCCCGGCGGGCGCCGGATGCTCCGGCGCGGGCAGCAGGCCGGCCTGCAGCAGGCGCTCGACCCACAGGGCACACGAGGCCTGCATGAGCGGCCATTGCTGCGCAAACACTTCGGCAGGCTCGTGCAGCGGGTCGGGGATATCGGCGCCGTCTTCCCAGTGGCGCAGCACGAAGCACTTGCCCCCGGCTTCGGGGTGCAGCTGCTGCACGCGCTGGCGCTGGCGTGCTTCCATCACCAGCACCACCACCGCCTGGCGCAGTTCGACCGGGTTCACCTGGGCCGAGCGCTTGTCATCGGACAGCGGCAGGCCGTGGGCCAGGGCCGTGGCGCGCGCGTGCGGGTGCGGGGCGCGGCCCTCGGGCGCGGCCAGCCCGCGCGAGACCACCTCGGCCTGCACGCCGCGCGCGGCCAGCGCCTGGCGCATCAGCGCCTCGGCCATGGGGCTGCGGCAGATGTTGCCGGTGCACAGGACGAGAATCAGCGGGGTCATCAGCCGGCCCCCCCACAGGGGCGCCAGTCGGTCATCACTTCCCAGCGTGGATTGAGCTGCGGGTCGGCCGAGCGGCGCAGCACCGGGCTGTCGCCATCGAGTTCGACCTGGATGCGGTCATCGACCACCGCGCGCACCACGCCCTGGGCCCGATGCCCCGGGCCGGCGCCCTCGGTGCTGGTCGAACACACGCGCAGGCCCACCTGGCCCAGCACCGGGGCCAGATCCTGCGCGGCACGCTTGCGCCGCGTGGCCGTGGTCGTGCCCTCGCCCAGCGGCTGGCCGGCCTGCCACCGGGTGCTGAAACGGTCGCCCGACGGAAAGAAGATATACGTGCCGGCGCCCTCGCGGCGGTCATTCGCCCAGCCGCCCTGGTAGACGTCGCCGCGCCAGGGCGAGTGCGGGCCGTATTCGTAGCGCCCCTCGCCTGCGCGCTGGTCGGCCTGCCAGCCGCCGGTGTAGCCATCGCCATTGGCAAACAGCTTGGTCCCGTGGCCGGACTTGCGCCCGGCCTCGAAGCCGCCCCGGTACCACGCGCCCGAGGCCCCGCGCGCCACGCCCTGGCCCTGCGCCAGGCCGTTCTGGCAACCGCCCTCGTAGGTGCCGCCCTGCAGTTCGGGGTCCAGCACCCGGCAGGTGGCGCCGCTTGCGGCCTGCTGCGGCGCAGCCGTTGAACCCACCGCCGCCGCAGAAGCCGTTGAGCCAGAAGCCGCCGCCACGCCCGGGGCGCGCTGACCCTGCGCGGCATCGGCCGCGCTGGTGGCGCCGGCCAGCGCCAGGCACAGGGCCAGGCCCGCGGTGCGCAGCGCGGCCCACCTCATGGCGTGTCCTCTTGCGGCAGGTCGGCAAAGCCGCGCAGGCCGTCACCATCGGTGGCGTCGTAGAGCCAGCCGTTGTGCACGAAATCGTACAGATCCATGGGCGACTGCACCATCTGGCCCACGTCGCGGTTCCAGGGCGAGAGCGAGAAGAAGGCGTTGGCGCTGGTATCGGCCGAAGCCATGGTGCCCAGCGGGATGCGCATGAACACACCCTTGTCATAGTACGGGTGCCCCGGGCTGCCCGGCGAGGTGATGTCGTCGCCATTGGTGCGCGTATACCACAGCCCCACCTGAATGCCCGACTTGAAGCGCCGCTGGATCTCGAAGCGCGCGCCCACGTCGCCCGCCAGGAAGCGCCCGGCGCGCACGGTGGCCGTGACCCCGTCGAACCACGGCAGGCGGTAGTGCGCCGCCGCCAGGGCGGTGACGGTGCTGTACGACATGAAGCCCGTGCCCTTGTAGTTGCGCTGGCGCACCCAGTCGACCGACAGGTCGAACGCCCAGCGCCCGCCGGGGGTCAGGTACAGCGCCTGGCCGCCCACGCCGCCGAACATTTCTTCGTACAGCCCCGTGGACGCCCGCAGGTACACGCGCGGGGCCGGCTGCCAGAGCTTGTTGATGAGCAGCTGCTCGACCTTGAAGCGCGAGGCCTGGCGGTACTTGGCCAGATCCGAGCGCACGTGGTGCAGCGTCGAGTTGGACTCTTGCCGGATATCGCTCACGTTTTCCCAGATCGACTGGCGCACTCCGCCCGTGAACCAGAAACCGTGCGTGAGATTGAGATTGGCCTGGGCGTAGATGCCGGCGTCGTACTTGAAGGCGCCGCTGGGGTCATTGACGATGGCCCGAAACGAGGGCCCGATCTCGAAACTGGTGCGACCCGGGGTTTCGACCGCCCAGCGCCCCAGGCTGAAATTCTGCTGCAGCCCGCCGCCGCGTTCGAGCGCCAGGGCATCGAGCGTGGCATCGAGGTCATTGGCGCGCGCCGCGGCGCTGATGCCGCGCGGATCGGCGTAGCTGACGGTGACCGCATTCTGCAACGCCGAGCGGCTGGCGGTGCCGGCCAGATAGCGCTCGAGCACCGGGATGTCGAAGAAGGACCAGGTAAGCCCGGCCACCCCGCGGTCCGTCCAGGTGACCTGTAGCTCGCGCGTTTCCCAGGGCGCGTAGGCCAGCGCCAGGCGCACCACCCGGCCCACCCCGCGCGAGGGCGACTGATAGCGGCTGCTGGAGGCCGAGATGGCCAGCACCCCGTCGCGCCAGGCCAGGCGCACCTCGCGCAGGCCCTCGGCGTGCAGCGCCGAGAGCAGGTTCTGGCGATAGCTGCGGTCTTCAGCCCACATGCGCGCGCTGGGGCGCGCCGCCGCACTGGCCCAGGCGCCGCCGGCAAACGGCCCGGATTCGGCCGTTTTCGCCGTCCAGTAGCGCGCATCGAGCGGGAAGGTGAAATAGGCGTTGAAGGCGTTGCGGTCGCCCTGGCGGCTGGCCTGCAGGGTGAGCGGCCCCAGCGTGTATTCGAGCCCCACGCCCCACTGCCCCGTGCGCCGCCCATCCAGCCCCGTGATGGCGGCGCTGGGGTCGCGCTGGTAGCGCGTGGCGTCGTACTCGGCCACCAGCGCCCACGAAGGCAAGGCGTCGAGCTTGAAGCGCGCGCCACCGAACAGACCGTCGATGCGCTGGCGGCCATAGCCCAGCGTGGCATCCACCTGGCCCACCCCGGGAAAGTTCAGGCGCTTGGTGGCCGCCACGAACTGGCTCTTGAAGAGCTGCGTGCCGTGCACGTCTTCGTAGCCAATGGCGATTTCGGGCATCCAGGCCTGCCCCAGGCCGCCTTCGGGCATGAGGCGCAGCTTGATGCCGGCGGATTTGTCCTTGAGCGTGCCGTAGTCGGCCGACAGCGCCTGCGTGCCGCGGATGGACGTATAGCGGCCGCTGAGCTGCAGCCAAGGCATGGCCTGCAGCACCGCGTAGCCCGTATCGTAGGGCTTGTTGTGGCTGTAGCCCAGAAACAACGTGCCATCGGGCGCCATGCGCCCCGAAGGCATGTTGAGCAGCCCCGTGAGCCCCATGGTGGTGGGCGCATCGGCCCGGGCCGGCTCGTGCAGCACCAGCCCCAGCGCCAGGCACAGGGCGGCCAGCCCCCACAGGCAGGCCCCCGTTCTCGAGCGGCGGAAGATCAGCCTGCCTGCGGACATGACACCCTTGTAGACGTGGACCCGTGTGGCCGATCAGTGATGCGTGGTGGTGGACGAACCGCCGCCGCCGCCACCGCTGGCAGCCGCCGCGATGATGCCCCCGAGCACCACGGCGCCCACCACGATGTGCGTGGTGGATATACCCGATACGCTGCCCGAGCCCACGCCCTCGTCAGCGCCGCCGGCCGAAGCCGATTGTTCGAGCACCGCCCCGCTGCGCTTCTGATCGCCCTGATCGTTCTGGGCAATGGATGCCTGCTGCGCCACCGACGCCGTGGCAAAAGCCATGGCCGCCAGCGCGAGCGCCAATTGTGAGAATTTCATGAACACCCCTTGGTAACAGATTAGTTACAGTTCATCGGCGAGTGTACACCGACTCAGATCGAGTGTGGCCCGGGAAATACCCCAGAACTTCGGGCTTCCTCAGGCAATTGCACGGCTGGCAGGGGCGTATCGGCGTCCGGCCCCGGCGCGGCCGCCGGCTGATAACCCGCCACCCAGCGCTGCAGCTGGGCCCGCACTTCGGCATCGCTGCGCGGCCCCCAGTGCGCAAGCCAGGCCTCGGCCTCGGCCAGCAGGCCCGCGGGCACCGGATCGGGGCGCGCGATGTGCAGCTTGGGGTGTGGCGTACGGCAAACCTTCTCGCCATCAGCCAGCACCTCTTCGTAGAGTTTCTCGCCCGGACGCAAGCCAGTATAGGTGATGGCGATTTCATCCGGCGTGAAACCCGCCAGTTCGATCATGCGCCGCGCCAGGTCGACGATCTTCACCGGCTCGCCCATGTCAAGCACGAACAGCTCGCCACCCCGCCCCATGGCCGCAGCCTGCAGCACCAGCTGCGCCGCCTCGGGGATGGACATGAAAAAGCGCGTGATCTCTGGATGCGTAACCGTGACCGGCCCACCCTGGCGGATCTGCTGCTCGAACTTGGGGATCACGCTGCCCGTGCTGCCCAGCACGTTGCCAAAGCGCACGATCTGCATCAGCGTGCGCGGCGCACCCGGCCCCGGACTCCGGGCGGCGAGTTCCTCGCAGAGCATCTCGGCCAGGCGCTTGCTGGCGCCCATCACGTTGGTGGGGTTGACCGCCTTGTCGGTGGAAATGAGCACGAAGCGCTCGGCCCCACAGTCGCGCGCGCAGCGCGCCGCCACCAGCGTACCCCAGGCATTGTTGCGCAGCGCCGCCCAGCTGTTGTGTACCTCCATCAGCGGTACGTGCTTATAGGCCGCCGCGTGAAACACCAGATGCGGGCGCCAGCGCGCAAACGCCGCCTGCATGGCCGCTGCATCCTTGACATCCAGCGTCAGCGGCGTAACGGACACCTCGGGATAGAGTTCGGCAAACCATTGCTGTATGCCATACAGGGCAAATTCGCCTGCATCCGCCAGCACCAGCGAGCGCGCACCGAAGCGCGCCAGCTGCCGGCACAGCTCGCCGCCGATCGAGCCGCCCGCCCCCGTCACCAGCACCCTCCGGCCTGCAAGCATGGCCTGGATCGGCGCCACATCGAGCTGCACCGCGTCGCGCCCGAGCAAGTCCTGAATGCGCACCGGGCGCATGGCGTTGATGGCCACCCGCCCGGTCAGTAATTCGGCCAGCGAGGGCACGGTCGTGAGCCGCGCCCCCGCCTCGAGCGCGATCTCGCTGACCTTGCGCACATCTTCGGTGGATGATGACGGGACGGCAAGGATCACATCACGCGCACCGTGCTGGCGCAGCAGCGCGGGCAGGTGCGCACGCCCGCCCGCCACTCGCACCCCGGAGAGCTCCAGCCCCCACTTGTTGCGATCGTCATCCACCAGCGCCACCACCGCCCAGGTCGGGCTGCCCGCCAGCTGATGCAGGAGCAAGGCCCCTGCGCGCCCCGCACCGACCACCACCACCGGGCGGCGCGCGCGCCTGTCGCCCGAACGCCGGCGCTGCTGGCGCGCCTCGCGCCACATGCGCCAGGCAATGCGCCCACCGGCCATGATGCCCAGCAGCAACATGGGATAAAGCACCACGATGGAGCGTGGGATCGCCTGCCCGCGGCGCACCAGCAGCGCGTACAGCAGCATGGCAATGAAGGACACCAGCACCGCGCGCAACAGCCGGCGCAGATCCGGCAGGCTGGCAAACGCCCACATGCCGCGATACAGCCCCACCGCCTGGCAGGTGACCAGCTGCACGGGCACCAGCACCATCAGGCCCAGCACGATTTCAACATTCAGCTGCGCCGGCCAGTCGAAATTGAAGCGCAGCAGCATGGCCCCACACCAGGCCAGCACCACCGCCAGCAGATCGTAGAGAAAAATCAGCAGCGTGCGCAGCGGATGTGACTGATTATGCGGCATGTGGATCCGTGGCTGCGTGCATCACCTGCGCCAGCACCTGGCACGTCTGGTGGATGTGTTCATCCTGCAGCGTCGGGTGCACCAGAAACATCAGGCTGGTCTCGCCCAGCGCGCGCGCCACCGGCAGGCGCCGCGCCGGGCGCCAGCCCGTACCGTCGAAGGCCTTTTCCAGATAGACCTCGGAGCACGAACCGGTGTAGGCCGGCACCCCGGCATCGAGAATGGCCTGCAGAATGCGATCGCGCGACCAACCCGGCGCCAGGCGCTCGGGGCGCACGAACACATAGCACTTGTAGGCCGCGTGTTCGATGCCTGCGGGCAGCGCCGGCACCCGCAGCCCCGGCAGCGCGCGCGCCGCCTGCCAGATCGCCTGCGCATGCGCCCGGCGCTGCGCCGCCCACCGCGGCATGCGCTGCAGCTGGATGCGGCCGATGGCCGCCTGCATCTCGAGCATGCGCCCATTCGTGCCAAAGGACTCATGCAGCCAGCGAAACCCCGGCGGGTGCGTGCGCGCATGCACCGCATCCCACGATTTGCCGTGATCCTTATAAGCCCACATGCGCTTCCAGACCGCTGTATCACTGGTGGTGACCATGCCGCCCTCGCCCCCCGTGGTCATGATCTTGTCCTGGCAGAACGACCAGGCCCCCACATGCCCCAGCGAGCCCACCGGGCGCCCCCGGTAGCGCGCCCCATGCGCCTGCGCGCAGTCTTCCACCACCAGGAGGCCGTGTTCCTGCGCCAAGGCCATGATGGGATCCATATCGCAGGGCCAGCCCGCCAGATGCACACAGACGATGGCCCGCGTGCGCGGCGTGAGCACCGCGCGGATGGTCTGTGCCGTGATGTTCTGCGAATCGGCGTCCACCTCGGCAAACACCGGCACCGCGCCTGCGTTCACCACGCAGGACACCGAAGCCAGAAACGTGCGCGGCGTGACCACCACCTCATCGCCCGAGCCTATGCCCAGACCCTTGAGGGCCAGATCGAGCGCCAGCGTGCCATTGGCCAGGGCAATCGCGTGGCGCGTGCCTGACCATGCCGCGAACTCGGCCTCGAAATCATGGCAGTGGTGCCCGGTCCAGTAATTGACTCGGTTGGAAAGAATGACATCGCGCACGGCATCGGCTTCTTCGGGCGTGAAGGCCGGCCAGGGGGGGAAGGGAGTGTTGAGCATTCTAGAGGGCGCGTTTATTGGGCCAGAAAGTTACATTAAGGCCTATCCCAGTACAAGTTATAACGCACGTAAAATTCGATTGCGTATGTTCTCATACGGGCGTCGGGACTTGAACCAAGGTATCGCATTTTGCAAACGTCATTCCTTCACGATAGCCATAAGGCGGCAACGCCTTTCCCTGGTAGTCATCAATCAGCATTTGCACATGGTTGGCACCTGCCATATGCGTAAACGGATAACCTCCTCCAAAGCGTGGATTCAGCTCCAACAAATAAAGCTGCCCGTCACGCTCCAAAAAATCACAATCCACATTTCCACGATGAGAGAGAGAACCAGCCAGCTTCGACACAATGTCATGGAAGGGCTTCGGCGAAACTGTAAGCGCCTTATCGGTCTCCCCTGCACGCATGGACAGTTTTCGCTTTGCCGCAAACCCAGCCAGATTTCTGTAGCGGTCAAACAGCATGTCCACCCCATACTCTTGCCCCTCAATCCATTCCTGGATGATCACGGCATTCTCTTTTCCAAAAACGGATAGCGCACTGCCCCGCACGACACGCGCGCAGGTTTCATGGACTACCGGTAAGTCTTCTGCAGAATCCACTATATATAGCCCAATTGACGCACTCCCCCAGCGCGGCTTGACCACCCACCGCGACTTGGCAGCATCTTGCTTGATTGCCTGCTGAGCAGCATCTACCGACAAGAATGTGTGAGGCGTGGGGATGCCGAGACTTCTGGCAAACAAGAATGTCTGCCATTTGTCCGCACACACATCCCGCGTGCCTACTGACGGGACATATAAAACTGCCCCGGTCTCTCTCTCAAACTTATCTGCCAGCTCAGCCAACAAACCAATTTCCAGATCATTCAATGAAAACACCATACTGATATTTTCATCAATCATTATTTTCTTCAACGCGTCTGGATACGATTCGTCGCCTACACCAGGTACCTGATATTCTATATCGCAAGCTCGCAGCCCTGGTGCTGTCGGGTCCATGTCAGTACCCACCAGCTTTCCCTGCAAACCAAGAGCACCGCGAAAGTACTGTGCAAGGTAATGGCGACGCCCTATGCATGTAAGCAGAATATTCATCAAATCATTGAGCCATAAAATTCCGCGCTATCAACGGACAGCTCAACCAAGAACATTGACATTATGTAGCGATCGGTATATCTCCCACGAAACCATATATGATCTTTTAATATACCCTCTATAAGAAATTTATTTTTTTTATAAAACTCGATAATTTGGTGATCGGCCGATGTAACAAACAAAGAGACTTTTCGTAAATTCAATTCATATTTACCGAAGGCCAACATGGCATTCAGGAAATATGAACCGTATCCATGGCCCATGCTATCCGGATGAATGAATATATACATTTCCGCTACACCATGTCTTGATTCAATATTCACCAGGCCGCCGAAACCGATCGCCAAACCATCCTGCTCAAATGCAAAATCCACCCTATTTTTAACTGAACCTATTGATTTGCACCACTCCTGCGTCTTATAATAGTCTACGGGCACATCAATAAAAATTCCGGAAAATACATCGATCGATGTCAAAGCCTGCCAACGCCTGAATGCGTGCTTCTCATTGATTCTTATGAGGGATCGTTTCATTTGACTCATTGTTGCTACCGATTGATCGTCTATAATCTGAAAAAGACCCTTGCGGCGCCGCATCCAATATATTTTCTTTTTTTATAACCTTCAATATTGTCTTGAGGATAATCAACAAATCCCCACGAAAGCTCATTGTCCTGACATACTCCACATCAAACGACAGTTTGTCATTCCAAGTGATTGCATTACGGCCCTGTATCTGGGCCAAGCCAGTGATACCCGGTCTCACGGTATGACGAAGTTGCTCTTCTTCAGAATAATAATCCATGTACTCCAACAACAGCGGTCGCGGCCCCACCAGGCTCATTTCACCTTTCAGTACGTTCCACAGTTCAGGCAATTCATCGATGCTGCTGGAGCGCAAGAACCGGCCCAGACGTGTGATGCGCTCGGCGTCGGGCAGAAGGTTCCCTGCCTCATCGACCGCATCACGCATCGTACGGAATTTGATAAGTTCGAAGGGCTTGCCATGCAGGCCAGGGCGCATCTGGCGAAAGAATACTGGACTGCCCAATTGCCAGCGAATAAGTACAGCAACAACCAGCAGCAAAGGGCTGAGAACGAGCAGGCCCACAGCTGCCCCGACAACATCCAGAAGCCTTTTCATGATCATAGGGCCATGAAAGCCTTTCAGGCCCGCCCCGCAAGGCGATGGATGATGTCGGCGAACTGCGCTACACCCTTCTCGAGGGAGAGCTTATCCTGATAGTACGCCCTGGCCCTGGCGCCCATGGCTTCACGCGCCTGCATCGACATACCAGCCAGTCGTTCGGCGGCGTCACATAGGGCCTGCGGATTCTCAGACTCGATCACCAGGCCACTACCCGATTCCCGGACCATGTCGGCAGCGTCGCCTTCAACCGCCATCAGGATGGGCTTGCCTATCGTCATGTAGGCCTGGGTCTTCGAAGGGATGGTGATCTGGAAGAGTGGGTCCTTGCGCAGATGCACCAGCAAGGCGTCGGCGGCCTGCAGGGCGGCCCCGACTTCGGATATGGGCACCCTGGGCAGGAAGATGACATTATCCAGCCCTTGGGCCTCCGCCTTGCGCTTCAGGCGATCTACGTCGATGCCAGCGCCCATCAGGACCCAGACGACGTTTGAACCATGGCTCTTCTGCAGCATGGCGGCATCCAGAACGGTATCCAGCGCCTGGGCCTTGCCCATGTTGCCGGCGAACAGAATACGAAAATGGCGTGCATCGGGGAATCGCTCGGGCGGTGCACCCTGGGGGGTGTCCAGCGCCAATTCGGCGGCCCAGTTGGGGATGACGCTGATATTTTCCCTGGGTACGCCGCGATCCACCAGCAAGCGCTCGAATCCTGGCGACAGCACCGCAATATGGTCGACTCGGCGATAGACCCAGCGGCATACAGCCCCGACCAGGCGCAAGGCATGCTCGCTGTTCAGCATGCCCGAAACTCGCAGGGTATCCGGCCACATGTCCTGTACGTCGTAGATGACCGGTATGCGTCGCAGAACGCGCAGCAGGGCAGCGGTCACGCCTACAGTCAGCGGCGGGTGATAGGCGTAAATCACGTCGGGTCGGCGCAGGAAAAACAAGCCGTAGATGAGCGAAGAGGCCGCGAAGCTGGCGTAATTGAAGATTCGGCGCCACGCCGAACGATCATGGCTGGGATACAGCGGCACACGGTTGACGCGAATACCGCCCATGATTTCCTTCTGATACCAACGCACGCGGTACCCCGGGTACAGCTTGCCCCCGGGATAGTTGGGAAAGCCGGTGAGTACTTCCACCTCGAAGCCCTGGCGCTGCAATTCACGCGCAAACACCAGACCCTTGAAGGACGATTCGGGGTCGAACCATTGTGTCAACATCAATACGCGGATCGCCATGGTTCAGTATTTCTTCCATACGACACGATTCACATAGTCGGTATAGCTGTGGATGATGCGCAGTACCTTGTCGGAGACATTGGGCATGCTGTAGTCGGCCACCAGGCGCAGACTCCGGTTGGCGCCACGCGGCTGGTCGCGCAGAACGGCCAGCCCTTGACGTACCCGGTCCACGTTCAGGCCGACCATCATGACGGCGGCCTCTTCCATGCCTTCGGGACGCTCGTGGGCCTCACGCAGGTTCAAGGCTGGGAAATTCAGGATGGACGACTCTTCGCTAATGGTGCCGCTGTCCGACAGCACGGCGCGCGCGTGACACTGCAGCTTCACGTAATCAAGAAAGCCCAGTGGCTTGAGCAATTGCACGCGCTCATGGAAGGCAGCACCCGTAGCCTGCACGCGCTGACGCGTGCGCGGGTGGGTGGAGACGATCACCGGCAGGTCATGGTCTTCGGCGAGCGCGTTGATCACAGCCACCAGGCGCGCAAAGGCCTGTTCCGCATCCACGTTCTCTTCCCGGTGGGCGCTGACCACAAAGTAATTCTCCGCGCGCAAGGCCAGGCGGGTCAGCACATCCGAGGCCTCGATGCGCGCGCGGTAATGGTGGAGCACTTCGTACATGGGGCTACCGGTCTTGATCACCTGATCGGGCGGCAGCCCTTCGCGCAGCAGATACTCGCGTGCGATGCTGCTGTAGGTCAGGTTGATGTCGGCCGTGTGATCCACGATGCGGCGGTTGATTTCCTCAGGCACACGCTGGTCGAAGCAGCGATTGCCGGCCTCCATATGAAACACGGGGATCTTGCGCCGCTTGGCCGGGATGACCGACAGGCAGCTGTTGGTGTCGCCCAGAACCAGCACGGCGTCGGGCTGCGCCTGCGCCAGGACGCGATCCACCGCGATGATGAGCCGGCCTATGGTGTGCGCAGCCCCGGTGCTGTCTGCGGCGCTGTCCAGAAAGTGATCCGGCCGGCGCACGTTCAGATCCTCGAAGAACACCTGGTTCAATTCATAGTCGTAATTCTGCCCGGTATGCACCAGCACGTGTTCGCAATGGCGATCGAGCGCCGCCAATACGCGCGAGAGGCGGATGATTTCGGGCCGGGTGCCGACCACGGTCATGACTTTGAGTTTCTTCATGCGGTGCTTCAAAGAGGACACGCGTAGGTGTCCGGGCGAGTGGGGTCGAAGATCTCGTTGGCCCACAGCATCACCACCAGTTCATCAGAGCCCACGTTGGTGATGTCATGCGTCCAGCCCGGCACGGTCTCGACGACCTGCGGCCGCGCGCCGCTGGTGACGAGTTCATGGGCCTCGCCTGTCAGGATATGGCGAAAGCGGAAACGCGCCTGGCCCCGGATCACCAGGAATTTTTCCGTCTTGGAATGGTGGTAATGCCCACCGCGAGTGACCCCAGGGTGGGCCGTGAAAAATGAGAACTGGCCGCAGTCGGGCGTCTTGAGCATTTCCACGAACGTGCCGCGCGGGTCCGCATGCTGCACGAGATCGTAGGCAAAGGACGCGGGCGGCAGGAAGCTGACGTAGGTGGCGTACAGGGCGCGCAGCAGGCCACTGCCCACGCGCTCGGTGATCAGGCTCTGGCGGCTGGCGGCAAATGACCGAATGGCCGCCGCCACTGCGCCCACCGTGGTGGGGTAGACGGGCTGCACCTGGGCAAACCCATCCGCGTCCGTGGGCAAGGTCGCACCATCGATCAGGGCCAGGAAAGCGGCGATGACATCATCCACATAGACCAGCGAAAGCGCTGCATCCGGGTCATGCACCTCGATCGCCTGGCCGCGCGCCACCCGGTAACAGAAGGTGGCCACGGCCGAGTTGTAATCGGGCCGAGACCACTTGCCAAACACGTTGGGCAGCCGAAAGACATGGACTGGCGCCTGTGTGCGTGTCGCGTACTCGTGCATCAGGGCCTCGGCCGCACGCTTGCTGGCCCCATAGGGGTTATCGCGCTGGGCCTGAGTGGATGAGGTATACACGACCTCAATCGAACGCCCTGTGCGCCGCATTTCGGCCTCAGCTGCGGCCAGCAGCTGGCGGGTCAACCCGACGTTGCCCGCCGTGAATTCGGCGGGATCCTGCGGCCGGTTCACCCCCGCCAGATGGAAAACGACATCCACGCCAGCCAGCAGGGCCGGCAGCGCCTGGTAACCCTGCGCCCGCGTGTGGCACACGAGTTCGATGTCCGCGCGCGTCGACAGGTGCTGCCGAAGATTGCGGCCTATGAAGCCATCCGCGCCAGTGATCAGGATCCGCATCGTCAATCTTCGTCAAAGTCCACATGCAGCGCGGGCACCCGCCCCGGCTGCATGAGCTTCTGGATACCGCGCAGTTTCAGCAGCAAGTGCTGCATGCCAGGGACATCGAGCCGCTGTGTGTTGTGCGAATTGTAGTCTTCACCGCGCGCGACCTGGGTGAGTGCCGGCCTGCCCTGTTCCACGAATTTCGCGTAGTTTAGATCCCGCCCGTCAGGTGGTATGCAGTAGTAGTGCCCCAGGTCTTGCGCGCAGGCCAATTCCTCGCGGCCCAGCAGGGTTTCGTACAGTTTTTCGCCATGGCGCGTGCCGATCACCTGTACGGGATGATCCGGCCGCTGCAGGATGCCCAACAAGGCCTGCACCAATGTCGCTATGGTGGCCGCCGGTGCCTTCTGCACGAAGATATCCCCATTGTGGCCGTGCTCAAACGCATAGAGCACCAAGTCCACGGCATCGGCCAGCGTCATCATGAACCGCGTCATGCCCGGATCGGTGACCGTGATCGGCACACCGGCCAGTATCTGCTGCACGAACAGGGGGATGACCGAACCGCGCGAGGCCATGACATTGCCGTAGCGCGTGCCGCAGATCACCGTACCCGTGCCCTCCAGATTGCGACTGGTGGCGACCATCACCTTCTCCATCATGGCCTTGGAGATCCCCATGGCATTGATCGGGTACACCGCCTTATCGGTGCTCAGGCAGACCACACGCCGGACACCGGCCGCGACCGCCGCTTCGAGCACGTTTTCGGTGCCCAACACATTGGTACGCACTGCCTGCATGGGGTGAAACTCGCAAGATGGCACCTGCTTGAGGGCCGCCGCGTGAAATACATAATCGACCCCGCGCATGGCCTGCTCGACGCTGCGCTGATCACGCACGTCACCGATATAGCACTTCAGCTTCGCGCTGTCATAGTGCTTGCGCAAATCGTCCTGTTTCTTTTCATCGCGACTGAAGATGCGGATCTCACCGATGTCGGTGTGCAGGAACCGTTTGAGGACAGCCTGGCCAAAAGAGCCTGTACCGCCGGTAATGAGCAATGTTCTGGAGGTGAAATCAACCGTCATGATGCCAGTACACTCCGATACAGCTGACGGCTTTGCTCCACCGCCTCTTCATTGCCAATGTTCTTCAATGCCCAGGCACGAATCTCCTGCCGCCAGGCATCATAGTCTGCCGCAGGCATCTGACTGCAGGACTCGATGAAGTCAACGAAACGCTCGGGCGCGTCCAGCGGGAGATCAGCACCCAGACGCTGCGCACTGAGATTTCGCCACGGTGTCGCATCGCTGATCAACACCGGCAGCCCGCAACCCAGCGCCTCGGCGATCACATGCCCGAAATTCTCGCCCAGGGTGGGCAAAAAGAACAGGTCATGCTGAGCGAGTGCCTGCGGCACCTGAGCCGGATGGAGTGGCCCCCGGTATTCAAACTGTATGTGGCTCGGCAGTTGACTGGCGGCTGCCTGACATTGGACCCAATATGTTGCATCCTCAATGGGGCCGTAGGCCACGAAGGTTACCGGAGATTGCACCTGCTGCAGCATCTGGAGCGCACCCAGCAGATTTTTTATGGACGATATTCGTGAGAGGAAACACAACTGCAAAGGCCGCGCAGCATTGCGTTTTACCAGAACGATTGCATCAGGTGGTTTGGCGATATCGATTGCAATATGTATATTGACGTCTTCACCGATCGTTCTGCGTATGTCAGCGACCTCAAATTCGGAAGAGGCATGCCAAACAACGGAGCGATAGATGCCCGAGAGCTTGACGCATTTCAGGAACACTCGTTTCTTGAAGGACTTCAGCCCCAGGGCTCCGATGGAAAACTCCCCACGCGGACCGAGGATGATGGGCTTTCGAGGTTTCAGGACACGCCATATCAAAAGCGGAACGATACTGAAGCGAATTGAGAAAAAACTGTTGAGGTGCAGTGCATCACCATCATACTTGCGCAACAGGCACCACAAACGTAGCGGCCAGGACAAGTCTGATGATATGTAACACAAAAATACGCCATCCTGATCTATCCACTGATTCGCGCTTATGCCTGCATATGAACTTGATTCGCCGAGGTCGCGATCGGCAGTGAGTATAGAAAAACAGAATTCAGTTTTGAGACAATCGACCAAGTTTTTTATGGTTCTTACGGGGCCACCGCCTTTATAGCCGGGGAGGTAGAAACCGGCGAGGAGAAGAACGTCATTACGCACAATTCAATAACGTCCGGTAATGCGCCCAGATCCTACAATTCTAGTCTGAGAGCGATAGATCATGAAGAACCAGTACACAAGAACTATAGGCGATACACTTATGACCGGCATCAGCATTCTGGTAGAAAATGATGTCATGCCCCCCCACACCAGAACCATCATGTTGGCTGCCAGCAGGACTATGCCATAGCCGTCAAAAAATTGCCAATTGGATACCCATTTGCATAATTTCGCAACTAAATGCACCATTATGAGTGCTGTCACTACACCAAACGAACCTAAATAATAAAGATGCTCGCCTACTAGAGTTGCAGCTATTGAATGACCAGCTAAGGTCAAATAATCATCCATATTTCGAACAACATACTCGAAACCAAAGCCAAAGGGTTTAGTTGGCCACCATACTCGCGGAACAAATGACAATAATGTGAACACCACCTGATCCAGAAATCCGCTGACATCGATTCCAAACTGATCTGCGTGCTCCATGAACGTACTTGCCAGTCTATATGGTCCTACTGCAGAATCTTGCGCCACACTAGATATATCGATAGCCCATGACAACTCCTTCCTGTTCCCCGATATTAGCGTCGCCCCGAGAATTGGGACGAGAGTGAAATACACCTTCTGTACCTTTATGTTATTGACATATAAAAAATACAGAAAGCACGTAATCATTGCACCAAATATTACTGTTCTTCCAAAACCACCCCAGGCAAGCGTATAATATGCAGCAAACACAAGAAACTGTATGACTGCCAGCATGACGTTGTGCAGCAGTCTTCCAGGTATCATACATATCGCAAAATACATTACCGAAGCAGGAAGAAAATACGCTGCCCATGTAGTATACAAACCCGCGACGACCAACGACACAGCTATAAGCAAATAGACTTTCAAATTTAGTTTATTGGCTTTTCTGGAATGATAATTGTATGATATATATGTGAGGTCTGATGTATTATTTAGAAAATAGAGTGAAACTAGAGAACTAAGATAATATAAGGTAAAGCTTGTTCCAAATAAATAATTATTCACCAACACTGGAAAATACATATATACAGAAAAACCAACCAGAAACATCATATTGATTGATGAGTACGAATTTGATCTGTATATCAGGTATATATATATCAACGTAGCGAACAAAATATTCGCACCGTTAACAAGAAAGAGCGACAACAACAATATCACTATTATCACGAAATAAGCAATCATGTTTTGAATATTAAATTTTATTAACATTTCCTGATGTGCCAATTGTCATAACTTTCCAAATTAAGAGATATGATTTGCTGCCCGGTGGCACGGGCAGTCTAATTGCGCCGATTGAATGCAGCTTGGTTGTTGCACCAAGGTGGCTCGGGTCGTGCAGCACCTCCATTCCGGTACATTAGAATACTCTCGAGATAGTCTGCTCCGACGTCAGCACCAAGACATACAGACCAAGACCGCAAAACGTGACGATCATGCTGCTGAATACATCCCTGAGTCACATGTTGCTCTAGCAGTCCCGCAAGTTCTAAGGCTTTTCCGGTTTTGAATACACTACCAAACCCACTTGCCTCAACAACGCCAGCGCAGCCGCAGGATCTGGACACAATCGCCGGGGTACCGACCATCATCGCTTCCGAGACCACAGCACCCCACCCGTCGTGCCTGCTTGGCAACACAAGCACATCCGCCCTGGCCATCAGTTTTTGTATATCTGACATGGGTAACTGTCCAGTCCACTCTAGTCGTTCCCCAAGCACCTTTGCCGCATGCGCTTGTAAGCTCTGTGCCAAAACACCACTACCTACTACCTGAAGTGAGAAATTTACAAAGCCACGCCGAAGCAGCTCACCCAGAGCGCAAATAAGGAGATCCAATCTTTTTCGCTCAATCAATTGACCGACAAATAATATTCTGTAGCGATGATTTGTTCGTGACGGTATCTCTAGAGCAATAGGCTCTGGTAGAAAATATGCGAAAGGGAATATCTTATCGTACGGAAACCCACGTTCTTCAAACCATCTTGGCATTCGTACGCCTATGGCCAAGATTCCAGATAGCCGGCTACGCCAGTAATATAATAAAGCCCGATAGACTCCTCGCTTCACGCATCCACGCAAGCCTGTCTCATCAATCGTCTCCATAATCGCCCACTGCTGAAGTCCACGGCTATCAAGCAAGCGCTGCGCTTGGCCTATTAGCCCATTGGCACGTAGTCCCTGGCAGATATGGATAGAGTCGAGAGGAGCACTTTCGACTTCTTTTTTTACCTCGACAGCGGTAGTTACATATCGCAAGTCAATGCCATCAAATTTCGGAACCTGCCAACCTAACTCACGACGATCCTTACTCATTGATTGTTCGACAATATAGATTACCTTACGTCCGTTACGTGCAAGTGACGCAGCCAAACCAGCCATATGCGGGCTGATAATTCGTTGCCAGAACCAGATCTCGTACACTGCCAATTTTCCGCAAATTATTCTTGTGTATACATATAACCCTACTGGGCAGGCGAAATTATAAAGCAAGCGCAGATCACAGACACGGATATTCAATAACCTAATTAAATGCCAGCTATACTAATTACGACTCGCTTCGAGGGGGCTGACATTTTCTAGGTATCGATCCCTTGTTTCATTAAATATTTTCTCAACTATTTTCCATTTAGGATTATTACTTCCTACGCTCCAACCATCTAAAGCCATCTTTATAGCACTCACCACATCGCCGTTAGTCGCCACATATACACAATTATTCACCCTCTTGAATTGCATGATAATGTCTTCGAAATAACTGGTCGTTACAACACTTAGCCCATGACTGATGGCTTGGAATACCTTAGTAGGGAGGGAATACTTATAGTTTAGTGATTGGTGTATGGGACAAAAAACCAAGACTTTGTAACGATATAGAAACGACATGTCTTTTGGATCATATTCACCCATTACCTTGATATCTCCTCGCAGATTTTTATCTTTCAAACACGCGATGTACTTACGCAGCCATTCATTGGTAATCCCCCTACCGTAAAGATGTATATTAATGCCATGGCTTAGCATAATGTCAAATAAGTGAGCGGGTGCGTGCCCCGGGGTACCAAAATATATCACCGTATCCGAGTATCTTGAATTTTTGTTTTCTAAATAATCTTGTATCGCAATATTTTTTATTACAACCGGTTTATCACCGTAATTCCGCTGTAAAACCACCGCCAGGCCATCTGATACTGTAAACTTCTTGACCTTTTTTAGTTTAAATATAAATCTTTCCAAGTTTTTGTATATTACATACCTGATGGCAATCTTTAAACTAATGAATCCACGCCATTCGATCAAATCATGCACATCATATATTAATATACGATCTAAACCATACAGCCGTTTTATCAAGACACAAAAGACCAAATAAGGCAGTGATGTCTGCGCATGAAATACTATTGTTTTTACATTGCTATCTGCAAGTATCAACCATAAATTTCTTACATTTAATTTTTTATTAGCACGAAAATCATCCTTTATGCTCCTATGTATAAAAATAGAGTCAGGATAGAAAGTTTTCTGCATAAGGACTCTAGCCGAACCATAGCAGTCTAATTTATATAAATGGCATATCGAAAATTTTTTCATTAATGAACAATTTTTGGAAAATTCTCCAATGTCTATTTAAACCAAGTTCCAAACAAGGGTTTATCGGAATAAATCCGGCGGACTGAAACTGAATATAGACTATTCAAGACGACTTAGTCAGGAAGTATATGATGAGGTAATGTGATTTTCGACGTCGAATTACATGTCAAGCGAAAAATCAATCGCCACGCAAAACTTATGACAGTGTTGTAGTGAACGGTCCATTGAGGAATACTTACTGATCTGATGGCGCTGCGTTACCAGAAACGAGGCAGGTGTCACAGGCTTTACACCACGGGTTAGGCTGCCCATACACTTCATGCAGCCATGGCTCAAATTTGCGAAACTCGGCCATATAGAGAGCACCGTGTAGCAGCACTCCGGTACGCCATTTTTCCATGCCCTCGCTCACTCGCAGCGGCATCTCCGCCGGGGACGATGATCATTATTTTTCGCGACCTGCATAAAAAACATGGCATAGTTACCGATTTCGCCAAAGTCAATAATATAAGATTGGCCGACAAGACATTTCGGTGCGATCGAGCGGCCGATCCGTTCGAAGGACAGTACAGCGCACAATATACCGAAACGGCTTGACGGACGGAAATAAACAAGTACAAGATCCGTCAAGCCACAGGCACGTACAAAACCCTGGTGATCAGCCAGCGACCAACGGGCACTCACTATCCTGATACGCCTTGAAGGCTTCGCCTGCAGGCACGGCTGTCACGGTTTCGAACAAATCCCATTCTTCACTGGGATTGTCCTTGACCCGCACAAGATACATTTCATGGAAATTGAGACCGTTGGGCATGATCTTTCCGCCCTTCATGTACATGTCATTGATTTCCATTTCACCCAGGACTTTCCGCACGGCTTCGGGTTCATTCGTACCCGCCTGCTCAACGGCCTTCAGATACGAACTGACGGCGGAATATACACCACCCTGGATGAATGTCGGCATGGCCCCATGTTTGTCGTAGAACCTGCGTGACCACTGCTCGGCCTCGTCTGTGATGTTCCAGTACCATGGGCTTGTAAAGGTCAGGCCGGATGCGATTTCTTTGCCGAGGGATTTCGCATCTGTAATGAAGACCACTGTCCCAACCAGTTGCTGACCCTTGTCGATCTGGAATTCTTTCGCCTGTTTCAGCGAATTCACGAAATCCTGGCCGCCATTGGCCAGGGCCACGACCTTTGCACCGGACGCTTGGGCCTGCAGGAGATAGGACGAAAAATCGGTCGTACCCAATGGCACCTTGACGCTTCCCACGACATGGCCACCGGATTTTTCGATGATGTTGCGGGCGTCCTGCTCCATCGATTTTCCGTACGCATAATCTGCCGTAATGAAAAACCACGTATCGCCACCTGTCTTCATGACCCCGGATGCCAGGCCGGAGGCGATGGCGTAGGTATTGTAGGCATACTGAATACCGTATTTGGTGCAGTCGATCTCGGCAAGCTTGGTGGTACCCGAGCCCACATTGATGGTAATCGTGTCCTTATCAGATGCGAGCTTCTGCACGCCGATGCCGACCGCCGAGTTACTGAGCGAGGTCATCATGTCGACCTTGTCCAGGTCTATCCATCTCCGGGCGATGGATAATGCAACTTCGGGCTTGTTCTGATAATCGGCAGAAATCAGCTTGATCGGTACATCCAGAACCTTGCCGCCAAAGTCATCAATGGCCATTTGCGCCGCAACAACGGTGCCCGGGCCTTCAAAATCCTTGTAGATGCCGGACATTTCAGCCATCACCCCGATGGTGATGACTTCGGGTGCAACGGCCTGCGCGCCGTTTTCTGATTCATTGGCAGCATGTGCCAAGCCAGTGGCCAGAAGCAGGCTGCTCAGCATGCCCGCTGTAATCAATTTGTTCATCATCTCACTCCATGAATCTTGCATGACGCCTGAGAATTCAGGCTTTTTTCAGAAGTTCGACGACTTCCGCAAACCCTCTGACGACCAGATCCGGCTTTGGTCCGAAGATTCTCGGTATTTCATCTTTCCGGTTCATCCAGATGCCCTGCATGCCGGCCTGTTGCGCCCCGGCGAAATCGAACCAGCCGGCACTGATGTGCACGATGTTCTCGGGTGCCGTGGCGGCGCGCTTTGCGCCATGCAGGTAGAGTTCCTTGGCTGGCTTGTATTGATGTATTTCTTCTACGCTGATGTAATCGTTGATGATGTCGTCGATGCGGGCAATTTTCACCAGTGACTTCAGCATGGCCGGGTCGCCGTTCGACAGGACGTACACCGGGTATCCAAGGTCCCGCAGCGCCTTCACGCCATCTCTGACATCATCGAATACCTTCAGATCGTGGTAGATCGAAAGAATGTCATTGATTTCCTCTTCTGGCAGGTCGATCTGATGCACCTTGAGCGAATATCTCAGGGCGTGGCGATTCAGCTCGTAGAAGCTTTCATACGTACCGTAGAAATTGCACAACATGCCATAGACGAGCGACTCGTACCGCCACAGCTTTGCAACCTCGTCGGCATTGTCGATCTTTTCTCGCAGCGGCCCGGCTGCGCTATCGACATCCAGCAATGTGCTGTACGAGTCTATGGTAATGGTCTTGATTCTTGAAACATCTAATGACATGGCGCTTTCCTTCTGCAGCGAATTTAACGATGTGAGGCATGGTACGACACCCAAACGGTTTGATATATTCGAATGTATTTTGTTTCATCCAGATATATTCATTATCCATCAGCGGGCCGAAATCCATACGCCGTAACATCTTATACCAGCCACTGGAAAATGAGCTGCCGACATGCGCCATGCGTTTTTCTGAATTGAATACGAAGTGCTTCTTTTTCGTATATTTTCAGCATTTTCAACTGCGACCCCCAAGCCATATGCACGGGTGGGCGGATGCGAAGGCGCACACAAGCACCTCCTTTACAGATCAGGAAGTGCTGCCCCCAAACCCATACAATTCCGCAGGATTGTCCACCAGCACCTGGTGCCACAGTTCATCGTCATCATCCACCCAGCGGCGCAGTTCATCCACCAGCATTCCGTCATCTGGTACGAACTGGCCCACCCTGACATGCGGCCAGTCGGTGCCGAACACCACGCGGTTGGGGGCCACGGCCAGCAGGTGGTACGCGATCGGTACCACATCCACGAAGGGCGGCATCGGGTAGGCCGAGATGCGTTTGGGGCCGCTGAGCTTGACCCAGCAGCGGCCTTCCTGCATCAGGGCGAGCAGTTCACGAAATGACGGGTGCTCGACGCCCAGCCAGGCGCCGAAGTGCCCCATGTGATCGAACACCACGTCCACCGGCAGTTCGGCCAGCGTGTCGGCAAAGTGTTCGACACTGCTGATGTCCATCAGGATCTGCAGGTGCCAGCCCAGGTGCGAGATGCGGTCGGCCAGGTCGCTGATCTGTTCGAAGTCCACGTCGGCGCCGCGAAACAGCAGGTTCAGGCGCAGGCCGCGCACGCCCAGGGTGTGCCAGGTAAGCAGTTCTTCATCGGTGACCGAGTGATCGGCCACGGCGATGCCGCGCCACGTGATGCCCAGGGGGTCTTCATTCGCGGCCGCCAGGGCGGTGAGCATGCAGCGGTTGTCGGTGCCGTACACGCTGGGCTGCACCAGCACGGCGCGCTGGAAGCCCAGGTGGTGCAGCAGGCTCGCGTAGCGCACGCGCGAGACATCGTGCGGAGTGTAGTCGCGCGTGCGGCTGTAGGGAAAGCGGCCGGCCGGCCCGAAGATGTGCGCGTGGGCATCGCAGCTGCCGGCGGGCAGCCGGAGTCGGGGGCGGCTGGGTTCGTCCATCGGGCCGGGGATATCCGGCAATTCGATGTCGAATTCAGGGTCGTCGGGGTCGGGGATATCGGGCTCGTCGGCTGGGTCGGGGGTGGACATGGGCGGCGCTCTTTGGTGGCGGGGTGGATGAACTGGCGGCTCAGCCCATGAGGCCGGGCAACCAGGTGGTGACGGCGGGCACGTACGTGACCAGCAGGATGACGGCAACGAACACCAGCATGAAGGGCCCGAGCCGCCGGGCGATGTCCTCGATCTTCAGGTGGCTGATGGCCGAGGCGACGAAGATGGAATAGCCCACGGGCGGGGTGACCATGCCCACGGCGAAGTTGATCACCACCATGGCGCCCAGCTGGATGGGGTCCATGCCGATCATCTGGCCGATGCCGGTCAGCACGCCGCTCAGGATCACCATGGCCGACACGTTGTCCATCACGGCGCCCAGGATCAGCAGAAAGACGTTGATGAGCAGCAGGATCACGATGGGATTGTGCGTGAGCGCAAGCAGGCTGTCGACGATCTGCTGCGGGATCTGCTCATCGGCGATCAGGTAGGCGTAGCCGTAGGCGGTGGCGATGATGAAGACGATCATGCCGCTCATCTTCAGGCTGCGCAGCACGGCCTCGTACAGGGTAGGCCAGTTCAGCTCGCGGTAGATGAAGACCCCGGCCACCAAGCCGTACACCACCCCCACCATCGAGGCTTCGGTGGGGGTGAACACGCCGCCATAGATGCCGCCCAGGATGATGACCGGCGCCATCAGGGCCCAGAAGCCGTCGCGCGTGGCGCGCAGCAGCTCGCGCCCGGTGGCGCGCCGGTGGGGCTTGATGCCGTTGCGCCGGGCATGATGGATACTGACCAGGATGAAGCCGGCCGAGGCGATCAGCCCGGGCACCACGCCGGCCAGAAACAGTTTGGCGATGGATTGCTCGGCCAGCACGCCCCAGATGACCATGGGGATGGACGGCGGGATCATCTGGCCCAGGGGCCCCACGGCGGTGGACAGCGCGGCGGCGTAGTCGCGCCGGTAGCCTTCTTTTTCGAGCTCGTCGATCATGATCGAGCCCACCGCCGCCGTAGTGGCCGGGGCCGAGCCCGAGATGGCGCCAAAGAACGTGCCCGCCAGCACCGTGGCGATGCTCAGCCCGCCGGTCAGGTGGCCAAAGAGCGCCGAGGCAAAGCGCACCAGGCGGCGCGACAGGCCGCCCGCCCCCATCAGGTCGCCCGCCAGGATGAACCCTGGGATGGCCAGCAGGCTGTTCACGTCCGTGCCGGCCATCAGCTGCTGGGCAAAAATGATCGGGTTGGTATCGGTGATGTACAGCCCGCCCAGCGTGAGGATGGACAGCGTGAAGGCGATGGGCACACCCAGGACCAGCAGGATCACCAGCCCCAGCCCGAGAAAGAGCGCCAGAAAACTCACGATGGGGCCCGATCGCTCATGGCGTGGATGGCCGCTGCGGCCACAGGGTGCTGCGCAGGTTGAGCAGGCTGAAGACCACGATCAGCGCCCCGGCCACCGGCAGCGCCAGGTTGCGCACCCAGATGGGATAGCGCGTGGCCGGCGCCGTCTGCCCCACCGTCATCTGCATGAAATCCCAGCCTGTCCAGACCATGTACGCGCCCGTGACCAGGATCAGGACCTGGATCAGCGCGCGCAGCAGACGCAAGGCGGGCGGCGGCAGGCAGGCCTCGATCAGCTCGACGCGCACGTGGCCCGACTCGTGCACCAGCAGCGCGGCCGCCAGCAGCACCGTCCAGGAAAAGCAGAACATCGCCACCTCGTCCGTCCACGACAGAGCGCTCTGCACCACATAGCGAAAGAACACCCCGGTGATCAGGCTGGCCACGATGACCGCGCCCCCCAGCACGGTGAGCGCCGCGACTGCCTGCACCAGCCTGCGCGTGAGGGTGGCCATCATGCGCGCCGACCTTCGGAACTCGGCGGGCGTGGACGGATCCAGCATGACATGGCCCGGCGCGGCATGACCCGATGCGGCATGGTCCGGCGTTTACTGGCCCAGTGCGGCATCCAGCACCGGCGCGCCGATGGCGTCGCGATACTTGTCGTACACCGCGCCTTCCTTGTCGCGGAAGATGCCCAGGTCTGGTACCTCGTTCACCTGCATGCCGGCCGCCCGGATCTTGTCCAGGATCTCGGCATCACTGACCGCCATGGTGGCCCGCTGGCGCTCGATCGCCGCCCGCGCCGCCGCGCGCACCAGGTCCTGCGTGGCCGCATCCAGCTTGCCCAGGCTGCGGTCGGACATGAGCAGCGCCAGCGCGTTGTAGCTGTGCCGCGTAAGCGACAGATGCTTGGTGACCTCGGGGAACTTGTTGGCGTAGATCACCGCCAGCGGGATCTCCAGGCCATCGATGGTGCCCTGCTGCACCGCAGTGAAGGCATCGCCCCAGGGCAGCGGCACCGGATTGGCCCCCAGCGCGCGAAAGCTGTCGATGAACATGTCGCTGGGCTGCACGCGCAGGCGGATGCCCTTCAGGTCATCCGGTGTTTCAATCGGCCGCGTATTGTTGATCACGTGCCGGAAGCCCGCCTCGGCAAAGCCCAGGTTGGTCACCTTCTTGGCCTTGAGGTCCTCGGCCATGATCTCGCCCGCCTTGCCGTCCAGCACCTGGTGCGCCTGCTCGTTCGAGGCATACAGGAACGGCAGGTCATTGAGCTGGTACGACGGCAGGATATTGCCGATCACCGTGCCGGTGATCACGCCCATGTCCAGCGTACCCAGCTGCAGGCCCTGCAACATTTGCATCTCGTCACCCAGCTGGTGACCGCCATAGAACTGCACCTTGAACTGCCCCGGTGCTGCCTTTTCCAGCTCTTCGGCAAAATAATGCGCCGTGATCGCATACGGATCCGACGGGCTGTCGGCCGTCGTCCAGCCGATCTTGATCACCTGCGGCGCGGCGTGGGCCGCGGCGCCAACGCCCAGTGAAACGGCCAGGCCCAGCGCCAGGGCCGGTAGTACACGCCCAAAGCGTGCGGGGATGCGGGAAGGGAACATGAGATGTCTCCGTATGGTGTTTTTAGCTGGTTGTGGTGGTGATGTGGAACGCCATCTTGCGCTTGCAATAAGTCAATTCATGGCAGATTAAGCCGTTCGCCATGATGCCACAAGCCTCATCAGGGTTCCGAGGCCTTGCTGCCGATTGACCGATCAGAATTTGCCGTAATTTTCGCAATATGGAACAAAACGTCCGAAACTCAGCCGCTTCACCTAGATTTCATCTGCCTGGGCAGCCTTTGGGTGCATTTTCGGGCGCACCTATCCTGCCATTCGCATCAGAGCTCGGCGCGCCATCCACAGTAGCGTACCTTGGTATAGCCAAACTGACACCGGGTACACCGGTTCGAGCAACCTCATGAGCCTGCGCCGAGATACGACCTTGCCCATCTCTTCGAGAAATACCTCGCAGCGCGTACGCTTGCGCTGGCTGGCAAACTCCACATCGGAGAAACTGATCCGGTGTATGGTACCGATCCGAAGACGGCGACAAATGAGCAATAGGGTCTATTTTACCGAAACGAGAACTTGATCAGAGTATCCATAGCAGCATCATCAAAGTATGAAATAGCCATCACATTAAAGCAAACGACGTGAGCATCATTCTTTTGCGAAGCCAGTAATTAATTTCACAATCTGTTTATTATAGGCCGCATGAGCAACATTCATTGGAATACGCAGAACATACACTTGATCTGGAAATATATTTTTATATATTCCACGCCATTTCTTAAGAATATCAGCCATCCTAAGAACTGGCACTAAACCAGCAGCCTGAGAATTATATTCCTCCCAATTAATATATTTATGGAAAACCTGATACTCAGCTAGCATGACATGACATGCCATATCTACCGCCGTCTCACGCGACACTACATCAAGCTCAAAATCGGAAACATTTGTCCTGAATAGGAAACAAATATTAGACAAACTATTACCACCCGCATGCCAGTTTTGAAATAAAGCGTTTGGTTTGATTTTACGTCTTACGCTCGACGGATCAATTTTATTCTTTAGCCAAAAATGAGCAACATCAAAAATCCCTCGATTCTTTAAAACCCGGCTTTTCATATCATTCGCGACGCAATTGTAACCGTAGATTTTTGGCCACGCCATATTCCCATAAACAAGCCCTGAATCACTCACAATGGCAATATCATCAGAAATAAATGAAAATCCATCCATCCCTGCAACGGCAATCATCGCAGAAGACTTCCCAACTCCTCCTGTTCCAGTTAACAAAATACAGCCGCCATCGTACCCAATCGATGCCGCGTGCATAGTCGCTAGTTCAGGGAAAAAATACGATGTAGGTACCAACACGAGTTCGTGCAGAACTTGCACAAACCACTCAACACCTCGAGAAAACTCCATTGACCTTAGCTTGCGTACAAATCCAACAGGCCCACTATAATTTAAATCCCTTACATGAACATCCACCTGTAGCGGAGAATTTGTAATTTTACGCCAGGCAACCGTAGCCGGACCGAAATTCGCCTGAAACCCGTCAACTATTTTTTCATATATTTTTGGGTTGTTCGCGACAACATTATCAGGAAAGCTCTGTTCAACGAAATTAACAACCACACTAACGTCATTTGCACACCCCGAAGGATATAGAAGCAGCGACTCCTCCAGATACGGACCATATTCTCCATAAGAATTAAAACTAAATGTCCTGCCGAAGATTTGCTTTATTATATTCCGTGCCGACATGGCAATTCCTTCAACTTAGACACGAAGTTCGAATAATTTCTGGTAGCATTGAAATTAGAAGAAATATGCTCTCGCGCCTTAAGCCTCAATCCCTCTTGATTATCTCCCAAGAGCATCTCCTCCAACGCACAAGTCATTTCCTTGATAGACGGCGTAGTCGTTAACAATTTGCCGTTTTCATGAGTAATAAGATTCGCCATGCCACCAATGTTGGGTGCGATAGCGGGCACTCCAGCCGCCATTGCTTCCATTATGGAAACCGGCATTCCTTCAGATTCACTTGCGTTTATGAAAACATCAACAGGTTGCATGGAGTAAAAATTCTTCACGTAAGAATTTGACTTAAGCCCCAACAACTCTATATTCAAACGTGGACGACTAAAAACCTCCGCGGCACATTTATTTTTTAGTTCACAGAGCAACGGTCCATCGCCGATATGTGTCCATTTCACTTGAATTTCTGGATGCCAGTCCGAAAACAAGGAAACCGCAGCTAATATTTTATCTAATCTCTTTATTGCCACACAAAAGGAAACTGATACGATATGAGCTTCCCCGGCACGACTTCTAGCTGATACCTTGGACGGTAAAGGAACACCGAGAGGCGCTATCCCTAATATACCCGCCGCCGTTCCATAGGTCTGTTCAAAGTAGGACTTAGCTTCTTCTGAAAGAAGGAATATTTTATCGAAATCTGCAATAAACTGGCGCTTTAATGCCATATAATGAGTTTTCCTGCGGCTCTCATACAGATCGAATCCATGTGCACGACTAATCACACTGCCTACTTTGCCATGCCGCTTCAAAAGGCATGCAGCATAAGCCAAAGATTCATTCCAGTAGCTATATACAATATCAATACATCCTTCTTTAGAAATATATTTATTCAATTTCTTTTGAAAAATGAGGACATTTGCGCAAGCTTGTAACGCATACAGCACATTCTTCAGGGATAACCTATTCGATGATAACAAATATCTAATTTCACAAATAAAAAGCCTTGAAGTTACTGCTGGAGGCAGCCACAGCATCTTCATTAGTCGATGGCGCGAAAGAGGGCTACTGCCAACAAGTGATAGATTAATTTCAATATCCTCTGGAATATCTCTGACAGCCCCAGATGCAGTCGCTGGCATAAGTATTACTTCAACCCCCTCTGCTTCTGACCAATATGGTATTTCATCTTCCAGAAACTGCTCACCCGGTAAATATGGAAATGCCGAAGTAAGAATCACCACCTTTCGCACGCGATCATCTCAAAATGATATAAACCTGGATCGTCGATTGCGCTGGCTCAACGTTCAATTTCGTCACAACACCGCCGCCACACGCGCCTGCTGTTCCTCATCCATATACGGATGCATGGGCAAGCTCAACACCCGCTGCGCCAGGGCATCGCCCACGGGCAGCGTGGCGTTAGGGTCGGCCACGGCGGGCTGACGGTTCAGCGGGATGGGGTAATGCACGGCGGTGGGGATGCCGGCAGCTTTCAGGCGCGCCTGCACAGCATCGCGCTCGGCCAGCTGTATGGTGTACTGCGCCCAGGCGCTCTGGTTGTGGGGCAGCACGGTGGGCGGAACGATGCCGGGCACGTCGGCCAGCAGGCGGGCGTAGGTGTCGGCCACGCGCTGGCGGGCAGCGATCTCGTCATCCAGAATGGCCAGCTTGGGCAGCAGGATGGCGGCCTGCAGGGTGTCCAGGCGGCTGTTCATGCCCACCCGGATGTGGTGATAGCGGCGGTCCTGGCCGTGGCGCGCGATCTGGCGCAGGCGGGTGGCCAGGGCGTCATCGTCGGTAAACAGGGCCCCACCGTCGCCGTAGGCGCCCAGGGGTTTGCTGGGGAAGAAGCTGGTGCAGGCCAGGGTGCTGAGGCTGCCGCTCTTGCGGCCCTTGTAGCGCGCGCCGAAGCTCTGGGCGGCGTCTTCGATCACCGGGATGCCGTGGCGCGCGGCAATGGCGTTGATGGCGTCGAAATCGGCGCACTGGCCATAGAGCGACACCGGGATGATAGCGCGCGTGCGCGGGGTGATGGCGGCTTCCAGCGCAGCCGGATCCAGGTTGCAGGTGGCGGGATCCACGTCCACATAGACGGGCCGCGCGCCCAGTACGGCCACGGTTTCGGCGGTGGCGATGTAGGTGAAACCTGGGGTGATGACTTCGTCACCCGGGCCGATGTCCAGCGCCATCTGCGCGATCTGCAGGGCGTCGGTGCCATTGGCGCAGCTGATGCAGTGGCGCGCGCCGGTGTATTCGGCCAGGCATTCTTCCAGTTCGGCCACTTCGGGGCCCAGGATGTACTGGCCGTGGGCCAGCACGCGGGCGATGGCGGCGTCGATTTCGGTTTTCAGGCGCGCCTGCTGGGCGCCCAGGTCTACGAACTTCATGGCTGGCGCTCCACGTGTTTCAGAAAGGGATGGTAGTCGCCCCGCAGGGGGGCGACAGGCGCCTGGCGTATGGCTGATACGGTGGCGATCGCACAGCGGTTCTCTGCCAGCCCGAAACCGCGCCCGGCCAGGATTTCTTCGTAGCTGCGCGTGTGCAGGTCGGTGAAACCGCCCGAGAACTCGATCTCCTGGCCATCCACGGTGATCGAGCGGTAGGTGCGCTGGCCCTGTTCGCGCTGGGCCGGCGGCAGGTGCGCCTGGTCCACCGACAGAAACCAGCGCACGCGCGCCTGTTCGTATTCCAGGTAGCCCGCCGCACAGGTGTCCCGGCTGGCGTGCACCACGTTGGCCTGCAGTTCGCCGAACAGATGGTGCAGCATGTCGAAGAAGTGCACGCCGATGTTGCTGGCGATGCCGCCCGATTTCTTGCTGTCGCCCTTCCACGATTGCAGGTACCAGTGCCCGCGCGAGGTGATGTAGGTCAGGTCCACCTCGTACTTGTGCGGCCTGTGCGGCTGGCTGCGCACCTGCTGGCGCAGGGCGATGATGGCCGGATGCAGGCGCAGCTGCAGGATGGTGCTGACGCGGTGGCCGCTGTCGCGCTCGATTTCGAGCAGGCCGTCGATGTTCCACGGGTTGAGCACCAGGGGCTTTTCGCAGATCACGTCGGCGCCCGAGCGCAGGCCAAAGCGCATGTGCGAGTCGTGCAGGTAATTGGGCGAGCAGATGGCGACGTAATCGATGTTGGCGCGCTCGGGGGCGCGGCGCAGTTTGTCGATGTGGCGATCGAAGCGCTCGAACTCGGTGAAGAATTCCGTCTCGGGAAAATAGCTGTCCAGAATGCCCACCGAATCGTTGGGGTCCAGCGCGGCCACCAGGCGGTGGCCGGTGTCCTTGATGGCTTTCATGTGGCGCGGGGCGATGTAGCCGGCCGCGCCGATCAGGGCGAAGTTCTTTATTGGATTCTGCATGGGTTGTTTCTGGGCGGTTGGTTGGGCTGATGCCGTATCAGCGGCGCTGACAGTGGCCGTCGACCAGTTCGTACACGGCACCGGTATGGGCGCAGGTGGCGCTGCCGCTGCCCTCCAGGGGCAGGTCCAGGGCCTCGCCGTATGTGCTCATCCAGCCCACCTGGCGCGCCGGCACGCCCACCATCAGGGCGTAGGGCTTGACGTCCCGGTGCACGACGGCACCGGCGCCTATGAAGGCGTATTCGCCTATGGTGACCCCGCAGACGATGGTGCAGTTGGCCCCCAGGGTGGCCCCCTTGCGCACCCGCGTGGGGCGGTATTCGGCCTTGCGCTCGATCAGCGCGCGCGGGTTGTAGACGTTGGTGAACACCATGCTGGGGCCGCAGAACACGCCCTCTTCCAGGGTCACGCCATCGTACACGCTGACGTTGTTCTGGATCTTGCAGTGGTCGCCGATGCGCACGTCGTTGCCCACGAACACGTTCTGGCCCAGCGACACGCCCTGGCCGATGCGCGCGCCGGCGCACACGTGCACGAAGTGCCAGATGCGCGAACCGGCGCCGATCTGGGCGCCAGGGTCGACGATGGCGGTGGGGTGCTGGTAGTGGGTCATGAAGGTACGCGCCGCGTCACGCCACCTGTACCAGTTCATCGTACGTGCCCACGCGCTTGATTCGGCCGTGCTGCAGTTCGACGATCTGGTCGCAGCGGCGCAGGGTGGTCAGGCGGTGGGCGATCATGAGGATGGTGAGATCGGTGCCCAGGCCGTCGATGGCGTCCATCACGGCGCGTTCAGTGGCGTTGTCCAGCGCGCTGGTGGCTTCGTCGAAGATGATCACGTCGGCCTGGCGATACAGGGCGCGGGCGATGCCGATGCGCTGGCGCTGGCCGCCCGAGAGGCGGATGCCGCGCTCGCCCACGGGGGTGTCGTAGCCCTGGGGCAGGCTTTCGATGTGCTCGGCGATCTGCGCCTGGCGCGCGGCCTGGCGTACGCGCACGCGGTCGATGTGCTCGGGCGGGTGGCCCAGGGCGATGTTTTCGGCGATGCTGGCATCCGACAGGTAAATGCTTTGCGGCACGTGCGCGATGCGCCGCTGCCAGGCGCGCCGGGTGGTGGCATCCAGTACCTGGCCATCGATGCAGATGCGCCCGCCGGTGGGCGCGAGCAGGCCCATGATCAGGTCGAGCAGGGTGCTCTTGCCGCTGCCCGTGGCGCCCATGAAGCCGGTGCGGCTGCCCTTGGCGATGACCAGGTCCAGGCCATGCAGCACGGGGGCCCCATGCGGGGCGTAGGCAAAATCCAGGTGCTGCAGTTCGATGGCGCGCACAAACGGCAATGGCGTGGGTGTGGGCACCAGCAGGTTCTCGTCTATGGGCTGGCTGAGCAGTTCCAGGGCGTCGAAGACGTTGTCGCGGTTACTGCGCAGCAGCACAAAGGATTGGTAGGCCTGCTGCAGCACGGGCAGCAGGCGCTGGGCGCCCAGGGCCAGGGCACCCAGCAGGGTGATGGCCTGGCTGATGCCCGCCTCCTGGCGCGCCATGGCGTAGGCCAGGATGGCGATGAAGGCCATGCCCAGGGCCTCGGCCCCGAAGCGCGGGGCGCCGCCCAGGATCTGGCTATTGGCCTGGGCGTGGCGCAGGGGGATGTCGGCATGGCGGTACAGCTGGCTGTAGGTTTCCTGCGTGCCGTCGATGAGCACGTCGCGGATGCCGCCCAGGCCTTCCTGCAGCACCTTGACCACTTGCGTGCTGTTTTCGGCGATGCGCTCGCTGTAGATTTCCAGGCGCCGGCGGCTGGCCACGGTGATCACGCCGTAGATGAGGCCAAAGCCCGCGAAAGCCGCCAGCGACATGAGCGGGTCCACCGCCAGCAGGGCGAGCAGAATGGCCAGCATGATGATGAGGCTGCTCAGCATGAGCAGCAGCGGGCTCAGGAACTGGCCGATCATGGCCTGCACCTTGCTGGTCACGCCGCTGATCACTTCGCTGCTGTTGCGCGCCACGTGTACGGCGTAGGGCTGGTACAGCGTGCGGCGATAGATCTGGAAACTGAAGTCGGCGCCGATGGCGAATGACAGTTTGGTCTGCGCATACAGCAGCAGCAGGCGCATGAGCCCGGCCAGCAGGGCGGCGGCGATGAAGCCCAGGGTGATAGGCAGCAGCAGGGCATGCGCGCTGTCTATGCCCAGGGCCTGCCACAGGGGCTGCAACAAGGCGTGGCCGTACACCGTCTCGGGCTGGGTGAGCACGCCCAGAAAGGGCAGCACGGCGCCCAGGCTGAGCACTTCGGCAAACGATGCGCCCACCATCAGGATGAGCAGCAGGCCCAGCTGGCGCTTGCGCCGGGGCTCCAGGTGGTGCCAGAAGCCGCGCACCAGCTGCGGCAGGCGGCTGCCGGGGGGGGGCGCCCAGTCGGCGCTGGCGTGGCCGTCGGCCTGCGCGCTGCTTTCGGCCTGGGTGCTTGCGTCGGCCGTCTGCGGGCTCATGCCTGCTGCCCGTCCACTTCGCGGCGCAGGGCGGCGATTTCGTATTTCAGGGTTTCGTACTCCGCCTGCTTCTGGTGCAGGAAGGCGCGGGTGAGTTCGGCCTTGGCGCACAGGCCGGCCGGGGTGAGCAGGTAGGCGTAGCCGCGCTTGTTGTTGCTGTGCGTGAAGTCGTGCATCTTGATCAGGCCCTTGTCGAGCAGGGCGCGCACGCAGTAGTGCGTCTTGCCCAGGCTGAGGCCCAGCGCGCGGGCCAGTTCGCGCTGCGACAGATCGGGGTGTTCCTGCAGCAGGCGCAGGAGCTTGAGTGAATGTTCGGGGTGTATCTTGCCCAGGGTGGCTGTAGGATCAGTCAAGTGGGATGTCATGTGGCGCCAGCGCGAGCTTATGAAATGAGCCGGGTGAGGGGCCGCCGGCAGGGAATGCTGATGATAAGGCATTTTTGGCACGCTACCGCCGTGCCGTGCAACGATCGGCGACGCGCAAGAGCCTGGTTTTCCGGCTGGCACCGGGGCATCGACCGCGGCACGCCGCCCGACACCCCCGGGGATTGCATCTCATGGCTGTTCAGGCCATGAACAGAAAATAATACACCCGTGGCACGGGTTCGATGGCCTGAACTGTCGGGTATCAACGTGGAAATCTGCGGCAATGAACGCCAACGGATGTGCATGGAGGCTCTGCACCATCCATCGTTATTAGACCGGTGCGCCTGGATCGGTGTCGCCTGCGTCGGCCACCTCGGCGCCGGCCACGCGATTGCGCCCGCCGGCCTTGGCACGATAAAGGGCCTGGTCGGCGGCCTCGAGCACGCCCGCCGGGGTGCCGGCGGCCCACAGGGCCACGCCGGCCGACACGGTGATTCTGTCATCCGGCAGAATATCGGCGTCTGCGATGCTGCGGGCAATGCGCTGGGCCACGTCGGCCAGTACGGCGGGGTCGATGCCCGGCAACAGGATCAGGAACTCATCGCCCCCCGTGCGCAAGACCAGGTCCATGCTGCGCGCGTGGCGGCGCAGTTCATCGGCCACCCGGCGGATGGCGCGGTCGCCCTGGGCGTGGCCATGGCAATCGTTGATACGCTTGAAATGGTCGATATCCAGCGCGATGACGCCAAAGGGCTCGGCTGTGGCGGCCAGGCTGTCCAGTGCCTCGGCCAGGGCACGGCGGTTGCCCAGCTGGGTGAGCGCATCCGTATTGGCGGCGGTGCGCAGGGTCTGGATGCTGCCATGCACCATGTCAATGCGGCGCAGCAGGGCCTGCTTGATCAGCCAGGCTTCCTGGTACCAGCCAGAGAGGCTGTGCAGGCGGCGCAACAGCACCGCGTGCCGTGCACGGCTGGTTGGCCGTCCGTCGAGGGGGTCGGTGACGTCGATGAGGCTGGCCAGCTCACGCAGGGGCACGGAGATTTCCCGGAGGAACATGACCGAGAGGAACAGCACGAAGCCAAAGGGCAGCGCAACGATCAGAAGGACCTGCTGCACCCACTGCAGGCGCTGTGCCTGCAGGGGCGCCAGCGGCCGTTGCACGGTGATGCGCCAGCCCAGGCCGGCCACCGTATCATGGCCGCTCTGGACGACGTCGCGGCCTGTTTCGGGGGGCATGCCCGAGTCGAACCGGTACAGGATGCTGCCATCTGCAGCGCTCACCCGGATCCGGATGCCGTCCTCGAACAGCGGGCTCAAACGCATCCATTCGTGCAAGCGGGCCAGCAAGGGCGCGGCAGACGCAGCGGCCCGCGAAGCCCCGGTCAGACCCTGCAGATTGCGTGCCTCGCGGGCCAGCGACTCGTGCATGAGATCGGCCAGCCCTTCGATTTCCTCGGCAATCGCTTCGGCCAGCACCGTGTTCGTGGCCGCGGCGGCGTCCTCTTGCCAGGCCTGCAGGGCAGCGTAGGCGCTGGCAAGCGCGATCAGCAGCATGGCGGTGATCGAAAGCACGGACTGCAGGATGATGAGCTGGGCCAGACGGGGGCGGTATTTCACATGGTCTCGTAGCGGGGTCATGGAAATGGCAGGCAGAATAATTGCAGGCAGAATATATGAGCCCGGCGGGCCGGGCTCGGGTCTGAATCATCCAAAATGGCGCGCTGCCCAGGGCCGGCCAGGCCGGCGCGGGCACCGCGAACGATCAGGGCTCAGAATTCGGTCCATTCTGGTGAATGGCCGTTGACCCTCGTACCATCGGCATCGGACGCGTCTTCGGTGCCGGCCAGGCCGTGCCTGTAGGCCATGCCATTGGCCCGCACGGCGCCATTGGTATGCGCCGCACCACGGGTACGCAGCGCCGCGCTGTGGTGCACAGCGCCCGGTGCGCGGGCGCTGCCGTTCGTACCCGTTGCCTGATGCGCGCCGGGCATGCCGCGCACCCCGGCCGGGTTGTGCCCGTGGCTGGCCGCAGCCCCGTGCCCAGCGCCATTGCGGCCGGCAAAGTGGTCGGCATTGCGGCCGACCGTGTCTGCGATGCTCTTGCGCGCCGCCTGGCCGGCATCCCGAGGGTCGGGCTCGGCGCCTGTGTGGCGCGCGGCCTGCCGGGTGGCCTGGTGGGTGGCCTGGCTCCCCAGTTCGAACGTGTCCACCAGGCGCGCCAGGGTGTCGGCCTGCTCTTGCAGGCTGGCCGCGGCAGCAGCGGATTCCTGCACCAGGCTGGCGTTCTGCTGGGTGACGTCCTCCATTTGCGTGACGGCGACATTGATCTGCTCGATGCCCGCCGTCTGCTCGTGGCTGGAGGCGCTGATTTCACGCACGATTTCGGTGACGCGGCTGATTTCCTGCACGATGTCCTGCATGCTGGTGCCCGCTTCCACTGCCTTCTCGTTGCCTGCGGTCACGCTGCTGACGGCGGCTTCGATCAGGGCCTTGATTTCTTTGGCCGATGCGGCACTGCGCTGGGCCAGGGCACGCACCTCGCTGGCCACCACAGCAAAGCCACGGCCCTGCTCGCCGGCCCGGGCCGCCTCTACGGCGGCGTTCAGGGCCAGGATGTTGGTCTGGAAGGCGATCGAGTCGATCACGCCGACGATCTCGGCCATCTGCCGGGACTTGGCATTGATCTCGGCCATGGTCTGCACCAGCGTGCCGACGATGTCACCGCCCTGGCTGGCCGATTCGGCCGCGGTCACCGCCAGGCCATTGGCCTGCTGGGCATTTTCTTCGTTCTGGCGCACCGTGGCGGTCATTTCTTCCATGGACGAGGCGGTCTCGGTCAGCGAGGCGGCCTGCTCTTCGGTGCGCGAGGCGAGATCCGTATTGCCCGCCGTGATTTGCGCAGCGGCCAGGGCGATGGACTGCGAGCCCTCGTGCACCTGGGTCATGGCGCCTTGCAGCCCGCTGACCATCTGCTGCAGGGCCTGTTCAAGCTGCGCCACCTCATCGCGCCCGCGCGGCTCGATCCTGACCGCCAGGTTGCGCCGCGCGACCTGCCCGGCCAGCGCCACGGCCTGGGCCAGCGGGCGCGTGATCGAGCGCGTCAGGCCCCAGGCGAACCAGGGCGAGAACAGCAGGGCCAGCAGGGTGGCGATACCCATCACATACAGCCAGGTGGTGATCTTGGCATCGGCATCGAGCAGCGTGCCGTCGATCACCTGACCCTGGTAGGTCGCCAGGGCATTGACCTGCTCGGTATAGGCCTTGACCAGCGGCGGCATCTCTTCGGTGAAAAAGCGCCGGGCGCTGGCCAGGTCGCCTTGCGCCTGGGCCTCGAAGGCCAGGGTGCGGCCGTCGATGAATGCCGAGCGCAGCTCGATGGCCTTCTGCAGCATCTCGACCGCGCGCGGATCGGTGGCGGCGCCCTGCAGCTGCTGCACCAGCGCCGCGGCCTCGGTGGTGGTGCGGGCCATCTGCGCGTCATAATCGACGCGAATGTCCGCGTCGCGATCCTGGGCCACCATCGCCGTCAGAACGGTGTTTTTTTCAACCGCACCCTTGAGCTGCAGGGCCATTGCGCCAATATCCTGTCGGCGTATGATGTTACCGTTGTCTTCTTTGGAATCGTACATGCGCAAGCCGCCGATGCCTGCCAGAAACAGCATCAGGGCAATGATGACACCAAAGCCCAATGCAAGGCGGGCACGGATCGTTAGGCTGCGCATGTATGTATCACCTGGTTCTGTATGACTGGATGGCAACCGCGATCGGTCGTCACCCGGGGTTGGGTAAATGCTGTATCATGAAAATAAATTGTTATGTGACGTTAATCCGCGCAAATTTGTGTAACAAGGTCGCTTCCGGACAAGAATCGGATATCAGCGGTCATTCTGGCGCACAACGATCGGTCACCTTGCGGTCTGTTTCTTTTTCATAGACCACACGCCCCACGGAATCAACTTCATCTGACAATCCGGTCAATCCGGTTGCTGCCGCCTGCGGCAGGGTTCTGTGCATTCAACTGGCCGTCCAGTTGTTCGTCCAGTCAAGTTGTTCGTTCAGTCATTCATTCAGTCGTCCATCATGTCTGCAAGTCTCTCGTTACATCCGGCGGGACAAGCGCGCGCCGCCGCACCCATCGTGGCCATGGTCGTCAGCGAAGGCCTCGGCCCGTTCCACCTGGCGGGCCCGCTGATGGTCATGAGCCGAAATTATTCCAATGAGTCGCCGGTCGATCTGCGCATCTGCACGGTGACCCCCGGCATGGTGCGCACGACGATCGAGTTCGACATCAGCCGCGCCCAGGACCTGGAAATCTGCGACCGGGCCCAGGCGATCATCATCCCGGGCTGGCCGGGCACCGACGCGCCCGTGCCCCAGGCGCTCGAGGCTGCGCTGCTGCGCGCCCATGCCCGCGGCGCACAGATCGTGAGCCTGTGCCGGGGGGTCTTCGCCCTGGCGAGCACGGGCCTGCTCGATGGCCGGCGTGCCACCACCCACTGGCGGCGCACACAAGAGCTGGCCGAAAAATTCCCGCGCATCCGCGTCGAACCCGAAGTGCTCTATGTGCACGAAGACAATGTGTGGACCTCGGCCGGCGGGGCGGCGGCCATCGACACCTGCCTGTTTCTGGTGCAGGCGCTGTGCGGCGCCGAGGCGGCGGCACGCCTGTCACGCCAGCTGGTCAGCTTTCCGCGCCGCGAGGGCCGCTGGCAGCAGGTCGTGGAGCGCCCTCTGGCCGAAGCCGGCACGGATCGGCGCATCCTGCAGACGATGGATTTCGTGCGCGCCAATCTGTCCATGATGCACAGCGTGAACGATCTGGCCCGCCGGGTGCATGTCAGCCCGCGCACGTTCAGCCGCCGATTCGGCAAGATCGCCGGAACGAGTTTTTCGCAATGGCTGCTCGCGCAGCGCCTGGGCTACGCCAAGACCCTGCTGGAGATGCCCGATGTGAGTATCGAGAAGGTCGCCCAGGAATCCGGCTTCGGTTCGCCGCGGCTGCTGCTGCGCCACCTGCGCAGCGATTGCGACATGACGCCGACGGAATACCGCCGCAGCCGGCTCGAGGCCCGCGCCGAGGCGCGCGCCGAGACACAGATGAGCGCCATGTAATTGGCGGCACGCCGGGCTGTCAGGAAATGTCCGAATCTTGTCCCGCGCAATACTTGTTCACCATTCTGTTGAACAATTACATTCAGGTTACCCCAGCCTGAGCTGCTGGCCCGAGCGATCGGCCCGGGCCAGCTACCCTGAGCAACCGGCCCGAACGGGCCAGGTTCAGTCAGGCACAGCCAGGCACGCGACAGGCAAATCGTCCGACAGAAGACGCAGCCCTGATCTCCATCCACTTCGGTAACCCAAGCCATCGCAACGGCACGTGCATCATGTATCAACACAATCACGCTGTATTGCAGGACGTCTACGAAATTAATCTTTCCTATCTGATGCTGGCGCAGAAGCTGCTGGGCGAGAATCTCGCCGCAGGCACGTATCGCCTGGGCATCGACCAGGAGACGGCCCGGGTCCTGCTGGGCCTGTCGCCCGCCCAGGTGGTGCGGCTGGCGCATTCCAATGCGCTGGTCTGCGGTTTTCGGCTGGACGACGCCGAGGTATTGCAGACGCTGTGCAGCAGCACGCTGGGCGGCATTCTGCAGCAGGCGCACACGGCCATACGGCTGGCCGAACCCGCGACCGAGCTGGCCAAATGAGCCGGGTGGAGGTGGCACAGGAGGCCACCGACATTCTCCTGGCCAGCGAGATGATCCGGCTGGGCGCGCGCCTGCAGGTGCTGCAGGCCGAGACCCGCCTGAGCTACGAGCGGCTGGCACGGTTGTACCGGGACATCCGCGGGCATTCGGCGCCCAAGGGCATGCTGCCCTATTCGCTGGACTGGTACATGACCTGGATGCCCAATCTGCACAGCAGCGTGTTCTTCAACGTGTATCGCTATCTGCGCCTGAAGGCCGGTGCCTCGCGCACCGAGGCGCTGGTCGAGGCCTACAAGCTGTATCTGGAGCAGGTGCAGGCCGACTTGCTGCCCGTCTCGCACGCCTCGAGCCACACGCTGCTCAGTTTTACGCGCGCCTGGATGATGCTGCGCTTTTTCGACAGCGGCCAGTTGCAGGGCTCGCGCTGCGTACGCTGCCATGGCCTGTTCGTGGCCCACGCACACGACCCGGATGCCGATTACGTGTGCGGCCTGTGCAAGCCGCCGCCGCGGGCCGGCAAGTCGGGCAGGAAGGCGCGCGCGGTGCCCGCCTGAAATCCGTGAGCCCTGCCCGCCTGAACGCCCCGGAGCTTGCCAGTCCGAACCCCCAGAGCATCGCCCGCTTCAAACCCAGGGCCGCGTCCATCTGAAACCCAGGGCATCGCCCGCCTGAAATCCAATACGCCCGGAGGCCCACGTGCCCAGAGAAACGACTTCCCGAAAAATGTCCCTGCGCGCCCAGCTGACGCTGATCGTGGTGGCCATCGTACTGGCAGGCTTTGCGCTGACCATCACCATCCTGACCCGCCAGGCGGCCGGCTATCAGATGAACAGCGCGATGCAGCACGCCGCTGAACTGGCCACGCGCCAGGGTACCGAGGCGACCGCAATCCTGCGCCAGGGGCTGGAGACCGCGCGCACGCTGGCCGGCGCGTTGCAGGCACTGAGCCATTCGGGGCAGTTCAGCCGCGCGGCAGCCGATGCCATGCTGCGCGAGACTCTGCAGCAGAACCCGGGCTACGTGGGCGTCTGGTCGGCCTGGGAGCCCGATGCGTTCGATGGCCGCGACGCCGACTATGCCGCAACGCCCCGGTCGGACGCCAGCGGGCGCTACCTGGCGCAGTTCAACTGGGATGCCCGGCGCACCACGATCACCCAGGGGGTGCTGGCCGACTATGACAAACCCGGCGCGGGGGACTACTACCAGATCCCGAAGAAAACGCTGAAGAACGCGCTGCTCGAACCGTACACCTATGATTTCGAGGGCAATTCGGTGCTGCTGACGACGATTTCGGTGCCCATCGTGGATCAGGGGCGCTTTGTGGGCGCCGCAGGGGTGGACATCAGCCTGGAGAGCCTGCAGGACACGATCCAGGGGATCCATCTGTATGACCACGGCTACGCGAGCCTGCTGTCGGGCCAGGGCATGTACGTGGGTGACCGCGACCCTGCGCTGGTGGGCCAGACGCTGAGTGGGCAATCGGGCCTGGACGCCGGCCAGCTCGAAGCCGCCCTGCGCACGATCGCCGCCGGCGAGAAGCAGACCTATACGCTGGACGATCCGGCCACGCATGCGGAATCCACGGTCATCCAGGTGCCGATCGTGATCCCCGGCATCCAGACGCCCTGGGCGTTTGCCGTCACGCTGCCGAATGCCGAAGTGCTGCACGATATCCGCACGCTGGAGTGGACTGCGGCCGGCCTGGGCCTGCTGAGCATCATCCTCACCAGCCTGGTGCTGGCCTGGGCCCTCAGCCGCCTCGTGCTGCGCCCGCTGGGCGGCGAACCGGCCGACGCCGCCGCCCTGGCGGCACGGGTCGCCCAGGGGGATCTGAGCCAGGCCATCCACCTGCGGCCCCGCGACGATTTCAGCCTGATGTACCGCCTGCACGGCATGCAGGAGAGCCTGACGCAGATCATCGGCCGCGTGCGCGAGGGTGCCGACAGCGTGGCCCAGGCATCCAGCCAGATTTCTGCCGGCAATCTCGACCTGTCGTCGCGCACCGAGCAGCAGTCCAGCTCGCTGGCCGAGACGGCGGCCTCGATGGAAGAGATCACGGCCACCGTGCGCCACAGCGCGGACAGTGCCGAGCAGGCCAGCAAGCTGGCCGAGGCCTCGACCCGCGCAGCCGGTGCGGGTGGCGAGATCGTCGGCCAGCTGACCCGGACCATGGCCGAGATCAACGAGAAATCGCAACAAATCGCGGAGATCACCGGGGTGATCGACTCGATCGCCTTCCAGACCAATATCCTGGCCCTGAACGCCGCCGTAGAGGCGGCCCGGGCCGGCGAGCAGGGCCGCGGCTTTGCCGTGGTGGCCAGCGAGGTGCGCGCGCTCGCGCAACGCAGCGCGACATCTGCGCAGGAAATCCGCGACTTAATTCAATCGTCCATCGGTGTCATGACCACGGGCAATGAGCAGGCCGCGCAGGCGAGCATCAGCATGCAGGGCATCGTCGCGGACATCAGCCAGGTGACGGACATCATCGGCGAGATCAGCGCCGCCAGCCGCGAGCAGACCGCCGGCATCGAGCAGATCAATGTCGCCATTACCCAGATGGACGACGTCACGCGCCAGAATGCCAGCCTGGTCGAGGAATCGGCCACCGCCGCCGCCAGCCTGAAGGAACAGGCCGACGGGCTGTCGAAACTGGTGGCCACCTTCCGCCTGCAGGCGGGGTCCGCCACAGCCAAGGGCTGAGTGTGGGGTGAATGGGGTGTGTATCTGACGGAGTGTGTATCTGAGTGTGGCGAGAACGGAGTGTGTATAATTGATGGCGACAAGACCCGCCAAGGCTATGCACGAAAGTGTATCCTCAAACCGGCGGGTTACTTATTTTGGGCTACTGCGCAAGCTTATTTTGGGCTACTGAGCAAGCCCTTCGGGCGCCTGAAACCGCACTAAATTATTTTTTGCCTGTTGCCATAGTTGTGCCCGGATGCTCTTGCCCTTTTGGGTGCCGGATACGAGCTGACATAGTCAAAGGTGCCGGGGTCGTTCTGGTGTCTCATGGTCGTGTCTCCGGTTCTATTGCAACCACCGGGCATTGCGCGACTAGAACATGGAACACGACAACGCCAGGGAAAACGGGGAAAGCCATA